>JANRJU010000001.1:0-2606 GCA_033763815.1 Planctomycetota bacterium
GCCCCGCGGAGCTCGTTGGTCGCCCGGTCGCGCTCGAGACGCACCTGCCACGAGCTCTTCTCGCTCCCGAAGCGTCCGCTCTCCCACTCGCCCGCGCGCGCCACCAGCTCCCGCTCCGCCCGCGCCGCCCGCAAGCTCGCCGCCGTCAGCTCCGCCGTCTCCCGCGCCGCCTGCGACAGCGCCTCCTGCTCGTCCTGCGAGGCCGGGGAGAGCGCGAGCAGCAGATCCATCGGTTCGGTATCCTGCCCCAGGGCGAAGGTCGCGGCGCAGACACCGAGCGCGATGACTGCGACGATCCAGCGTGATGGGCGTCGAGATGCGCTCGTCCGCGACTGGGTTCGATTGGCGGTCGCTTCTGGTTCCATGATCATTCTCCTCTATTGCTACGCAACATCATCAAGACTCCGTTATGCGCGGGCGCCGGAGTTGTGGGCGTGCGGCAGCACCGGCATACGATCTCGGTCCGTTCGAGGGGCGTGTGGGCTCATGGCACGTAGAAGATCGGCATGTCGTGAAGACGCTCGACCCGCACCGCCCAAGTCGGGAATTCCCTTCGGAGCGCCGCGGCGACGGCCTCCGACAGCCTACTCGCGAAGGGTGTCTCACCCATCGTGTACCAGTTCCGGATTAGCGCGAAGAAGGCTCGCCCTTCCTCGTCCACGCCCACCAGGAGCAGGATGCCGTGGGCTTCCTCGGCATCCTCCGAGGCACGCGTGAAGCGGTCGATCTCGCGGCCGCCCGCTTCGGACTGGTGCGACAGATACCACGAGTACTCCGGGTCGCGACGTGGGAGCAGGCCGAACGCATGTGCGACGTCGCGAACGACCTCGTTGGCCCGCTCGATATCGCTCGTCGTGAGGCGAGTGTCCGCGCTTGCGGGACCCGCGGTTACAGCCTTGGCGTACGAACAACCCGAGGCGAGCGCCATCAGCGCCATCGGTGCCCAAGGAACGCGACGGGGCATACGGAAGGATCGCAGGCCGAGCAACTTCATCGAACGACTGCTTGCACGCGCGACGAAACAATCCCGCCGGCCCCGAACGCCGATGCCCCCTGAGAAGGGCTTCATACGACAAACACCGCTCCCTCAACTGGCGTCATGGGGCGAAGTAGAGTGGCTGATCCGCTAGCGGCTCTACCTCCACACACTTGTTCGGGAACTCCAGTCTTAGTGACTCGGCAAGGGCCTCGCCCAATCGCGTGGTGAACGGGGTCGGCCGCCGGGAGTCGCGATCGCGGATGACCACCTCGAGCACGCCACGCGCTCGATCGACGCCAACCATGACCAGCACCGACCGCGCCTGCGGATCCGGATGCGAGTCGTTGCCGAATCGGTCTAGCTCTTGGAAGTGTGGATCGAGGTCATCACCCAGCAATCTTAGATACTGGGCGTCACGACGCGCACGCAGCCCGTGCCGACTAGCCACCTCGGACGTTACCCCGACCGCACGCGCGATTTCCACTTCGTCGAGTGGAACCGCCGTCTGCTTTGCCCTCACCGTCAGCAGCTCACCGTAGGCACAACCGGCCAACCAGAACGAGATGACGAGGCGGATGGCGCAATTCCACGCCAGCAGTGGAATGCGAGCCATCGGTTTCGTCACCGACCAAGACCTCGAAGGCCAAGCGCTACGGCACCGAACCCGACGGTGCCGAGCGCTCGATAGGCGTTTCCGAACAGGCCGGGCTGTACACCAGGTCCTGCCCAGCTCCGAGCGATCCAACCGAAGTGATTCGACGCGACAAGAAAGCCTGCTGCCCGATCGACGGCTTTGTCATGGGCGATCGAAGCGAGGTTGACCGTCGAGGTCGAGCCCGGTACCAAGCCGGCGTTGGAAGACGTGCCCGGCCAGTTCAATCCGCCGTGGCTTCCCAGCCGCGGCATCACCAGACTAGCGAACACGGTAAACACGCCATTAAAGATCTGCGATCCGTCCCCACCGGACGATAGCGAGGCCACGCCCTTTGAGATTCCTACGATCCCCTTCACCATGCCGTACATGTGGCCCATGCCGCCGCCGGCGAGATCGGCGACTTCGTTGCCATGCATCTGCGCGGCGTAGATCGCGCCAGCGTGAGCCCCCGAGAACGCTCCGTCGATCGATCCTTTTTCGAAGGCAACGATGGGCACGCCGATCGCCGCACCTGCCGCCGCCGCCGCCAGCCCTGCGGGCATTGCGGCCACCGCCAGTAGGGAGAACACGATGGAGTACGCAGCTCCGAGAAAGGAGGAAGCTCCTGGGGGCGCAGCTTCGATACGCGCGCCCGCCAGCGAAAACTGCTGCCCGTTGAGCGTCCCGCCTTCGATCGCTCCATAGAGATCGAAGTAGATTTCTGGCCTCAGCGGCCCCACCGCCGCGTCGAAGTTAGGCGGGACGCTGATCAGCATCCCGCTCGGATCGACGGCGCGCGTCGGCATCCCCCCGACGTACGAGTACGGGTTGGCGAGCTCTTGCGCCGGATCGACGCTCAGGAACCTGGCGATGCGCGGTTCGTAGAAGCGCGCGTGGTAGTCGTACAGGCGCACTGCCTGTTCCCAGCGCTGCCCGGTATAGAGGCGGTCGACCAAGAGCCCCTGCGTGGTCACCGGCGCGCCCGCGCCGTCG
>JANRJU010000002.1:0-111834 GCA_033763815.1 Planctomycetota bacterium
GTTTGGCACCTCGATGTCGGCCCATCACATCCTGGGGCTGAAGGCGGTCCCAAGGGTTCGGCTGTTCGCCGATTAAAGTGGTACGCGAGCTGGGTTCAGACCGGCGTGAGCCAGGTCGGTCCCTATCTGTTGTGGGCGTTCCAGGCTTGAGAGGAGTCAACCTTAGTACGAGAGGATTGGGTTGGACGTACCTCTGGTGATCCAGTTGCACCGCCAGGTGCACCGCTGGGTAGCTACGTACGGCAGGGATAACCACTGAAAGCATCTAAGTGGGAAGCCCCCCTCAAGATGAGGCCTGGTTGAGACCCCTGGTAGACTACCAGGTTGATCGGCCGCAGGTGTACGGGCTGAGAGGCCCTGCAGCTGAGCGGTACGAACGGTCAAAGTTCGTCACACCAATCAGCGATCGTGCTTCGCATCGGATCGGCTCTTATGGCTAGGCCATAGTCGCCAGTCCTTCCGCGATGCATCCTTCGCCCGGTTGGTCTTCAAAGCAGTTGCCATGTTGCCGCACCGTTTCCACTCATCGACTTCGGTCGTGGGTGGGGCCGGTGACGGAGATTGGTTGATCCGGTTGCGTCAGATCTCCGCTTCAGTGAGCCAGTGCTTTGAGGGCCTGGCGCACGAAGTTGTTCGCTCCAGTCGTCTTGAGCTTGTCGCAAGCCTTCGTCCCTCGTGGGCGAGGGTTGGTCCGACCAAGCCAAGGCACTGGCCTCGTCAATATCACGGATTCATCGTCCGTCGCGAAAGTGGCGGACGCTGTTTGTCGGTGAGTATAAGCGTAGGGAAACACCTGTTCCCATCCCGAACACAGCAGTTAAGCCTACGCTGCCGATGATACTGCTCCGCGGGAAAGTAGGTCATCGCCGACGCTTGGGCCCCTCGAGGTAAACCTCGTGGGGCCCTTTTCATTTTTGCATTTCGCGGCCTCGCCACCTTCGAACGATTGGCCCCGGTGCTTGCCGCCCAAGCCGATCGACTGTTTCGCTTCCAGTCAGCTCTTCAGCGCTTTGTCCTCGGGCCCCATTGGGGGGGGGCGGCGAAGGTCTGGCAGATTTTGACGCGGAGTTGGACTGACTCGGGGATGCTAACGTTGCAGCCGCGTAGAGCGCCTGCCGACACCTTTGACTCTACAAGTATCGCGCCTGCCACCGGCCGCGGCCCGTTCAACCGTTCGCCCGTTCCGCGGTTCGCCATTTCCGAGTTGAGCGGCTCAGGGTTCCCGTGCGCCTGGGCAACGGACCGACGGCCGTAGATCGCCGCGATTCAGTTCGACACACTTCGACGGCGCTCGTCAGGCGGCACAAGCCGTGGATGGCGAGGCACGAGCCGTGGGTGGCGCATGTTGTCGGGCACTTTCGCGTGGTCGTCGATCGTCAGCCACGCGGCAGCAAGCCGCGGGTCTGCAGGCCCTGCACGACCTCGGTCGGCATCTTCAGAATCGGTGGCCAGGGCCTAACCGGCTGGCCCTGTCGCTCGTCGCCCGGCGCCTTCGCCGTCGCGTCGAAGGCGATCCGCCTCCCGCACACGCTCAAGTAGTCATCGCGCTCGCCAGCGGCATGTGCGAGCCAGTGAAACAGCGCATCATCGAAGCGATCGATGTCCGCGTCCTCGCCGACCACCACCGTCCAACGAGGGAGTGCGACGTCGTCCGCGATCGATCCGAGAGCCTTGACCGCGCGCTGCCCGTCCCCAGGGCGCTGCTTGCGAATCTTGACCAGCAGCCACCAGCCTCCGAGCTCGGCCGGCACGCGAGCGTCGATCACCAGGTCCCGCAAGCCTTCCAGTTCACGCACGCGTTGCTCGGTTGCCCGGGCGGCGTCTCCCATCACCGCGGGCAAATCTCCCGTCTTGCAAAGCTCGGCGGCGAGCGGCTCCAGCACTCGGTGCGTCTCCGCACCGGGCCACTTGCGCGTCGCATCAAGGCCGATCTTCATACCCACGCCCAGGAAGGGGGCGGCGTGGTCGAGAATGTCCAGCGGCCCGCGAACGCGCTCGATATCGCGGCCCGGCACGCAGCGCTCGCCAGCGGCACGCAGCACGGCGGCGGTATCGTGGACGTCGACGTCGTCGTCGACCACGACAACGGTCTTGGTCCAAGCCATCTGACCAGCGCCCCACACCGAGTGCATCATCCGCCGAGCCTGAGCCGGGTAGCCCTTCTTGATCTTGATGAATGCGCAGTTGTGGAATGCGCCGAACATCGGCAGGTCGTAGTCCTCAACGTCGTGGATGATCGTCTTGAGGAGCGGGAAGAAGAGTCGCTCGGTCGCCTTACCAAGAAAATAATCTTCCTGGGGAGGGAGCCCGACGACCGTGGTGGGATAAATTGGGTCGCGACGATGCGTGATCGCGGTCACTTCTAATAAGGGATATCGATCGGGCATCGAGTAGAAACCAGTGTGATCGCCGAAGGGACCTTCGAAGACGGCGCCGGGCCCGAGAGGACCCGCGGCTGGGTCGCGCGGATCCCACCCGATCGGCCCCGCTTCGTGTGACACGTACCCCTCGATGACAATCTCGGCGTTGGCGGGCACGTGCAGCGGCACGGTGACGCAGGGGCAGAGCTCGATGCCGCCCCGATTGAGAAACCCTGCTAGAAGCAGCTCGCTGATGCCGGGCGGCAGGGGCGCCGTCCCCGAGTAGGGCAGCACGCTCTCGCCGCCCAGGACGATCGCGACGGGCATGCGCTGGCCGCGGGCCTTCCACGATCGCCAATGCCGGGCGCCGTCGTGGTGCATGTGCCAGTGCATCGCCATGTGGCGGGGGCCAAACATCTGCACGCGGTACATCCCGATGTTGTGCGACGATGGCTTGGGGTTGCCGATGTCGTCGGCGTGGATGGTGTGGATGCCCGCAAGTGTAATATAACGTCCACGGAACTGAGAAATCCACGCTTCGCGCGACGCGGGCGGGGCGTCCGTCGCTCCCTCGACGCCCGGAATGTCGTCATTAGTCGCGGCGGGGTAACCGAGGGCCGCGAAATCTCCATCGTGGGGCCAGCAGCGGATGATCGGCCATCGGCGAAGGTCGACCTGATCGCCCTTGAGCACCACCTGTTGGCACAGCCCGGCCCGAGCGCGTCGCTTGGGCGGCACGCGGAGCAGAGGCAGAAATTGGCGAGCCTTATCGACGAGCTCCCCCAGTGACTTGGGCGGCTCGGGCTTGGCCAGAGCGCCGATCACCGCCCCGAGCGCGTCAAACCCGCCCGGCGTGTGCCCTTGATCATGGCAGCCCAGCGCCATTTCCATGCGTCGGTAGGAGCCAAACGCGTTGATGAGTACGGGAACGTCGGAACCCTGCACGTTCTCAAACAGCAGCGCCCGACCACCAAGATGATGGAAACGGGGGTCGTTGCGCTTGGCGGAACCGCTGGGCGGGCACGGGCTGCCCGAAGCAGACCGCGTCGGCGCGGGCGACTTGGATTCTCGGTCGGCCACCGCCGCGATTTCGAGAACGGGCGAGACGCGTTCTCGCACGCGGTGGAGTTGGCCATCGCGTTCCAAGGCGGTCAGAAACTCTCGGAGCGTTGGAAACATCGGATCGTGACGGTATTCGTCGCCCGAGCGAATCAAGAGTCACGCCGCTCAAGGGATGGTCCAAGATCACCGGAGCACGCGGGATGGCCAATGGCGAGCGGTCCCAATACTCGGGCCGTTCTTGCCACCCGCGCCACGAGGACGTGCGCCGGTTAGACGGGCGTCGGAGAGGACGTGCACCGGAAGGCGGTCAGTCCTTATCCCTGCGGTGCTGCTTCTTCTGCTTGTCGCGCTGGCGGCTGCGGTTGCTGCGTTTCTCCGCGCCGGTCTTGAAGTTCCCGAAGCCAGCGCCGCGGCCGCCGCCTCCGGCGCCACCACCGAGGCCGCCGCCCAGGCCACCCAGTCCGAGGCCGGCGACCTTTTTCGCCTTGCCCGCGGCGCGTCCCTCGGCGTCGTCGACCACGCACTCCATCTGCCGCTTGGCCAGGTCGACCGCAATGACCTTGATCTTGACGCGGTCCCCCATGTTGAACGAGCGTCCGGATTTGGCGTCGACCAGCCCGCCGGAGCGATCGTCGATCCGCCACAGGGGGCGCTGGTTTTCGCGGGTCACATCGCCCGGCAGATCGGCCGCCTTGACGAATCCGTCGGCGAGATACTTGTCCAACTGCACGAAGATGCCCCGATTGTTCACGCCGGTCACGACCCCGTCGAAGGACTCTCCGACGTGCTTCTCGAGCAACTGCAGCACGAGGAATGCGCGAAGCTCTTTCTCCGCAGCGTCGGCGTTGAGCTCGCGTTGCGTCGCGTGCTTGCCAATCTCGATCAGCGTGTGCTCGTCCGGGCACCCTTGGGCGTCGCGCATCGATCGCCCGAGCGCCGTCCACTCGTGGTCCTCATCCGGGCGGTCCTTCCCGTTGTCCGTCCGCTTGAGGAACTCGGCCAGCGCCCGGTGAACCGTCAAGTCCGCGTAACGGCGAATCGGGCTCGTGAAGTGCGCGTACGCCTCGCTCGCCAGCGCGAAGTGGCCAATCAGGTGGGGCGAGTACTCCGCCTTGCTCATCGTCCGGAGGACGGCCATGTGCACCGCGCGGGCCGCGCTGCTGCCCCGGGTTGTCTCCACCAGCCCTTGCAGTTCCTCGCGCGTGGGGTTGGATGGAATCTTGAACCCCGCGACGGTCGCGACGCGGCGCAGGTCGGTGGCGTCGCCGGGCGTGGGTTCCGGGTGAACCCGGCGCAGCAGGGGTAGGCTCAGACGCTCGAACAACCGGGCAAGAACCTCGTTCGCCTCCACCATGAACATCTCGATCAGCGTGTGCGTGAACGCGTCGTCTTCCGGCTCGGCGTCGACCACGTGCCCGTGCTCGTCGAAGATCAGGTTCACCTGAGGCAGTTCCAGCGAGATCATCCCCTGCTTCAGCCGCCGACGCTGGATCGTGCGCGCCAGGCGGTCCATGTCCGCCAGCGTCTGCAAGAGTTGGTCGGTGTACTTGGGCGGCGTCTTGGCATGCCGCCGGGCTTCGTCCACGTCGCCATCGATGAGTGCCTGGGCTTCGAGATAGGTCAATCGCTTGGCAGACTTGATCAGCGTCGAGCAGCAGCGCTCGCCCCGGACGTTGCCATCGCGGTCATAATGGATGTACGCCGACTTGCAGTAGCGGAGCACGCCCTCCTGCAGCGAGCAGATTCCGTTGCTCAAGAGCTCGGGGAGCATGGGAATCACAAGCCGCGGCAGGTAGCAGGAGTTCGAACGGTCCTTGGCTTCTTCATCCAGGGTGGAGCCGGGCTCGATGAAGTGCGAGACATCCGCGATGTGAACGCCCAGCACGAACCCGCCCTGGTAGACGTCGCTGGGCGTGATCGAGATCGCGTCGTCATAGTCCTTGGCGTCGGGCGGGTCGATGGTGATGATGAAGTCGCCTGTCACGTCGTCGCGCAGGTGCAGCGATTCCGCGCCCCGGGCGGCATACTCGCTCATCTCGTGCTCGTAGCGCTGGGTCGCGCGACGTGCGTACTCGTGGCAATCCTCGGGAAACTCCCCCGGCAGGTCGTAGGCCGCGATGACCGCCTGCGTTTCAACGTCGGGGCGTCCGGCGTCGCCCAGCACGCGTGTGATCACGCCTTCAGCGAGCACGTTCCCTTCCGGGAACGCCACGATGTCCACGACGACCTTGTCATCTTCCTTGACGTTCTTGCTCTCGGCGTCGCGGATCACGATCGGGTCGGTGATCGAACGACCATCCGGGAACACAACCCATTGCTGACCGCGCTTGGCGACGACACCCGTAAACGTCGTCCGCTTGCGCTTGAGAACTTCAACAACCACGCCGACGAACGCGGGCATCCCCCGCGCCCCGGCCCCGCCAAAGCGCTCCCGCGTCTTGTCGCGTTCAAGCTTCACCCGGACCGTATCGCCCGTCAGCGCATCGCCAGTATCGTCCGCCGGGATGAACACCGTGCCCTCACGCACGGGCGGCTCGGGCTCGACAAACCCAAAGCCCTTCATCGCTTTGCGAAAGACGCCCTCGATCTCGCCATCCATGTCCGCCAGTGAGGGCAGTTGCACGTGCCCCGCGCTCGAGAGGTGCAGCAGGCCTTCCGCCTCGAACTGCTCGATCGCCTTGCGAAACTCCTCGCGCTCTGCTTCAGCGATCCCAAGCTCCTCCGCCAGGTCGCTCACGCGCTTGGGTGTGTAGTCCTCGTGCCGAAGATGGTGCAGCAGACGACGCTTGAAACGAAGACCCATAGGTGGACGGTAGGGGTGGCTGCCGGTCGGCAGTGGGGGCCGGGCTCGGGCGAAACTCGCGCGCGCGAAGGCCTCGCCCGATCACCTCCAGCCCGCGGGCCGGGGCTTCACGTCCAGCCGGGGGCGAGCGCCATGGGCCACCAGCCGGGGTCTAAAGCTCGGTGTTGGTTCTGGCGATCTGACCAACTGCCACATGCTCCCGCTACCATCGCGCATGGCCTACACCGTCCTGGCGCGCCGGTACCGATCACGATCCTTCGATGAACTCATCGGGCAGGAGCCCGTCGCGCGAACGCTCCGCAACGCCATCGCCTCCGGGCGGGTCGCGCACGCGTACCTCTTCTGTGGCAGCCGGGGCGTGGGCAAGACCTCCGCCGCCCGCGTCTTTGCCAAGGAGCTTAATGGCGGCTCGCCCGACGTGGACGCCGCGATCATGCAGGGGCGCGACACCGACACGATCGAGATCGACGCCGCCAGCAACACGGGCGTGGACAACGTGCGAGATCTCATCGCCAACGCGGCCTATCGCCCACTGCGGGGCAAGTACAAGATCTACATCATCGACGAGGTCCACATGCTCTCAACCGCGGCGTTCAACGCGCTGCTCAAGACCATGGAGGAGCCGCCCGAGCACGTCAAGTTCATCCTGTGCACCACCGATCCGCAGAAAGTCCCGGCAACGATCCAAAGCCGCTGCCAGCGCTTCGATTTCCGCAACATTCCCTCCGCTCTCGTCGCGCAGCACCTGGCCGCGCTCGTCAAGGCCGAGGGCCTCGAAGCCCAGCCTGAACTTCTCCACATGGTCGCGCGTCTCGGCAACGGTTCGATGCGCGACGCCCTCACGCTGCTCGATCGCCTGATGGCGACGGGCGAGAAGACGCTGACCACCACGCTGCTGGAAGAACTGCTTGGCCTGCCGGATCGCCAGCTCGTCTCCGACCTCATCGAGGCCCTGGCCAAGGGCGAACCCAAGGTCGCGCTCGAACGCGCCGACGTGCTGCTCTCCAAAGGCATTTCCCACGATCTGCTGATCGAATCGCTGCTTCTGCGGCTGCGGGATCTCATGGTCCTGGCCTCCTGCGGCCCGGCGACCAAGCTCGTCGACCTCTCCGACGCCGCCCGCGCGGAGGAGGCCCGTCTCGCCCAGCAGTTCGATGCCGCGGGGCTGCTGCACATGATCGCCCTGTGCGAGAACGTGCAGCGCTCAGCTCGCTCGTCGTCGACGCCCCGGGCGCTACTCGATGCGCTCCTCGTGCGGCTCTCGCTGACGGAGAAACTGGCGGACGTCACCTCGCTGGCCCAGCAACTGGCGGGCATGGCTTCGGGCGCGTCGCGCCAGGCGGCGCCGCGAACGCCCGAGCTCGCCGCGGGGGCGGCGTCCGGAGCGCCGGCAAAAAAATGGTGACGGCGGCGGAGCCGGGCACCGCCCCTCCCGCTGCCGACACGCTGCCCAACACCGACCCCAACCTCCACCCCGATACGCATCCCGGCGCAAGCCCCGAGCACCAGCCCCGCTCCGCAGCTCGCGAGCGATCGCCCGCGGCGCGAGCGCCCCAGCCGTCCGCGTCTGCGCCCTCGTTGACGCCGACCGACGCCCCGTCAGCCTCTTCGGCAGCCCCCCCGGCAGGGCAGCATCCCAAGCCACCTTCGCAGCCAGCGGGGGCTCGTGCCGTTCGACCGGACGTTGGCGACGCGGACGCGGTCTGGCGTTCCGCGGTGAAGCTGGCCGCGGGCAACCGCCGCTTGCGTTCCGTCATTCAGGAGGTCAAGCTGGTCTCGATCGAGGGTTCGACAGCGATCCTTCACACCGAGCCGCTGATGCTCCCCGTCGTTCAAGCGAGCCGCGATGACATCGCCGCCCTGCTGAGCGACGTCGTCGGCTCCAGCATCCGCGTCGAGATTGCCCCGAGCGGCCAGACCCGCGTTCCGGTCCGCACGCTGACCGGTTTGCACGACGCCGCACCGACACAGCCCGTCCAGCGTGAAGCGCCGTCCAAGCGTCTCGCGCCGCCCTCGAGCCTTGCGAGCGACTCGCCATTCGTCGCTCCCGCCGAGGGGTCCGAGGCAACAGATTCCCACGCCGGCGGGACCGAAGCGAGCCGCGAGCCCATGCGAGGTCGGCGGGGCGAGGCCCCGGAAGAGACAAACCGCGGACCGAACCCGGGAGGCAGCGTCGGGGCCTCCTCGGGCCCGCCCGACGAGCCGATCGTTCGCCAAGTGATGGATGCGTTCCGCGCCACGCTGATCAGCTTCCGCCCCGCACCCAAACCCGCCTCCAAACCGACGTCGGGCGGGAGCGAGGCGCCGATGCAGACCCCGCGTGCGAGCGCCGTGCCAGCGCAGCCCGACGTGGGCTCGCACGTCGGAGCCGCCGCCGCACATGACGCACACGATGAAGCACCCCCCGAACCGGGCGACGAGCCGCGTCTCGAGGACGCGCACCCGGAAGAAACCTAAGGAAACCAGGGCGTCCCGCGGGCGGCGTCGAACGCCGGGCCCCGCGCCGGACGATCGAGAGATTGCAGAAAGGACTCCACCGTGTTCGACAAGCTCAAGGCGATGGGCGCCGTCGCCGGCCTTCTCAAGAACCAGGACAAGATCAAGGACGCGATCGCTCGCGTCAAAAGCAAGAGCGAAGCGACCCGCGTGACGGGCGTCGCCGGTGGCGGGGCGTGCCGCGTCGTCGTGAGCGGCGCGATGCGCGTCGTCTCCGTTGAGCTGACGCCCGCCCTGGTTTCTGGGATGGCGGCGGACCCCAAGACGCGTGATCTTGCCGGGATGCTCATCGCGGAGGCGACCAACGACGGATTGATGCAGGCGCAGAAGAAACTGCACGAAGCGATCGAGCAGGAAGCCCGCGAGATGGGCATCCCCGAACTCTCCGCAGGGCTGCGCGAGCTGGTGTGAAGCCGGGGCGAGATGCCAAGGAACGCCGATGCCGGGGGAGCCGATCCAATCTCGCCGCGAAACCGACGCCCTTCCAGGCGCTCCGCCCCTGCCCGCGCCACCTGTCGCGGAGTGCCACGAGGCCTGCCCGGACGCCTGCTCGCACAGGGCGGAGGTTTTTCTCTTCGACTCCAGCGTGGAGATCGATATCGCCATCCACGCGCCCGCGCCGCTCGAAGCCGACCTTGCTCGCGCGATCGAGGCCCGCTGGCAGCGCCTGCTTCCAAGCAATCCGAGGTTGTTCGCGGGCCCGATCCTCAGCATCACCAGCTTCGATGCGTCGGGGCGGATCCGCTGCGCGAGGGAGACATACAAGGCGCTTGCCGTGCAGCCCGAGGTCGCCACGGGCGCGGAGTTGCTCGCGGTGATCGGTCTGATCACGATGCGCGACGCCGCGAACCGAACGCACCTGTTGCTGGGCCAGCGCGGGCCCCAGGTCCGGATCTACCCGGGCCTCTGGGAGGTCGCGCCCGCGGGCGGGATCAACCCGCCGCCGCCTGGCGTCGATCGCTTGGGCATCGTCGGCGTGCTCGCCCAGCTTGAAGAGGAGCTGGAAGAAGAGATCGGGGCCCGCTGGGCGCTCAAGAACCCGCGGGCTGTTGCCGCGGTGCGAAACCCGCACGCCCACAGCCTCGACATCGTGATCCGGGCCGAGGTCGAGCCGCCGGGAACGATCCCCGCCAGCGCCGGGAGCGAGTGGGAATACGCGCAGGTAAGCTGGATGCCCATGGCCGATGTGTGGCGGGCCTGCGACGAGCGACCCGAGACGCTGGTGCCGCAAACGCTGGCGGTGCTCCGAGCGATGCGCGAGCGTCTGCTCTAGTCACGCGTCCACGACGGAACCACGAAGAGACGACAACCCGACAGCCACCCTCCCGGGGGTCGCGATTTCCTACCATCGGCCTCGGCGGAGGTCGCCGGTCGCGTCCAGCTTCGCGCATCCAACTTCACTGCTTATGGCTCCGTCGACTTCCTCTTCCGCTGATGTGCCGCCGCGCGATGAACCTGCGGCAGGTCTAAGTCCGCCAACTCCGGACGCCCCCGGTTCGCCGGACGCCCCCAGTTCGCCGGAAGCCTCGATGTCGGGCGAGGCCTCACGCTGGGGCGTGCTGCGCCACCGCCACTTCCGCATCGTGTTCCTGGCGTCGTTTGGCTCGAGCCTGGGAACATGGCTCGAGTTCGTCGCCATCCGCTGGATCGTGAGCCAGGAAACCAAGAGCGAGACGTGGATGGGCTACCTGGCCGCGGCGCAGCTCACGCCCGCGCTGATCCTGAGCCTCTACGCGGGCCTGGTCGCCGACAGCGTGAACCGGCGAACGATGCTCCTGGTCACGCAGGCATTCCTGATGCTCGTGGCTCTGGCCATGGCAGGGCTCGCCTGGACCGACCCGGCCAACGTCCACCTCTGGCTCCTGGTCACGCTCGCCCAAGGTGTTGGCTACGCATTCAGTGCGCCCGCCAACCAGGTGCTCATCCCCAGGCTGGTCCCGCGAGACGAACTCACCCGCGCGATCACGCTCCAAGGCATTCAGTTCAACCTCGCACGCGTCTTGGGGCCCGTGCTGGGCGGAACGCTCATGGGCCTCTTTGGGGCGCCCACGCTCCTCATTTTCAATGCGTGCATGTTCATCGCGGTGATGATCGCGGTCAGCTCAACCCCCGATTCGCCTGCACCCGCGGAGATGTCGGGCAAGTGGAAGAAGCCGGGGGAGGCGGTTGCCCGCGTGCGCGAGGCGGCGACCTGGGTCTTCACCCGGCGCGGGCCCCGCGCGACGCTGCTGGCGGTCGTCACCTTCTCGCTCTTTGCGACCCCCGTGCTCAACCTTTTGCCCCTCATGATCTCGGAGGTCTATGGCCTCGAGGAAGACGCGTTCGGGCTGATCGTCGGAGCGATGGGCGTCGGCGCCGTTCTGGGTGGGTTTGGGATGAAGCTCGTTCCCAAGTGGTATCCCATGCACCACTTCATCCCGCTGAGCATCTTGCTGGGCGGAGTATGGATCCTTCTCTTTTCGCTGATGAGGTCTCCCTGGCCCGCCGGCGTGTGCATGTTCTTTGTCGGCATCTTCTGGATGTGGTCGTTCAGTTCCTGCATCTCCGCGATGCAGATGCTTGTGCCCGACGCGATGCGGGGTCGCATCATGTCGGTCGTCAACATGACCGCGATGGGCCTGATGCCGCTGGGCACCTTCGCGGCTAGCAAGATCGGCTCGATGGGCGAGTGGGCGGTCAAGCGCTGGCTGCCGGAATGGTGGGACAAGGGCGTCGGCACGCAGATCGGGCTCGTTGGTGTTTCGTGCGTGCTGCTCGTCGCTGGGCTCGTCATGATCATCTGGCGCACGCCCGAGATCGATGACATCGAACCGGGGAACCCCGGGTACGACCGGCGCCCGGGCCTGATCCGCGGCATTCGCGCCACGGCACATCGCCCGCCCAGGGGCGACTGATTATGCCTCACCCGTTGCGAACACCGCTCCGCATCTTCGTCGCGGCGTACCCCGCGCCCGACGCCGCGTTGGCCCTTGTGCGCGCGCACGCGAACCTGTTCCACGATGAACAACTCGCGGTTCGTGCGCGCCGCGACACTCCGACCTCGCAGGTCCATGTCACGCTCCACTTCGTGGGCGAGGTCGCTCCGGCAGAACTCGACGAGGTTCGCGAGTCGGTCGAACGCTCCGTCGCGGGGCTGCCCGCGTTTGCGATGGCGTTCCATGAGCTGCGGTCGCTGCCCGCGCGGGGCCCCGCCCGTTTGGTCGCCGCGAGTGCGCAGTCGTGCACAACGCTCGACGAGGTCCGTCGTCGGCTGGTGAAGCGATTGGCCTGGAACCCGCGGGCGCAGCGGGAGGTCTTTTTGCCTCACGCGACGCTCAGCAGGTTCGCGGCTCCCCAGGCGGAGGTCGCCATCGAGCGATCGATCGATCCCGTCGTGACCACCCAGATCGCGAGCGTCGAGTTGGTGCGGAGCATCCTCAAGCCGGGCGGCGCCGAGCATGTGCTGGTCGAGCGGTTTCCGCTGACATGACCTGGTCGTAGCGGTGGCAAGAGACCAGGTGGTCGTTCACCATGCCGACCGCCTGCATGAAGGCGTAGCAGATCGTGCTGCCAACAAAGCGGAATCCGCGCTTTTTGAGGTCTTTGGACATCGCGTCGGACGCCGGGGTGCTGGCGGGCACCTGCTGGTGTTGGGTCCAGGCATTTTGGACGGGCGCGCCATCGACATAGCGCCAGAGGAAAGCGTCGAGCGTGCCAAAGGCCTCGATCGCGGTGAGGGCGGCCCGCGCGTTGTCGATCGACGCGTCGACCTTCAGTCGATTCCGGACGATGCGCTCATCGCCCAGCAGGCGAGCGACATCCGCGGGCGTGAAGCGGGCGACCTTCGCGATATCAAAGCCCCGGTAGGCGTCGCGATAGCCCTCGCGTTTCTTGAGGATTGTGCTCCAAGAAAGCCCTGCTTGCGCACCTTCAAGGATCAGGAACTCAAAGAGCGTCGAATCATCGTGCTGAGGAACGCCCCACTCCTGGTCGTGGTAGGTCGTTTCGGGCTCCTGACGTGCCCAGTGGCAACGGTCTGGCTCGGGGTTGGTCATGCTCCACCGTAGAAGGCCCGCCAGACTGGATCAGGGTTGATCGAGACGCCACCCTGGCCCCAGCGGCTCATACGGATTGAAACCCCTTGTGAATCTTGGCCACGTTGCGATAGACTCGGCGGCTCTGTCAGGCCGGGGGCAGCAGCCCTGAAGGTCCGCCCGGAAATCACGTTGGCTCATCCGAGGTTGCTCCATGTTCGAACACGACACCTTGTCTCGGCCCGCGTCCTTGGCTCGCTCGCTTTCGCTGGTGGGGCTCACGCTTGCGGTGGCGACCGCCGCACAGGGCGGGGAGGCCGGCGCCCAGCGGGGCGACGAGCGACCCGGAGTGGCCTCGACAGTGGGCGCGGGGGCGTCGCTGTGGACGCTCGTGGGCGAGGCGGGCCTCGACGCCGGGCGGCCCGAACTGGCTGGGCCCGAACTGGCTGGAGCAAAGCGGGCCGGGCTGATTGAGGGCCTGCGGCCCGAGCACGCCGCGATGGCGCGGGTTGACGCCCGTGCGCTCCGCGCCGCGCTCGCGGCAGCCCCGCTGGAGCGCGTGGGCGTTCGCATGAGCGAGTACGCCTCGACGATCGAGTTGCCCACGCCATCAGGCCGGCTGGAGCGATTCCTGGTCGCGGAGTCGCCCATCATGGCGCCGGAGCTTGCCGCGAGGTTTCCGGACATTCGCACGTACGTCGTGCGTGGTCTCGACGACACATCGGCAAGCGGAAGGCTGGATATGACGCCTTCGGGCCTCCGCGGGATGCTCCGCACCGGAGGCGGCGCGGTGCTGCTCGACCCTGCGTGGCTGAACGACCCCGCGTGGTCGGAGGCGGGCGACAACGCGCCCACGCTGCTGAGCTACTTCCTGCATGATCTTCCGGGCTCGCCCGAGTGGGCGTGCGGCGTGAAAGAGGGTCTTGGCGAGGGGGAACACGGTTTGTCGACGCCGCCCGAGCTTGCGGGGGGCGACGTATCGCCCGCGGGGCCGCCGCCCGCGGAGCCGGTGACCCTCCGCACGTACCGCATCGCGGTGGCGTGCACGGGCGAGTTCGGGGTGTTTCACAGCAACCTGCAGGGGCGAGCGCCGAACGTGGCGGATCCGCTGGCCGCGATCGTGACGATGATCAACCGCTCGAACGCGGTGTACCAGATTGACCTTGGCGTGCGGTTCGAGCTTGTCGCAAACAACGACCAGCTGATGTTCCTGGACCCGGACGCCGACCCTTATCCGAGCACGTGCGGCGGCGGGGGCGGGACGGACTGCTCCGGGCAACTGTTGTCTCCCAACATCAGCACGCTGAACGCGAGGATCGGCGCCGCGAACTACGACGTCGGGCACCTCGTGACTCGCGTTGTCGGGGGCGTTGCCTTTCTTTCCAGCGTCTGCACGAGCAACAAGGCTGGGGGGATATCCGGCACGCCCCGCGGCGGCAACGAGGATGCCTTCTCTGCGCTCGTCGTCATCCACGAACTCGGGCACCAGTTCGGCGCTGGACACACGTTCAACGGCGCGCTCGGGCGGTGCGCGAACAACGCCTCGGGGCAGACCGCTTGGGAACCGGGCTCCGGCTCAACGCCCATGGCCTATGCCGGTGCCTGCCCGGTGGGCGACGTGCAGCCCAGCGACAACATTGTGCGATTCGCCGACCCGTGGTTCCATCACGGAAGCCTGCTGCAGATGCAGGCGTTCGTCGTGAGCGGGGCTGGCAACCGCTGCGATGTGACGTCGTCGCCCGGGCACACCAACCCGGTGATCGTGAGCCAGCCTCCCTCGACGGTCTTTGTGCCGCCCCTCACGCCGTTCCGTTTGGAAGCGGCGGCGCAGGACGACGGGGGGAGCGAGTCGCTGACCTACTCGTGGGAACAGTTCGACCGCGGGCCTCAGCTCGCGCTGGCGGCGCCGGACAACGGCCTGAGCCCGCTGTTTCGCGTCTTTCCGCCGGTCGCGGTCGGATATCGCGATTTCCCGCGTCTGGCGGACACGCTGAGCGGCATTCCCACGCCCGGCGAGCGGCTGCCCAGCGTCGTTCCTTCCACGAGGACGTTCCGCGCGGTGGTGCGCGACAATCGCCCCGACGCCGGGGGAACAACCATGACCGGCTTGATCTCGGTCCAGATTCCCGAGGGCTCGTCCCCCTTCTCCATCGTCGCGCCCGTGCCGGCCCAGGACGTGCCCGAGGGCCCGCTGAACATCGTGTGGAACGCCGGCAACACCGCGGGGGCACCCTTCAACATCGCCAGCGTGAGCATCTCGCTCTCCACCGACAACGGGCAGTCGTTCAGCGTGACGCTGACCGAATCGACGACGAACGACGGGGTCGCGAGCGTGAACATCCCGCCCGGCCTTCGCGGCACGGGGCGAATCCGCATCGACCCAAACGGGGGCGTGTTCTACGCGATATCCGGCCCGCTCCGCCTGCTGCCCGGCTGCGCGTCGGCCGACATCAACAGCGATGGGCAGTCTGACTTCTTCGATTACCTCGACTTTGCCAGCGACTTCCAGGCGGGCAGCGGTGCGGCGGACTTTGACGGGAGCGGGCAGGTCGACTTCTTTGACTACCTCGAGTTCGTCACGGCGTATGGGCAGTGCTGAGCGAGGGCTTGCTCGGGCTCTGGGGAGGGCCCCCGTCCGCCCCCGCCGTCGGGCCCCCGGTCGGGCCCCGGGGTCCGGCACCCCGGGAGGGGCGGGGTGGCCCCTGACGACTGCACGAGGAAAAGAAAAAAGCCCGCGATTGCGGGCTTTGACGAACAGCGAGTTTGAAGAACCTCAGACTTGACGTGCTGGTGTTTCGTGCCGGGGGTGTCGAGCCCGGGGAATCCGGGCGCGTGCCTTAGCCCCGCTTCATTTCCATGGTCTTGGGGTTGAAGGTCCACGACCCGCCTTCCCACATGGCGCGGGTGGCCAGGTCGACGACGACCATGACCTTCGCGCCCTGATCGACATCGCTGTCGGGCTGGGTGCGGGTACGCATGCACTTGATCCAGTTGATGCGGTGCTGGTCCTGGTCGTTGCCGACATCCGGGCACTGGATGGTCTGGTCGTCGACCTCGCTGGTGAAGGGGCGCTCGGGGCGGATGACGCAGTGGCGGCTGTTGAGGTAGATGTTGCCCTTCTGGCAGCGGATGAGCTTCTCGAAGCCGTTCTCGTTGTTGGTGTTGCCCGCGACGGTCATGATGTGCCCGTCTTCGAACTGGACCTGGAGGAGGACCTGATCGTGGTTCTCCATGGACTTATCGATCATGTGCGAGCCCATGGCGGAGACGCGGACGGGCCAGCCGCTGCTGTTGAGGGCGACGAAGTAGGGCGTCATCTCGTGGACGAGGAGGTCGCCCACGATGCCGGTGGAGAACTTGCGGAAGCGGCGCCAGCGGATGTAGAGCTTGGGATCCCACTCGTGCTTGCCGGCGGGCCCGCACCAGGCGTCCCAGTCGATGTTCTCGCCCGGCTTCCAGCGATCATCGACCTGGTAGTAGTTCCACTCGCCGTCGGGGGTGTTGCGGCAGTAGGAACACTGGCTCCAGAGTGCGGGACCGAGCGCGCCGGACTCGATGACCTTCTTCGCCTCGCGGTACTTGGGCTGGGCGGCATACTGCGTGCCAACCTGCATGATCATGTCGGGGTTGGCCTTGACGACCTGGCGCAGCGCGACCGCCTCGTCGAGGCGGAGGGTCATGGGCTTCTCGAGGTAGACGTCTTTGCCGGCCATGAGGGCGTCGATCGCCTGCTGGGCGTGCCAGTGCTCGGGGCTGGCGATGAGCACGCCATGAATGTCGTCGCGGGCGATGAGCTTGCGATAGTACTTGTAAGCCTCGGCCTTGACACCATCCTGGGCGTCGCACTTGGCCTTGGCGTCGGCAAGGAAGAAGTCGTTGACGTCGCAGACGGCGACGATGTGGACCTTCTCTTTGCCGGCCTTGTGGATGGCGTTGATGTAGGCATCAATGTGCCCGCGGCCCATCCCGCCGGTGCCGATGACGCCGATGCGGACTGGGCCGTCGGGCGCGATCGGCACTCGAGCGGCGGCCTTTCCGGCCGGAGCGATCAGCCGCCCCTGGGCGGGTCGGGCCGACGTCATGGCGCCGAGCACTCCGGCAGCCCCCAGCATCGCCGCGGATTGCCCCAGGAAGCTGCGCCGCGAGTGGGCGGCGTCAGCGGGTTGAGAAACGTTCGGGTTGCTGCTCATGGTTTTTAAGCCCTGCGTGCGAAACACCAGCGTGGCGCGCCCCAGCGGCACGCCCAGGGGACTCAACCCCGTTCATGAAACAGTTTACCGGATTCACGGGCGAACGCAATGGGGACCATCGCCAAATGGCGAAATGGGCGGGCGGCCAATGGCCAATGGCCAGTGGGCGATGGCCAAGAAGTCGCCTGATAACTGGGTTGTCACAACCGCAGATATTGGACGCGGAGTCGTGCGCCGGTGGGCGTCGATCACGGGCGCAGGCGCTGCGCGAGCGACTCGATGGCATCCCGTCGCGTCAGGTCGTAAGTCAAGGGCGTCACGGTGATCCGTCCCTGCTTGAGCACGTCCACGTCGGTGCCGGTTTCGGTCGCGTGGAAATCCAGCCCGTGTCCGGCGGCCCAGTAGTAGACATCGCCCGAGGGGCTGACGCGGCGCTCGTATTTGTCGACCAGTCCGTGGACGTTCATCGGACAGACAACGACCTCGGGCATCTCGTGGAGCCCGACGCGCTGGAGGAAGGACTCGTGTCCGGGTCCGACTTGGGGGCGAGGTCCGCCGCTCCGGGCCGCGTCGTCGCGAGGCTCTTCGGTGAGCGGGATGTTGATGCTGATGCACTCGTGAGAGCCGGGTAAACCCCGGGCAAGCAAGCGATCGAGGACTTTTCGGGCCCTGGCGGCGGCGAGATCGAAGCGGGGCGAGCAGCCCCCCCGGAGCATGCTGATGGCGATGGAGGGGATGCCGAGGAACGCGCCCTCGATGGCGGCCGCGACGGTTCCGGAATAGATGACGTTGATGCCGCAGTTCGCGCCGTTGTTCATGCCAGAGATGATGAGATCCGGTCGAGCGCCTTGCCCGAAGCGCTCGGGCCAGAGCGCGGAGACGGCGAGCTTGACGCAGTCGGCGGGTCGGCCATCGACCGCGACGCCGGACATGCGTTCGTTGACTTCGACGGAGCTGACCATGAGGGGCTCATGAAAGGTGACGCCGTGGCTGGTCGCGGATTGAACGGTGAGCGGGGCGATGGTGAAGACTTCGAGGAACTGGGTGGAGTTGCCTGCGCGGAGCGGGCCGCCGAGCGTTCCATGAGCGTCGAGGAGGGCGTCGAACATGGCGACAATGCCGGGGGCGCGAATGCCGTCGTCGTTGGTGAGCAGGATGCGCATGGAAAAGGGTTGGCGCGCGCTGGCGTCGAGACGAGGACGCCGCGGCATCTCCGGTGGAGCGGGGACTTTCGCGGCGATCACTGGGTTTCGAGCGAGCGGATCTCGGTGACGCGCCATGCCTCTGCATCGCGGCGCCACTGCACCTGCCACCAGGAGTTGACGGGAATCTGGTTCGTCCAGTCCGAGCGGGCCACGACGCGGAACTGGGCCCTCCCGAAACGCTCGTTGGTGGCGTGCGAGGTCAGGGAATCGAGCGACGCACGCACGTTGGCGCCGGGGCCGAAGTACGTTCGGACAGCGCTCATGACCTCCGCCTTTTCCAGCGGGTCCTGCGTGTGGAACGAGATCGCGACGGCGTCGTCGGAGAGGGCGGCGTCGATCGCGTCGATGCGCCCGGCGGCAACGTCGTCCACGAGTTTCCGAGTCGCGTCGTGGATCTGCTCGCGAGGAGTTTGCACCAAGAACTGAGCGGCGAAGACGGCGATCGCGCCCAGCAGCAACGCGACGCCCGCGATGCGGGGCAGGTTCCGGGGGAGGCTCGACGCGGACTCGCCCCGGCGCGGCGGTGCCGCGTTCGCGGAGCGGGCGATCGCGACAACCCCCGCAACCAGGAGCGCCGCGGCGAGCACCCACCCCCATGGGCCTTCAAAGAGGAGACGGTCGAGGAGCGGGGGCGAGGGGAGCGGGGCCGGGGGCGTGCCGCGCCCGGGAAAGTTGAGCTGGGCGAGCGCGGGCGCTGCGCAGGTGAACGCGCCCATGGCGAAGGCCAAGACCGGGGCGAAGGCCCGGCACCCCAATCCAGGGGCCGACGTTTGGGGCGAAGAGGCGTCGCTTTGAGCCCGCGCGAGTTTGCACCATGATCCAAGCACGCTCCGATGGTAAGACGCGACGCCTCGCGAGACGTCCTCCGGACGCCCGGGCATTCCGCGGAGACCGACGACGTGCGATTGAACACCGCCGACCATCCCAATGCAGCGATCCTGGAGCGGAATCTCAAGGCGCTGGCCGTTGCCTCCCCGGGATTGGTGGAGCGATTGCGGGGCGTGCCCGCGGAGGGGCGTGCGGTCTTTGGACGCTCCGACGAGGGGGTGCCTTGGATGGGCCTCTCGGGCGGGCCCGGCTCGCCCGCCCAGCAACTGACGAGCCGGCGGCGGCCCCTGGAAGAGGCGGACCGGCTGATTTCTCGCTTCGACGTCGCGGCCCACGGCGTGGGGATTGTCCTGGGCTTTGGCGCGGGATACCACGTCGCAGCGATCGCGGAACGGATGGGGCGCAGCGGCATCGTCCTGGTCTTTGAGCCCGATCTCCCGCTGCTGCGAGCCGCGCTGGAACGGGTGGATTTTTCTGAGGTGTTCGCTAACGCCAACGTGGCGATCTTCGACGACGAGCACGATTCGGCGCGCCTCTCGGCGTCGCTGGCGGGCGTGGAGGGCGTGGTCGCGATCGGCGCGAAGATCGTCACCCATCCGCCGAGCAAGGCCCGGCTCGGGAACCGGGGCGAGATCTTCTGCGAGGGGTTCACGAACGTGCTGCGGGCGCTGCGCACGAGCGTGGTCACGACCTTGATGCAGGTGGACGTGACGGTGCGGAACCTGCTGCAGAACGCCGACGCGTACGCGACGGCGCTGGGCGTGCGAGATCTTTCCGGGTGCGCGCGGGGCCGCCCGGCGGTGGTTATCTCCGCCGGTCCGAGCCTGAGACGGAACATCGACCAGCTTGCCGACCCGCGGGTCCGTGAGCGTGTGGTGCTGATCGCGACGCAGACGACGCTGCGCCCGCTGCTGGCGCGAGGTGTCCGCCCGCACTTTGTCACAGCGCTTGATTACCACGAGGTCAGCGCGCGGTTCTATGAGGGCCTCACGCCCGCGGATGTCGAGGGCGTCACGCTGGTCGTCGAGCCCAAGGCCAATCCCGCGATCCTCCGCGCCTGGCCCGGGCTGGTGCGCTGCCCGAGCGACCCGGTGCTCGACCGGCTGCTGGGCGACGGGCTGGCGCGGAACATGGGCCAGCTCCCCGCGGGCGCGACCGTCGCCCATCTGGCGTATTACCTTGCCCGGCACCTCGGGGCCGATCCCGTCATCCTCGTCGGGCAGGACCTTGGCTTCACCGACGGGCTCTACTACGGCCCGAACGCCGCGATCCACGATGTCTGGGGGAGCGAGCTCAACAGCTTCAACACGCTGGAGATGCTGGAGCACCAGCGTGTGGCCCGGTTTGGCAAGCTGCTGCGCAAACGCCGCGACGCGCGCGGGAGGCCGATCCTTACCGACGAGCAGATGAGCGCGTATCTGCTGCAGTTCGAGCGGGATTTCAAGATCGACGCCGAGGCGGGCCTTGGCATCATCGACGCGACGGAGGGGGGCGTCGTGAAGGCGCACGCCCAGGTGCGCACGCTCGCGGAGGCGTTGCGCGAGCACACGCCGGCCTCCCCCTGGCGCCCGCCCTTGTCGGTTGGGCTTCGCGGGACGCAGGCGCAGCGCCTCGAGCTTGTGGCGCAGCGACTGCGGGCGGTGCTGGAGATGACGCGCGAGCTGCGGGAAGCGTGCGTTGAGACGGGCGACCTGCTGGCGGAGATGATCGACGCGGGAGACGACCGCAACCGGGTCAACGGGCTGATCCACAGAACCTACGCGCTGCGCGACGAGGCGACATCGCTGGAACCGGCGTACTTCCTCACGCAGTTCCTGAACCAGACGGGAGCGCTGAATAGGTTCCGCGCCGACCGGACGCTGGAACTGACCCGCGATCTCTCGCCGGAGGAACGTCAGCGGCGCCAGATGGAGCGGGACGCGACCAACGTGCGCTGGCTTCGCGACTCCGCGACGCTGCTGGAGCAGTTGCTGGCGTCGTCGATCGAGAACCTGGGCTCGACGACGAAGGTGACGCGCGATCCGCCGCCGCCCCCGGAAACGGTCGAGGCGCTGCGGGAGCAGCACCCGGAGCTTCGCGGGGGCACGAAGCCGGCGCGCGTTGGGCTGGTGGTGATGGCGAGCGTGCGTCACGGCGGGCTCGGGAGCGCCCGCGACCTGCTCGCCCCGATGCACGCCGGTCGGTCAACACTGGAGCTCACGCTGGCGCGCCTGGCGCGATGCACGGGCGTGGATGCCCGGATCATCGTCGCCGACGAGATCGACCTGGTGCGTGAGCATCTGGCGCGCGAGCACGGCGCCAGCGAGCATGGCGCCCGCGAGCACGGCGAGTGGCGCGTGGAAGCGGCTGGCGACGCGGAGGCCTGGGCGGATCGCAGGCGGGCGGTTGCCGCGGGGCGGGCCTTCGCCAGCGCCTGCTGGCGGGGCGGGCTCGGGGGCCTCACGATCTACGACGAGGCGGTGGTGCCGGCGCTGCTGGCCCCGCTGATGGAGTCTCACGGGCTCGACGCGGTCGTCGTCGTCAACGCGGACTGGGCGCTGGTCGATCCATCGATCGTGAGCGAGGTTGTTGTACGCTATCGCGAGCGGCCCGATGTCAACAAGCTCTGCTTCGCGCAGGCTTCGCCCGGGCTTGGCGCGGCGCTGATCGATGTCGGGCTGGTGCGCGAGCTGGCGGCGCAGGCCGGGGCGGCGGGGCCCTTTGCTTCGATCGGCGGGCTGCTTGGATACATCCCGGTGGCGCCGCAACTGGACCCGATCACAAGACCCTCCTGCGTGGTGCCCACGCCTCTCGTGCGCGACGCGGCGGTCCGCTGCGTGCTCGATTCACCCTCGCAAACGCGCATGCTGCTGGAAGCGGCGGACCGGGCCGGCGGCATCGAACGCGTTGATGCGCACGCGCTCTGCCAGGAACTGGAGATCGCGATCAACGCGTCCGCCAAGCCCGTCCGCGTCGGGGGCCCGAGCCAGGCTGGCGCTCATTCGAGCCAGACCCCGCCCCGCGAGATCGAACTGGAAGTCGTTTCCCGTGATGGCGACACGCTGCGGCACATGAGCCCGCTCGGGGCCGAGCGAGTGTTGCGCGCGATGATCGGCCCGGGCGAGCCCGTCGGCGTCACGCTGCGGGGCGAGGGCACGACCGAATCGCTCCAGCACCCCGAGATCGTGGAGATCGCCCGCACGCTCAGGCGGGCTGGCGCTACGGTCGTCCACCTTCGCACGAAGCTCGCGCTCGATCAGGCCTCCATGCGCGCGCGCATTCCCCAGCTTGTGGATGGCACGTTCGATGTCATCAGCATCGATCTTGATCGCTTCGAGCAGCGATCCATCACCATCGGGGCCGCAACGGGGGTCGACCCGCGCGCCAGCCTCGATGCGCTGCTGGCGGCGCGCGATGCCCGGGTCGCCAGCGCCGGCGGAATCGCAACGCCCTGGATCGTGCCTCGACTGGAACGACGCGACGCCACGCTCGAATCGCTCGACGAGTTCTGCAAGCTCTGGCTCATGCGCACCGGGGCCGCGGTCATCGATCCTCCAAGCGAGGCGGCCCTCCGCGATGCGGCGCGGGTCGAAGTCCTGCCCCGTCCGGAGCGCGTCCGGAGGCGCACGGCGCGGGAACTTCTGCGCATCGACGCCCGGGGCGCCGTGTTCATGGTCAACGCGCGAACCGACACGCTCGTGCGCGTCGGAGCGGTCGCCCTCGAGCACGAGAACCTCGCGCCGGAGCTGCAGGAGCTCTGGATCCGCGGCGTCGACGCTGCGAGCTGCGCCTCGCCCGCGGAGCACGAGCTGCCCATTGCCGTCAGCGTCTCGCCCGTGCTGGCCCGCGTCGGCTCAAGGTCGATGTGCGCATGACGCGGAACGGAGCACTCATGAGCGATCGCGACGAGGCAAGGCACGCTCTCCCCGGCAAAGCACCGCCCGCGGTCGCGCTCGTGCTGGCGCGTGCGGGGTCTAAGGGCGTGCCGGGAAAGAACACCGCCGACATCGCGGGCAAGCCCTGCGTCGCGTGGACCATCGAGGCGGCGCTGCGTTCGAGCGTTGCCCGCGTCGTGGTGTCGACGGACGATGCTCGCGTCGGCGAGGTGGCCCGGGGCTTGGGGGTTGAGGTCGTCGAGCGTCCGGCGGCCCTGGCGAGCGATGCGGCCCGCATCGACGACGCCGCACGGCACGCGGCGGGAGTCGCGTTTCCGCAGACGCACCACGTGGTGATCCTGTATGCCAACGTGCCGGTGCGGCCGGCGAGGCTGATCGATGATGCACTGGACCTGCTCCGCCTGGGCGGGTGCGACTCGGTGCAGTCGTTCACGCCAGTCGGCAAGCACCATCCGTGGTGGACCGTCCGGGTCGACGAATGCACGGGCGAGCTGCGCCCGTGGGAGGGCGAGCGGCTCTTCCACGATGTGTTTCGCAGGCAGGACCTTCCCGCGGCATATGTGCCCGACGGCGGGGTGATGGCGCTCACGCGAGATTCGCTGTTCCTGCGCCGCACGGATGAGCCGTCGCATCCGCACGCGTTCCTAGGGCGCGTGCGCCGCGCGGTGGTGACGCCGCCGGGGTCGGTGATCGATATTGACAGTGGGCTTGATCTTGAAGTTGCGCGAGCGGCGTTGCGAGCCGCGGATCTCGGGAGGGAGCGTCATGGGCACGCGGCATGAAGTGGTTCGGGCGGGAGCGAGCAACGCGGGTGATGATCGGGCCTCGGGCCTTGGCTCAATCCGAGAGCTGAGGATCGGAGGTCGCCTGATCGGAGGACGTTCCACGGGCGGGCGCGGCGGCGAGGGGCGGAACACCACAGCGCTGGCGCCGGTGTACGTCATCGCCGAGCTGGGCGTGAACCACGATGGAGACGTGGAGCGGGCGCTCTCGCTGGTGGACGCCGCGAAGAAGGCGGGTGCGGACGCGATCAAGGTGCAGGTGTTCCGCGCCGAGTTGCTGCTGAGTGGCGACGCAACGCTGGCGGCGTATCAGGCAGGAGCGGGCGAGCACGACCCCGGGGCGATGCTGCGACGCCTTGAACTTCCGATGGAATCGCTCGCGCGGGTTGCGCGGGCGGCGCGCAGCGCGGGGCTGCAGGCCATCGCGACGGTGTTCAGCTTGCCCCTGGTCCGCGAGGCGGAGGCGATCGGCTTCGACGCGTACAAGGTCGCCAGCCCGGACATCGTCCATCGACCTCTGCTGGAGGCTCTGGTCCGCACCGGGCGACCGTTGATCTTGAGCACGGGCGCCGCGACGCTGGGCGAAGTGCGGCGTGCTCGCGAGTGGCTGGGCGAGACCTGGTCGCGGGCGGGCGTGCTCCAGTGCGTGTCCAGCTATCCCACCACACGAGAGAACGCGGCGCTGGAAGCGATGGCCGACCTGGCGGCGCTGACGCCCGCGGCGGTCGGTTACAGCGACCACACAACGGAGATCGACGCCGGCGCCGACGCGGTTCGGATGGGGGCGACGATCCTCGAGAAGCACTTGACGTACGACTCCGGCGCCCCGGGCCCGGACCACGCCGCGTCGCTAGATCCCGTGCAGTTTGAGCAGTATGTCGCCTGGGCTCGCGAGGCGGCGGACCTGCCTCGGGCGGTGGCTCGCGCGACCGGCGCCAAGCGAGTCCTCGAGTGCGAGCGGGATGTTCGGCGCAGCTCGCGTCAATCATGCGTTGCGGCGCGAGACCTTCGCGCGGGCCAGACCCTCACGATCGACGACGTGGTCTTCAAGCGACCGGGCACGGGCCTTCCGCCCTATCGCCTGGTGGACGCCTTGGGGCGCACGCTGGAACGCGATGTGACTGCGGATCGGGTGATCCATCCGGAGGATGTTGGCCTGGCCCCGGAGCAGCCCCTGGCGAGCAAGCCCAGCGACGCACGATCGCAAGAATCGGACCCCAGCCAGGGCGGAATCTCCGGCGCGCGCTCGCGGGCGGCGTAGAGTCGCGCGATGAGCGACGCGCACCATGCAGCGGAAGATCGGCGCGAGCACCCGCACCAGCAGGCCCACCCGAAGGGCAACAGCGCCAGCGGCGAGGGAGCGGGCACCGAGCGCGCCGCGGTCGCGGTTGTCACCGGAAGCCGGGCCGACTTTGGGCTCTTGCGCCCGGTGATGCTCGCGATCGCCGCGAGCCCCGAGCTCGAACTTGCGGTCATCGCGGCGGGCTCTCACCTGGTGTCGCGAGGGCACACGTACCGCGATGTGAAGCGTGAGTTTGAGATCGCGGCGGCGGTGCCCATGCAAGTGGCGGGGCGAACCGGACGCGAGGCGGATGCGGAAGCGGTTGGCGTGGGCGTCGGCAGATTCGTGCGCGCGTTCCAGCACCTCAAGCCGCGATGCGTGCTGGTGCTGGGCGACCGGATCGAGGCCTTTGCCGCGGCGGCGGCGGCGAGCGTCGGTGGGTGGCGGCTCGCGCACGTGCACGGCGGCGATCGCGCGGAAGGGGTTGCCGACGAAGCGATGCGCCACGCGATCACCAAGCTCGCGCACGTACACTTCGCCGCGACGCCCATGTCAGGAGAGCGGATCGTTCGGATGGGGGAGGTTGAGGAGAGTGTGCACGTCGTCGGGTCTCCTGCGATCGACGGGCTGCGCGACGTGCCCGTGCTCGACGAGAAGATGTTTGCCGAACTCGGAAGGCCCGGAACGATCGTGCTCCACCATCCCGTCGGCATGAGCGACGCCCAGGAAGAGCTTCTGGCGCGGAGCGTGCTCGCGGCGGCGATCCAGGCGGGGTCGCCCGTGCTGGTGCTCGATCCGAATCTGGATCCTGGCCGCGACGGGATCATCCGCGCCATCGACGACGTGCTGCGCACGCCGGGGATCGAAGCGCTGGGGGGGCCGGCAGCGGCGAGCATCGTCCGGTGGCCTCACCTGACGCGAGAGAAGTTCCTTGGCTTGTTGAAGCGATTGGCGAAGCGCGATCAGGAAGGTCGGACCGGCGTCATCGTCGGCAATAGTTCCGCGGCGCTGATCGAGTGCGCCGCCCTTGGCGTGCCCGCGGTCAATATTGGCCCCCGCCAGAGCGGGCGCGAGCGCTTTGCCAACGTCGTGGATGTTGATGTTGGTGTTGATGTCGATGCCCGGGGCGAGGCAGTGCGCGGCGCGATCGGCGAGGCGATCCGGCAAGCCCGTTCGCTGCCGAGCGGTGCGCTCGATTCGCCAGCGAGCCGAGACGCGTATGGCGATGGGCAGGCGGGCGAGCGGATCGCGGAGATTCTGGCCCGCACGCTCAAGCGCGGCGGGCCCGACGTGAATGTTGCCGACCAGCCGCCGCGGAAGCGAAACACGTACTAAAGGGTTCGGGCTCGAGACGTTTAGCCAAGGCTCTGCATCTCTGGGCCTTCATTCCGGGGCCATCAAGTCGGGGCGTTCATCCGGCGGCGTTCAAAGACCTCCGAAGCGTCTACCTCGCTTGGCGTACGCCCGGATCGCGTCGCGCAGTGCCGCCCCGTCAAAGTCGGGCCAGTAGGTGGGCGTTGAGTACAGCTCGGCGTAGCTGATCTGCCAGAGAAGGTAGTTGCTGACGCGCATCTCGCCCGCGGTGCGAACGAGAAGGTCCGGGTCCGGCATGCCGCGGGTGTACAGAGCGTCGGCGAACGCCGCTTCATCGATGGCATTCGGATCGAGTTCGCCTCGGGCAACCCGTGCGGCGAGCGATCGAACCGCGTCGACGATCTCCTGCCGCGAGCCATAGTTGAGCGCGACGCAGAGGGTCGGGCCCGACCCGTGCGCCGTGGCGTGCTCAACCGCGTCGATCGCGGCAACAACCTCCGCCGGAAGGCCCTCACGCCGACCAATCACGCGGACGCGGATCTGCTCTCGCGCCAGCGCCTCGCGTTCGCCTTCCATGTAGGCGACCGCAAGCTGCATGAGCGCTTCGACCTCTTCCTTGGGGCGCTTCCAGTTCTCGGAGGAGAACGAATAGAGCGTGAGAAACTCGATACCCAGCCGCCCGCACTCCTCGATCACGCGCCGCACGGAGATGGCGCCTGCCCGATGCCCGAACTGGCGAGAGAAGCCCCGCTCCTCGGCCCAGCGCCCGTTTCCGTCCATGATGATCGCCACGTGGCGCGGGATCCGCGCCGGGTGGACATCCGGCAAATGAAGCACCGGATCGGCCTTGGGAAGACGCTGGCGGATTCGCGCAAGAGCAGTTTCCGCGGCCTCGTCGAGCGGAGGGGCACTCGGGCGGATTGCGGACGAGTCCTCAGCACCGGGCGCTCCCGCGCCGAACGGCGGGTGGGATGGACGGGTCCCGTCCGAAACGCTCGACGCCGAGAGCGCCGCCTCCGGCGCGGAAGCTTGCGAACTGCTGCTGCTGATCATGATTGCCCTTGTACGTCCGGAAGCTGCCTCGGATCGTCGGACACTGGAAAGTCCAGTTATGGCACCTCGATGGTCTGCTCGCGATCGGGCCCGACGCTGATCATTCCGATCCGTACGCCGACGGTTTCTTGGATGAACTCGACATAGCGTCGAGCCGGGGCGGGCAGGTCGGTGACGCGGCGCGCCGTCGCGATGTCCTCGGAGAAGCCGGGGAACGTGGTGTAGACCGGGCGAGCGTTCTGCAGCAGCTCGCCATCGGGTTGGAATCGCGTGGTGCGTTCACCCGCGATCTCGTAGGCGGTGCAGATGTGCACCTGGTCGAGCCCCGAGAGCACGTCGAGCATGGTCATGGCGATCGACGACGCACCGTTGATCATCGCGGAGTATCGCACCGCGACGAGGTCAAGCCATCCAACGCGGCGTGGGCGGCCCGTGGTCGTGCCAAACTCGCGCCCGCGCTGGCGGATCCGCTCGCCCGTTGAGTCCAGCAACTCCGTTGGCATGGGGCCCGACCCCACGCGCGTGGAGTACGCCTTCATGACGCCAATGACCTGCCCGAGCCGCTGCGGCGGGAGGCCGGCGCCGACACCGACGCCCGCGGCGATGCAGGTGGAACTGGTCACGAAGGGGTACGTGCCGTGGTCAACGTCCAGGAGCGAGCCGTTGGCCCCCTCAAACAGGACGCCCTTGCCCGCGTCGAGCAGCTCGTGAATGAGATAGGTCGTGTCGCAGGCCCCGCAGCCCAGCTTGCCCCAGGCGTCCAGGGTCTCCGCCAGGATGGCGCTGGGGTCGAACCGCACGGGTTCTCCCTGGCTGAGCCCGGCGAGCGTCGCATTCTTGATGGAGCAGGCCAGTTCGAGCTTCTGGCGAAGCACGTCCGGGCGGGCCAGGTCGCCCACGCGGATGGCCGTGGCCCGCTGGATCTTGTCGGCATAGGTGGGACCGATCCCGCGCTTGGTTGTCCCAATTTCCGAAACCCCGCCTCCGGGATTTCCACCCGCGCCGGAGACAGCGGGCGCTTCCCCGGCTGGCTTGGCCGCAAGGCGCAACGCCTTCAGCAAGTCTTCGCGGAGAGCGTCCTCGCCACGGTGGTAGGGGAGCACAAGGTGGGCACGGTCTGATAAGACCAGTCCGGAGACATCGACGCCGCGGCCTCGGAGGGTGGTGACCTCCTGGAGGAGGGTGGGCAGGGAAACGACCACGCCGTTGGCGATGATCGAGCGCTTGCCCGGGTGCATGATTCCGGAGGGGACCAGGTGGAGGCTGAAGCGTTCACCCTTGATGACGACGGAGTGTCCCGCGTTGGCCCCGCCGTTGTACCGGACGATGGCGTCGTGTCCCGACGCGAGGAGGTCGACGAACTTGCCCTTGCCTTCGTCGCCCCATTGGAGGCCGATGACGGCGGAGGTTCGCCCAGTGCGGGGCGGGTGAGCAGAATGCCCCGATTCCGTGAAACGCTCCGAGCCTGTCATTCGAACTCCTTCCCGGTAGAACTTTTCATGTTCACGATAGCGGGCGGTGAGCGCCCGCGACCACTTGCCTGCTGAGTTTGGCATGGCAAGGTCCGCCGGGGTCCAGATCTTGCCGGGGTCGTTTTGCCCGGGTCGGACGCTCGGCAGGTGGATTGTGCGGATGGCTTGGCCGGCTTGCTTTGCTTTGTGTGGGTGCGGGCGCGAGTCACGTTCGGACCTGCATGTCCGGACTGAGTGTTTAGAGCCTTCTTCAGGGGATTGGGACCCGGGCGGGTGGGCGGCCGAGTCGGGGCAGGCTGGCTAAACGAAAGACACGGATGAAGAAGCGGGATGACAGGGCCGGATTCGGGGGCCGGATTCGGGGGGGCCGTTCCAAGGAAGCTCGGGTCAGCGTCAAGCCCGTACCTGGATTCGTCGATGTGTTGAGTGCGGGAGGACTCCGTGAAGCAAGATTCTGTTCGGATCATGTGCCCCAATCTGACGTGCAGGAAGATCCTGTCGGTGCCGACCTCGGCCCGCGGCAAGACCGTCCGCTGCCGCACGTGCGCCACGGTGATCAAGGTGCCGGCGCCGGGTACGCGTGACGCCGCTGCGACCGATTCTTCGGGCGCCAAGCAGTAAGCGGGCAGCGATCTCGCCTGCTCTTCCGCCGCCTCTTTAGGATATCTCGGCGCGGTGATCGGCTTTGTCTCAGGCCGTCGCAAGCAGGGGGCAAAGGCCCCGGATGCTCCGCGCGCTGGCGGCATGCCTTCGGTGTCGGCCCCATGGAGCACGGGCCTGCACTCATCACGTGCTTCTCACCACCAGCACGCAAGAATGCGGCATGGCAGCACCGAATGTCCATTGGCATGAGGGGTCGTTGACCCGCGACGAACGCCGGCAAGCGCTGCGCTGCGTCGGGGGGACGCTTTGGATGACCGGGCTTTCCGGGAGCGGCAAGAGCACGATCGCCGCAGCTCTGGAAAGGCGATTGGTGCTTCAGGGCGTGCTCGCGTACCGGCTGGATGGCGACAACGTGCGGCACGGGCTATGCAAGAACCTGGGCTTCTCTGCGGCGGATCGCGAAGAGAACATCCGGCGGGTTGGCGAGGTGGCCAAGCTGCTGGCCGACGCGGGAGTCGTCGTGATTGCCAGCTTCATCAGCCCCTTCGCGCGAGATCGCGACTCCTGCCGATCGCTGCACGCGGCGGCGGGGCTGGCGTTCGCGGAGGTGTTTGTCGATACGCCGCTCGAGGTGTGCGAGCAGCGTGACCCCAAGGGCTTGTACAAGAAGGCCCGGGCCGGCGAGCTTCGCGGGTTCACGGGGATCGACGATCCCTACGAGCCTCCCGCGAAGCCGGAACTGGTGCTGACGCCGGCGACGCAGGCGGTGGAAGCGTGCGTGGCGCGATGCGCGGAACTGGTCGAGGGTTGGCGCAAGCCCCTCGCCGGTGGCACCTGACCGCGACGTCGCGACGCCTTCGGGCGATGACGAAGGCTCGGAATGTTGGTGCCTACACGAGCTTGGTGACGCCGGGCACGGGCACGGGCGCGGGCGTGAACGGGCCCCAGCGCCAGACTGCGGGCGTGAGCTGTTCCTTGCTGTTGAGCGCTTGCTCCCACGTGACGGCCTGCCCGGTGTACGCGGCCATGCGGGCCATGATCGCCATGAGCGTGCTGTGGGCCATGAACTCGCCATCGTTGTGGGCCTTGGCGGCGCGGATGGACGCGAAGAGTTCGTCGTGCTCGGTCTGGTACATGTTGCGTCGCGGGCCTTCGTACTTCCAGGGCTGTTCGCCCTCGATGACGTGCTTGGGGCCCCACCCATTGACGAAGCACGTTCCCTTGCTGCCCATGAGGTAATCGGAGTTGTCGAACGGCGTATTTGGGAAGTGGCGGCACATGTGGAAGGCGCGGCTGCCGTCCGCGTACTCGTACGTCACGCCAAAGTGGTCGAAGATGTTGCCCGTTTCAGGAACATTGGGCCGCCCCTGGCGCCCGCCCACGGCGACGCAGGTCGCGGGCGGACGGTCGCGCATCGCCCACGCGATCTTGTCGATCGAGTGGCACGCCTGCTCGGCGATGTGGTCTCCCGAGAGGTGCGCGAAATAGTGCCAGTTGCGCAGCTGGAACTCGACGTCGGTCCACTCGGGCTTGCGGGGTGTTGGCGGCGGAAACCCGCCCGCGTTGTAGGTTGTGTAGACGGCGCGGATGTCGCCGATGGCGCCGTCGTGCACCCGCTGATAGGTCGCCCGCTCCGCGTCGGCGTATCGCCAGCAGAAGCCGCTGACGAGCGAGAGCTTCTTTTCGCGGGCGATGCGGGCGGACTCCAGGGCCGAGCGGACGCCGGTGGAATCGACCGCCACCGGCTTTTCGCAAAAGACGTGCTTTCCGGCGTCGACCGCGGCGCGGAGCTGCTCGGGGCGGAACGCCGGAGGCGAGCAGAGGAGAACCACATCGCACTCGGGGATCAGCTTGGCGAAGGAGTCGAGCCCGACGAACTTCCGGTCGTCGCCGACCTTGACCCGCGCTCTCGCGCCCGCCTTGCTCGCGTCGTCCGCTTCGAACTCCGCCAGCGCCTCGTCGATGCTCTTGAGCGCGGGGTTGATGCGTTCGGCGAAGGCGTCGGCAACCGCCCACAGCACCGAGCCGGGATCGGCGAGTATGGCCTGGGTCGCGGCGCCGCGTCCCCGCCCGCCACAGCCCACCAGACCAACCCTCAAAGTGTCGGCTCCACCCGCGTGCGCTCCCCTGGCGACGGCCCTGGCCTGTGCGGCGTCGGGCGGAATCAGGGGCAGGACGAGCCCCGCGGCGGCGAGCGTCCCGGCGGAAGTGACGAGAAAATCGCGGCGGGAAATGTCACGGGCGTCTGATTCGGTGGACATGAAACATGCTCCGGTTCGCGTGGGTGGGGCGGCTGCTCGGCGCCGAGCCCATTCGAGCAATATAGCCGAAGCGTGCCCGTGAGCCGGAACGGCCGCGACGGGGGCAGCTTGCGACAAGCCGCCCCCGTTCGCATGCCAGCGGACTCCGAGGGTCAGTAGAGAATGTTCGCGTAGGGGTCGGTCGTTCCCAGGCCGCCGCCACTGTTGCCGTTGATCGCCTGGCTGGACGTTCCGACCACGATTGGCCCGATGCGGTTGCCCGCCACGGCGTTGATCGCGGTGGGGCACGCGCTGATGGTGTTGCCGACGACGATGTTGTTTATGCCGAGCACTTTCACCGCGGTCGACTGGCGCACGATCGTGTTTCCTTCAATGTGGGTCCCTGTGTTGCCGACCGAAAGCCCGACGCTATCCGCGACAAGCGTCTTGGACCCGATCCTGTTGCCGCGGATGACGGTCGCGGCGTTGGCATATGCCCCGCCGGTGGTGTTGTTGTGTGCGACCGAGTTGAGGAGTTGGAACTGGGCGCCGCCGTAGCCCCACCCATTCTCTTCGCTGTGGCAGGCCTCAATGGATCCCGTGTTGCCGACGACGATTCCGGTGTCTGGATTCAAGCGTGCCACGCACTCGCGGATGATGCCGTTGCCGACACTGATTCCGATCAAGTTTCTGCTTGCCACGCATCCCTCGATGAGCACGTCGCCAGAGGTCCACCCAAAGGCGTAGATGCCGTAGGCGGTGCAGTCGGAAGCGGCACAGTTTCGCACGATGCCGGAGTCCATCCTGAGTCCGTTGTTGCACTCGGCGACGACCAGGTCTTCGAGGAGGTGTCCGTTGGCGGTGGTGAAGTTGGAGGCCACGCTGGCGAGCAGGTCGACACCCCCGTCCCCGAACCCCCGGATGGTCCCGTTGCGGACCACGATCGAACGCCGGGGCTGCCCGGCAGTCGAAATGCCATCGAGCGAACTTGCTGATCCATTGATCGAGAACCCGTTAAGATCGATGGTCACCCGGTCCGCGGCGATTTCGATGCCAGACTTCCCGTTGCCGACGTCCAGGTTGCCGGTGAGGTAGTAGCTTCCGGGCTCGGTGATCCTGAACACGCTGTTGGCGTCGCCCGGGGTGTTGTTGGCGTTGATGGCGATTCGCGGCTCGACCTCGTTCAGCGTCTTATACGACGACGCGACCGTGCCAGCGGGCGGGTTCAGGGGGCCGGCGACCAGCAAGCCGGCGGACGAGGCAAGCAGCAGACCGCCGCACGCCCCAAGCGTGATACGAGCATTCATGGCGATTTCCTTCCGTGGACGCGTGCCGGGCGTTCGAGCGCGAGGCAGAAGCCTCAAACGTCGGCTCGTGCGTCGAATGACAACCACTCCGGATGATCCGCTTCAACGACAGGTTGAAACGTGTCAGGACCCCGGTTCTCCGGACTTCAATGCGACGTTTCGCGGCGTCGAGGCGAATCCAGGTCACATAAAAGAACCGGGCCTCGCCAAGTCGGTCCAAAGGGAGTGGTCGGGCCTGCAGGCCTCGGGCCGGTTCGGGCGACTCGGCAACGCACCGCTCAGGCGGGTATTGCAGGCCTACTCAACCCTGAGTTCTTCCGGTTCGATGGTCTCAATACGTGAAGTTGGCGTCGGGGTGCGTGGAGCCGATCGCCTCGGTCGCGGCGTTGCCGTTGACGGCTGGCGGGGCGGCGACGATGGTTCTGTCGATGATCGGGCCGTAATGGTTCCCGGCGACGATCGACCAGTTGATCGTGTTTCCGCTGCAGGTGTTTCTGATGATGATGTTGCCGACGGCATCGACGTCGATGCCTCGATCCGCGCCGAGGCAGTTGTTGCGTTCGATGCGGTTGTCGGTACCGGTCGCGTGGATGCCGGCGCCGTCGGTTGAGCCGTTGCTGGAGCAGTTGTTGTCGAGAACGACACTCCCGCTGCTCACGCGGATGCCATCAAGGGCGTTGAAGCGAGAGAGGCAGCCACGAATGGCGCTCCCGGTGCCGGCGCTGATCCCGTTGCCGGTATTGTTGTACGAGGTGCAGTTGGTGATGGTTGCCGCGATGGAGCCGTCGATGCCGTCGCTGCCGTTTCCCTCCGCTGAACACCCGATGATGGTGCACGCGTTGCCGAAGACAAACCCGCCCGCGAAGTTGGCGATCGAGGTGCAGTTGGTGATCGTGGATCCGGTCGAAGCCACGATCCCGGAGCCGCCGTTGTCAAACGCGGAGCAACCGGTGACAACGCAGATCACAGAGGCTGCGATGCCGGCGCCTGCGTTGCTCGAAGCAACACACCCGCTGACGAGGGTGCCGGGGCCGGCGAGGATGCCTGTGCCGGCGTTGTCGCTGCTGCGAATATCTCGAACGATGCTGGAATCGACTCCCGCACCGCCAAGGGCGAGGCCGTCGCCGCCCCAGCCTCGGATCGATCCGTTGCGAACCTCGATGTACTCCAGACCGCCGACGGTCGCGACGACGCCGTTCAGCGACCCGGCAACACCGACGATGTCGAACCCGTTAAGGTCGACGGTGACGCCGCTGGCGGTGATCTCGATCCCGTTCTTACCCGCGACTCCCGCGACGTTGGTTGTGAGGTAGTACGACCCGGGTTGGGTAATCTTGAAAAGACTGGGCGAGGTGTCGCTATCTCCCGGCGTGTTGGTCGAGTTGATCGCGATACGGGGCTCGACCTCGCTGAGTGTCTTGTACGAGCTGGCGACCGGACCCGAGGGCGGCGTCAGCGGGCCGGCGGTGAGTAGCGCCGCGCTGCCGAGCACGGCCGCGGAACAAATCAGGGTGCAGAGAGTGGTTGCCCGATTCATGTCAAAGCCTCCAGAACGTGTCGTGCTCGGGGTGGAACGCTGTCGATGGACGACAACCGACGTACATAAGGCACAGTGAGTGAGGTTTCGGAGCGTTGGTGTGAGGCCGACTCAGTACGTGAAGTTCGCGTTGGGATCGGTGGAACCGAGCGTGCTCGCCGCGGCGGTGCCAGAGACGGCGGGGGCACTGGCGACGGGACTGGGGATACGCCGGTCGATGATCGGTCCGTAGATGTTGTTGGCGACGATGACCCAGTCGGTGGTGTTGCCGGCACAGGTGTTTCGGATGATGATGTTGCCCGAGCCGCCCACGTCGATGCCGCGATCGGCACCGGTGCAGTTGTTGCCTTCGATGCGTGCATCGTTCCCGGCCACGCGGATGCCCGCGCCGTCGCCGGCGTTGCCGTTGGCGGCGCAGGTGTTGTTACGGATGACGCACTGCGAGGAGGCTCGGATCCCGTTGAGGTCGTTGAATCCCGTGGTGCAATCGGTAATGGTGCAGCCGGTGCCCGCGTTGATGCCGTTCCCTCCGTTCTCTGTTGTTATGCAGTCGGAGAAGAAACTGCTGGTGCCGGCATTGATGCCGTCGCCGGCGTTCTCGGCCGCCGTGCAGTCAATCACCGCGCTACCGTTGCCGATACTGATCCCGTTGCCGGAATTCGCGATCGCTCGCACGCCCTGCACGCGGCTGTAGTTCGTCGCGAGTGTCCTGAGGTCAACAGCTTCGTTACCCCAATCGCGGATGGAGCCGTTGAACACGGCGATGCCCTCGAGGTCCGCCACGGTCGTACTCACGCCGTCAAGCGAGTCCGCGACGCCCAAGAGGTCGAAGCCGTTGAGGTCGAGTGTGACGCCGGAGCAAACGATCTCAATCCCGTGCTTGGCGGCAACGCCTGTGATATTCCCGGTGAGGTAGTAGGAGCCGGGCTGGGTGATCTTGAAGAGGCTGTCGGCGTCGCCGGGGGTGTTGATCGCGTTGATCGCGATCCTCGGCTCGACCTCAGCGAGCGTCTTGTACGTGCCAGTCACCGGGCCCGCAGGCGGGTTCAGCGGACCGGCGTAGAGCCATGCGGCAGTGACCAGGAACGCGGAGACGGTGATCGTGACGATGTTCTTGCTGCGTGCGTTCATGACATTCCTTCTTTCGTGTCCCATACCTCTTTGCGGATCCCCGAAAAACGGCGCCTCACTCAATAGGTATAGTTCGCGCTGGGATCGGCGGAGCCCGGCGACGTGCCTCCCGCGTTCCCGTTGATCAAGCCGCCTGCGGTCGCTTGAACGACGACGCACACGTTCCCCGCGACGACGGACCAGTTCGCGGCGGTGTTGGCGGAACTCGTGTTTCGGACGATGATGTTGCTCGTGTTGACGACGTGGATGCCCCTCCCGTTCTTCGCGGTGTTATTGCCTTCTATCCGAGAGCCGGTGCCGAACACCCAGATTCCCGCGGCGGACTGGTCCGCCCCGTTGTTGCCGTTCTGGCTGCACGTGTTGCCACGGACGGTGCAGCCGCTGTCACCGACCGACACGCCGTGCGACCCGTTCAGCGAAGCGACGGAGTCCAGGACGGTCGACCCGGAACTCACGTATATGCCGCCGCTGGTATTGCTCGACGCGGTGCTCCCGATGACGTTGCTCCGGCTTCCGACGATGATGCCGTAGCCCGAGTTGCCGTACGCGGTGCACTGCGTCACAGTCGAGCAGCAAGCAGTGCTGATGCCCGCTCCGACGTTGCCGGTTGACGTGCACTGAACGACGGTGCATCCCACGTCGGTGTTGAGGCCGATGCCAGTGTTGGAGGCCGCCGAGCAGTGGGTCATCGTGGTTCCGAAGCTGACGGAGATGCCGTATTCACCGTTCCCGTTGGCGGTGCAATGGCTGACGCGCGACCCCGGCCCGATCGCCAACCCGCCGCTCATGCACCCGCTCGCGCGGACATGCTCGATCAGGCACCCGCCCGCGAGGATGTTGCCGAAGTCGAGCCCCCAATCGCCCCAGTTGCGGATCGTCCCGTTGCGAACAGCGATGTTCGACAATCCGTCGACCGAAACCCTGATCCCGTCCAGCGATCCTCCACCCAGTAGGCCCACAACCTCGAACCCATTGAGGTCGAGCGTCACCCCCGAGGCCGCAATCTCGATCCCGTGTTTGTCCGCGACGCCGATGACGTTGCCGGTGAGGTAGTAGGAGCCGGATTGGGTAATCTTGAAGAGGCTGTCGGCGTCGCCCGGGGTGTTCGTCGCGTTGATCGCGATGCGAGGCTCGACCTCGTTCAGCGTCTTGTACGACGAGGCCACCGAGCCCGCGGGCGGGTTCAAGGGACCTGCAACAACCAACCTTGCCCCAGTTAGCCCCGCCCCAATCAGCCCTGCAGCAATCAACCCTGCACCGAGCGACGCCGCACCGATCACCTTGACTGATCGACCCATGTTGGACCTCTCCTTTCCAGCGAAAGAAGCCAGTCTACCAAGAGGAAGCCCGGGATCCAAAAGAATGTGAGAGGGCCACGAATCGTCCGAAAAGTCAGCGACTTCCTGAGCGGGGCAGGGGTCAGACGTCCGGGGGTCCGGACATCCGGGGGTCCGGGGTCCGGGGGCGGGGAAGTCGAGGGCAGTCGGATCCTCCTCAAACCCTGCCGCAGCCCGAACTAATGGATGAAGTTGCTCCAGGGCGTCGCCGTCGAGAACCCGCCACCTCCGGGGTTGCTGATGACGGGCGCCACTTCGTTGGAGTTCACATTTTGCGTGATGAAGTTGCTCAAGGTGTTCGCCCGGCACGTGTTTCGAACCACGAAGTTGTCCGAGCCGCCGGTGAACAACCCGTACGCATTGCTGCTGGCCAGGTTGTCCTCGCATCGGTTTCCGACGCCGTCGAGCCAGATGCCCGCGTAGGTGGTCCCGCCATTGAAAGTGACGTGGTTCTTGGAGACCAGACACTGGTTGCTGACATGGATGCCCTGCCGCGCGTTGTTGGTCACCATGCACCCTTCGATGGTGGCGCCGTCAAGCCCGCGGATGCCCACGAGCAGGTTGTGCTGCGACGTGCAGCCCACCAGGCGCGAGCGGAACCCTGTCTCGAATCCGTTCCCGTCGTTGCTCGATGAGAAGCAGTCGATCAGGCTCGATTGATTGACCTCGAAGCCCGCGCCGGAGTTGTCGCGTGCGCTGCAGGTGCGCAGCGTGGCTCCAAACTCGCTCACGAAGCCGGAGGCGGCGTTGGCCAGCGAGGTGCATCGCTCGGCGATCGAAGCGAACCCGAGCACGATCCCGTTCGCCCCGCTCGTGCTCACGGAGCTGTCGCGCAACAGGCTGGATCGGCCCACGAGGATGCCGTTCCCACCCGCGCTGCGCACATGGACGTTCTCAATCGTCCCCGAGTTCGTTTCTCCCAGCGCTACGCCGTCGCCACCCATCACCGCGATCGTCCCGTTTCGCAGCGTGACGTTGGTGTGCGCGGCTCCCAGCGTCGTGACGCCGCTCAGCGATCCGCTCTGACCGCTGATCTGGTATCCGGAGAGGTCGAGCGTCACACCACCCGCGGCGATCACAACTCCCGAGCGTCCCGTGGGCACGCTGAGGTTGCCCGTGAGGTAGTACGACCCCGGCTGCGTGATCCGAAACACGCTCACCCCGTCGCCGGGCGTGTTTGCCGCGCTCAGCGCTATCCGAGGCTCAACCTCTCCAAGCGTCTTGTAGCTCGAAGTCACCGAACCCACGGGCGGGCTCAGCGGCCCAGCGACGAGCAGCCCCGCCGCGAAGACCACCGGCACGATCGACCCCGCGACAACCATCGAACGACGTTGCATCTGATGCCTCCAGGATTCATGTTGACAAGTGATCGCCCGTCCCACCCCTCAATACGCAAAGTTCGCCCAAGGGTTGGTCGCAACGAAGTTGCTGCCGGGATTGGTGATGATCTGCGCGTACTCGCCCGAGGGGATGTTGTAGTTGGTCCCGTTCGACCGCGCCGTGTTGCGCACAATGATGTTGTTGCTGCTGATCGTCTGAATCCCATTCACCGTATTGAGGCTCACGTGGTTGGAATCGATCCGGCTAGCCTCGTTCGCGGCGACGATCCCACTGGCGTTGCTCACGCAGTTGTTGTTGGTCGCAACGCCATAGCCGTTGAGATAAATGCCCGCTCCGAGGTTGCTCGTCGACTGTGAGTTGGAGATCGTGCCCCCGGATTGCAGCCAGAAGCCGTCCTGTCCATTGAACGAAGCGGAGCAATCGGTCACAACGGCTCCGGACAGCACGCTGAACCCGCGCTCCGCGTTGCTGCGCGCCGAGCACCCGCGGAACACCGTTCGCCCTTGCGACGAGAAGCCCGTCAGATTCTCCGCGGCGACGCAGTTCTCGACGGACCCTCCCGCGTTGAGAAGGAGTCCAGCGCCCTCGTTGTCGCTGAACGTGCAGTCACGCACGCGTGCGTCCGAGCCGAGGAGAGCGCCATTGCCGCACGAACGAACGTTGAGATCGTGCAGCGTGCAAGAGTTCAGAAAGCCTAGATCAACGCCCGTGGACGCGAAGCCCAACACCGTTCCGTTGCGGACGGTGATGCCCCGGAGTCCGCTGACCGTGGCGTCGATCGCATGAGGCGACGTCCCACTGCTGGTGATCAGGAACCCACCCAGATCGATCGTCACGTCGTTCGCCGTGATCTCGATCGCCCGCCGGTTGTCCGTCACCGTGATGTTGCCTGTGAGGTAATACGACCCTGGCTGCGTGATCTTGAACACGCTCGAAGTCGCGTCGTTATCCCCCGGCGTGTTCGTGGCGTTGATCGCGATCCGCGGCTCGACCTCGTTCAACGTCTTGTACGAGCTCGTCACCAGGCCCGCGGGCGGGGAGAGCGGGCCGGCGATCAACAAGCCCGCGCCGGTCGCCAACCCACAGACCGAAGCAAGAGTCAATGTTCGACGATGCATGTTCGCCTTTCGGTCCATGGAGCACCATCGCCATGCGCGCGTTGCGACGGCCCGGTGATGCTCGCCCACCCGGTCATTCCCCCGTCCCGGCCTCGGCTCTCCAGCCCCAAGCCCGCGGCCCGGACGACAATGCGCCGTTTTCTTCTCCCAAGGCGAGTGTTTCTGCTCGGCATTCGGGCCCCCAACCGCCCATCCTCGTCGGGCCCTCTCCCGCGGCTAGACTGACTCAGGCCGCTGGCTCCGCCAGCCCACCGCGGCGCCCGCGGGTCAAGGCCGACTCGCGCCGACCCGCGCCACCACAGAGGAGGCGTTCCCTTGTTTCTCATCCGCCAATCCCAGCCCAAGGACGTTCCCACCCTCCTCAAGCTTGCCCGGATGGTCTATTTCATCAACCTTCCGCCCAATGAGGCCATCATCGCCACCAAGATCGAGCAGGCCAAGCGAGCCTTCATCAAGGCCGGCGGCGGCAAGGTCGACGAGCCCAAGCAACGCGGCAAGAAGCGCCCCGGGGGCAGCGGGCTGGCCGCCATGGATCATCACAGCGACCTATTCATGTTCACCATGGAAGATACCGAGACCGGCGAGGTCATCGGGACGTCGCAGATCCGTGCCCACCAGGGCGGACCCGGCAACCCCAACTGGGCCATGCAGATCTCCACCCGCACCTTCAAGTCCGATCCCCTCTCCTTCAGCTCCGCCCACCAGGTTGGCAAGCTCTTTGGCGATGAGACCGGCCCCAGCGAGATCGGCGGCCTGATCATCCAGCCCAGTTATCGCGGACACGCAGCCCGCCCGGGCAGGCTGCTGAGCTTCATCCGCTTCCACTTCATCGGGCTTCACCGCAACCTGTTCGCCGAGCGCATCCTCGCCGAGATGATGGCGCCGGTGACCAGCGATGGCGACAACGCGTTCTGGGACCATTTCGGCCGCAAGTTCATCCCGGTGAAGTACGCCGAGGCCGACCGTTTCTGTCAGCACAATCGCACGTTCATCCCCGAACTCCTGCCCCGCGAGGAGATCTATCTCTCGCTCTTCCCGCTCGAGGTTCAGAACCAGGTTGGGCAGGTCAGCGCCGACACCGTGCCGGCCCGCAAGTTGCTTGAGAGCATGGGCTTCCGCTACCGCGGCTTCATCGACCCGTTCGATGGCGGGCCGCACCTCGACGCCGCGACGGGCGACGTGCCACTGGTGCGATCCACCTGTTCGCTCCCGCTGGGGGAGCCGGCGGATGACGTGTCGCTCGCCGCGGGCGATGGCGATCAGACGCACGGGCAGTCGATCATCAGCCTGCTGCGGGGCGATGGCGAGTTCCGCGCCGTCGAGGCGCCCGCCGCGGTTGTTGGCGGCGTCCTGCTGACGACTCCGGAAGCGTGCGACGCGCTCGGCGCACGCAAGGGCGACCGTGTGGGCTTCACGCCCATCGACTGGCAACCCGGAGCGTTGGAACCTGCCGCCCCGGAGCGGACTGCTCGCCCGGCGCGCTCGTCGCGATTGCCCGCCAAGAAGAAAACCCGCTCCAAGGCAGGTCGCTAGCCCGGCTTCGGATGCCTCAGCCCTGATGCCTGAATGCCGCCTGCCTTGATGCCTTCTTCACGTTCTCACGCCTTGAGGAAACGGCTTTCATGACGCGCACGACCCCGCACCACCCGAGCCTTTCGCGTGACCCGGCCGACCTGATCGCCGGCCAGTGGACGCCGCTGGCCAGCAGCGGGGCGCCTGCTATTGAGTCCCACAATCCCGCGCGGCCTGGCGAGATTCTCTGGCGGGGCGAACCCCGGGCCGAACACGTCGACCGCGCCGTGCATGCCGCCCGCGACGCGTTCAAGGTGTGGTCGCGCTGGCCCAAGGAGGAGCGAGCCGCCGTCCTCCGCACGCTGGCCAAGCTCTTCAACGACAACATCGACCGCATCACCGCGCTGCTCCGTGACGAAGTGGGCAAGCCCACGTGGGACGCGCGAGGCGAGGCCCAGATCCTCGCGGGCAAGATCGACATCACCCTCGACGATGGCCCCATGTCCCGCGTCGCCGGCTTCGAAGCCCCGCTCGGGCCCACCAAGGCCGGCCGGTGCTGGTTCCGACCGCATGGAGTCATGGGCGTTGTCGGGCCTTTCAACTTCCCCGCTCACCTGCCCAATGGGCATGTCGTCCCGGCTCTGGCGATGGGCAACACCGTTGTCATCAAGCCCAGCGACAAGACCCCCGGCGTTGGCCAGCTGATGGGTGAACTCTACCACCAGGCTCTCGCCCAACACAACGCGCCGCCCGGAGTCGTCAACGTCGTCCAGGGGGGCAGCGAGATTGCCTCTCGCCTCACGCGCCACCCGCACATCGATGGCATCCTGTTCACGGGATCCTGGCCCGTCGGACGCCGAATCCTCGAAGCCAACCTCGACCACCCGGGACGCATCATCGCGCTGGAAATGGGCGGAAACAACGCGGCAGTCATCATGCCCGGCGCCGACCTGGCCCAGGCTGTGGTCGAGTGCGTCCGCTGCGCTTTCATCTCAAGCGGGCAGCGCTGCACGTGCACGCGACGCGTCATCGTCCACGAGAGCATCGCCGATCGCGTCATCTCCGCCATCTGCAAGGCCGCATCCAATCTGATCGTGGGCGACCCCGCGGCGGAACATCCCGTCTTCATGGGCCCGCTTATCAGCGAGCAGGCCCGCGACGCCGTGCTCGCGGCACAATCCGCGATGGCCCGCGCGGGCGCGAGCGTCCTCGTGCAAAGCACCCGCATGGATCGCGATGGCTGGTTCTGCACGCCCTCCGTGGTCCAGGTCGACGGATTCTCAACCGCGACCGATCTTGCTCAAGACCCCGGCGCCGACTTTGAAGTCTTTGGCCCGCTCCTGCGCGTCTGCATCGCCCGCGACTTCGAGCATGCGCTCGAGCTCGCCAACGCCTCGAACTACGGGCTTGCCGCGTCGATCTTCTCTCGAGATCCCGACGCCGTCGACGACTTCCTCCGCCTCGCCCGCGCGGGGTGCGTAAACGTCAACACGGGAACCGCGGGCGCCAGCAGCAAACTCCCCTTTGGTGGCCTGGGCTTTTCAGGCAACCACCGCCCAGCCGGCGCCTTCTCGCTCGACTACTGCGCGTACCCCGTCGCTGGCATGATCGAGAGCGGCTCCGCCTCGACCATCAGCCCCGGCATGCGATTCGAGCCGGACTGGGTAGCCTGAGCCGATCGCCCGCGCCGGGGATGATCCGTTCATGGATCCCAACAGACCCAGCAAAGGGCGTGAGCACGAGCCCCGAGGCTGGGCAAGACCAGGAAGCGATGAGTGCCGCTTCTTGATGTCCCGCCTGACGCCTCACGACTCGCGCTCACGCCCGTGCTTCTCGCATTCTGCTCGGCTTTTCGGCCTGCTGCCGCACACGGCTCTCGCCTCGCGCCTCGCGCCTCGCGCCTCACGCCTCACGCTTCGTGCCTCGTGCCTCGTGCGTCACTTCGCACGCACCACCGCGGAGCCGCCGAGCGTCGCGCCAGCGCCGAGCGTTGTCGAGCTGGTGGAGCCCGGGCCCGGGGTCAGATGCATGGCCATGCCGCCGTCGGGTGCAAACCGCGCTCCGACGATCGCCTCGTCGTTCCACATGCTGATCCAGCTCCCGAACTGTGCAGAAGCGCCCAGGCCCTGGGGCTCGATCACCTGTGCCCGGCTCCAGCCAAGCACCGTGCGCTGGAACCGTTCGACCCGGTTCACCAGCGGCGAGCCCACCAGCAGCGTGCCCCCGCTGCCAAACTCCGCTCGAGCGCCGAACTGTCCAGCGCCCGAGAGCGTCTGCTCGTGGCTCCATTCGCCGCTGGCGTTGCGGATGAACGAGTAGAACCGGTGGCGACCGGTTTCTCCGACGCCGATCCGCGTTCCATCGGTGGTGACAAACACGCCGAAGGCGCCGTTGGCCACGGGCTGGGGCGCTTCGAGGGTCGTGACGAAGCGCCACTGGGTGCCGGTGCGCTGGAAGACCTGGGCCCCGCCCGCGCCCATCTGCGACGAGCTGTCGAAGGGTGCGCCGACGACCGCGATGTCGCCCGAGATCGCGACGCTCCATCCCGCGAGGTCACCCATGCGACCGTCGTCCGCACGGAGCTGGCTCTCCAGGGCCCAGCCCCCGGGCCCGCGCCGGAAGACGTACGCCGTGCCCGACGAATGCCCGAGGCTGATGTCGTACTTGGCGCCGACGATGATGGAATCGCCGGAGAGATCAACCGAGCACCCGAACTGATCGAGGCGATCGATCCCGCCGTGCCAGAGCTGCTGAACGAACTGGGGCGAGCGTGCCGAGACGTCGAAGACGAGCACCGTGCCGCTGTCCAGGGGCGACATCACGACGCCGCACCCGTCTCGATAAGGTGCACCCGCAACGAGCGTGGTGGCGTCCATCGCCAACGCGTGCCCAAGGCCCTTCTGGCGTCCGAAGGGGTCGGTGAGTTCCAGCGGCGTGCCGAAGCCCACGCGCAGGCGTGGAGCCAGGAGGACGCGGTGCTCAGCGACGCCACCCGCGGCCGCGAGCACGCCGTTGAACGCGACCGCGTGCCCGAATCCCGCTTCAACGCGGGCCCCGGTCGGACGAATCGTCGAGCCCAGATGCAGGATCTGCGCGCTCGCGCTGCTCAGGCTGAGCGCTGCGCCAACCACCAGCATTGCCGAACTCTTGAACATCGTGCACATGACGAGAACTCCGTTCTGTGTTTCGCAAGCGACCGGGCGAGTCTCTCGGAACGACGCAACGCCGGAGGCTCTGGCGCCCCGCCATGAATCAACGCGATCCTGGGCAAGGCCCGATCCATCCGCGACCGCGGACTTGAGAACCCTTTCGCGAAGTTTCTGCCGAGCGGATGCCGATGTCTCCACCATGGCCGAGAGATCCCGTAGACCTACGCGTGCCTCTGCCAAGGCGTTGTTGCCCATCTCTCCAGCATCTCAGGCCCGTGCATCCTCGACCTCATCCACCGCGTCCGCGACAGAACCGCCGGGCGGAGGCGATGAACTCCCTCGTGCCTTGCACGCGGCGCTCAGAAGTCCCGCCCAATCACAGCGAGCCGCGCCCGCCGACAGCCCCGGGCTGCTCGGGCACCTTCTCTGGAACGCACTCTGCGATGACGCCGGCTGCTCCGTCACGCTCTTCCTTCCCGACGCGCAGATCGTCTGGGCCAACGCCCGGACGGTCATCGACTACGAGTGGCACATGGCGCAGCGACAAAGCCCCGAAGCCCCCGGCTCGGCCCTCGATCCGCTTGGCAAACCGCTGGATCACGTGCTCTCCCCCGCGTTCGCGCGCGAGCGAGCCGCCTTCATCGCCCGCGCCGCGGCGAGCGGTGAGGTCCTCGTCTACGAGAGCATCCTCCGGGGCGTACGCCAGCGCGTCTGCCTCCGTCGCCTCCGCGTCCCCGACGCTGCACCCGCGCCCATCGATCCAACCGCTCCCGGCCTTCAAACCTACGTGCTCGTCGTCGCCCGGCGCCTCCGTGCCATCGAACGCATCGAAGACGCCCTCCCTCCTAACGCCGTGCTCCTGACGCCGCGCGAGCAAGACCGAGGCCCCCTCGCGGCCCTCTCGCAGCGTGAGTTGGAAGTGCTCAAGCTCGTGGGCGAGGGGCTGACAAGCCCCAGCATCGCCCGCCGCCTGCACCGCAGCGTGCGCACCGTCGAGGGACACCGCAACTCGATCTGCAAGAAGCTCGGGCTCTCGTCCAATGCCGACCTGGTCCGCGTCGCGATCCACGCGGGCCTGGGCGAGCTTGCCGACGCGCCGGACGCCGCCGCCCGTGGCGTCGACTCGCCCCCCGGAACACCCGGGAGTGGATCAGCCGGAAATGAAACAGCCGGGAAGAGCCCCCCGCCCGCGAAGCGAAAAGGTCGAACAAGCGCATGATGCCGACCGGGCGACCGACGATCGCGCGGTACAGTCAGCCATGCCACGCCCCGCCAACCACGATGACGATCAGGACGGCCATGAGGATCATGACGGCGACGCCGCGCACGATCCCCTCGCCCCTCACGACGCGCAAGGCGAGTCGCCCGCCGATCGCTCGTTGACCTGGGCGTTGCTGCTCAGCAAGTGGAGCGAGCTGGCCCAGCGTTCGTTCGCGCTCCCGCGCAGCGCCGAAGGCGATCGCTGGAAGGCGGCAGTGCCCGAGATCATCGCGCTCCAGTCGGTGTTCTACACGCTCAAAGAGATCGTCGAGCTGGGAGGCGAGTTCGAGCGAAGAGAGCGGGCCGTCGCGGGCGACAAGGCCGGCCTGCTCATCCGCGAGCACGCCTCGCGCCTGCACACCATCTGGAAAGGACAGGAGTTCCCGCTCCAAGTCCGCGAGATCATCGACGACACGCGCGACACGCTTTCGCTCCTTCGCGCTTCCGGCGTGGAATGGGTCGTCGAGAGCGAGCGCCTCGTTGCCGAACATCCGGCCGAACTCATCGCCCAGTTGGTGTCCCTCGGGTTTGAAGGCGATCTTTACGTCCCCGCGCCCGGTGTGCCCCTCTTCGCCCAGTGCCCGGCGGCATTCATGCGCGACGTCATGGGTGGCGCGCCCGCCAAGGAACTCCTCGAGCTCGTTCAGGAGTTCCTCGAGCGCCCCGCGGGGAACCCCTCCCGCAGCGAGCCCAACCAAGTCGAGGCGTACGAAACCACCGGCATGCAGCAGGTCTACCGCCAGTTCGACTTCCTCAAGGGACGCCCGGTGCGCGACTTCGTCGTGCCCATGGAAGCCGAACTGCCCGGAGGCCAACCACTGCTCGTCCCCGCCATCCTCCGGGGCGTCTCACAGAGCGTCTCGCTTCCGCCCAAGCACGTCGACCAGCCGCCCCTGCCCGTCGAGTTCTTCGAACAGGACAACCAGGATTAGCCCACCCGAACGCGAGCCCGCTCGGCGCCCGCGCCGGTTCGCGGCGTCCCTGATCACGCACGCCCGCTGGCGGGTGCCCGGTGTCTGCCCAACATCAAGCTGCTCACCACCACGCTCACGCTGCTCAGCGCCATCGCTCCACTGGCGATCATGGGCGACAGCAGCCACCCGGTCCAGGGCTGCAGCACGCCCGCCGCGATCGGGATACTCACCACGTTGTACGCAAACGCCCAGAACAAATTCCGCTTGATGGTTCGCAGCGTTGCCCGCGAGAGCCCGATCGCGTCCGCGACCTGGTGCAGATCGCTCCGGGCGAGCGTCAGCCCCGCCGCCTCGATGGCCACGCCCGCTCCCGCGCCGATCGCCAGGCCAACGTCCGCCTTCGCCAGCGCGGGCGCGTCGTTGATCCCGTCGCCCACCATCGCGACGCGATGCCCCTGCGTCTGCAGCTCGTGGATGATCGTGAGCTTGTCGGCGGGCATCGCCCGTGCCCGGACGTGGTCCACGCCGACGCGAGCCGCCACGTCGCTCGCCACATCCTCCGCATCGCCCGTCACCATTGTCACGAGCAGACCCATCGACCTCAGCCGCGAGATCGCTTCCGCGCTGCTCAACTTGATCGGGTCCGCGATGGCAAAGGTCGCAAGCCACCGCCCATCGACGCCCACGTGCACGAGGCTCGCGCTCTTCGCCAACGCGACTGCCTCGCGATCTTGAAGCCCAGCGAGAAATCCCTCGCGCTCCAGGTAACGCTTGCTCCCGACCAACACGCGCCCTGCCTTGCCGTCCTCCCAACGCACGCTCGCGCTCGCGCCAAGCCCAGGCGATGCGTTGAACTGCTCCGCATCACGCGGCTTGACGCCCCGCGCCTGCGCCGCCCTCACGATCGCGCCCGCCAGCGGGTGCTCGCTGAACTGCTCCACGCTCGCGGCGAGCGCCAGCGCCTCTTCTTCGCGTTCGCCCGGGCGAACACTGATCGCCACCACCTCCGGCGTGCCCCGCGTGATCGTCCCGGTCTTATCGAGCACAACTGTCGAGACGCCCCGCAGCGCCTCCAGCGCCGCGCCGTCGCGCACCAGGATTCCCCGCCGGGCCGCCAACCCCGTTGCCACCATGATCGCCGTCGGCGTCGCGAGCCCGAGCGCACACGGGCACGCGACCACGAGCACCGAAACGCTGGTGACGATCGCCAGGCGAGCGCCGGTATCGTCCGGTCCTAGCAGCAGCCACGAGGCGAAGGTCAGCACCGCCAGCGCGACGACGATCGGCACGAAGATCGCCGAGACGCGGTCCGCCAGACGCGAGATCGGGGCTTTCCCGCCCTGCGCCTCTTCCACCAGCCTCACCACGCGCCGGTGGGCCGTCTCGCGACCGACGCCCGTCGCCCGCACACGCATCGCCCCGCTCGTGTTGATCGTCGCGGCGTAGACCGCGTCGCCCACCGCTTTGCCCACGGGCATGCTCTCGCCCGTCAGCATCGATTCATCGACCGCCGAAGCCCCGGACGTCACCACGCCGTCGACCGCGATCTTCTCGCCCGGGCGAACTGCGACGATGTCGCCGACACGCAGCTCTTCGGTCGCAACCTCAACTTCAAGGCCGCCCTCGCGCACAACCCTGGCCTTGTCGGGCATCAATCGCACAAGCCCGCGGATCGCCGCTCCCGTTCGCGCCGTCGCGCCAGATTCGAGCACCTTGCCGAGCAGCACGAGCACGATGATCACCGCGGCGGCCTCGAAGTACACCGGCGCCTCGCGGGTTGGCGCAATCTCCCCGCCGCCGTGTTCAGCGTGGCCGTGGGCCGCCCCCGCGCCGAATAGCCCGGGCATCAGCATGGCCGCGACCGACGCCGCGTACGCCGCCCCGGTGCCAAGCGCGATCAGTGTGTCCATGGAGAGCGCGCCGTGCAGCATCCCCTTCCACGCGCGAGCGAAGAACGGCCCGCCGCCGATGACCATGACCAGCGAGGTCAGGACGAGCTGCGTGAGCAGCGTCCAGTCGCCCCGCAGCCACGCGATCGAGCCATGCGACATCGCGATGACGACCACGGGCAGCGCCAGCACGGCGCTGACCAGCAGCCTCTGACGCAGTCGCCGTGCGGCCGCCTCTTGCGCCGTTCCGTCGGGGGCCGTGCCGTCGGCCGCAGTGCCGTCTCGTGCTGCCCGTTCCCGCCCCGTCTCGTGCGACGCGCCCTGCGCTTGCTGGTTGACAGTCGCGCCGTGCGTCTTTGCCTCCAGCGCCCGAGTTTCCCCGCTTTCCGCTCTGGGTGCCGTCTCGCCCGGGCCGTCCATATCAGGGAGCGCGGCGCTATACCCAAGATCATCAATGCTCTGCACGAGTTGGTCGGGCGACACCGTCGCCGGATCGAACCGCACGCTAGCCCGGTGCGTCGCGTAGTTGACGCTCGCCTCGACCACGCCCGCTTGTCGCGACAACCGGCGCTCGATGCGAGCGGCGCATGCGGCGCACGTCATGCCCTCGACGGGCAGTTGCATTGAGCGAAGCGTGTGTGCCTCGCCCCCAGCCTCGCCCCCGGCCTGATGTGGGGCCTTGTTCGCCGCCCGCTCTGGTGTGCGTTCGATGCTCACGACTGAGCGCCAAAGATCGTCTCTTCTCCGCCGCCATCGCTCTCCCGACCCCGTCGAGGCGTCTTTCCCGGGCGCGTGGGCTTGGCGCCGCTCCCGGGCGCTGGACCAACCTGCGCGTCTCGCGTCCCCGCCCGCTCGGCCTCAACCTCGCCCGTCTCGCTCGCCAGCGGGTCTCGCGACGTCTTCCCGAGCGTCTCGCGCAGGCTTCGTGCCCGCACGCTCACCTGCACCAGTTCCTGCGCCGCCAGGCGATCCAGGTTCTTCAGCGACATGGTCATCCGCTGATTCTTCTCCAGCGTCGCCCGATGTCGATGAAGAAAATCCCAATACAGCGTCGTGAATGGGCACGCATCATCGCCCACACGCTTCCCCGGGTCATATCGACACCCGCGGCAATAGTTGCTCATGCGGTTGACATACTGGCCGCTCGCCACATAGGGCTTCGTGCCCACAACCCCGGGTCCTCCGGGTCGGCGCGCGTCCGCGTGCTGGCTCATCCCCAGCGTGTTGGGCAGCGTCGCCCACTCCACCGCGTCCACGTACATCGCCAGATACCAGTCGCTGACCGCCTTGGGATGCACGCCCAGCAGCAGCGCGAAGTTGCCCGTCACCATCAGCCTTTGGATGTGGTGCCCGAAGCTGTGTGACAGCACCTCCCCAACACACTGCCTCATGCAGTTCATATCCGTTCGGCCCGACCAGTACAACCAAGGCAGGGGTTCGTTCTGGTTCAGCCCGTTCCGGCTCGCGTATTCCGCCCCCTCGCGCCAATACACCCCGCGAATGAACTCCCGCCAGCCGATGATCTGCCGCACGAAGCCCTCGACCGATTGCAGCGGTGCGCGCCCCGTCCGATACGCCTTCACCGCCGCGGCAACGCACTCCCGCGGGTCCAGCAGCTTGAGGTTGAGTGACGACGACAGCAGCGAGTGATACAGCCAGGGTTCCCCCTGCCACATCGCATCCTCATAAGGTCCAAACAGCGGCAGGCGACGCTCGACAAAGTCCTTCAGCGCTCGCAGCGCATCCGCTCGCGTTACGGGCCAGCGAAACCCCTCCAGAGATCCCGGGTTCTTCGCAAAGCGCCGCTGCACGACCTCCATCACCTCGCGTGTGATCTCGTCCGGCGGGAATGCCACCGGCTTTGGCGGCAGCGGGCTCGGCCCCTTCGCCCCAAACGACTTGCGATTCTCCTCGTCCAGGTTCCACGTCCCGCCCTCGGGCACTCCCGCCTCATCCACCAGCACCTTGAGCCGCTTGCGCTGCCAGCGGTAGAACGTCTCCATCACGAACGCCTGCTTGCCCGCAGCCCAGCCCGCAAACTCCTCACGCGACGTCAAAAAGTGCGGATCGCTCAGCACGCGCACCGGCATGCCAAGGCGGGCCTCCCACGCGTCAACCTCCGCCTGCACGCGATACTCCCCCGGCTCGAGCAGTTGAACCAGTTCAACCCCTCGCCCTTCGCGCGTCAGATCCCGCACCGCTCGCTCAACCTCGCCCGTGAACGTGTGCGTGTTCGCGGGGTCGTCCAGCGTGACATATCGAAGCTGAACGCCGCGAGCTCGAAGCTCCGCCGCGAAATGGCGCATCGCCGAAAGAAAGAGCGTCGTGCGCTGCTTGTGGCTCGGCACATGCGTCGACTCTTGGTCGACCTCCGTCATCAGCACAACATCGCGGTCGGGGTCGAGCTCCGCAAGCGCGGGCGAATCATGCGACAGTTGATCCCCGAGAACGACGACCAGCTTCCGAAGCCCGCGAGCGCTCGCGTGTGCACCGCCCGGCCCCGCGTTCGCTGCCCCCGGCCCCGGCCCCGCTCCCGCCCCCGCCGCGCCAGGTCGGGTCGGGCTCGCGCGTCGCCGAGGGCTCATGACGCAGCGACCTCGCCCCGCGCTGCCTCCAGCAGCATCGCCAGCGATAACGCCGCCCGCGCCGTCCACACCGCCACGCGGATCACATTACTCCGCACGAGCTGGTCAACCAGCATGTCGCGGCTCGCCTCGTCCCCGCACGTGCTCAGCTTCTGGTGCAAAGGCATCTGCAGCGCCGCCGTCGAGAGCCACACCGCCGCGACCAGGCCCACGCTCGCCAGCAGCATCCATCGCGGGGGGCCGGCCGGTTCGATCAGCAGCAGGGCGACCGCCGTGCTCGCCTCCAGCAGCATGGCCGGCGCCACCACGAAGGTCGTCCGCCGCTGGTGCGCCGCCTCATACGCGTGGAGCGTGTTCATCGGCACCCGCGCCATCAGCGGGTAATGAACCACTTGAACGAACCACACCAGCCCCATCATGAAGCAGGAAGCAAGGGCATGCAGGATGAAGAGAACAGAAACCGAATCCATATCAGCCCTTGTTCGCCGTTGGGGAATACTGGACCACGATGACGCAGTTCTCTTTCGTCCATGCAACATCGGACAGATGCAACGCGCTGGACGCCCGATCAGATTTCGCCGGCGCATTCACGTTGCATGAAAGGCCCCACATCATGCGGGCGGGCGACGGAGGCGCAATGATGGTGCATGGACCACGCGAAGCGGATTGCCCAGTTTGAGACCATGGTCGCGCCGACCGCCGACCCCACCAACGACATGGCCTGGTTCAGTCTGGGCCAGGCGTACGCCGATGCCGCCCGGGCGGGCGAAACCGAACGCTGGCAAGACGCCGCCCGCGCCTGGACCCGTTGCCTGGAACTCAACCCCGCGATGAGCAAGGCCTACCAGCTTGCCGGCAACGCGTTGATCTCCGCTGGCGACAACGCCCGCGCCGCGGAACTCCTCAAGAAGGGCTACATCGAAGCGGGCAAGCGGGGCGATCGCATGCCGCAGAAGGCCATCGCCGACCTGCTCGCCAAACTCGGTGAACAACCTCCCGAAGTCGCTGCCGGGCCCGTCGAGGCCGCCGTCATGGGGACCAGCGGCTTCGTCTGCAAGCGCACCGGCCGCCCCGGCACCAAGATGGACCGCCCTCCCTTTCGGGGCCCCGTCGGCGCGTGGATCCACGACAACATCTCTAAGGAAACCTTCCACGCGTGGATCGCGCAGGGCACCAAGGTTATCAACGAGATGCGTCTCGATATGTCCCGCCCCGAACACGCCGAGACCTACGACAAGTACATGCGCGAATACCTGGGCATCGACGACGAGCTCTTTGAAAAGCTGAGCGCGCAGTGACCACGAGCACGCCTCCATCCGACGCCCCCGCGCAGCGATCCGCCAAGCCCGATTGGCGCAAGGGCTTCGGGCAGCGATTGAGCTACTACCTCACGGGCGTGGCGATTGGTGTCTTTGCGCTCGTCCTGCTGCAGATTGCCCGGCGGAGCAACCCGCCACCCGTCACCCCCCCGCCCGCGCAGGTGACCAACCCCGCGCCGACCGCAAACGTGCCTCCTCCTCCGCCACCAGCACCGCCGGCATCGTCCCCATCGGCGGCACCGCAGTAACGCGGGTGCAGCGTGCCTCGGTGCCGCGTGCCTCGCTGCCTTCTTCTCTCTCACCTTTGCCTGCCGCCCGCCGCTCGCCACCCACTCCCGTCACGCATACTTCCGGAACTCCGCCTTGCCCCGCCGGTCCAGGTTCAGCACCAGGTACCGCAGCGCGTCCACGGCGTGGTCCGAACCGTCCTTCTCTGGCTTGAGCGAGTACGTGTCGTCGCGGGCGTAGTGATACTCCTCAAGCGAGCGAATGAGCTTCTCGCAGCGTCGATGGATGAAGAGCCTGGGCCCCGGGCGCGCCTGGGGCGATGCCGCGTTCCCACCCTCGTCCTCTTCCTCGAGTGTTCCTCCGGCCTTCCAGCCGCTTCCCGCCGGGCGCAGTCGCGCCCGCACGAGCCCGAGTCCTTCCTCCACCTTGGCTCGACGGAACTTCACCTTGATGCCATGCCCGCGAAGGGTCTCGACGGCGCTGCGCCCGCTCTCGATGTTGGCCTGCTTCCCCGCGGGGTCGACGCCCAGCCAGTCGACCTCGGGCCAGCCTCGCTCGTGCTCAGCGGACGCTGCGGCGTTTCTCGCCGAGCGGGCTCGCTGCCACGCGTCGCCCCACCCGCGTCTGATCGCTTGGGCGTGCTCTGCCAGTGTGGTCTCGCTCGCGACGCGTTCGTCCACGATCCACAACCTCTTGTCGGGGTCGACAACACCCCAGAGGATGACCGTCGCGCCGCGGAAGCCAAAGTCCATGCCGCCCACCCAGCTCAGGCCCGGGTCAGCCTCGACGCGGCTCGCCAGCTCGCCATCAACCAGGCCCGCCTCGATCCCCGGCACCTCGTCCACGACGTGCGTCCGCGCTTCAAACTCGGGGATCACAAGATCGCTGCGCCGTGGACGCAGGCAGAGCATCTCCGCGTCCCACGTCGCCTGGCTCACCCGGCCCTTCATCCGCAGCGCGTCGGCGATCTCAATGTGCCCCGCAAGGTCCACGCCGCGCTGCTTCGCCTTTCCGCGGCACTCCGCCCAAAGACCGCACTCGCGTTCCGTTCCGCTCGCGCACTCGTGCGCCGGGCCGCAAGGTGCGAGCACGTCCGCGACACCCCAGCGGAACAGGCGGCGTTGGCCCGCGCGGGCTTCGCGCACCACGCGCGACATGATCCCGTAGGGCTTGTGCATGGTGCTCAGGCACTCGACCGCTCCGCGCACGCGGACCTTGCCGCAGACCTTGCTCCGCGTCACCAGCTGGGCCGCCTCCCAGAGCTCGTCCTTGAACAGCTCGACCTCGTCGCATCGCAGCTTCTGCACACGCGTGCCCCGCACGGAAGCCTGCGAAGTCGCCAGCAGTTCCAGCTCCGATCCGTTGCGCAGGCGCACGCGTGTGTCAGTGATCCGTCCTTGTACCAGCCCTTCGAGCGTTGGCAAAGCGAGGAAGCGGCGCAGGTGCGCGTGCATCCGCCGCGCCTGCTCCATGCTCCCCGCGAGCACGCGGATCTCAATCCCGGGCTTGTAGACCATGTCCAGCACGCTCGCCACGGCCCCAAGAAACGTTTTGCCCCCGCCCCGGTTGGCCCAGACAACACAGTCCGCCGGCGTCTCGTGGACGGGGACCTCGACCGGCTCGGGAGCTGGTTGCGCGGTCGGAGCGGCGCCGGGCGCCGCCTGAACCTCGCTTGGTGTGTGGGCCGTCGCCTCGCCTCCTTCAAAGAACGCGTGCGCGAGGTAATCCATGGGTGTGTCGTGCCCCGGGATCATCGCCTCTCCCGCGATGCGCACCGCCAGCACCCGCAGCACCCATGCCCGCAGTTCCTCTCGCGTCGCGGGCATCTCGCCCGGGTCTTCCACATCACTGCCCATGATCTCGGTGCCCCTGATCTCGGACGGGTCGCCTGCCGCGCGCTTTCCCTGCTCGGCGTCCCCGGTTCGTGCGGCGTCCTTCGCCGCCAGTCGCACTCGCTTGGCCATGGCTTGTCCTCCCGGTGTGTTGTGTGTGTTCACGTGCGGTTTGCGGAGCGGGGCGATCAGGGCGCCGCATAGGCCACGGGCCGCCCGGCGACCAATCGGCACCCCGCCTCCCACGCCAGCGTCGCTTCGTCGGCATTTGCCAGCGATCGCGTCGCGCGGCTCGCCTGCGCCCACCTGCGAAGCGCCCCGACCAGCTCCCGGTGGCTCGACGTCCGGGGGCTCGACGTCCGGGGGTTTGACGTCCGGGGGCTTGACGTCCAGTCTGGAGCGAGCAGCGACTCCGGCGCAACCCCGTACGAGGCCAGCACGCGCGACAGCCTCACGTCGCACGCCGGTGCCGGAGATGTAGACGCCCGCATGCCGGCGTGCTCAAAGAACGGGCACAACCGACCCATCGTCGCCAGGGCCTCGGTGAGCGGCGTGATCGGCTCGCGCAAGTATGCCTCGACCAAGCGGCGCGCGAGGCCCAGCCCGCGCCACCTGGGCGACACGACCACCCGCGCGATCGTTCGCACCAGGTCGTTCACACGAATCGCTCGCTCGCGAGGCGACCTTGCGGCCAATCCCGGACCGAACGCGTCGGGCCAGAAATCACGCCGCCACCAGGCGTTCAAGGGCGGCATCGCAACCACCAGCACGCCCGCGAGCGTCCGTTCACCGTGCGACCCGCGACCCATCGCCCGCAGCACCCGGACCACCACGCGGGGCGGACGCCCGCGATAGTGGAACGCCGCGAGCGCCGCATAATCTGCGGCCTCGCCCGGCTCAATCTTCACGCCCCAGTCTTGGTCATTCTGCCAGGCGCGATGCGAGGTGGAAGCCTGCGCCACGCCAAGCGCTCGGTGAGCATCTTCACATGGCGACGGGAACGACGCACGATCGCAAACCAGCCTCATGCGGCACCTCCCGGCGCGGCCTGCGCGAGTTCGGTCGAATGGAGCACGACCTGCGTTGAACCACTGGGCCAGCCAGCGCCCGCGGCATGCTCCGCCAGACGCACCAGCAGATCTGGGCGAAGCCAGGGCGTTACGTCGTCGTGAGGGGTTGCGAGCAGCAGTCGGGGAGTTTGTCGGCGCGAGAGCGTGGCGCACAGGCCCATCGCGGTGACGCGGTCCAGCGGGCTGGTGAACTCGTCGCACACAACCAGCGCACCGGGCGGCGCAGTGGTCGCGGATGTTGCGCTCGAGGTGAAGTCTCCGCCAGCCGGAGCCCCGGCGGCCGCGAGCGCGAACGCCAGTCGCCAGCGCTGGCCCTCGGAAAGGTCGCACGCGGGGCAGGGCCACAGCGTGGGGTCGGCAAGCCCAAAGCGCGCGAGGAGGCGCGCGACGTGGTCCTCGAGCGGAACGGAGTGCGCCGGGCCGCCCGAGCGGTTCACGGTCCGGGCGAGCAGGTCAAACATGGAGAGGGAAGGTTCGCGGGCGAGGCGGGCGCCCGAGACCTGGAAAACGCGGAACCCGGCGCGCCGCGCTTCGAGGGCGACGCGTGCGAGCAGTCGGCTCTTGCCGCTCCCGCTGGGCCCGCTGATGAGCGTGATGCGTGGATCGTGTTCCCGGATCAACGCCAGCAGTTGGCGGGCCCGTCGCGTGAGAGCGGCGGCGGCCGGATCGGCGGTGGTGGCGGCGCGCGGCATGACGCCAAAGACGGCGCAGGCGCGAACGAGCGCGGGCGAGGGCGTCGCCCGGGTCCAAACGGGTTTCATGCTGGGAGTCCCCCCTTGTCGGAAGCTGAAATACGGGTCGAGACGTGGTGGGCCGAAAGATCCGGACTTGAAGCAGTTCAGGTTCGCGCCGGGCTTGTAATGCTCTCGAACTGGGCCAGCACCGCCTCGCGATGGCGACGGACCGTGTGCAGCGAGAGGTTCAGCGCTTGAGCGGTTGCCCGCATGCTCAGGCCCTCGATCCACAAGGCCGACGCGACGTTGCGACGCGTCGTGCTCCAGCCCGCGCGATGGTGGACGACGAAGATGAACTCGGGCGAGGCAAGGCGGCGCGCGAGGCGGCGGACCCGGGCCCGCACCCGCGCGGGCGAGGTGGTCGGCAACGTGACAGATGTGCCCGTCGCCGGGACGCTCGACGGGCCGACGCTTCGTGACTTGTCGCCCACGCATTGGAGCCGACAGACTGTCGCGACGTCGGCCGCGGGACGCCCATCGCGGAAGACCAGCTCGATGAGTACCCGATCGGCGGGTGGAAGGTACTGGGAGGCGGCCAGGAGTTGCTCGGCGCGGCGTCGCGCGTCTTTTCGGCGAAGGTCGGGCCGATTCCGCGGGTTGGAGAGCGAAGCGGCGGCACTGTGGGAGTGTTCCCCAAGCCCGGAGAGAGCTGGGCGTTCGTTTGCCCATTTTGACATTGGCTGCGTGTTCTGGAACATGCTGGCTCGTCCTTGTGGGTTTTGCGCACCCTTTTCCACGACTCCGTGTTCACCGCTGACTGAACCTGCGACACGGGGAAGTTCTATCAGGATTGGACGAGAATGCAAGGATAACGTTTGGTATATTCTCGACTTTGCGCACGGGCGCGAACGCCGCGCAAAGCCGTGTTTTTATGATCGAGCACGCTTCACCCACTTTCGGGAGTGCGACTTGACATACCGAGTATAATCCTATCAAAATCTCAGGCGTCGGACCTTCGTTGTGGTAAAATGGGTAGCTTGCTACTGGCTCGGACTGGCGAGGCGGGCGAGGCGTGAGATCCGCGTGAGGGGATGGAAATGGGGTGGATCGTGGAGCACGCGGAAGATTCGGGGGTGCAAGGGATGCACGGGGCGCACGAATCGCCGGACGGGGCCAGAGATGACCGGGCTGGAGACCGGGCTGGTGATTCCTCGGAGTCCCGCTCGGATGGCGGCATCGCGGAGGGTGTCGCGGGCGGCGAGGAGTCGCTGGGCGACGTGGTCCGAAGGCGGCGGCGCGAACTTGGGCTGTCGCTTGCCGCGGCGGCGGACGAGGCCCGTTGCGCCAAGAGCTATCTGAGCGCGCTGGAGAATGGGCGATGCAATCCGCCGACGCCGGAGTTGCTCGCGCGATTGGAGCGCACACTGAAGCTTCAGGCGGGTCGGTTGGTGCGGATCGCCGCATGGATGCGAACGCCGGCGAGCGTCCGCGCGGAGGTGGAGCGCTGGCGCGATACCGGGCAGGTGCTCAAGCAGCTTCGAACGCTCTTGGGGCGGGATGGCGACGATGCCGCGAGCGTTGCGACGCACGAGCAGGGCGAAGCAACGGACGGCGTTTCGGGCGCTGAGCTCGAGCTGGACTCAACCGTGATCAGCGACGCGGACGGGCCGCGGGGAAGCGTGGCTCGCGAGCTGGAGCCTGGGGGGCCCAAGCCGGGGGGGGCTGGGGACGATGCGGATGGTTCGAGGCGCGGGCGCGATCGGATCCGCTCGCGTCTTGATGAGGCGTACCACTCGGGCGAGCTTCGCCGCCTGATTGAGAAGCTGGACGGTGGGAGTGGCGACGGCTTGATGATGCTTGAGAGCGAGGGGCGGGGCGGCGAGCGAATAAGCGGGCGGGGAAGCGGCGGAACTGGTGGGGGTGCTAACGCGGGAGTGGGTGGAGGAGCAGGTGGCGTCTCGATGGGTGCGCCGGTGGGCTTGCCCGTGGAAGTGCCGCTGATCAACTCGGTCGCGGCGGGGTACCCGCGGGAGTTCACGGATCTTGGTTACCCGGCTCGCTCGGCGGGTGAGTACGTGCGTTGTCCGGAAGTAAGCGATCCGGACGCGTTCGCGGCTCGCGTTGTGGGCGACTCGATGTCGCCCGAGTATCGCGAGGGGGACATCGTGGTCTTCAGCCCGGCGAGGTTGATCAAGTCGGGGATGGACTGCTTCGCGCGGCTCGAGCCTGACCAGGAGACCACGTTCAAGCGGGTGTACTTCGACACCGACGAGGCAGGGGGCGTGTTGATTCGCCTGCAGCCACTGAACAACCGGTATCCGCCGAAGGTCGTGCCGCGAGAGGGTGTGGCGGGCCTGTACGCGGCGGTCAGCGTGATCCGGAAGATCGGGTGAGTGGGAGAGTGGGCATCGGGCGGCGGGCAATGGGCAATGGGCAATGGTGAAGGAGAAGAAGGCAACGAGGCACGCGGCATCAAGGCAGGATTGAGGCAGTGGGCAATGGGCGGCGGGCAGTGGCAATGGACGGCGGGGAGTGGGCAATGGGCGGCGGGGGAAGGGCGCCGGGGAAATAGAAAATCCGCCACGGCGCTAGGCGGGGGGTGAGTGGATTGGTTTGAGGCGTCGCTTAGGCGAGGACGGTTGACTGCACGCCGTCGAACGAGCGCGAGGGGATGGGTTGCTTGCCAGGAACCCCGGGTCCGGCGGCATGGTCGGAAGCGTTTGCCTTGGCGAAGCGAGAGGTTCCGGGCGCGGGCGTTTCTGCGGCTCGCCACGCGGCGATGTTGGCAATGCTGGTGCTCAGGATCGTGCGCCAGTCGGTGTGGATGGAAGGAGGCGTGGGCACGTCGCCCTCGGCGTGGAGCAGGTCTTCTTCCGGCGCGGGAGCGAGCGTGGCGCTGACGACCGGAGCGGCGTGGGCGTGAGCGGCGTGCTCCTGCGCGGCGTGCGCGGGGCCGCGGGCCAGCCAGAGGCGATCAAGCTCGTAGGTTGCGAAGGACTGGGGCTGGCGGCGCGCGGCAAAAGCGCGAGTGGCAGGGGCGACAGGGATCAAGCCTTCGCCGAGGATGCAGGGGGTCCGGTCGGGGCCGCTGGTTTCGCGAACATCCTTGAGCTTGATGGCGACGCAGAGTGGCCCGAGCAGATCGAGCGCGCGAACGGGGTCATCACCGGCGAGCACGCCGGTGGGAATCGAGTATGCCGCGGCGAGGAGAGGGTGGTCGACGGCGCGGATGAGGTCGAGCAGATGTTGTGCGGAGGCGAAAGAGCCTCCGTTCTCGAGGATCAGGCGAACACCGGTGTGGCGGCAGTGGTCGAGGGACTTCTGGAGTCGATCGACGATGCGTTCCATGGCGTCGGCGCGAGGTTCGTTGGCGGGAATCTCAAAGCCGAAGACTCGGACGAAGGGGCATTCGAGTTCCGCGGCGAGGTCGACGGCTCGCTTGCTCTGGCGGACGCTGCGCTCGGTGTCGAACAGGAGGCGTCCGACAATCGGCGGTGTGATGCGTTCGTCGTAATGGATGCCGGTGGCGATGCAGGCGATGGAAAGCCCCGCGGCTTGCATGAGGCGCCGGGTCTTGGCAGGGTCGGTGAGGAAGGGGTCGCACGCGATCGTGGTGGAGTCGTCGCCAAAGGTGCGAAGCTCGACGGCGTCGATGGCGAGGGCCTCGGCCTCTTGGGCGAGGCGGGCGAGCGTCCACTCGGGGCAAACAACTGAACTGAGCGCGATCTTCATCGTCGACTCCTGATGACGGGGCCTGTGCCGCGGAGGCGGGGACGATGCTAGTCCGCGTGGGGCTGGTGCAGTGCCGGCTGGGGCGAGTGCGGGTTGGTTGGGGAACTCTTGGGCGGGGAACTGGGCGCGCCTCGGGGACGTATTGAAGAGGTGCGCGGCATGTGAGCTTAACCCCTGGAGATGCACTTCCGGAAGAGAGGTGCTCCTGGCGAGGTTGTACCCGAGATGCCGGAGCGTCGGCCGCGAACCCCAGAGCGAGGATGACGATCTCGGTCCGGTTTTGTTCGTGTGTTGCTCGGAGGCTGTCTGAGCGACTTGCGAAGTTCAACATTTTCACGTACCTTCCCCGATGAAGGTGGTCTGAGAAGCGGACGGAGATCGATGAGGAGCGTTGACTGGCCGTGTTCGGTCGACGGTGGGTGAAGAAGCCTCGAGGATGACTGCAAGCTGACTGCCCGGTCACTGCAAGCTCGATTACGGGACTCCCGGAAGCAGGGGGTGTGCGGGCTGCGGGGTTCGTGCGGGCGTCTTTGCGGGCCGTGATGTGGTGAGTCGCGGGGTGCGGCGAGAAGGGACGCGGGTTGGGCGTCTGGATCGCCGATATTGCAACAGTCGTGGGTGTGCGTGGCTTCGAGCGGGTGCTCGGAAGGATGGGTGGATTTTGAGGCAACACGCATCGACGCGCGACGACCGACTTGCGAGCGCGGATTTTTCGACCAAGGGACCTTTCGCGGCGGTTCGCGTCGCGGGGCTTGCCGCGTGTATTGCCGGGGTGGGGATGACGCTGGTTGGTTGCGGGTATTCGCCGCGGGATGAGTACTTTGCGGTGCGTTCTTGGTACGCGACGCCGCAGCCTGGAACGAACGAGCGGATCGCGCTGACCTCGGAGGAGGAGGGCGTGCTGCCTCAGTTGGTTCAGGCGGATGACCTCGGCGTGAACGACGTGGCGAGGTGAGAGCAGGTTGAAGATCGCGGTGAGGTTGAGGTGATTGAAAACCCGCGGAGCGCGGATTTCAGGTTCGGGGTCGCAGTTTCGAAGTCGTAGGTCTTGGATCTCAGATCTCGAATCTCAGATTTCAGATCACAGATCCACGATGTTCGACCGCTCGACCCCGATTTCCAATCGTCAATCCCTGATCCCCGATCTCTTCGACTACTGCCAAGGCAATGAGAAGGTTTTGACGTTCGTCATCCACTTGCAGGCTTCGGCAACACCTTCCTTGACGCCGAGGCCGGACATCTTGACGCCGCCGAAGGGTGAGCGTTCGGTGCGGTAGCCAGGAACTTCATTGACATTGACGGTGCCGGTGCGGACCTCGTGCACGACACGAAGCGCGGCGGCAAGGTTGTTGGTCACGACGCTGGCGGAGAGCCCGAAGACGGTGCTGTTGGCGACGTTGATGGCATCGTCGAGTCCGCGCACGCGGACGACCTTGGCGATGGGGCCAAAGGCTTCTTCGCAGACGATGGGAGCGTCGCGGGGGACATCGCCCAGCACGGTGGGATCGAGCTGAGCGCCGCGGCGGGTGCCGCCTCGGAGGAGCTTGGCGCCGCGCTTGACCGCGTCGTGGATCATGTTCTCGAGCTTGATGGCGGAGGCTTCGTCGATGACGGTGCCGACACGAGTGGCGGGATCGCGCGGGTCGCCCGCGGTGTATTCGGCGCTGAGCGTGACGAGGCGGCGGGTGAACTCATCGGCGATGGAATCATCGACGAGCAGCCGCTTGGCGGCGGTGCAGCGCTGGCCCGAGTTTCGGAACGCGCCCTCGCAGGCGAGCTTGACTGCCAGGTCGAGATCGGCATCGGGCAGGACGATGATCTCGCTGTTGCCGCCCAGTTCCAGCGCGAGTCTCTTATAGCCGGCGGACTTGGCGATGAGCATTCCCACGTGCGTGCTGCCCGTGAAGGTGAGGCATTCGATGCGAGGGTCTTGGACGAGGGTGGAGGCGACCTGATCGGTCGGGCCCAGAACGACCGAAAGCATGGGGCCGGGAAGCCCGGCGGCATAGAAGAGCTCGGCGAGGAAGAGCGCGCTCAGGGGCGTTTTCTCTGAGGGCTTAAGGACCATGGGCGCCCCGACGGCGACCGCCGGCGCGAGCTTGTGGGCGACCGTGTTGAGCGGGTGGTTGAAGGGCGTGATGGCGGCAACGCAGCCCACGGGCTGACGCATGGTGAAGATGCGGCGTTGCTTGCCCGAGGGAGAGACGTCACAGGCGTAGGCCTCGCCGTCGTCGTGCAGCGCTTCGATCGCTGAGAACTTGAGCACGTCCAGGGCTCGGCCGACCTCGTACTGCGTCTCGCGGAGGCACAGGCCGGTCTCGCTGGTGTTGAGGCGAGCGGCCTCGTCGGCGCGGGCCTTGAGCGCGGCGGCGACCTTGGTGAGGATCTCCGAGCGTTCGTGGCGCGAGAGCGTGCAGCGGTAGGCGAGAGCGGCGGAGATGGCGCGATCAACCTCGGACTTGCCGCAGAGCGCCACGCGGCCTGAGACCTCGCCCGTGTACGGGCTACGGACCTCGTGAGCGGTGGACGAGGTGAAGCGTTCGCCGGCGATGAGGAGGGGGATCATGGTTTGGGTTGGGGTCATGGGTAATGGGCAGTGGAGGGCAATGGGCGGCGGGCAATGGGCAGTGGTGAGGAACAAGAAGAAGGCAGGAAGGCACGCGGCATCAAGGCAGTGGAGGGCAATGGGCAATGGTGAAGAGGGCGGAAGGTCAGCTTCGGCAGCCGTTGATGACAAAGTCGAACACATCGAAGTTGCGCGGGTCGCACTGGGCGAGGCGGTGGTGGTGGTCGCTGAGGGGCTTGTTGAAGATGAGCGGGACGATTTCTTCGTAGCGTCCGCCGTGGGAGCGGAGGAGACCATCGAGCTTGGTGAGGTCGTGCTTTTCGGGGCTGGTGCCGACGCAAACGTCGCGGCCGCTGCACACAACGAGGTCGCCCGTGCGGTCCGGCGGCGATTGGAAGACGGTGCACGCCTCGGCGTGGGGGTAGACCTCGGTGATTCCGGGCGTGCCGATGAGTTTCTCGCGGACGCGATGGGCGAGTTCGGGGCGGGACACGTGGATGACGGCGAACGAGCCGAGGGCGGCATGGTGGACGACGTAGGGGTCGGTGATGGGGAGGATGACGCGAACGCCGGGGTCGATCTCGCGGAGGAGCGGTTCGAGGTAGATGACGTTGGGCTGGCCCGAGGGGAGCATCTTGGCGTTCATGCCGTGATCGGCGGTGATGCCAAGCACGGCTGCGAGGCGATCAAGCTCACCGATCTGGTGGTCGATTTTGGCGTAGAAGTCGAGGGCGCCCTGCTCGTGCGGCGCGTACTTGTGCTGGATGAAGTCGGTGGTGGAGAGATAGAGCACGTCAACGCGGCGCTCGCGAACGAGCGCGGCCCCGAGCTTCAGGACGAAGACGCTCGCATCGGCGGAATAGATCTCGGGCTTGGCGGCGTAGCCGGCGATGGTGAGGGCGTCGGCGATGCCTGAGTTGGCGAGCGTGCTCTCGTGCACGCGTTCGCTGGAGACGCTGATCGCGGGGGGGTGGCTGCTGGGGGTGAAATCAAGGCCCTTGGAGAGGATGGCGCGGAGCTTGTCCTTGGCGGTAACGACGCCAACGCGGAGCCCAGCGGCCTGAGCGCGGGCGAGGATGGTCGGGGCGCGGAGATACTCCGCGGAGTTCATCATCGTTTCCTTGCCGGTGGCGGGGTCGATGAAGTAGTTGCCACCGATGCCGTGGATCGCGGGCGGGACGCCGGTGATGATGCTGGTGTTGTTGGGGTTGGTGAAGCTGGGCATCACGGAGCGGGCGCGGTAGCGACCGCCGACGACGCTCAAGCGCATGAGGTTTGGTGCGAGGCCTCGAGCGATGGCGGCGTCGATGTACTCGTCGGCGGAACCATCGAGGCAGATGGCGACATAGACGCGCCCGCGCTCGGCGGCGTAGCGGCGCGCGTTGGCTTCGAAGGCGACTGGCGGAGAGGTTGCATCGGGCACGCGAGGATCCTCGATGAGCGTGGTGCGGGCGGCGCTGAAGGCCCGAGGGGGCGCAGGAGCACCGTGGGCGTGATTATCGCCGAGCGAAGTGCGCCTTGGTGGTGAGATGCGGCGGAATTCGTGTCCCGGCACGGAGCGCGAGTTATCCGGGCTCTGGCTCGGGTGGAAGAGAGTGCGGCGGCGCGGACGGCGGCGGTTGGGGTGTAGAGCTGGATGGTCGGTTCGGAGGGGCGTCGCCGGCGCGGCGCGGCTTCTGGCGGCGATCGTCGCGCGGGCGGTCGCCCGACGAGCTTTCGCGGCTTCGCGAGCCGTTGTCCTGACGGGGCGCGCCGGCTTGGCGGGGGCCGTTGTCTGGACGCGGGCCCTTCTCTGAACGTGACGCGTCGGGGCGGCGTGCGCGATCGTGGGCGGGAGGAGCGGCGAGCGCGGGAGGCGGGGGCGGCGTGGCCGACTTTGGCGGTGTGAGTTCTTCGACGGGCACCGCGACTTCCTTCGGGGAGCCGTCGGGGTTTGGCGCGTCGAGGCGGACGAGAACGAGCTGGGTGAGGATCTGCGAGTCCAGGACCATGCCGTCACCCTCGGGGGTCCCGACGCGAGACTTGCGATTGGGCAAGCGTTTGCGGAGATCGTCGTAGGTCTGGTCCTCGTAGCGGAGGCAGCACATGAGCCGGCCGCAGCGCCCCGAGATCTTGAGCGGATCGAGGGTGGCTTTTTGGATCTTGGCCGACCGCATGGAGACGGGCTTGAGAACTTTCAGGAAGTTCTTGCAGCAGCAATACTGGCCGCAGCGTTCGTAGTCGGCGGTGAGGCGGGCCTCGTCGCGGGCGCCGACCTGGCGGAGCTCGACGCGCTGGGCGAAGGCATCGGAGAGGGCGCGGACGAGATCGCGGAAATCGACGCGGTCTTCGCTGAGGAAGTAGAAGGTGAGGCGTTCGCCGCCCAGCAGGGGCTCGGCCTCGACGAGCTTGATGGGCAGGCCAAAGGGGTCGGCGACGGCGCGGGCCTTGAGCTTAAGCTCGTGCTTGGATTGCTCGATTTCCGCCTGCTTGTCAAGGTCTTCCTTGGTCGCGACGCGGAGCACTCGTCCTTCGGTGGTGAAGGGATAGTCGCGTCCGCCGGAGTTCTCGATGTAGTCGAGCATCTGCTTTCGGCTGACGCTTTTGGAGCAACCGGAGTTGGGGCAGGTGCTGGTGAGCATCTCGCCCAGTTCGGTGCCGCGATGGGTGCGGACGACGAGCTTTGAGCCGCAGCCGGGCTTGGCGTCGCCCGAGTAGGGAAACTCGCCGACGAGATGCATGGCGCCGAAGCGGACGACGATGGTCTTGGGGGCCTGGAGGCGGTCGTAGATCTCGCGATCCTCGGCTCCGAGTGTCTTCAAGTCGGCTTCGAACTGTGGAAGAGGGAAGATGGGCATGAGGTCGAGGGTGGCAAGTCACCAGGCATCGGCATCGGGCATCGGGCATCGGCATCGGGCTTCGAGAAAGAAGGGAAAGCACGCACTCAGAGGGCGAGTGACTTGGTCACTTGCCCATGCTTCGAGCCCGAGCCTCGGCGAAGGCCTGGCTGATATTGAGGCGCTGGACGAGCTGCATCTGGTTTGAGCCGTCAACCCGGTAGACATACATGTCTTCCGAGCGGCCATCGAGGACGACGAGCAGGTCTTCGTTCGAGGTGGTTGTGGTCATGACGGTGTAGTCGCCGATGGAGGAGACCATGCCGGCGGCGCGAGCGTCGGACACGCCGGGCACAGGCGCAAAGGCGTGGGCCGCCTGCTCGGGCGTCATCCGACCAGATTCAAGCAGGCGACCGACCTGGGTCAGAGCCAAGGCGAGCACGAGCACGGCGCTGGCGACCAGCGGCAGCGGGCTCGAAGGCGAACGCTCGGGCTCACGCACCGCCACCGGGCCTGGTGATTGGGCCTGTGCGGAAGGGAGTGATTCTGGAGTTCCGGGGAATCCGGAGACACCGGGGGTTCCGGGCGAGGCGGATTGCATGGTGGATTCTTAGGCGCCTGCGAGCGAAGCCGGACGCGGGATCGGAGAAGTTGCGGATCGCGCAAGTCGTGTGGCGACAGGGTGTTGCGATTCGACGACGCCGAAGGGTTGAGCGCGCGCTCGTGCCCCCGCCCTGAAATTCGCGTCAAGCCGCGTGAGGAGCGTGCCCCGTCCTCGTTCCTCGGTTGGGCGAGTCACGCGTGTGCCAGTCACGCACGCAAAGCCCGTTTTCGCGGCTGACTCGTGCGGCATCGCAACACAAGAGGAGGCAGGACATGAACACTCGACATGGGACGGGCATTGTGATGGACGGCGCGACGGGCATGTTGGCGGGGCGGGTTGGATCGACCCTGAAAGTGGCGGCGCTGGCGCTGGTTGCCGGCGGTGTGATGACGCCCGTGGCGATCGCGGCGGATTGGCCCATCGCTCCGGCGAGCTGGAACGACCCCATTCTCAACACGTTTGGGCAGTACGCCGAGGCCGCCGGTGGCTTGCACTTCCACGAAGCGCTGGACATCCGAGTGAATGACGGTGCAGCGATGCGGGCCCCCGCCCAGTTCAACAACTACTGGGTGCGGACGATTCAGCGCGACGCGGGGAACCTGTACAACTCGTGGCTGGTGCTGGCCGAGAACCGCAACGGCGCGTTTGGCAACACCTTTGAACTGGTCCATCTGGAGCCCGACGCGGGAGTGAGGTTGGACACCAGGGTGACGACCGGGCAGTTGCTGGGCGCCATCCGCAAGACGCCCGACTACGCGGCCCACCTGCACTTTGCCCAGGGCACAGGCGAGAACCCCTGGGGCGGGATCAGCAAGGCCGACGTCAACCCGATCTCGGGCATCACGGCTCCCAACGCCAACCGCGACACCGTCAAGCCCACGATCTGGGATGTCAAGTATCGCGTCGGTGCGCACGATCGCCTGGGCGTGCTGACCGATGGAGCGGTCGGCAAGAACGAGGCGGAACGGGGCGACAACGACTACTTCGAGACCAAGGTCAAGGCGGGCGCGGTTGGCGCTGGCGCGCACATCCTCGGCGCTCGCGCTCAAACCAAGAGTGTTGACGGCGGGGCGACGTTCCACGCGGGAAGTGCCGACATCGATATCGTCGCCGACGCGTGGGACCGGTGGGCGGCGGGCGGGCGGCGCCTTGGCATCCAGACGATCGGCCTTGAGATCAAGAACCAGGCCAACCCCGCGGAGACGACCGGCGCGGTGACGAGCTTCAACTTCAGCGGGTCGTTCACGACCGGGCAGAACTACAACACGCTCCGCGACCACACGCTGGTGCGAGCTGCGTTCAACAACGACCGCACTGCCGACTCGCGCGACGGAATGATCGGCGCCGGCAACACCAACGCGCACACCGCGAACTGGTACACGCTGACCAACCGCGACGACGACGCGACCATCGAAGCCGACGATCGCAACCGGTTCTGGAACAGCAACGTGAAGAAGGCGCCCGGGAACGTGTGGAACACGCCCAACGGCGCTGCGAATGCCAACGACGCGACCAAGAACGCCGAGGCGCTGTTCCCCGACGATTTCTACGAGATCACCATCACTGCGGCGGATGCTTCGGGCAACAGCGAGCGAAGCACGCGGGTGATCCTGCTGGACAACTTCGAGCAGCAGATCGGGATCAACCAGGCGATCTTCACGGGCGGGGCGGACAACGAGCTGCTGGTGACATCGCTGGTCAACTTCAAGGCGAACGCCAACATCAATGTGTTCATGGTCTCCGCCCATCCGGAGTCGACGACCAACCTGGTCGCTGCGGCGATGTTGCAGTGGACGGTGTCGACGGACGCGAACGGGGACCTGTTCCGCACGGACCTTCAGGGCCTCAACGACCTTGGCAATCCGAGCCGCTGGTATGTTGTTGCGGACTACAACGGCGACGGCCGCTACACGCCCCAGCTTGACGCGACGACGAACTTCCTGTTTGTTCCCTCGCCCGGAGCGCTGGTGCTGCTGGGCATGGGCGGGGCGATCGCGGCTCGGCGCCGTCGGGCATAAGGCACTGGCAACGTAACTCTCCCCGTGACGGCCCGCGCACCGGTGTGCGTGGGCCGTTCGTGTCTGAGGAGGCGCGAGACGAGAGGCACGAGGCACGAGGCGAGACGGGGGAGCCGGGAGGCGCGAGGCGGGAGTGGGCGAGCGAGGAGGACGGGAGCCGCGGGCAGTTCGCTGCAACGTCACGTACCATGGCTCGATGCAGATTGTGCTAGCGACGTCCAACCCGCACAAGGTTGAAGAGTTGAGCCAAATTCTCCGCGAGCTTGTGCCGAGCGTGCGCGTGGTTGGCCTGGGGGAGGTTTCGCGTGATCCGCTGGCGGAACCGTCGGAGACGGGCACGACGTTCGAAGCGAATGCGACGATCAAGGCCCTTTCGTATGCCCAGCAACTGCGTGAGCGGGGGGTGTTTGTGCCATGCCTGGCGGACGATTCGGGGCTTGAGGTCGACGCGCTTGCCGGACGTCCGGGCGTGATCTCTTCGCACTTTTGCACAGACGGCAAAGAGGTTGGGATGTCGCGGGCGGAGCGCGACGCGGCGAACAACCAGCGGCTGCTGCGCGAGCTTGGCAACCTTCCGGACGAGAGACGCGTCGCTCGCTTCGTGTGCGTCATGGTGCTCGCGCGCGCGGATCGGATTTCCGATCCAGTCGTGCTCGCGAGCGCGCGGGGGACCTTTGAGGGTCGGATTGGCCGAGCGGGCGATGTGCCTCGGGGCGCGAGCGGATTTGGATACGACCCACTTTTTCTGGTCGCGCCCGGGTATGCGAAAACGAGCGCCGAGCTCACGCCAGCGGAGAAAAACGCGATGAGCCACCGAGGGGTTGCGGCGCGAGTGCTGGCGGGCAAGCTGGCCCGCATGTGACTGCCCGACGGACGGGGCACAGCCGGCGCCAGTCAGGCGCTTCGAACTTCGGCGCTCAAGTTGGCGCGCATGGCGCCGACCATGTTTTCGACAGCGGGGTCGATCTCTTCGTGGCGCAGGGTTCGGCTTGGGTCGCGGAAGCGGAAACGGACTGTGACCGATTTCTTGCCTGGGCCGATCTGCTTGCCTCGGAAGACGCCAACGAACTCGATGTCCTCCAGTTGCGGCGCGGGCGCGCCAGCGAGGGTGGCGTGGACGTTGGCCCAGGGCGTCGCTTCGGGCAGGACGAAGGAGACGTCGCGCTCGATCGAGGGAAACGCCGGGAGCGTTGAGATCGGCTTGCGAACCACGCCAAGCTCGAGCAGGCTCATCAGGTCGAGTTCCGCGGCGACGACCGGAATTTCAAGCCCGGCGCCGGCGAGCGAGGCGGTGGAGATCAGGCCAAACACGCCCAGGGTCGTTCCGGCGGCGCTTGGTTTCGATCCCGAAGACGCGGGCGACGCGACAAGGCAGCGGGCGAGCGCGCCGGGCTCCCAGAATGAGGAACCGGGGGAGCAACGCTCAACGACCAGGCGGGCCTCGCCAGCGATCGCACGGACGCAGGATTCGACGACGCCCCGCATGAGTCGCACGCCAAGGCGCTTCTCGTCGGTGGTGCGCTTGGGGGAATCGGGGTTGCCGGGTACGTCGGCCAGCAGCGCCAGACGCGGACGCTCGATGGTGAGGCCGGGCTTGGTTGATCCGGGCGCTTCGAGCACCTGGGCGAACGTGGAGGCGATCTCGAAGAGCCGCACACCGGCGGGCGTCCGGACTTGTCCGTCCTGGTTGACTTTTCGGCACGCGATCAGGCTCGGGAGCAGGCTGGGGCGGAGGGTGGGCTCGCCGCCGCGGCGCTCGTCGTCCACGTTCACGATGCTCGGAACCTGCCCCGCAGGGGGCGTGGTTGCGGAGCCGGGGAGTGATGCGGGGGGCGCGAGTTCGCCCAGCGCCGCTTGCCCTTGCTCGGGCGTGAGGAAGCTGAAGGTGACGGTCTCGTAGAAGCCCAGCGAGGTCAGCGTGGCCGCGAGCGTGCGGACTCGTTTCTCCCGCTCCTGCGCTGGCTGCACGCGGATCGAGATGCGCTCCCGCGTGGGGACAGCGTCGAGCCCGAGCGTTCGCCCGACTTCTTCGATGAGGTCGATCTCTCGCTTGATGTCGGGGCGGAAGGTCGGGACGCGGAACACGACGCCCCCGGCGATGCCGGTGCCCATCGCGCGAAACTCGAGCTTTTCGAGCGTCGACGCGATGCGCTCGGGCGTCAGCGAACGGACCAGGTCGGGGCGCAATCCGGAATCCGATTCCAAGCCCAGCATCGCGGCGCAGCGTTCCGGGCGCAGGGTGACGTGCAGGGGCTCGGCGAGCGGGCGGCCTTCGGTCAGAACGCCCTTCTGGAGCTTGCCTCCGGCGACCTGGACCATGAGCGCGGCGGCGCGGCGCGAGGCGGATTCCAGCCCGTGGGCGTCGACCCAGCGTTCGAAGCGGTGGCTCGCGTCGGTGCGGATCTGGTGCCGCCGGGCGGCGCGACGGATCGTGACCGGATCCCACGTCGCGACTTCCAGCGCGATGTCCACGGTGTCCGGGCCGACTTCGGACTCCCCGCCCCCAATTACCCCGGCGAGGCTCTGGGCCCGCTCGGCGTCGGCGACGACGAGTTCGTCGGACGCGAGCACACGCTTCCTGCCGTCCAGCGTGAGCAGCGATTCCCCCTGCGTCGCGTAGCGGACGATGAGCTCTCGCCCGGCGAGCTTGGCCAGGTCGAAGACGTGCGAGGGGTGTCCGAGCTCGAAGTTGATGTAGTTGGTGACGTCGACAACGTTGTTGATGGAGCGTTGTCCGACGCTGGCCAGCGCGCGCACGAGCCAGTCGGGGCTGGGGCCCACGCGGACGCCCCGGATGACGCGAAGCGTGAAGAGCGGGCAGACATCGGGCTGGCGGTTGTCAAGGCGGACCGAGGATTGGATGGGGTCGTGCTCGGGGGGCAGGTCGACCGCCGAGGCGGGGTGCACCAGAGCGAGCCCGCACTTGGCCGCAATCTCGCGGGCCATGCCAACATGCGAGAGCACGTCGCCCCGGTTGCTGGTCACTTCGACATCGAGGAGTTCGTCACCATCGGGGAGGGGCTGGACGGACTCGATGGGAAAGCCGGCGCCCATAAGCGCCGCTTGGATCGCCTGCGAAGTCAGCGGGTGTGAGGCGGCGTCCAAGGGACGCACGAGGGAGTTGAGCCACCGAACGCTCGCGTGCATAGGGCGGAAGGATACGCGAACCCGAGATGGAGGTCGGCTGATCGGGCGGTCAACTGGGAAGGAGGCCCGAGATAACGCCGGACCGATGCGGGAATATGTGTTAAAATGGGTTATTTTGGTGCTGTTGAGAAGCGGGGGGAGACAGTTGCAGCAACGGAAAAGTGACGATCCCGCGCGGAATCTGCATGGGGGTACTTGCACCCCGGCAATCTGGCCGGTATAAACATGCGCAGAATTGTTCAGACTGCGTTCAGACTCTGTGTTTGCACGCGATTCGTGTGGGGATCATTGACTTCGTGCGGGGAGAATGTTCTCGCTTGGCGAAGCATCTCGGCGGAATCTCTGCCACGCGCCAAGCCCACTTCGATGTGTTGACATCGCCCGTGTCTCGACGGGCTCTGAGGGTCGATCCGAAACGTCTTCGGATCGGTTTGGTTGTTTCACGAGATAGGGAGGATCATCTCATGCGTCTTTCCAGCAAGCTTTCCGCGGTGGCCACGCTGGCTCTCGCGGCGGCGGCGTTCGCGGCTCCTCGCGACACCGTCACGTTCAACGGCGTTGACAGCAACGGCCCGCTCAACAACGCGGCCAACGGCCTGCGCGACTTCGCTGCCACCGGCGGCTACAGCGCGTTCCGGATCAGCTTCGCGGGTGACGTTGTCCCGGTCAACACCGGCACGTTCCGCACCGAGCTGCGCATCCTCGTCACCCCGCCCGCCTCGTTCGGCGCGCCCTTCACCATCGCCCCCTTCGCCACCGGCACGACCTGGACCGGCACGCTTTCGTTCACGCTCGATCGCAACATCGATCCGGGTGTTGACCCCGCCGGCAACTGGAACTTCCGCTTCTACGAGACGTTCGACGACGGCGGCACCGCCAGCGTCGACGCTCAGTGGACCACCTTCTCGGCGACCTGGGACGATGCTCCCCCGCCGCCCCCGCCCCCGCCCTCCGGCGCCATCGACCTCGGTGACGTTGGCCTGGGCACCGTGATCAACCGCTCGGACGCTCTGGCGGCCGGGCAGGTGATCTGGTACCGCATCAACCTCACGCAGGACGTCGGTGCTGGCGCTCCCAACACCTACCTCGACCTTGACACGCTGGGCACGGCGCTCGTCACGACGGTTCCCGGCCCCAGCGCTGACACCGAAATCGGCATCTACCGCGCCCCCTCGGGCACCCGCGTCGCCAACGACGACGACAGCGGCCCCGGTCTCACGTCGCAGCTCTCCTTCGGCGCTGGCCGCCGTCTGGCCAACTTCGCTCAGACCGGTGCTGACACCGCTCCGAACGAAGGCGCTAACTTCTCCGGCCAGGCGGGCGCGACCCTCGGCGCCGGCGAGTACTACATCGCCGTCTCCGGGTTCTCCACGACCCACCTCGACGCTGCCTACGGCGTGACCAGCACGAGCACGCTGACCGGCACGGTTCAGACCAACATCCGCTTCGGCGCTGAGCGTTGCGGCCCCGCCGACTTCAACGGCGATGGTCAGTCCGACTTCTTCGACTACCTCGACTTCGTCGTTGCCTTCGACACCGGCTGCTAATCAATCCTCGCCCGAGTTCGCTCGGGCCTGAGGCGATCGGTCAGTCTCTTGCAAGCCCCCGGCCCATGGTCGGGGGCTTGTTCTTTTCGGGCGTGCTCAACGGTCGGGCTGCAGGTCGGGCTGCAGGTCGGGCTGCGGGACGGGCTGGGTGGAAGGGTGGGTGGCGGGTTGGAGTGCGAGGGCTTCGAGGCGCTGCGTGATGCTCCGGCCCTCCGGGATCGCTTGCAGCGCGTCGTGAACGCCCGTCTGCCGCAGATATAAAACGGCGCCCGCCGGATCCGCGTGTGGATGACGGCCCCAGGCGGCGAACATCTCGCCCACGGACTTAGCGAGCGTTTCGGGCGGCACGCCGTTTCGGTGGGCCTCGGCCAGGAGCTTCCAGGGATTGTCGGTCGCATCGCTCGGATTGTCGATCACATCCCCGTAGAAGCCGATGATGTTGATCCACTCCCCGGCGAGGTTCCCGGGCCCGCGGAGCGACTCGCGGACGGCTCGAGCGAGGAGTTCGCGGCGTTCGAGCGGATCGGTCACGTGCTTATCAAGCGCCCGGCAAACGCTTGGACCAAGTTCAACCGGCCCGTTGAGGAGCAGGTCGTGCAAATGCTCGCGGATGCCGCTTTGGCCCACGGCTTGGGGAAAGCCCAGGAAGTTGACGGCGCGGGCGGCGATGCGGGTGTCCGTGTGCTGCGTGGCTTCGATGAGCAACTGCCTGGCAGCCTCGCTCGCGGGAAGTGCTTGAACGGCAAGGAAATGCAGGATGTTGCGAGAGCGAGCGTCCGAGCCGTCAAGGTTGGCTGCGACGACGTCGAGCACGCTTGCGATCTGCTCGGGCGAGGCGTACGCGATCAGCGTGATCGCCCCGTTGCGCACGGTCGCGCGCTCGTCGCTCGTCAGCGTCGTGAGCGCCTCGACGTCGACGTCCAGCTCCGGCCCGCCGGCATACGAGTATGACTGCTGGAGCATCGCCGCAATAGCTTCGCCCGCCAGCGCTTGGCGAACCGGATCGCCCGAGAGCAGCTCGCGCGAGAGCAGTTCGGCGGCACGCTGCGCAACTACGCGATGGGCCTGAGCGTCGGCCTTGAGATAGACAAGCAGGTAGTTCGTGCGCTGACAAGTCCGGATGTCGGTCGCGCGTGAACCGACGTCGATCGCGCGTTGCTTCAGCCGCGCCCGTTCACTGGCGGAGAACTGATCCTGGCTGTACATGCGGGCCAGCAGCGTGTCGTGCCGACCGTTCTCCCCTTGGATTACATCGATAAAGGAATCTGGTAGGTGCTCGAAATACTCGATCAGAACCACGTTGGGCATAAGTGAGACCCAGCCTCGACGGTTCACTCGCCAGGTGACAAGAGCTCCGGCCCCGATCAGCAGCAGGGCTCCGGCAGTAAGCACCATGCCCCAGCGGCGTCTCGGGCGATAGGCCTCACGTTCCGAACCGATGCTTGTGCCGCATTCAGGGCAGGTCGAGGCGCCAGCGTGGAGCGAGTACCAGCATTTGGGGCAGCGTCGTCTTCCACGGGAGCGATCGCCATAGAGGCCAAAGGATGCGAGCACGATCGCGAAGATGATGATCGCGGCTGCGGCGGGGACCCACGCGCCCGTGCCGAGCGGACGATCGTGAATCCACACGTCAACCAGAGCGCCCATGGCGCATGTCGCGCCGCCCAGGGCAATAACGATAATCGCGGGCACGATGAACCGCAGGCTGGGGCGGACGCGGTAAACATCCGCGGCACGCTGGATGGTGTTGGAGCACGCGGCGCACGTCAGTCCCTTGGCGGGATCCATCGGGGCTTGGCAGGCGGGGCAGAGCGAGCGGGTTGCGTCGCGACGGGCGCCGAATCCTCGCCAGAGGACGGTGAGACCCCAGCAGACGAGGAATGTGCCGAGGAACCACAGGACGCTTTGGGGAGAGGGCCACCAACTCACAAAGGAGGTACACGCGGTGTCCGGCCGGGTTGCGAGAACCGCCGGAACGGAAACGTGTGCGGGTTTGGTGGATGCAGACGTCTTGACGCGGTCGGGCGTTTACCGGCCCGGCTGAACTCGGGTGTCGGAGTTCAAGCTGCGAAAGCCAAGGGGCTGGAGGCGCTTGGCAGAATCGGGGCGCAGCGCGAGAATCTCCTGGTTCGCGGCGTCGATCACGTAGATGACGTCGGTGCCGCCCGAGGTGGGGCGTCCGGCGACCATGGTGTAGGTGCCGCGGGCGCGCCCGGGCTGCTCGCTGGTGCTCGCCGGGGCCAAGACGGGCCAGGCACAAACCACAGCCAGGAGCGATAGCGCGCCGGCGTTGGCCCAGAGAAGGGGGCGATGAGCCAAGCGGGTGCGGGGCGGGTTGGCGGCCGAGGTGTTCATTGCCAGTTGGTCCTGAGAAAGGCTTGGGGAGGTGCTCGGTGTTGGGGCGTTAGTCCTGGTGGCCGCGCTTGCTGGACATGAGGGACGCGTAGAGGATCGCACCGCCGATGGCCAGGCCCATGACGTAGGTGAGGAGCACGGGGGCGGAGTCGGTCTGGGTCGGGATGGGCGGGCGGAGCGGCTCTTCCTTGGGCTTGCTCGACGCCTGTGCGAAGGCTTGGCTCACGCCGCCCGCGAGCACGAGGAACATGAGTCCAGCGGCAAAGGCGGCGCTCATGCGCTGCGCCCGGACCGCCGGACGGGCGTTCGTGCGGCCTGGCTGAAGGGAAGTGCAAGCGGGCTGGCGGGCGGGGGTCGAAAGCATCGGTGTCTTTCAGTTGGCGGGCGGCTGACGGGCGGTTGGCGGGTGCCGTAGGTGGCCCCGGGCGGACCGTCGCCTTGGTGCGGACGCGCGGCGCATCGTGCGGGCGGCAACCTCTCAGTGGAAAGGCTATCCGGCCCGGGGCGATCAGTAAAGGCGTCGGGGACGCACGCCTGACTGTTGTGGTGTTCCTGGTCCGGGCTTTGGTGAACCGGTCGACCGGGCGTGTTGAGGCCCGGTTGGCGTCAGTTGGCGCGGCCCTGTGATTCGGCGGCGACGCCCGGTTCGGCGGTTGATGACGGCCCGACGACTGGTGAAGGCTCAAGGACTCGGGGCGTGGAATCGTTCATCGAGGCGATGGGCGGAGCGACGGACGCCAGGATTGTGGCGACGCCGTTCATGCGAGCGGGAGTGGAGGTGGGCAGCGAGGCGGCGCCGACGGCCTTCCAGCGGCGTCGCACCTCGAAGGCGGCGACGTCGGCGATGGTCATTTCCCGGAGGTAGTCGGTGTAGCGGGCGCGCTGGGCGGACCAGAACTTGTGGGCCGGGCAGGCGCGCTCGTCGGAGCAGACGGCGACGCCCAGCATGCAGCGAGGCTGGACGGCGGGATCGTCGAGCGCGAGGCAGAGCTCGAATAGGGAAATCTGATCAGCGGGCTTGGCAAGGGTGACGCCGCCCCCGACGCCGCGCTGGGTGAGCACGAGCCCGCGGCGAGCGAGGGTGTGGACGATTTTGGCGAGATAAGGGCCAGGAATCTCCGCAGCGTCGGCGATTTCTTTGATGAGCACCGGGCGTCCGCCAGCGGACGCGACATACCCGAGTGCCATGGCGGCGTAACCAGCGGCTTGTGTCAACATAGGGCAACCTCGTAGGGACATTCTAGTCGATTTCACGGTCGATTGCTCCTCTACCGCGTGAATCCCGCGCGTGTCGACCCGGAAAACTCGCCACCAAGGGACTTGACGCCGTCCAGTCTATCGCCATAATAGTCGAGTAAACGACCAGATGGTCATGTTGTGACAAAAATCGTGTCGGTTTCGTGCCACGCCTCGGATCTGGAGAATCGGATGGCCTCGACCTCGACAGACGCGATCGCAAGCCCCCAAACCGGAGATGTTGCGATCGGAAGCCGAACAGAACCCTCACGACTGGGATGGACGGATGGCGTGAAGAGCGTCCTTCAACCCGGGACGCGGATGGAGACCTTCGTCTATGACGACTCCATTGTCCGGATGTTCTTGACCGCAACCCTGGTCTGGGGAATTGTGGGGATGCTGGCGGGCTTGATCGTGGCGTTGGCGCTGGTGGCGCCGTCGGCTGCCGCGTGGGAGGTTGGGGGCATGCGGCCCTTGGCCTGGATGAGCTTCCTCTACGAGATTGAGTACCTGACCTTCGGACGTCTGCGTCCCCTGCACACCAACGCGGCGATCTTCGCGTTTGCGGGGAACGCGATCTTCGCGGCGATCTACTACAGCACGCAGCGCCTGTGCAAGGCGCGGATGTTCAGCGATGTTCTGAGCCGCCTGCACTTCTGGGGGTGGCAGTCGATCATCGTCTCGGCGGCGTTGACGCTTCCGTTCGGGGTGACGCAGAGCAAGGAGTATGCGGAGCTGGAGTGGCCCATCGACCTGGCGATCGCGGTGGTGTGGCTGGGGTTCTTCGGGGTGAACTTCTTCGGGACTCTGGCGCGACGCCGCGAGCGGCACATGTATGTGGCGCTCTGGTTTTACATCGCGACGATCGTCACGGTCACGATCCTTCACGTCTTCAACAACTTGTGGATCCCGGCGGGTGTGGTGCACTTCGTGAGCACGGGCGAGATTCCGTCGTACGAGCTGCTCACCAAGAGCTACAGCATCTACGCGGGCGTGCAGGACGCCTTCATGCAGTGGTGGTATGGGCACAACGCGGTAGCGTTCTTCCTGACCACCCCGTTCCTCGGGCTGATGTACTACTTCATGCCCAAGGCGGCGGAACGCCCGGTGTACAGCTATCGCCTGTCGATCGTGCACTTCTGGTCGCTGGTGTTCATGTACATCTGGGCGGGGCCTCACCACCTGCACTACACGGCGCTCCCGGCGTGGGCGAGTTCGCTTGGCATGCTCTTCTCGCTGATGCTGTGGATGCCAAGCTGGGGCGGGATGATCAACGGCCTGCTCACGCTCCGCGGGGCTTGGCACAAGGTCTGGGACGACCCGGTGCTCAAGTTCTTCGTGGTGGGCGTGACGTTCTACGGGATGTCCACGTTCGAGGGCCCGATGCTCTCGATCAAGAGCGTCAACGCCCTCTCGCACTACACCGACTGGACAATCGCCCACGTCCACGGCGGGGCGCTCGGGTGGAATGGCTTCCTCACCTTCGGGATGATGTACTGGCTCCTCCCGAGGCTGTTCCAGACCAAGCTCTACAGCAAGAAGCTCGCGGAATGGCACTTCTGGATCGGCACCATCGGCATCCTGCTCTACGTCATCCCGATCTACTTCGGGGGTATCAACCAGGGGCTGATCTGGCGCGCCTTTGACGAAACCGGACGCCTGCAGTATCAGGACTTTGTCGAGACCGTGAACACGATGATCCCGTTCTACTGGGCGCGGGCCCTGGGCGGCTCGCTCTACATCGCGGGCGTGCTGCTCGGCGCGTTCAACTACTTCAAGACGTGGCAGTCGCGACCGGCGACCTACGAAGAGCCGGTGCAGAGCGCTCCGTCGCTGGCGCCGGTGTACGCCGACCCGCCCAAGCCGACCTCGCGTCTGGACGCCAACATCGGGCTGGGTCACGCGGGCGATCGGTTCCTGCAGGGGTGGTGGCACCGCGTGTGGGAGCGCAAGCCCTTCCGGTTCACGGTGTGGGTGATCGTTGCGGTCGCGGTGGCCTCGCTGTTTGAGATCATCCCGACGTTCCTGATTCGCAGCAACGTTCCGACGATCGCCTCGGTGCAGCCCTACACGCCCCTGGAGCTTTGCGGGCGCGACGTCTACATCGCGGAAGGGTGTTACAACTGCCACTCGCAGATGATCCGGCCCCTGTGGGCGGAGACGGTGCGGTACGGGGAATACAGCAAGCCGGGCGAGTTCATCTACGACCATCCGTTCCAGTGGGGCAGCCGGCGGCTGGGGCCCGACCTGCACCGCGAGGGCGGAAAGCAGAGCCACGACTGGCACGTGCGGCACTTTGAGAATCCGCGTCAGCTCAATGCACAGTCGCTCATGCCTTCGTACACGCACCTGCTGCGCGAGGACGTGAACTTCGATGAGATCCAGGCCCGGGTGGACGCCATGGCGATCCTGGGCGTGCCCTATGGCGACGCGCTCAAGAAGGCGCCGGAGCTGGCGCGGGCGCAGGCGGAGAAGATCGCGAAGGAGCTGGTGGCGCAGGGCGGGTATGAGTTCTTCCCCCTGGACTCAACGCGTGAGGAAGATCGGCTGAGCCGAAAGAAGGTCATCGCATTGGTGGCGTACTTGCAGCGGGTGGGGACGGACCTGTTCGCCCCGGCGCCTGCGGAGTCGCCCGCGCCTGCGGCGTCTCAGCCGACGGCCAGCGCGGACGGTGAGGCGGGGGATGAGGCTCGGAGCGTTCATGCGGGCGGGGCGTCGAACCTTGGAAAGGCGGGTGCGCCATGAGCCAGCTGATGTCGGCGATGGACCTTGACGTGTATCCCCAGATCGCGCTGGTGATCTTTGTCGGGGTGTTCGTTCTGGTGATGTTCCGTCTGCTCGGGCGGTCGATGCGTGCGGAACTGGAGCGCGGGGCAACGCTGCCCCTGGAGGACGACCGCGATGGAGCGACGCAGCCCGTCGCGAGGAGCACCGCCGCCGGAGCAGGAGGCCAGCCGTGAGCAACAACGACGACAAGCTGATGCACCATGAGTACGACGGGATTCAGGAGTACGACAACCCGACGCCGGGCTGGTGGCACCTGATCTTCCTGGGGAGCGTGGTGTTCTCGATCTTCTACTTCACGTTCTTTGAGTTCAGCAGCGTGGCGTGGAGCGTCCACGACGTCTGGAAGGCGAACCAGACACGCGAGTTCAAGCGGATCTTCGGCCAGGTCGGGAACCTCGAGGGCGATGAGGGAACATTGCTCAAGGTGATGAACGACCCCAAGCTGATGGCGGTCGCGGAGGGCATTTTCGTCGGCAACTGCGCGGCGTGCCACTCCAAGGACGGCGGCGCGGGCGGGGGCATGACCGGCGTGAACCTGACCGACGACCACTACAAGAACGTCAGCGTGCTGACGGACGTGCTGAATGTGATCAACAAGGGGGCGAACAACGGGGCGATGCCCTCGTGGGAGAACCGGCTCTCCAAGAACGAGCGGATCATCGTCGCGGCTTATGCCGCGAGCCTGCGGGGCAAGGCATCGCCCAATGGGAAGGGACCGGAAGGCAAGCTGATCGACCCGTGGCCCAATGTGGCGGTCCCGGGCGGCGGGCCATCCGGAGGGAGCGGATCATGAACGCGTCATTCTCGCCGGTGGGGGATGTCTCGGAGCGAGCGGCGAGCGCTCTGCGTGAGCGGGCACAACGTGCGGAAACGCCTGCGACGCCGGTGCCGCAGATCAACCCCCTGTCGACGCTCAACTCGGATGGATCGCGGCGCTGGCTGACGCCCAAGCCCGCCAAGGGGCGGTTCTTGAGCGCGAGGCGGATCGTCGCGTGGGTGCTGATCGCGATCTTCACGATCATCCCGCACCTCTCGATGAATGGCAAGCCGCTGGTCTTGCTCGATCTGGCGCATCGGCGGTTCACGCTGTTTGGGACGACGTTTCTGCCGACCGACACGGTGCTGATGGCGTTGATCCTCGTCGGCGTGTTTCTGACGATCTTCCTGCTGACGGCGCTGTTCGGGCGTGTGTGGTGCGGGTGGGCTTGCCCGCAGACGGTGTACATGGAGTTCGTGTATCGTCCGCTGGAGAGGCTGTTCCAGGGCGCTCCAGGGCGCGCGAAGAACTGGCTGGCGCGCTCGGGGGTTGGCGTGCCGCTGAAGTACGCCTCCTATCTGCTGATTTCGCTGTTCCTGGCACACACGTTCCTGTCGTATTTCGTGGGGGTCGACACGCTGCGCCAGTGGATGACGCAGTCGCCCTTCAACCATCCCGGGCCGTTCCTGGTCATGGCGGTGGTGACGGCGCTGATGATGTTTGACTTTGCGTTCTTTCGCGAGCAGACGTGCATCATCGCGTGTCCTTACGGGCGATTCCAATCGGCGCTGCTGGACCGCGATTCGCTGATCGTGACCTACGACCGTGCCCGGGGCGAGCCCCGCGGGAAGGGCTCGCCAGCGAAGGCTGGTGCGAGGAAGGCTGGGTCGGCGGATGTTGCGTTGCCCGTTCTGGTGGATCCGGTTCTGGCGACGCCGTTTTCGACCGTGAACGAACTGAGCAAGCGGGGTGATTGCGTCGACTGCTCGATGTGCGTGACCTGCTGCCCGACTGGGATCGACATCCGCAAGGGCCTGCAGATGGAGTGCATCGGGTGCGCACAGTGCATTGACGCGTGCGATGCCGTGATGACCAAGCTCAAGCGCCCGATCGGGCTGATTCGCTACAGCTCGGCGACGGCGCTCAAGGGCGAGCGGCGACGGATCGTGAGGCCTCGGGTTGCGATCTACTCGGTCGCGCTGGCGATCGTCAGCACGCTGTTCGTCATCGCCCTGGGCACGCGGGGCGAGGCGTATGTCAGCGTGATCCGCGGGCTGGGCAGGCCCTACACCGAGCTGCCCAGCGGCATCATCACCAACCCGATCAAGCTGAAAGTGATCAACCTGACCGACGAGGCGCTGAGCTTTGAGGTCGGGGCGGTGCCCGGCCCGAGCGTCGCGACCGCCGGCAGCCCCGCGGGGGTGAAGGCGACGCCGGGCGAAGTGGAAGCGAGCCCCGTGCGCGTGGTGAGCGATGAGTTTCCGATCAGACTGGAGCCGGGTGAATCCAGGGTGGTGCCCGCGCTGATTGAGGCGCCGGGCGAACTGTTCCGTGCGGGCACGTTGCAGACGCGGGTGGTCGTGACGGGCGGCGCGGCGTTGCACCGGGAACTGCCGTTCCGGCTCATGGGTCCGGCGAGGCCGACACCCAAGCCAGCGAGTCCGAGCTCGAGCGGCGCGGGTGCAGGCGAGCACTCAGAAGGGGAGGGCAAGCGATGAAATCCGGTCGATTCTGGCCATTCCTGATCCTGTCGCTCATCGGTCTGAACTTCGCGGTGGTGGGGTACACGGTGTATGCCGCGACGAAGCATGGTGGGGCGGGAGTCGAGCCCAGCTACGACCTCAAGGGTCTGGAGTGGGACCGCGAGCGAGCGCAGCACGCGGCCAACGCCAAGCTTGGGTGGACGTTCTCGGTGGCATTGAGCGAGGCTCGGGACGCGATGTCGCTGGAGCTGCGCGATGTGGAGGGCAAGCCCGTGACGGAGGGATCGCTGCGGGTTGTGGCGTTCCGTTCGGCGCGCGCGGGGGAGCGGGCGACGCTCTCGCTGGTCGAGGGCGATCCGGGAACGTATGGCGCGGCGCTGGATTGCCGCGCCAAGGGGCTGTGGGTGTTCCGTCTCGAGGCTCGCGCGCAGGGGGCGGTGTTCACGGGCGAGCGGATCGTTGAAGTGAAGTAGTGTGGGCGTGGTTGGCGGGTTGTGGGTCGAGTCGCGGGTTGTGCCGTCATGCTTGAGCTCTTTGCTGCCGTGTTTCTTGCCAGCGTCTTGGGCAGTGTTCACTGCCTGGGGATGTGCGGTCCGTTTGCCGCGCTCGCCTCGGCGGGGTCGGGCTCGTGCTCGTCGCGTCAGAAGCCGCGATCGGGTGTCGCTCGGGTTGAGCTCACGCTCGGCGGTCGCCGGACGGCGTCGGCGCTGCACGCGGCCATCGCGTACAACGTTGGAAGGGCGATGACGTATCTCTCGCTCGGTGCGCTCGCGGGGGGCCTGGGGGCCGGGCTGAACCTTGCGGCGGACGAACTCCTGGGCGTGCAGCGTGGGGCGACCGTGATCGCGGGCGCTGGGCTGCTGTTCTTCGGTGTGGTCGCGCTGGCTCGCCTGGCGGGCGTGCGCTGGCCCGGGCTGCCACTGCCCAAGAGTGTTGCTCGCGCAGCGAGCCTCGGACATCAACGAGCGCAGCGACTCCCCCCGACGCTGAGGGCGCTGGCCATCGGCCTGCTGACGACACTGATTCCTTGCGGCTGGCTCTATGCGTTCGTCATTACCGCTGCGGGAACGGCAAGCCCGCTCCTGGGCCTGCTGACCATGGGCGCGTTCTGGCTGGGCACGTTGCCGGCGATGCTGCTTCTTGGAGCGGGGGTTCGGTCGTTGGCGTCGATCCTGGGTGCGAGCGCGAGCCGCCATGTGCCGCTCGTGACGGCGCTTGCCTTGATTGCTGTTGGCGTGTTCACGCTCTCGCGGCGCATTGAGATTCCGCTGGCAAGCGCCGCGATGCTGCCCGACGGGAGCATTCCGGTCGGGCTTCAGGCTGCGACGGAGCACGCGCGGACGCTCGACGCTTCGGAAGCGCCATGCTGCAATCCTGAACTTCACGTGAGACCTGCTCGGGCGGGGACGGTGCACGAAGAAAACCACGACGCGGGGGATGGGGCAAAGCGAGGACCTTCCGGTGGAGGTGAGCAGTGACGACACTCTCGCCCGCAACTTTCTCGCGAGCAGCGCAGGCGGGTCGCACCGCCCTCGTTGGGTCGACGCCGCTGAGCGAGGTGCACTGCGCCCATTGCTCGCTGCCGGTGCCCGCGGGCCTGGTGCGCATTCAAGAGTCGGGCGAGCTTGAGCAAACGCAGTTCTGCTGCCACGGGTGCGAGACGGCGTTCTCGATCATCCAGGGTTGCGGGCTGGATCGCTACTACGAGCTGCGCGATTCGCTCGAAGCCTCGACCGGGCCGGCGGCGGGAACTGGCGGGAAGTTCTCCGAGTTTGACGACCCAACGTTTGCATCGCTCTACGTCCGAGTCCGGGCGGATGGCGTTCGGCACACGGAGTTGCTTCTGCAGGGCGTTCACTGCGCCGCGTGCGTGTGGCTCGTGGAGAAGCTGCCTCGCATTGTTCCGGGCGTGCTCGAAGCTCGACTGGACATGCGACGGCGCGTCGTGAGCGTCGCGTGGGACCCCGCGCTCCCGCTCTCGACCATTGCTCGAGCGCTCGACCGCTTGGGATATCCGCCGCACCCGGCGCGGAGCGCCGAGGCAGCGCGGGTCCGCGAGCGCGAGGCCCGGGGGCGAACGGTGGACCTTGCTGTCGCGGGGGCGTGCGCTGCAAACGCGATGCTCCTGGCGATCGCGCTCTACGCGGGGCTGTTTGACGCGATGGATCAGGCGTATGCCACGCTGTTCCGCTGGACGAGCATGGTCGCGGGGGTTGTCGCGATTGCCTGGCCCGGTCGGGTGTTCATCCGCGGGGCCATTGCTTCCATCCGGGCTCGCTCGCCCCACGTCGATCTGCCCGTCGCCATCGGCATCGTTGCTGGCGGGGTGTGGAGCGTTGTCAGCACCCTAACGGGCGAGGGCGAGATCTACTTCGACTCCGTAAGCGTGCTGGTGTTTGCGTTGCTGGTCGGGCGGGCCATCCAACGCGGGCAAGAGCAGCGCGCGGCGAGTGCCGTCGAGATGCTCTTTTGCTTGACCCCCACGCTCGCGCATCGCTTGGGAGGCGAGACCCCGGATGGCTCGAGCGCTCCAGACGCCGACGTCCATGTCGAGGCACTCAAGCCGGGCGATCTCGTCGAGATCCGAGCCGGAGAATCCGCGCCGGTGGACGGCGTCATCGAGCAAGGCATTTCGGAGCTCGATCGCTCGCTGCTCACGGGAGAATCCCGCCCGGCCCGCGTCTGCCCGGGGGATGCGGTTGCCGCAGGCGAGGTGAACCTGCGGGCGGCTATTCGAGTGCGCACCATCGCGACGGGCGAGGACACTCGCGTGGGTCGCCTGATGAAGCTGGTCGAAGAGTGCTCGCGGCGAAGGGCACCGATCGTGCAGCTTGCGGATCGACTCTCGGCGATCTTTGTGTGGGCGATGCTGGGGCTGGCGCTGTTGACGCTCGCCATCTGGCTTGTGCTCGACCCTTCGAGCGCCCTCGGTCATGCGGCGGCGATGCTCATCGTCACGTGCCCGTGTGCGCTTGGCCTGGCAACGCCCCTGACGCTGACGGCGGCGATCGGGAAGGCCGCGGCTGCCGGCGCGATGATCAAGGGTGGCGACGTGGTGGAGCGACTCGCGGGCGCGACGCGCGCCGCGGGGAAAGCTGGCGTCGTTCTCCTCGACAAGACGGGCACGATCACGGAGGGAGCGTGCCGCGTTGTCCGGTGTGTGGGGGATTCGGAGGCGTTGAGGCTTGCGGCTGAACTGGAAGCCCACTCCTCGCACGTGGTCGCACGAGCCCTGGTTGCTGCGTTTGCGGGGGGTGGCGAGGATGACCAGGCCAGGCGCGGATGGACGAACGTCCACGAGCACACCGGGGCGGGCATCGAAGGCGTGGTGCGGGGCATCGATGCAGCGAGCGTTGACGGTCCGAGGTCGGATGGTCCCAGTGTGGCAGGTCCGAGGCTGGTACGCGTCGGGTCGCGTCGGTGGATCGAGAGTTCAGAGTCGTTGCTGCCGGCGGATGCAGACGCGCGGCCGGCGCTCGCCCTGAGCTTGGCGAGCGAGCACGACGCGATGCTGGCGGAGGGGCTCTCGCCGGTACTGGTCTCGATCGATGGTGAAGTTCGGGCCATTGCGGCGATCGGCGACCCGCCTCGTTCCGACGCCGCCGCGTCGATCGCGAGGCTTCGCGAGATGGGCTGGAGCGTTCGAGTGCTTTCGGGAGATCACCCCGAGATTGTCCGCGCGGTGGGCGGGCATGTGGGCATTGATCCGGTCGACTGTCTTGGTGGGCGAACGCCCGAAGACAAGCTGGAGCATGTGCGGGAGGAACTTTCGCGGAGCGGGGGGCGTCCGGTTGTGATGGTGGGGGACGGCGTGAACGATGCCGCGGCGCTGAGCGCCGCGAGCGTGGGCGTCGCGGTGCGTGGCGGGGCGGAAGCGAGCCTTGCCGCGGCGGACGTTCACCTTCGCGCGGAGGGGTTGACTCCTCTGATTGGATTGTTCGTTGGTGCGACTCGGACGATGCGGGTGATCCGCTGGAGCCTGGCGGTGTCGATCTTCTACAACGCGTTTGCCGCGGCGATGGCGGTCACCGGGCTCATCAGCCCCGTGATTGCCGCGATCTTGATGCCCGTGAGTTCGATTTCGGTGATCACGCTCGCGTTCCGCTCGCGGACGTTCACGCGAGAGGAAGCGAGTCGGGCGTGATTGGTGGTGGATGTTGATGTCGGAGCGTGTGGCTGAGCGTGCGGTTTGGTTGATCATCCGGAGTATCCCATGTCCGTCATCTTCATTCTGCTGCCGCTCGCGGTGTTGATCGCCAGTTGCTTTCTGCTCGCGTTCATCTGGGCGGCAAAGCAAGGGCAGTTTGACGACCTCGACACGCCAGCGATGCGGGTGGCGACGGGCGACGATGAGCGCGAGGCCACGACGGTCGCAGTTCAAGCCCCGCGGCGGGCGAAGCCCCGGACCCTGCCCGTGGTTGCTCCAGGCGAGCCGGGTCAACGAGGCCCGCTGTCGTCCAGGCGGTGACCGCGACGCGCGGCGTTGGTGAACGCACGAAATCGATCAAGATCGCAGGGCATTAGGCATGCCTGAGGGCGTTGAGCCGCGCAGTGGCTGGGCCCGCGGCGGCCTCTGGGGCCTGTTGCGGCATTCGGTCGCGGTAATCGCCGGGCGGTTTTTTCTGAAATTCGTTAGCGGACTCCTCGCGATTCTCCCAAAGGAAGAAGGGAGCCGGCATCGGCCGCGCGCGGCGCGTTGGTACGGCCGCTCCGGGCGGGAATGTCACTAGCCGGCTCGTCCGTGCGACGTCTTCACCAACTCGTGGTTCGCAACAGGAGAAACGCGTGAACATCAAGTGTGATAGAAACCGAACAGGCGCTGGGTTCCAGGCCGATCTTCGCCTTGGCGTGGTGGCGGCGGTCGGCTGCCTCTCGCTTTCGATTGCGGCGGGCCAGCCCGTGGCCGCGACGCAAAGGGCGTTTAAGCAGTTCGGTTGGTACGAAGGTGAGCAAGCGCTGGCGATCGGGCAGGATGCCGCTCGAAACGTGTACACGGCGGGAACTCGCATTTGGGCGGGCACCACCGACATGCTCATCACCAAGCACGACCCCTCGGGCGTGCAGCTCTGGCAGAAGGGCTTCAGCTTGGGCGGCGAGAATCGCGGAACGGCCATGCGGGTGCTGTCCGACGGAACGGTGCTTGTGGTGGGCGAGGCCGAGGATGTCACGAGCGGGCCCCGCGAAGTGATCTTCATGCAACTGGCGACGGATGGAAGCTTGATCGCCTCGTGGCTGATCGCGGGGACGATCAACGGCGATCCGCTGCATTTTCCACAGCCGGGACCGGCGATGGACTATGTGGAGTCGATGGGCGCCGGAGCGATCATCACCAGCTACGCCGGTCGGACGCTTCTGCACCGATTCGTCCGCGGCGCGGGCGGCATCATGATGCCCACGATGGTTCAAGAGTTCGTGTTCGCGGAGCCGGGCCGATTCGGAACAATCGCGCTCACCGACGTGGCTTTTGATCCGTCGGCGCTCGGTCCGACGTTGGTCGTCACGGGAACCGTGCGCGAGTTGCCCGGGCCCGGATCGCCTATCCCGCAGACGGATGTCTACGTCTATCGAGAGCCAACTCCTTTCCCGGCACCTGGCGGCTTCAGCAAGCGATTCGGCCGGCGCGATGCTGGCAACCTGATTGATCCGGAAGACTTCGGAGTTGGGGTCGACATCAACGCTAACGGCAACATCCAGATCGCGGGTCGCTCGGTTACTTCGCCCTTTGCTGACTCGCTCTACCGCGCGTCGATGAATGGCACCGGCATCCCAAGCTCTCAGACCGTCAGCGTGGCGTCGCCTCAAATCACGCCCGCGTATCGCGGGCTTCGCTACTCGGGCACACAGGTGACGACCCCCACCACGGACGTTCTTGGCACGGTCGGCGTCACCGGTGGCCGTCCGTTCTTGCTCGTCGAGACAACGACCTCAAAGACGGCGTTCTCACCAAGTGACTCGGGGGGAGCGCTCAGCTCGGTGCTCATCGACGAACCCATCGTTCCGATTCCGGATACGTTCGACGGACTTTGGGCCGCGGGCGAGATCAGGTATTGTGCGAATACCGACCTGTACTTGCTCAGTGCGCCGACCCCGACCGCGTTCAACTGCGGTCTTCCGCTCGCATACGCGACGACCCCGCTCACGTACAACGAGAACGTGCGCGTCAACGTCGTTCCGTTCGACGAAGTGCCCGCCATTCGAGTCGACTACTCGATCTACACCCACAGCCTTGTTCAGCAGAACGCGTGCGCGGAGTGTCCCGAGGTTGCGTTCCCGCTCAAGCTCAACGAGCTGGTGGTATGGAATAACGCGGCAGCAGATACCAGCGAGTTCTCTGAACTCAAGGGCCTTCCTGGAGCAGATCTGTCGAGTGTCGCCGTCATCGAGATCGACGGACGCGCGGCGAGCGCGGGCGTGGTGACAAAGGTCGACGTCGTTCCGCTCGGAAGGCTCCTGCCCGCGGACGGGTACTACGTCATTGGCGATGTTCGGATCGCGAATCTTGATCAGGTCTTCTCAGGCGCGCCGGGCACCCAGAGATATTTGAATGCCACCGCGACCTATTACCTGCTCCGGCCATTCTCGGGTGTGGACCCTGCCCCGTTCGCAACCTACTTCAACTCGCTGCTGGGCACCGACCTGGACGCGACGAACGACGGCGTGCTGGATGTCAACTTCAGCAGTATCTGCAGCGTTCAGGACGTCGTGGCGGTCACCGATGGCGCCGTCGGCGCGTTGACCTATGCCCCGGCGAGCCTGGTCATCGGGCCCAAGTTCGTGGACTATCCGTGCTCCACGATCGCGGTCGATCGCAGCCACCCTCCGGGGATCTTCCGGCCCGGGGACTATCCTCGCAACTGGGCAACCACGACGTTCACGAACTTCGATGAGCGTCATCCGCTCGGCAACGTGGCAACTCCGGGCGCCCTTAATCTCGGCGAAACCGACGAGGCGGGGTACCAAGTCCGGGGCATCGACACGCGCGGCTTCGGCGGTGTCGACTGGCGGTTTGCCAACGCGCTGCTTGTGGATACCGGCACGCCGCTCCCGGGTCAAACTCCCGGCGTCGAGTTCCACGCGGGCGAAGTCAAAGGCGTGACCTTCACCTGGTTCCGACCCGAAAACCCCGCGGGTTGCCCGGGCGCCACGTTCCGCATCGCAGACGATCGAGCCTACGGCATCTCGTTCGTGCCCACCGGCGCCGGCGCGACCACCTGGTCGCTTGTTCCGGGCCCGGCGTTCGCTTCTCCCTCCGCGACGATCGAGGTGCTGAACGGCGGGTCGGTGGTGGCGACCGCTTCTTCTTCGGGTGGCTTGCCCAGTCTCTCGTTCAACGCGACCCCGCTGCGGGAGGTTAAGGTTGCGCTGAGCATCGACACGAGCGGGGCGACCTACGAGCTGACATGGCCCAGCAACCGCAACTTCGTTCTCGGCGGGACGTCGACGCCGGGCACGGTCGTCCGAATCAAGCTTCCGGGGGTGGCATGCGCTTCGCTCTCGCCGCTGCGGGTGTCCGGCCTGGTCACGGGCTTCCAGATCCGTCGAATGAGCGTCACGCCTGGTCCGTGTGCCGCGCCTCCGCCTCCTGGAGCGATCGGGACGACCGTGGCGGGGCTGGGCAGCGGCATCATCTCGGGCCAGAGCGGCGGCGTGCTGCTTTCGGGGTTGATCAGCGCCGGCGACGGGCTTGCCGTGATTCCGGATGCGCCGGCTCCGGGGTTGACGTTGGCGATCTCGGACGCCAACGGCGGTCCTGACTTCATCTCGATCGACGACGTGCTCGACGTGGTCGCTTCCGGCTCCATCAACGCGCAGCCCCCGACCGAGCTGGCAAGAGCATCGCTTCGTCGGACAGCGACCGGAATCGCCGCAAGCTTCGACTTCGAGCCGGCATTCACGCAGAGCGGCGCGGTGTTTCGCGTGGGCTACACCAATGCGTCGAACGATTATGTGTCGATCTTCTCTGGCTCCAACCTAACGACGGTGGTCGAGGTGACGGGCAACGGGCCGGGAAGCCCGATCGATTTGACGCAAGGTATCGGATGGCTGGACTCTTCTGCGGGTCAGCTCGGCCCGAACACCCCGCTCAACTTCTATCTCTGCGGCGCGACCAACGGGCCGGTGACCGTGATCATCGACGGCGTCGCGTATCAGGTCAACGAGGCATTCGGAGTGAAGCTGCTGGTGGGCGTGGACCATGGTGGCACGCTCCCGGCGTCCATCCTCGAGGCCGCGGTCACGCGAGGCGGCACTTCTCCTCAGCCGTTCCCGCCCATCCTGATCTCGAACATCGCTGTGCCCAACCCGTGTCCGGCCGACTTCAACGGCGATGGCCAGGTCGACTTCTTTGACTATCTCGACTACTCGCTGGCCTACAGCCAGGAAGATCCGAGCGCCGACCTCAACGGCGATGGCCAGGTGGACTTCTTCGACTTCCTGGACTTTGCGGTCGCCTTCGACGAAGGTTGTGAGTAGAGCGTGTTGGATGGCAAGTGCAGCGGGCGGGGCCGAAAGGCCCCGCCCGAGCTTCGTTCTCGGTTCGACGCACTCAGTTCAACGCACTCGGTTCGACAAGTTCGGGTGCGAAGGGAGTTATCCATGATTCTCAATAGAAGCTTCGGCGCCTTCGTCGCTGTGTCCATCCTGGTCGCCTGCTGCGGCTCCGCCCTGGGTCAGGCAGGAGGCTATTTCGTGTATGTGGCTGAGCCCAATCCGTCGCGGGGCCACAGCGCGACGACCCTGTCCGCGGTCAACGACGGCGGAGTTGCGGTCGGCTCTTCGGACACCCCTGGCACCTTCACAACACTGGGAGTGATGAAGACCGTCGACGCGATCTCGTACTACGTGTCCTCCACAGACTGCCGTCCGTATGGGTATCTCTACTTCGTTGGCATCACCAATCTCAACACGATTGTGGGGGTCGATGCAACCCAGTGCGGCGGCTTTCACCGCCCGACGATTACGACGTCCGCCAACCCAGCGATCCGATCCATAGTCACCGCGGCGCTTCCCGGAGCGGGTGATGCCGTCGCCCTCGAAGCGAACGACAACGGCGTAATCGTCGGATGGAGCAACACGCAGATTGGCTGTCCACCACCGCTCTGCACCATGACGACGGCCCACCCGATCCGTTGGACCAACGGCGTTCTTGAGCCTTTGAACATGGCGGGCAGGCCGGTGGGATTCGCCGCGGGTGTGAATCTGGTCGGCGATGCCTGCGGTTCGCTGCTGCCAGGGAACCCGCTGTCATTCGAAGTAAGCAACGCTGTGGTATGGCCCTACGGAAGCACGAACGGGATCCTCCTGCCCACCCTTGGCGGCGCGTACGGCCACGCAGAGGACATCAGCGACGGCGGCGCCATCGTCGGATGGTCGCTCAATGCCAATGGCGCGAAGCGAGCCACCATGTGGATTGGCGGCACGAGTCCTTTTGCGCTCGACCTGGGCGTGCTGGAGGGTGACGTCGCCAGCGCCGCGATTGGCGTCAACGGCTCTACCCAGTCGGTGGGTCAGTCGATCAGCGGGTCCGGCGTCGCAACCGCGGTCTACTTCACAGGCAGGGGCCAGGTTGTCGACCTCAACACGCGATTGATCAACAACACGCAGCGCGTGCGATTGACAGACGCGAGTTGTCTGAACAACAACGGCTGGATCACGGCGAATGGGGTGCTTCCGAACGGGCAGAGACGCGGCGCGATTCTCGTGCCGTGCGTCGAGAATCCGAGTGTGCAAGCCCCGACAACGCTTTGCCGAGGTGAGGAGTTTGCGATCAGCGTGGTGCCGGTCGGCGCGGCAACGACCTACCAGTGGCGGAAAGATGGCGTCCCCATCGATCCGATGGTCAACCCCTCCTCCATCACTGCGACGTTGACTGGCATCGCACGCTACGCCAGCATCGGTGCGTATGACTGCCTCGTGACCAGCGAGTGTGGCGCAGCTGAGAGCGACGCCGTCGGGCTGGTCGTGTGTCTTGGCGACTACAACTGCGACGATGTCAGTGACTTCTTTGATTACTTGAACTTCATTCAAGATTTCGCCGAGGAACGTCCAGCCGCCGACATCAATGAAGATGGGTCGGTGGACTTCTTTGACTACTTGGAGCTGGTGCAGTGGTCCGCCGACCCGCGGTGCCAGTCGTGAATGACCCGGCGCGAGTTCAAGGAGCCCTCGGAACGCCGGCAGAGCGCTGAACGCCTTGCCAGTCGATCAACGCAGCGACAGCGCTTCTGCCATCGCATGGTGGTGGTGTTCTCGAATGAAAGCGAGCGACGAGGGCATGGAAACCCAGGGTGCCGGCACTGAAGCTGATCCAAGGAAGGTCGCATAGCCAACGGGCGCAAACGTACTCGCATGTCCCGGAGCATGCGGCGTGCTCGCCAGAATCGCTCGCGCCAGATCCTCCGTGCTCCTGGCGTGCAACTCGCCCGCGAGTGCGTTCCCGCGCAGCGTGTCCCTTCGGTACGACCGCTCGACATGAGTCATCATGGCTGCTGCGGATGCAAACTCGCCGGCCGCGAGGTGCTCTCGAGCCTCGAGCCAGAGCAGCGCTCGTCCGAGCGGAACGGGTACGTTCCGGCCGCCGCCCTTGGCGCCCTCGATGAGGTGGGTGCGTGCTTCGTCGAATCGTCCTTGGGCGATGAGGCACTCCCCGAGCAGGCGTGAGTGGTAGACCCTCACGGTGCTTTCCCGGCTGAGGCGCGCTCTGGCACGGATAGCCTGACGAAGAAGGCCCACAGTGCGCTCATACTCGCCCATCGCCGCCAACGACACGACCAGACCGTGAAGCACGCCGAGCGTGTCTCTATGTGAAACGCCCATTCGATTCGCGAATACGTTGAGTGCATTCGAAAGGTGCTGTTCGGCCTCGTGCCAACGGCGCAGCCGGATGAGCAGGCTCCCCGTTAGTGCCCGCGCGCTCGCCACTGCGGAACTCTGCGGGCCGTAGAAGGAAATGCTGGCGCTCAAAGCGCGCAAGCTTGACGCCAGAGCCTCTTCCACCTTCCCACGCTGCAGAAGCAACCGCGAGAATCGCCGTTCGAGCATGATCGTCGTCGGATGCGCATCGCCGACCTTTGAGCGATGCTTTTGCACCAGATCGCGGAGCATGACCTCCCCTTCGACTTGCCGGGATTTAACGTACAGAAGCGGCACCAGATCCGCAACGTGCTTATCGACGATCGGCACTTGCTGGAAGTGATGCGAAAGGCCAGCGAGGACCTGTCGGTGCATGGGGATGGCTTCTGTGCTTTTGCCGGCCAAGTCCAGCATGTGCGCGCCATTGCCGAGACAGATTAGCGTCGAAGGATGGTCTGGTCCGTTCAGAATCACCGAGTCACGGTGTGCTTCCGCGAATAGCTCGGACGCCTGCTCGTACTCGTGTTGCATGAGCTTGATCGTTGCAAGAAGCAATAGCGCGTTGAAGCGGTTCTCGTGAGGACGGGGATACACTTGGCGGTTCAATTCCACGACTCGTGTCTGCACTTCCGCGGCCCGCAAAAACTGACCACGGTCGTAGTAGGTCTGAGCGGCTCGCTGTCCCAGTATCGCTTGCAAGAGGGGCTGATTCGCGAGTTCGGAACTTCCATCCCGTATCGCTGGAGTAATCTTCAGCTCGTCAAGTATCTCCCGTGTTACATCGATAAAGTTCACCCGGCTGAAGGCTTCTTCAACATTGGTCTTCGTCGCAAGCTCATCCGAATCAATCGCCGCATGTAGCTCCTCCTCAATGCTCTTCTTGACAATGCGTGCCGCGGTCGACGGATTCACATCAAACGTCTGTCGGCTGAAAAACCTGACGGCCTCCTCAAGGTTGTGCGCGTAGCGCTGCGCCTCGGCGCTCGCGGTGTCGGCTTCCCGCTGCGCCCGTGTTGCTCTAACGGCTTGCCAAGTCGAAGCCACTGCTGCAATCACCAGCGCCACGGTCGCCAGCGCGGTTGTCCACGCGGCGCTCCGATGTCTCCGCGCGAGCGATACGACCTGATACCGAATCGTTGGCGGACGCGCGATGACCGCCTCGCCCGAGAGGTAGCGGCGAAGGTCCGCGGCAAGCTCCGCCGCGGACGGATACCTCAACCCCGCGTCGGTGTGGAGGCATCGCAGCACGATCCAGTCGAGCTCCGGGCGCAGCGCACGCGCGAGTGCGGTCGGTGTGACGCCCACCATGTGAGCGTTGTCCACCACGACGCTGCTCGGGCGTGGGAACGCATCCCTTCGACGCTGCGCTTGGTGTTCCGCGGGAGCGCGAGGCGGGGGAGGCACCCGGCCGGTGAGCACGGCATAGAGCACAACCCCAAGCGAATAGACGTCGGTGCGCGTGTCCACCTGGCCCGTATCGCCCGCCATCTGCTCCGGGCTCATGTACTGCGGCGTGCCGACGATCTGCCCCGCCAGCGTCTCTGCGCCGCTCGAATCCTCGTCAAGAGCCAGCGCCTTGGCGATGCCGAAGTCGATGATCTTGGGCACCATTTCGCCGGTCGCTTCGTCCAGGCGCACCAGGATGTTCGAGGGCTTGATGTCGCGGTGGATGACCCCGCGCGCGTGGGCATGATGCAGCGCGTCGCAGACCTTGGCGATCAGTTCCACGCGCTGCTTCAGCGACAACCCGCGCTGGCGGCAGTGCTCGTCGATCGGAAGCCCGTCGACGTACTCCATCGCGAAATAGGGTCGCCCAGCTCCCTCGGAGTCCGATGGCACGATGCCCGCTTCGATCAGCGAGGCCACGCCTTCGTGGTGCATCCGAGCCAGTGCGCGGCGTTCGAAGTTGAAGCGATCCGCGAATCCCGTCGCTTCCAGCCCGGGGCGGAGCAGCTTGAGCGCCACCCGCTGCGTCACGGGGCCCTGACGCTCCGCGAGGTACACCTCTCCAAACCCGCCACGGCCAAGCAGACGCAGGATGCGATATCCGCCGACCTGGGTCCCCGCAGAGAGTTCAATCTGCGCCGCGACGTCGCTGCCCGGGCTCAGCGCTGTCGGAGTCAGCCGAGCGGCGTCGAACGTGTTTCCACGCGTCTCTGCGAACTGCAGCAGCCGAGCCGCGTCCTGGCGAACGTTGGGCGGTGCGTTGCTCCCCAAGACGAACGCGACGCGCTCCGCCGCCGGAAGATACAGTGCTTGTTCGCACAGTGAAGCCGCGGCACGAGCGGCCGTGGCTTCGGATGCTGTGTGGCCTGCGTTGGACCCCGATGGCCCGGGTTGATCGCCCTGCGAATCCGATGCTCGTTCGATCATGTCCCGCCCCTGGAAAGTTCGCTCTTCAGCCAAGCCCTCGCGAGCTTCCAATCGTTCCGCACCGTTGATTCAGCCAGCTCCAGCATTCGAGCAGTCTGTTTCTCGGTGCGTCCGGCAAAGTGACGAAGCAATACGACGTGATACCATCTCGGGTGGACCCGTTCAAGCCGATTGAGCGCTTCATCCAGCGCAAAGAAGTCGCGTCCCTCACGGTCGTCGGCTGAATCGGCGACTTCGACCCCCTCTAGGGGGCTGACCATCGCACCGCCGCCTCCCCTTTGAGACATCCGAGACCGCCAATGGTCGCGCAAAATCGAGCGCATCGCTAGGGCGACGGAGTGATAGAACGTTGCACGGGTCTCGGGTGTCGAGGTTGGCGCGGGTGGAAATCGGCGTTCAAGCTCCAGAAATGTCTCGTTGACGAGCACGGTTGCTTGCAACGTGTCTCCCGGGCGTCCGACCCAACGCATGCTGCGGGCGATCACGCGTAGTTCGCTATAGATGATCTCGTAGAGACGCTCGCGAGCCCCGGGAACGCCGGCTCGGGTGAGTTGGATGAGCTGCGTGACATCCGTCATGGCCGCACATTATTGACGAAGGCCTCCGGGCCACTTCAAGGGAAATCGGAGAGACCGCGCCGCCCCACGCTTGTACAGGTGTGTTGGGCGTTCGTTGCGATGTCACGGATTGCGCGATCAGCGTGAGCCGCCGCGAGGGTGCCCGATCGTCACCACACGAGGTTGACGGTCGGGTTGCTGGCAGAGGCCGGGAGGGCGCCCGGGCCGCATAGGACGACCTCGCCCAGGACGACGGAGGGGTTGGCGTTGATGGCGCCCGCGTTGCCGCGCAGGCGGTTGCCAAGCACGAGGTGCTTCCCGCTGGGGAGGTCGATCGCCATCGTGCCGCTGTCGCTGATGTCGTTGTCTTGAATCACCGTACGACCGCTGGAGAACTGGCTGGACGCGATCCCGCGATTGCACTGGGTGATCCGGCAGCCTTCGATGCGTCCATCGCCGCCGATGAAAATGCCCGCGGAACGCACGTCGCGCACCGAGCAGTTGCGGACCGTGACGCCCGGGCCGGTGGAGATGCCGGCGGCATTGAATGAGGTCGTGCCGTTGGTGGAATAGACGCTGCAGGTGTCAACGATGCCGCCGCCCGAGACAATGCCGCTGCCCGGCTGATTGACGGCGACCGACCCGGTGACGACGGAGTTGGCGCCGACGATGATGCCGTTGAATCCGCCATCCACGATGCAGTTTTCAACCCGCGCGTTGCTGGAGAGTTGCAGGCCCGCCTCTCCGCTCGGCATGGTGATGCGCACCTCGCGAGCGATGCAGTTGTTGCTCTGAAAGAGTTCGAGCCCGCCGCTGCGGTTGCCCGAGAATCCCAAACTCTCAAAGGCGCTGTCGCGCGTCTGCGCGAAGATGCCGTAGCCGGCGAAGTTGTTGATGTTGCCGTTGCGAACCATGAGCGCGCGTCGGTTGGTGTTGTTGGAAGTGATGCCGCTGGGAAATCCGGGGCTGCCTGCGCCGTCGATGGTGTATCCGTTGAGGTCGAGCGTGACGTTATCGGCGGCAATGACGATGCCGTGCCTGCCGCCCGTGGCGTTCACGTTGCCACCCAAGTAGTACGAGCCCGGTTGGCTGATGACGAACATTGCCGTCGCGTTGCCCGGCGTGGTAGCTGCACTCACCAACGTGCGAGGCTCAACCTCGGTCAGTGTTTTGTACGTCGATGTCACGGGACCTGGAGTCGGCCCAAGTGGCCCGGCCACGCTCCATGCCGCTAGAGCAAGGAGCAGCGAGCTTCCGACAACAGTGATCCTTGGATTTGGAAGCGCCATGAGGAAAATCCCTTGTCGAGTGTGATCGCGACGAAGAGTGGGGTGTTTCCGCCCGTGACCTGTCCGTTCGACCATCTCGAGAACTCAATGCGTCTTCAAGTCGGTGACCGGCTAACCGGAGGTGCACGCGGTTCGCGCCTCCGGAGATCGTCCAAGCTCAACGCGGCTCGGCCTTCGCGGTTTGCCGCACGCAGCGAATGTCGGTTGCCGGGGCAACCCTGATGGTCCAACCAGGCGATAGGCCGCCGGACCAAGTCGCAGCACCAGGTTCGGACGCCGTCCCAGGCTCCGTGCAGGGGCTGCGCCTTCGGCTCGGGTTTCCGTGGCGCCGTCCGCGACGTTTGGTACGATCACACGGGGAGGCTGTGGCACGTCGAACCGCGAAGACCGGGAGGCACGCCGAGTGAGTGTGCGCGCCGGATTGTGACAGATCGCTTCGTGCGCCTGGTCCTTCACTGAGGAGACGACGATGGTCCACCAAGCAATCATGGCGGAGAATCGGTGGGTGCGGGATGGTGTCGCAAGACGATCGGGCTGGGCCCTGGCGGCCCTCGTCCTGGCGGCGGGCGGCGGGCAAGCGTTCGGGCAATCCACCCTCATTCTCGCCGAGTACGCATTCAGCAATCCCAGGTTTGTCACGCTCCAGCGGGATGGCTCCAACCCGAGCCTGCTCTTTGCGCCGCCCACGAGTTTCTGGCTCCCGATCGGAGTGGCGTTCAACCCGGCGAACGGACGCTTGTATTGGGTCGATTCTGCGGGGTCGAGCGAGGTGGTGTCGGCGGCACTCGACGGGAGTAGCCGCACGGTCACGCCCGTGACGGGGTTCGCCCGGGGTGTGTCGCTGGACGCGCAGGGTCGCGTGTATTTTTCGTCGGGCAACACCCTTCGGCGCATGAATGCCGACGGAAGTGGGATCACGACGCTGTTCACGTCGTCGCGGACAGATCCGATCGGGAACCCACGCGTGGACGCGACCAATGGGCACGTGTACGTGGGAGCGGCGGGGGAGATCATCCGCGTCAACCTCGACGGGTCGAATCAACTGACGATCGTGCGAGGCGTGAGCCAGCCCCGAGCGATCGCGCTCGACCTCGCCGATGGATTCATCTACTGGATTGACGCGGATACACTGACGGACTTTGTCGCCCGGGCCCGCCTGGACGGCAGCGACTTTACGATCCTGATCGATGCATCGCCCAACGTGACGCAGTCGAGCGGCCTGACGGATCTGCTCGTCGACCCCGCGACCGACACGCTGTGGTACCTCGATGAACTGACGGATCGCGTGTACCGCGCGGGGACGGACGGCTCCGGCGCAACGCCCATCTACACGACCCCGACGGGGCTTTCTCCGTCCGGCATCACGTTGACCACGGGCGAGCCCGCGCAAGCCTTGCGGGATTGCAACGCCAACGGCGTGCCCGATGACGTGGATATTGCCAACGGCGCGAGCGATTGCGACGCGAACGGTGTCCCCGATTCGTGCCAGGTCGATGCCTGTCCGACGCGGGTCTTCCTGCTCGACCAGGGTTCCGACGCTGTGAACACGCAAGGACGGGCGGTCGGCGTCCCCAGCCGGTGGCAGGTGTTCCAGCCATTTGATGTGCCCGCGGGAGGCTGGAGCATCGGTGAGATTGGCGTTGACGGCTACATGTCCGGGTTTGCCGATGGCTCGGGCCTCACTGTGAGCATCTTCCCCGACAATGGAACCGGGCAGCTTCCCGATGAAAGCAACGGACCCTTGGCGACCAGCGAGGCGTTCTCGCTCTTGTTCAACACGTATCGGGTGAACTGGGCCTACGCCCCGCTTGCGATTTCGCTGTCGCAGGGCAGGTTCTGGGCGCGGATCGACGCGGTGAATCCGAACCTTGTCAGCGCTTCGATCAACTTCGGAACCAGTGGTCTGCAGTCGCGCTCGCGGGGCAGCAGCGGCAACTTCACGGCCTTCGCCAACCCGATCGCGCTTCGCCTGGTGGAAGCGCAGGTGTGTGCCGCGGACTTCAACGAGGATGGACAGGCCGACTTCTTCGACTATCTGGACTTCGCGGCGGCGTACGCGGTGGAAGATCCGTCGGCTGATTTCAACAACGACGGCCAGGTCGATTTCTTCGATTATCTGGATTTCGCGGAAGCGTTCTCGGAAGGCTGCTGAGCTGCCTTCGCAACCCGCCTGACGACTTACAGCCAACCCCCTCGTGGTGAGGGGGTTTTTCGTTGACTTGGGAGCTCTCGGCGGGCACCCGAAGGAGTGTGAGGGCCGCGTGACGCGACGAGCACGGTGGCGAGCAGCTCGAGCGGGTCACCTCATCGCGACCCCTGCCATCACTACCTGCAAACCCAAGATGCACACTTCAACATGGCGGCGGGCGTCGGTGAGGCGGCAGCAGATCCGGCAACACACGTCCGCCCAAGTGATCCCACGAACGAACACAACAATACACCAAATCGCAAAAGCTCGCGGATTTGGCGAGGTGTGGTGTCGGGTGAGACCCCGTGGAAGGTGGGAAAGTGGGCGATACTGGACTCGAACCAGTGACCTCATGCGTGTCATGCTGATTTAGTCTGACTGACCACTCTCCGAAACCCTCATGAAAGAAGCATATTTCACCGAGCACTCCGTTGCAAGTCCCTCGTGGGTTCTCGTCACGTTTCGGGCGAGAAAGTATCAGTGATACGCGGACTTGGCGACAGGGGGTCGTGGTTAGCTCGAGACTCCAGACGCTAAGGAGGCCGCCGGTGCACCGAATATTCCTGCTGGAAGGACCATATCCGGTCTCGGCGTGTTGCTGGCTTCGGCCCAGGTGACACGGCAGCACGGCGGGAATATCAGCGACCAGATCCTTCATGCGATTCACGCCCCTTGAGGGCGATTGCTTCTTTCGTTGCCTGGCTTTCGACATGAATATGTACATGAGCTACCGGCTCACGTCGACGCAACTGGATGACGACGACGACGGCGAGAATGCCGGTGGTGAACACCGAAGCATACAGCGCGAAGCTGCGAAACCGCTCGATGTCGCTCCTTGATGCCTCTTCGTCAAAGAGCTTCCAATAGTCGGGACTCTGCGGCTGCTCCGAGGCGCCCGAGAATCTCGGCTCCTTCGGCAAGTTGCTCGCGACAATGGTCCAGGCGCTTAGAGCGAGCATGACCGATGCTGCTAGGGCAAGAGCACCCACAAGGCGACCTGCGAACCGCGGCGATCTGCTCCTTGCTGATGTAGACTCCAGTCCGGTCGGCCCCAAGCTCGCGAGCACGTCCGGCCGGTGCTGCCCCGAGCCGTTGCGCGTTGGAGAACGTGCAGACTGTCCAAGAAGTGATCCTTCAGAGCGGAGTATCTCGTGAAGTGCCTCGACGCTCTCCGCGGCGGCCGGATCGTGGGCAATCCGGGCCAGCACCGCGTTCCGGCGGTGCAGTGGAAGCGTGCCGTGGACCAACGCGGCCAGTTCTTCATCCGTAGCGTCGCTCGTCGGAGCTCCCGCTTGCAGCGCAAGGTCCAACCACCTGGCGGAGTTCGCGGCTGAAGGAGATTCCTGAGGTGGTTGGTTCGACATCGCGTTTCCTCTAAGTTCCTTACGACCCGCGGCGAGCGCGTGCTTGCACGAATGCCGCAGTTTCTGTCTCGCCTTCCGCCAACCACTGCCTCAGAACGCGCCCAAGCTCTTGGCGAAGACGTGAATTCTGGGTATCTTGTAACAGATCAGCCGCAGCGTCTGTCATGACCTTCCGCGCACTTGCAAGCTCACGAGCGATTTTCGACTCATGACAACCCAGCATGCGTGCAACATCCCGTTGCGATATTCCTTGATCCAGCACAAGACGGAACAAGGCTGCTTGCTCGGGCGTGAGCCGTTGAAGAATCTTCGCTAGACGAGCGATGAGAGAGCGCTCGTCCACCGAAGCACTGGCGAGAGAATCAGGTGGAGCAGGGCGATAACTATCCAGAAAGCCGTCATTCCTCTCGATAGGCCGGGATGCTGCATCCGATTCTGCCTTTGGCTCGCGCTGCTTGCGCTCATGCGCTCTCCGGACGTAGTTCGTCGCGATGATCATCACAAACGAAAGCAACGGCGCCAGCCCGCGATACTCGACAATCCGCGCCAGCGACTTCCATTTCGGGTGTGCGTCGATCAACCGTTGCCTCACGACGCCCCACAAGTCTTCGGGGCTCATTCCCGCGTGCGGGCGAGCCAGCATCCGACGCTGCAGCTCTGGGCCGAGCTCGAGCTCGATCGCTTCCCAGGCTTGCTGCACCCGGTGCCCCGCGGCCCCGGCAAGGTACACATCATGCACGAAGGTCCCAGGTGCTCCAACGTTGGATGCCAACCACTCCAGGTGTGCGGCAAACTCGGCCCCGGTCCACGGGATGTCCGCACGCGGCGGATCAACTTCCGCCCGCCCGCCCGACGGCTCGCCAGCCAACTCCGACGACCGCCCTGCACCTAGTCTCGGTGCACTCTCCGTCGCATGCAGCTGGGATGGACTTCGCTCGGGAGATTCGCTCACGTTCCCAACTCCACTCGCGTTGTCGTCAGCTTTCGCACCTTCAGGGCCGCATCGATCCTGCGCAAAGCGGACACGATATCCGCGGCCGACGAGTTGCTGACGACGCGCACGGTGCTCACGCCCTTCGGGTCGGTCGAATCGATGAGCACGTCCTTGACGCCGGCAACCTTGCGAAGCGATTCAACCAGTGCGGAGACGCGATCGAAACCGACCCTGTGCAGCGCGAGCGTGACCTCGCCGCCGCCTCGCGCGTCGACATCCTCCAGCCAGCGTGCCGCGATCTGCTGCAGCGCTACCTTCATGCTGGACGCGACCGCCTCGTTGACGCCCGCGCGACGCGATGCGATTTGCGACTCGCCGTCCCCCAGCGCGTCGAGCTGCTCGATCGCGAAGAGCTGCGCGGTCGCCGGATCCACCAGACGCACCGTCGCGACGCTCGGCGTGCGGAACGTCCTCACGCCGTATGTCTCGTCCCTCTCCGTCGCTTCCTGCTCCACTCGAACCACGGCAATCACGTGCGCCCCCACGCTCGACGCGATCGCCGCCGCCTTTCGAACGTCGCGATCGTCGGCCATCGCCTCGCGCGCTTGCTGTCGTTTGGCTTCCGCGAGCGTTGCCGAGTCGACGACGCGCACGCCTTTGCCAATCAGTGCCTTCTGCGCGGCGATCTCCACCTGCTCGGGCGCTTGCACGCCTTCCGAAGAGCCCACGACCAGCACCAGCGGGCGCCCCTTGCGCTTCATCAGCGTCTTGAATGTCTCCAGGTCGTCGCGGAGCTGGCCCCGGCGCACGACCGCCGCAACGCGGACGGTGTACAGCCCATCCTGGTCCTTGCTTTCTTCGAGTACGTCGTAGCTCTCGATGTAGCCGTTCGTCCGCGTCGTGATCACGTCTTTGACCAGCACGAGATCCTCGGATCGCGAGATGGATTCAAGATACACGCCCGCGCCGGCCTCGACGGCCCGCCGAAGCGCGTCCTCGATCGCCTGCTCTCGTGCGTTCGGCAGCTCGCGAGGGGCTTGGCCCGTAGCGCGAACGCGGACGCGAGGTGAGTCCTCGGAGGAAGGCTGTTTCTCAAACTGAGGTGCCTTCGCCGGCGGCTCGTGTGACGTCGCCATCGGTCCACAGTTGTTGACCGCCGCGATACACAAGGCGAGATACATGTGAGCGATCGGACGTGGACAGATCATTCGTGTACTCCCAGTAGTTGGTCCGCAGTGATCATGCTGCCCCTTTGAGATTCGCTCGCTGTCAAGACTTGCACGAATGTTGTGCTTTATTGATGCAGCAGGCGATAACGCCCGCTCGAACACAGCTATGGTAATCGAACGGCTTCGGTCATGCGCATAGTCAGGCCAAACGCGGTCAACTCGAACTCTGACTTCACGAGTCCGCCTGGCGACTCAGAAGACAACCATTGCCTTTTGCGAGCTTCTTGAGTTCCCATGTAAGAGAACGTCATTTCAACGACCTGACAGTGGAATGCCCTGTCGCGAACATTGACGGTTTCGAAGCGAAGGTGCTTCAACTTGCCTTGCGGTGTCGCAAATCCCTGCATTGTACATCCAAAGCCGTCTGTTCCCGGAGCGCATCGCGCGGGTGCGTCACATTCCCAGGATTGGTCCCCGTTATCCATCCGAATCCGCACGGCGTCGTTCGGCCTGCCGAGCAAGGTCATCTTTCCCACTCGCTGGCCTGCAGAGCCGCGCATCGATCTCTCGAACTCGGCCGCTCCGTCCTTCCCGAAGATGTCCACGAGGTCCGCGGACAACGACCCAGCAACCTCAACCACAACGTCATATGAGACAGTCTGCCCCACGGCCACATTCTGCATCAATGTGTACATGAATCCCGGCACCTTGCCGTCCGGCCCCGGCTTCTCGTCCGGATTCCAGACGTATTTCGGCGCCTCCGCTACCGCAGCCGCGGCCAGAGCTGCGTCCACGCGTTCACGAAGAGCTCCAAGCTCGACATGCTTGGGATTCAGAGCCTGCGCCTCCCCCAGAGCGTTGGCGGCATTGGTCCAGTCGGATACCGCGATGAGTTGCTTCGCGCGCAAGATCGCCGCCTCGGCCTTGCTTTTTCGGTCTGCCTCCGCTCGCTGGGCAGCTTCCCGAGCCAGCCTCGCGTCGCGCTCCTCGACGGCTTCCAGCGGGAACTTGCCGAGGGCCGCGTCGAGATACTCCGGTGCCAGTCGCCCTTCCGTCAAATCGACATAGACCTTCCTTCGCGCGGCTCGCACCGGGTCGAGCGATTCGCCCGATTTGCCAAGCAGGCGTTGCCCTTCTGTCGCGAGCTCCAGCGAGATCGCGCCATCAAGAGCGAGCCGGCGCAGCGTTTCAATGCGCGCTTTGGCTCGGTCGCCCGCCGCGACGTCCATCGCCGCACGCTCGCGAATCTTGTCTCCATTGATCGCCAGCAGGAACTTGCCCCCGACATTGCCTTCCAATCGCGGGCGCTGGTTGCCCCCGGCGACGCGGCGTGCCGTCTCTTCCGTGCGGCTCTTGACATAGTTCCATAAGTTGTCGACCGTCACGACGCCTTCGTCGTCGGCCGCCTTTCCACGCAGGCCCTCGATCACGTGCCACGCGAAGGCCGAGTGACCGGCGCCCTCGCCGCTGGGGATCGTCACGCTCAGTTGGTTCGAATCGCTCGACAGCAGCAGCACGCGACCATCGCCATCGAACTTGGGAAGGATCGAGTCGAGATTCAACCCCGCCTTGGTCTTGCCCACCTCCGCCGTCGCCGCAGCGTGGCACGCGTCCACGATCGCTACCAGACGGCGAGTCTTGATTGAGCCCAGCAGCTCGTCGATCTCCACGCGGCTCAGCCCCGTGGCTCGGAGTTGCTCCGGCTCCGTGTCGTGCATGATCCAGTACCCGCGAGACTGCGCGTCCATCATCCCGTGACCGGAAAAGAAGACGATGACCAGGTCGTCGTCGCCGGTGATGCGAGCGAGTCGCTCCAGTTCCGTTACCACCTTTGCCCGCGTGACCTGCGCGTTGGTGAGCACCGTCACGTTGTTCAGCGGCATCATCCCCGCCGCCGGGTCGGAAAGCACCCGGGCAAGCTCCGTCGCGTCCTTCACGCACGCGTTGAGTGGTGAGATGGCTTTACTGGCGTATTGATCCACACCAATGACCAGCGCGTAGCGGTTGGGGACGCGAAGGTTCGCAGGCAGCTTGTCGATCGCTTCGGTGACCGAGATGGATTTGGCAGGCTGGCCGGGGGCGGGCTGGCTCGCGGAGGAGGCGGCGGGCTGCGCCGCAAACGCCGGTGAAGGGGCCAGCAGCAAGCCCGACCATAACGCACAGGTCAACGCACCGGTCAACGCACCGAGCAGGGTGACACTCCGCACGAGCCCCGACGCGCCGGCCCGACCCCCGGTGTTCCTGGCTGACTTCACGAACGCTCCGGTCCGGCCGCGGCACCTTCTTGGATCCATGACCCCCTCCAAAGTCCTCACGACGCGTTCTGCTCCAGCGTGCGAACCAGCTCGTGCGCGAGCGAATCGTACATGCGGGCCGCCCCGTAGTCGCCCGCCGCGACCGACGAGGTGATCAGGCTGCGATACGCCTCGACCAGCCGTTCGTGCGTCGCCACCCCCTCGGCGATCAGGTTGAGCTCGACCGCCCGGTGCAGCAGCAGCGTCGCCAGACGCCGGACACGCTCAACCGGCGTGAGCGGGCGGTCTTCGCCCATCGGTCGCGGCGCCACCGACCGGCTTGCCACGCCCTCCGAGGGCACGCTTGGCACGGGTTCGGTCGCTGGGGGCTCGGTGGTCTCATCCATCGCGCCCTGAACGGCAAGGCTGCGGCCCTCACTGCTCTCCACGCCCGCGGACATCGCTCGTCTCCAGTGTTCCGGATCGGGACGCCGCGAAGAACGCTCCTCGCGACGCCCCGCCCACAGAGAGGACGCGCACGAGGTCAGGACTTGCGAGGAAACGTGGGCCGGAACAAGAAAGCAGCGCGAGCCAGGAGCCAAACTCATGCCCGAAGGGCGCCAGCCACCGAGCCGCACCGCAAGTCAGCGTGCCGGCGGAGCCGCTTGGCGCGCCGCCAGGGGCTTCGCCCCTGGACCCCGGCAGCAAGAAGCAAGAAGGCAAGAAAGCAGGAAGACAGGATGACAGCAAGGCAGGAAGACAGGAAGCCAAGACACAGCAAAGGCCGAAACCAAGAAGGATAAAGGGAAAAAGAACCAAAGGGAAAAGGGTTATTCAGAGTCCAGGCAGAAACGAAAACCGATGTTGTTATTCCGATTCGTCGGCGCGTACCTGAAGCGGAACGCCGAGCGGAGATTCCTCGGGTCGTAGTTCCAGGAGCCCCCGCGGAGAACACGGTCGCTCCCTGTTTGGGGTCCGGCAGGGTCGATCGTCGTCGCACCCGTCGGGTACTCGCCATACCAGTCCTGGCACCACTCCCACACGTTCCCGTGCATGTCGAAGAGGCCCCACGCGTTCGCCGCGAAGCTCCCCACCCGCGTTGTCTTCTCCCGATACACACCCTTGCGTCCTGCGCCGTAGGTGTAGTTCCCGTCGTAGTTCGCCTGCTCCGTCGAGATTGTCGCCCGGAAGCTGAACGGCGTCGTGGTGCCAGCACGACACGCGAACTCCCACTCTGCCTCCGTCGGCAGCCGCGCCGCGATCCCGCGAGACCGCAGTTTGCCGATGAACTCCTGGCAGTCCTCCCAGCTCACCTGCTCGACCGGATAGGTCGGCCCGTTCTTGAAGTAAGCCGGGTTGCTCCCCAACACCGCCTGCCACTGACCCTGCGTCACCTCCGTCGTCTGCACCCAGAACCCCTTGGTCAACTTCACCCGATGCTGGACCTCGTTGTCGTCGCGGCCTTCCTCGCTCGACGGGCTGCCCATCAGGAAGCCGTTCGGCGCCACGCCGGGAGCGTCGATGTACACGAACTCCGCCGTGACCCCCGGCGCCAGCTCCACCGTCTTCCGCGCCAGGTGCTGTGGTCCCCCGGCCACGGGCTGGGTTGGGGCGGGCTGCGTCGGTCGCGGCTGTGAAGGCTGCGGCTGCGAAGGCCCAGGCTGGACCGGACCAGGCTGGACAGGTTGACCGGCCGGCGGCCGAGGCGTCTCGAATGGGTACTTCGACAGTTCAGATGACAAATCCGATGTCACGCCGAGGATGACAACTTCCTTAACTCTTGCGCAGGCCGCAAGCCAGCGACCGTCGGGGCTGAACGCGATGGGACCGCGAGCAAAACCGCTGCCGACTTCATCGACTTGTCGGATGAGAGCACCCGTACGCACGCTCCAAAGACGAATGGGATCAGAATGAGCGGTTGCGATAACTCCGCCATCGGGGCTAAATGCGATGTCCTCAGCAGAGTACTCAGCTGTTCGGAGCACTTGAACTTGTCTACCGGACGCTATATCCCAGATCCGAACCGCCTTGTCATCTGCGGCCGTCGCAATTAGCTGACCGTCCGCGCTGAACTCAATGTCCTGGATTGCACCGGTGTGGCCCATAAGGGTCCGAATCAAAGTTCCGGTCTCTGCGTTGAATATCTTCACTGTCGCATCCGCCGACCCTGTGGCAATCCAGAGGCCGGTCGGATCGATCGCGACATCGAGCACGCTATCTGAGTGGCCTTGAAGAGTTCTGAGACGGGCACCAGAGGAAGCATCCCACACTGTTGCGTGCTTGCCCCCGTGCGCAACCACTATACTGCGTCCGTCACGGGAAAAAGCGATTCGATAAGTCGGTCCCTTATCGAACGCCAACAGTTGCTCGCCGGTCGCGGTGTTCCATATCCGAGTTGCGCTGTTTCTCGAAGCAGTTGCAACGCGCAACCCATCCGGGCTGAATGTGATGTCGTATACATCCAGAGCATCAGCGGGAATGCTAAGGGACCTAGGAGGCGTTCTTCCGGTGATATCCCAGACCATCGCCTCCGCCCCTCCTGAACCACCAGCAAACAACATCCCGTCGGGGCTGAAGGCGACGCTCCGAACCCAGTCCTTGAGACCTTTTAGCCTTCCAACTTCCACAATCTTGACATTGTCTTCCGCAAACGGGCTCGGCGAAACCGGCTTCATGGGCGACTGCGTCGTGTCAGCCTGCGCGGGTCGGGGCGGTGTGGGTGCCGATGACGACGGCGTAGGGTTTGGCTGTGGCACGGGCTGAACATGCTGGGGAACCGACCGAGGAAACTTGCTGAGCGCCGCATCCAAGAACTCCGCATCCAGGCGCGGCGGCTCGTCCGTCAGAGCTTCGTACACCCGCCGGCGGCCCTTCCTTGACTCATCAAGCGAGGCTTCGTCGCTTTGCAAGAGCGTTCGCCCTTCGTCCACGTGCGTCGTGGAAATCTTGCCGTCGACAAGCATCGCCGCGAGCCGCTGCACGCGAAGACGCGTCCTGGCGCTGGCTGCACGGTCCGCCGCCGCACGCTCGCGCATGCGGTCAGCGTTGATCGCGAGCAGGAACTTGCTGCCGAACTGGCCCTTGAGCTGCGGCTGCTGGTTCCCGCCCTGACGCCGAGCGGTCTGCTCCGTCCGGTCTTTGACGTAGCTCCACAGCGCGTCCACTGTCACCACGCCCTGGGCGTCCGCGGCCTGGCCCCTTAGCCCCTGGATCACGTGCCACGCGAACGCCGAGTAGCCGTAGCCTGGGTCGCTCTTGTCGCTGATCACGATGCTGAGCTGGTCGCCCTTGCTCGCCGTCAGGCCGACCCGCCCGTCGCCCTGGAACTCCGGGTAGAGCTTGCCCAGATCGATCAGCGACTTTGACTTCTGGTCCAGGTTCGCCGTCGCGGCGGAGTAGCAGGCGTCGATGATCGTGACCAGCCGCGTGGTCTTGATCTCGCCCAGCAGCTCGGAGATGTCGGTCTCGGGCAGGGCGGTGGCACGCAACTGGTCCGGCTTGGTGTCGTGCATGACCCAGTACGCACGGCCCTTCTCGTCCGTCGCCCCGTGCCCGGAGAAGAACACGACGACCAGATCGTCCTTGCCCGCGGCGCGGCTCAGCCGCTCGAGGGCGTTGATCACCTCCGGCTTGGTGACTTGCGCCCCTTCCAGCAGCGTCACATTCCCACGCGGGAACATGCCCACGCTGGGGTCGATCAGGGTTTGCTCCACGCCCCGGGCGTCGTTGCCGCACGCCGGCAATGCCGGGACCCGCTTGTCCAAGAACGAACCCGCCCCGATCACGAGCGCGTGGCGTCCCGGCGGCTTCTGGCCGGACGGGATCGCCTCGATTGCTTCCGCCACCGTGATCGACTTCTCCGGGGCGGGCTGTGCCCAAGCTGATTGAACGCCCGCGACGGCACACGGCGCGATCAGGCAGAGCATGGCGACGAGCCACGCGGCCGTCCGGTGCGCGAGCGCGACGAACGCGAACGACAAGTCATGTGAACGAACGGCCCGAGACAGAACGTGTTGGTGTTCGATCCGCCTGCGCATCGCGATCCCCCCTCCAGCAGTTTGAACCACCCGCCGCCCCCGGGGCGTGTATAGGGGCTGTTTCCCGGGGCTCGGGCGAGATTATTGCATTCGTGTGCGCCGGCATCGCGTGGTCGCGACGGAGACCGTTATGGCTCGATAATGCGCTCTTCGACCACACGTTCTTCTGTTGTTTCCCGGCGAGCGCGATCGCCCTCCTTGGGGCCGGTCGAGGGCTTGGCGATGGCGGGCGAGTCGCCCCCCTCGGTCACGATCCGCTCGCTGACCGTGCGTTCCTCGTGCACCTCGGAGCGACGGTGAACGGTTGTGCTGTTGCACGCCGACAATGTTGCAACGATCCCCAGTGCAAAGGCAAAGATAACTCCTCGACGCAAAGCAGCGATCTTCTTCACGGCTATTCCTTTCGTTCGCTTGCGATCGCCGGCAGGTCGCCCCTTCCTCCCTCGCCAGCGAGGGGCGACCGCCGGAGTTGAATGACTGCGAGTCTGGCTCACTCTCCGATGATGATGGTTTCGGGATCCCCCTGGTCGAATCCCTCGACGGGCTGGCCGCCCGTGTCGAGCGCGCCGGTGCCCATAACGGTGATGACTTTGCGCTTGGTGCTGCGCTTGATGTCCTCGAAGTCCTGCTTGGTCCAGCGGCCGTCCTTGTACACCTCATCGCGGACCTTCTTGACCGTCTCGATGACCTGCTCGAGCGTGACGGACATCTGCACTTCCACGACGCCGTCCGGGGCGTAGCGGACGTTCTCGATGCGAGCTCCGCGGAGCGAGCCCTCGACCGCGGTGCGGATCTCATCGCTCTCGGTGATGAAGTCGCGAACACGGGTGCCGCTGCGGAGGCTCAGCCCGCCGATGCGTTCCAGCAGCTTGCGATAGCCATCGAGCTCGGCGGCCCGTTTGGCCATCAGTCGCTTGTTGGGCGGATACTGACGATAGATCTCGGGAATGTCGATCGGTCGAGTCCGGGTCGCGCCCTCGGGGGCGGGGATGATCTCGGCGGTTGCCGGATCCTGGATCCCGCTCTCGGCGCGGGCGGCGCCCGAGCCGGTCACCCTCAGTACGCTATCCCTCGTCTGGCGGGTGATCTGCTCCAAGTCCTCCTTCGTCCAGCGGCCGTCCTTGTACACCTCGTCGCGGACCTTCTTCAGATGCTCGACGACCTGGCGAAGCGTGACCTCGGCGTCGACCTCCGCCGTCCCGTCGGCGTAGTACCGCGTCTCGACGATGCGCACGCCGCGGATGAATCCCTCCACGCTGGTGCGGATCTCATCGCTCTCTGTCACAAAGTCGCGCACGCTCGTGCCGCTGGAGAGCTTCAGACCGAGGATGCGCTCGGCCATCAGGCGATAGGCGTCCAGTTCCGCCGCGCGTTTGGCCATCAACTTCTGCTGCGGAGGGATGTTGGAGGCGACCTGGGATTGCGCCGAGGCCTTCGGGGTCATGGTCAGTGGCAGCACACCCGCGGCGGCGAACAGGCTTCCGGCGGAAAGCGACGCCACGAGCAAACGAGTCAACGAGCTTTGCATAATGATGGTTCCTTCAGACCAAGTTCTGGATCGGCCCGGCGCCGGACATCCGGCTCCCCTTGACCAACACGATACCAGACACGGGCCCCTCCGCAACTTGCACGAGCGAGGTCTTTTTTTCACAACCTCATCCGAGAGGTTGCTCGAGCCCTGCCGGGCGGGGTTTTCGTTCCGATTCTCCTCGATTCTGGTGCAAGCCTTCTGCGTCTGCGTGTCTGAAGATCCGCATCGGCGGCGCACTGGCTATTGATCCCTGGAACCCGTTGCGGATACCGTGCTCGCATCTGCGGGAGGCAAAGATGATTCTTCGTGGTTTTCGAACAGTGTCGAGCCCGCCCGGCGCCATGCAAGGCGGTCGAACGCAACCAGTGTGGACGGCCTGGGCCGGCCCATGCGTTGCGTCCCTGCTGCTTGCGTGCATATGTGCGGCATCAGCCTTTGCCCAAAAATCCATCTCTCTCCAAGAAGCCGTTGACGCCACCGTTCCGGCGGCTCAGCGTCCACCCGAGCGTCTCGCGCTCGTCGTCGGCGTTGGCAAGTTCCGGGACTCACGCATCCCCGCGCTTCCTGCGTGCCCGAACGATGCTCGGGTGTTCGCAGACACCCTCCGTGACCCAAACATTGGCCTCTTTCCTGCCGCAAACGTGACGGTGATGGTGGACGAGCAGGTGACCGACACCGCGCTCAAGGATGCCCTCGACGAACTCGCCCGCAAGGCCGGACCTCAGGACCTTGTGGTGGTGTTTTTCTCCGGGCACGGTGCGACCGATGAGCGCGGCCGCGCGTACTGGGTCATGCACGACACCGTGCCCGACAAACTTCGCGCCACCGCCCTGCCCGAGACCGACATCACCGAACTCTTGGGCGAGATCAAGACCACGCGGCTGGTCACGATCATCGACGCCTGCTATTCCGCCGCGACGGCCAACCTGGACCAGAAGTCAAAGTCGCTGATCGACCTGAACAAGCTGTATCCAGAGTTCCAGGGCGACGGGCGCGTCGGCCTGACGGCGAGCAAGGGGGATCAACTCTCGGTTGTCATTGGAGACAAGAGCGACCCGGGTTACGGCCACTCCGCCTTCGCGTGGCAGTTGATCCAAGGCCTGCGCGGCGGTGCCGACGCTCAGGGAAACCGTGACGGCGTCATCGAACTCGACGAACTCTGGAGCTTCGCCAAGGACCGCACCACGCAGTCCGCTCGGCGTCAGGGCGGGGACCAGCAGCCGCAGCTCAAAGGCCAGTTCGGCAGCAAGTTCCTGCTGGCGATCAACGCCGAGCGGATCCGCAACCGGGCGGCGGAAGTCATTGCCGAGAGCGAGGTTGTGCGTGAACGCCTTCGACGCGTTCGCGCGATGGGCATGGATGGCGCGATTCCGCTGGAGCTCGCGAGCGAGGGCCAGACGCTGCTGCAAGCCCCGCGTGAGTCGCTCGATCCCACGCGGCAAGCCAGGCAGAAGGTCTACACGGACTTGGCCGAGGGCGGTTTGAAGCCGGACTACCTCGTCGCGGCGTTGGAGAAGCACCCGCTCGAGACTCCGCAGCAGCGAGAGGCGCGATTGCGCCGCGAAGCGGCGGAGCGCGAAGCGCAGGAGCGAGCCAGTCGCGTCGCGGCGAACCTGGGCGACGCCAAAACACGCCAAGCGAAGCAAGACCACGAGGGCGCCCTGGAGGCGATCACCCGCGTGCTGGCGGACGAGGCCCAGCATCGCGAGGCGCTCGCGCTTCGCGCCGCCAGCGCACGCGTGTTGTTGGCTCGCGGTGTCGATCATTACCGGCGCAAGGACTACGCCGAGGCGATGAAGTGGTATCGCAAGGCCGCCGACGCGGGTGAGGCGCTGGCGATGAACAACATCGGCTTGCTGTACCACAACGGCAAGGGCGTGACGCAGGACTACGCCGAGGCGATGAGGTGGTATCGCAAGGCCGCCGACGCGGGTGAGGCGGGGGCGAGGGGCAACATCGGCGTGCTGTACGCCAACGGCCAGGGCGTGACGCAGGACTACGCCGAGGCGATGAAGTGGTTCCGCGAGGCCGCCGACGCGGGTGAGGCGGGGGCGATGGGCAACATCGGCCGGCTGTACCACAACGGCCGGGGCGTGATGCAGGACTACGCCGAGGCGATGAGGTGGTATCGCAAGGCCGCCGACGCGGGTGAGGCGTGGGCGATGACCAGCATCGGCGTGCTGTACGACAACGGCCAGGGCGTGACGCAGGACGAGGCGAAGGCCATCGAGTGGTGGCAGAAGGCCGCCCGCCTCGGC
>JANRJU010000003.1:0-307754 GCA_033763815.1 Planctomycetota bacterium
TCTGAGTGGTCGAAGAGTGACCCCGGCATGTCCGCCGCGACGAGCAGCATCCGGAAGAGATCAGCCTTGGTCATCGGTCACCTCCCAACGGCGCAGGCACCGCTCGCCGATGACGCGAACCTCGTCGGGCTTGCTCTTGAGGTTGCTGGAGTGCGGGACCGAGACCTCGAACGTCAGCGTTGGCTGGCGACCGACACCGTTGTGGACGAAACGGAGGGAGAACGTCGCCTGGACGACGCGCAGCCATTCGACTGGCAGGTTCTCGCGTCGCAGCCAACGGTCCATCTTGCGGTAGATGTCGTTGCGGTCGCCGCGCGGATCGGCTTTGATCTCGATGTGTCCGCCTCCGCCGCGCGGCACGATGCGCAGCCGCGTGATACGGGCGTCCTCGACGCGATCGGCAGGATCGGTGGGAAGCGGGAAATCGTTCTGGAGCAGATGGTCGAGGCGATACGACGGCTTGAGCGGGTCCGCCGGCGGGATGTCCTTCTTGAGCACGGCCTTGCAAAACGCCACCTGCAGCGTCGTCCACATCTTCCCGCCACCGGGCGCGACGATCTCGAGGACTCCCTCATCGCCGCTGTAGACGAACACGTTCTCGAAGGCGTACCGATCCCAGCGCACGATCGGCTGGCTGTCGTTGCCGTCGAAGACCAGGTGCTTGTCGGGGTAGTCGTCGAGGTACGCGAAGAAATAGTCCGCGCCGTCAGCACGGCGGTAGTGCTCCACCATGCACTGTTTGCCGCGCAGCTGGGCCGGCGCATACACCGATGAAAGTGCTTCACCGAGCGGGCCGCACAACGACTCGGGATTGTCGAGCTGGCGCTTGGGCAGGCCGTTGCGGCGGTTCCAGAGGCGGCCTCCGGTCAAAGCATCGGCGCGGGCGAACATCGCCGCGTCATTGAAGACCTCCGGCGCGTACAGGTACGACCACATCGCCTTGTCGGCCTTGCTGCGCTGCGCGGAGAAGTCCTCGGCCCGGTCGGGGTGGCGAGCGAGGATGCCCTCCGCAAGCACGGCCACGCCGCGGTGATCGGCGAGTTCGTTGACGTCGCGGATGATCATCTGCACTTCGCGCTGCTTGGCATCCGAAAGCGCGAGCCAGCCAGTGAACACCGGCTCGATGCGGTGCTCGCTAAGCTGGTCCCACGGCACGTCGGCGAGTTCGCCGCGGCGCGTGAAGAACTCGCGGAGCAGTGAGTTGGCGATCTGCTTGAGGACTTTGCGGGGATCAAACGGCTTGGCCATGTCTGCGATTCCTTGTCTGTCGTTTGCTAAATGGTTGACACTCAGGACGTGACAGTGCCGTGCCGGTGTCGAGTCGTGCAGCGTCAGAACAGCGTGTTGGGTCGTTCGCGCATCAGCAGGCCGAGCTTCTCGAGGCGGATGCGCATCGCCTCGGCGGACACTTCAAACCGCTCGGCGAGCGGCTTCGAGAAACGATCGAGCGTGGCGTTGGCGGCGTCGCGGCCATCGGCGACCGCCACAGGAGGCAGATCAGCGAGGACCACAGGGTCCAGGTTGCCGCGCCAGTCCTTCCACGCCGCGACGACGATCGCCTTGGGCATGAGCAGGTAGCTGGCGAACGTATCGGCCTGCCACTCGACTGGGAGCTTGTCGCCGGCGCGGCACACAAAGGCGGGCTGGCCGCGCCCGTCGAACAGAGCCGCCTGCGCCGGATCCTCCCGGTAGTACGTGCGGTGAAGCCGCCAGTGACCGATCTCGTGCGCCAGCGTGAACCGGTAGCGCCCGAGCCGCGACGGGTTCTCGGAAGGTTCGAGCCTGGTGTCGATGCGCACGAGCTTCTCGTTGAACCAGATCGCGCCGAGCACGCCATCGGTTCCGAACAGCGCCGCGAGATCCTCGATGGCAAACGTCAGGCCGAGATGCAGTTCGAGGATGTCCTCAACGGGCACCGGCGCGACGACGGGCACGCCGCAACGCTGTGCATAATCAGCAACAAGGACATCCGCGTCCCGCTCGATGCGGACTTCCGGCAGGTACGGCACATCCGTGATGGCCCCACGACCACTCACGACGGATCACCCTCCTTGCGCATCTTGGCAGCCTGATCCTGGAGCTTCTTGAGCTGCTCGGGCGTCAGGCCTTTTACGGCGCGCAGCAGGGCGGGCATCGCCTCGGGCTGGCTCTGGATGATCTGGGGCAGGTCTTCGGGGACACGGCCCGCCATAGCGATCAGTTCGTCGGCGCTCTCGCCCAGCAGTTCCGCCATCTTCTGGATGCGGTCCGCTGTCGGCGGCGAGTCCACCTTGTCCTGCTCGACGTGCGACAGGTAGGTCGGGCTGATACCGACAAGCTCGGCGAAGCGGCGCAGGCTGTACCCTTTGGCCGTGCGGCGCTCGCGGATGAAGGTGCCGAACTTTGGCTTCTGGGCGGTCATGACGGTTTGACGCTCGCTCGTTCCCTGTTTACTGTACATGGACATAACCGGCGGGTCAAACCGCCTGCTCCGCAGAAGGCACCTGGCTCGCCGTCGGGAACTGCCGCCAGCTCCGGTCCTTTGGATGGTCACGCGAAAGAGGATGCCTCGATGAAGACCCTGAAAGCCCTGTGCACGCCACGAGACAGCGTCTTCGACTCTTCGAAGCGTGACACCGTCCTCAACCTGTCGCACCTGGTCGACGGCAAGGTTGACTCGAAGGCGTTCTTCGAGGAGAGCTACGTCACCGACGGGATGAAGACGCTGCTGACGGAGTCGTTTCGCAGACTTCAGGGGCAGTCTGAGCAGGCGGTGTTCAAGCTCACCCAGGCGATGGGTGGCGGTAAGACCCACAACCTGATCACGCTGGGATTGCTCGCCAAGCACCCCGAGCACCGAGCCTCAGTCCTTTCCGGTTTGCCCGACGCGAAGTCGCTGAAGGGTGTGCGAGTTGTCGCTTTCTCCGGCCGCGAGACGGATGTTCCCCACGGCATCTGGGGTGAGATCGCGCGACAGCTCGGAAAGCACGACGCGTTCAAGGAGTACTACCAGCCCCTAAAGGCCCCGGGTCGCACCGCCTGGATCAACCTGCTGAAAGGTGAACCGACACTGATTCTGCTCGACGAGCTTCCGCCATACCTGGACAACGCGAAAGCAACGACAGTCGGCAACTCCGATCTCGCAAAGGTCACTGCGACCGCGCTCACCAACCTGTTCGAAGCCGTCGCCGAGGCCGAGCTCAAGAACGTTTGCGTGGTTCTCACCGACCTCGTCGGCACATACGCCGAAGCCAGCGCCCAGATCCAGCAGGTATTGCAGCAACTCCAGAATGAAGCCCAGCGGCACTCGATGAACCTGACGCCGGTGCAGATCAACACCGACGAGTTCTACCACATCATCCGCAAGCGGCTCTTCAAGACGCTGCCAAAGGACTCGGACATCGCGGATGTCGCGCAGGGATACGCCAAAGCCATCCGCGAGGCCAAGCAGATGGACATCACCGCTCAGTCGCCCGAGCAGTTTGGCCAGCTTGTGCAGTCGAGCTACCCGTTCCACCCCGCGGTCAAGGACCTGTACGCCCGTTTCCGTGAGAATCCCGGTTTCCAGCAGACGCGAGCGCTGATCCGGCTCATGCGAATCATCACATCCCGGCTGTGGCAGTCCGGAGAAGCCGATAAGCGCCACCTGATTTCTGTTCACGACATTGATCTAAACGATGCGGAGACGCTCTCCGAAATCCGTCAGATTAATCCGAACCTCGAGAATGCGGTGGCCCACGACATCGCTTCGCAGGGCAAGGCCGTCGCGGAAACGATGGATCAGAACCTCGGTGGGACCGATGCCGTTGACGCATGCCGCCTGATCTTCATGGCCTCCCTCGCCAACGTCCCTAATGCCGTGCTCGGCCTCTCCATCCCGGAACTGGTGGCCTATTTGTGCGCGCCCGGCCGGAACCTCGCCAAGCTCAAGGGCGACGTCCTCGAGAAGCTGGCGACTGCGGCGTGGTACCTGCACTCCAACCGCGACGGCAAGCTGTTCTTCAAGAACACCGAGAACCTGAACGCGAAGCTTGAGTCGCTCGCCCGCGCGTACGTCCGCGAGCAGTCGATGAAGGAACTGCGGGACCGGCTCGGCTCGCTGTTCAACTCGGTCACCGGCTGGTGCTACCAATCCGTGCTCGCGCTTCCAGCGATCGACGAGATTGAGCTTGCGGTCGACAAGGTCACTCTCGTGGTGTCCGAACCGTTCGTTGGCCAAGGGCTCAATCCGCAGCTGCGGGCATTCTGGGAACAGACGACGTTCAAGAACCGGGTGGCGTTTCTCACTGGCTCTCGCAACACGTTTGAGAGCCTCCTTGACAGTGCCAAGCGGCTCAAGGCCGTTCAGCACATCATCGACGAGATGGAGGCGGAAAGAGTGCCTCCCACCGATCCGCAGTTCAAGCAGGCGGACGAGCTCAAGGATCGAATCCTCCAGCAGTTCCTCTCTGCCGTGAAAGAGACATTCTCGACGTTGTGGTATCCGACGCGGCGATCGGACAAGGACGAGCTCGCGAGCGCGGACTTCCTCATGAAGTTTGAGGGCAACAAGTACAACGGCGAAGACCAGATCCTTCAGGCCCTCCGCGACAAGCAGAAGTTCACCGACGAGATCACCGGCGACACGTTCCGCAAGAAGATCGAGGCCCGCCTGTTCACCCAGCCGCAGATGCTGTGGACGGAGGTCAAGAAGCGTGCGGCCGTCAACCCGCAGTGGCAGTGGCACCGTCGCGATGCGCTTGATGCGCTGAAAGACGAGCTCGTTCACAAGGAAATCTGGCGAGAAGACGGCGGCGGCTACGTTGACCGTTCGCCTCCGCCGCCTAAGACCTCTGCCGTGCAGATCCAGGAACGAAGCCGTGACGATGACACCGGTGAGGTGGAGCTCAAGCTTACGCCGATCCACGGAGACACCGTCTATGCCGAGATCGGCGCAGATGCGACCGCCGCATCCAAAAAGGTCGACAACGGCCTCTTCCGCACGACGGAAATGGAAGTCTCGTTCCTCGCGGTCGACAGCACGGGCGTGCATCCGAACGGCAAGCCGGTGACGTGGAAGAACCGGGTGACGCTCAAGTACCGCCTCTTCTCCGGGCCCAAGGGAGAGCGGATGCTCGAGCTCAAGGCCGCTCCGAGCAAGAACGGACAAACCGAGATCCGCTACACCACCGACGGCTCAAGCCCGCAGCTCGCCGGCGGCACCTACGACGGTCCGATCGCGCTCAAGAAGGGCACGCCGCTCGTGCTCGCGTACGCCGCCTGCGATGGCGTCGAGTCTCCCGTCGAGCAGATCGCCATCGACTGGAGCAAGAAGGACGACGAGGTCAAACCGATCGACCCGGAGAAGCCCGCAGTCTGGAGGCGGTCCCACGCCTATCACATCACACAGGAGTCCTACGACTTCATCGAACGGCTCAAGCGTCACGACGCGAGCGTGAGCGGGCTCAAGATCAGCGTCACCGGCGATCGCTGGGCCGAGCTCAATCTGCACGAGAAGATCGAACTGGCGGCCATCGACCTGAATCAGGCTGTCGAGGCGGTGCGGAAACTCCCCGGCTCCGGCCAACTCGGGATTGAGGCGGCCACCGTCCACTTCAAGCGAGGCCAGGCCTTGCTCGATTGGGTCAACGAAGTCAAGACCGAACTGCGTCGCGGGGAGGTCGTGCAGTAATGCTCGCAAGGACACGGATGGCCAAGAAAACGACCAACCAGGGGCTCGAAGCGCTCGCCGGATCTTTCGGGTTCGATCCCGACACGTCGGCGGCGCACTTCCTCATCCATATCCCTGGTGGCTCTTCCCATCCGGTCGAGATCAGCGAGCACCTGTCCTGGAACCCAGATCGCATCACCCTGTCTCAGCACTACGGTGTGGAGCGAGACGATGGCCAGGTCCGCTGCCGTTTACCCCGCGCCAAGTGGAATGAGATCGCCGAGGTCCTCCGTGCCGAGTTCAATGTTCGGCTGAAGCGTGAAGGGGTGAAGCCGGGCCGATGGAAGACCGGATACAACCCTGTCACTCGCCTTCTGGGCAAGGAACTCACCCTCCTCGCCTGGGCGATTGAAGATGCGGACCCTGCGCTCGTCCAAACAGCTGTCGCCAACTGGCAGGGACTTACGCCCGAAGAGCGCTGGTGGCTCTACACCATGACCGCCGCGGCGACGGGCAACTTCATGACCGGCCGCAACCGCGGGTGGCGCAAGGCCGTCCGGTACGCACTCACCGAGAATCCGGTTACCAACCGCGTGCTGGACCAACCGGTCGTTCCTGAGTTCTTCCGGCTCGTCAGCGAATCGCCGGCGATTTCGTCGAGTGATGGACCGATCGCCCCAGGTGAGCCAGCCGAGCCGGACACTGAGCCCGCCTCAGCCTCCGAGCCCCCGTCTGTCATCGAGCGTGAAACAGACACGGCAGAGATTCTTAAGCCCGCATCACCCTCGAAATCATCCAAGCCCGCGAAGCCCCGAAAGGGCGCTGGCGGGCGAACAAAGAGATCGTCATGACCATGTTCCCCACCAAAGCCGCAGCCGGTCCCAACGCGGCCATCCAGGTCGAGCCCAAGCGTGCGACGCCGATGGGCGACACCTGCTTCATCGAGTCGCAGTTCCCCGTCTCGAAAATGAGCAAGGAGTCATACACCGAGCGGAAGGCCGTCGCAGGCCAGACACTTACCGGCTTGGGCAAGTGGTGGGGACGCAAACCGCTCGTGCTGTGTAGGGCAACCATCCTCGGACTCCTGCTGCCGGCGACCGATGACCCACAGATGGACCGCGAGGTCTTCCTGCGGCTCATGACCATGGATGACGACGGGATGCTCCGCCGCAAGTCGGCGAACATCCCGGCCAAGGAGCTCTTCCGACGTCTTCCGCCATCCGAGCGAACGGAGTGGTTCGAGAAAGGGTCCACCGAGGACGCTGCCAAACTCAAACGGGGACTCGAGAAGGAGGACAAGGAAGAGCTGCAGCGCCGCGTCTTTCTGTCGATGTCCTACGACGAACGGCTCGAGTACTGCGACCGCCCCGAGCAGATCGACGGCCCATCTTCAGCCGCTTGGAAGATCATCAACGCCCACCTCGGCACCGCCGCATCGACGATCCCCGAACTGGTCGCTGAACTCGGCAAGCGTCGGTTCGGCCACGTCCCGCGTGTGGGCGACTCATTCTGTGGCGGCGGGTCCATCCCCTTCGAGGCCGCCCGTATCGGCTGCGAGGCCTATGGCAGCGACCTGAACCCTGTCGCCGCCCTCCTCACCTGGGCCGCACTGAACATCGTCGGCGGTGGGCCTGAGGTTGCAAAAGAGGTTCAGGACGCGCAGCGCCGTGTGTTCGATGAGGTGGATCGCCAGATCACCGAGTGGGGCATCGAGCATCGCGAGCCCGACCCCAGGACCGGACGGCGCTGGCGGGCCGACGCCTACCTGTACTGCACCGAGGCCACATGCCCGGAGTGTGGCTGGCGAGTGCCCCTGGCCCCCTCGTGGGTCATCGCCGAGAAGACGAACGTCATCGCTCGTCTAATCCCCGATGAGAAGCGTAAGCGATTCGACTTCGAGGTCGTCGAGGATGCGAACGCGAAGGATTTCGCCGCGGCCAAAGCGGGCACGGTCGGGGACTCGGAGCTGATCTGTCCCCACTGCAAGAACCGCACGCCGATCAAGGTCATTCGTGGTGATGGGCGAGGCGACTTTGGTGACAGCAAGAGTCGCCTCCGCGGCTGGGAGAGCCGCGACGTGGTACCCCGTGCCGACGACATCTTTGGCGAGCGGCTGTACTGCATCCGCTGGGCAGACACCTGGACGGAATGGGTCGAGAACGCTAAGGGCGAGTCCGTTGAAAAGACCTTCAGCGAGCGCCACTACCTCGCCCCGACCGCGAACGACCTGAAGCGGGAGGCCAAGGTGCTCTCGCTCATCATGGAGCGTTTTGACGAGTGGCAAGCCAAGGGCTTCATCCCGAGTCGCAAGATCGAGCCCGGGGCAGAGACAACCAGGCTCGGGCGCGAGCGGGGCTGGACGCACTGGCATCATCTCTTCACGCCGAGGCAACTGCTGCAAATTGGGCTGTTCTCCGTACACGCAAGAGCCCTGCGCGAGACAGAGGCCATTGCGATCCTACTTCTTGTCGGCCGACTCGCCGACTGGAACTCGCGGCTCTCTGTCTGGCTCCCCGCCAACGGCGGGGGCATCGGTGGCGGCAAGAATACGTTTTTGAATCAGGCATACAACACGCTGTTCAACTATTCGGCGAGGCCTCTCGTCTCAACGGAGAGCCTGCTGATTCCTCCTCGTATCGACTCGTGTCATCCCAGCCGGTCAGCGGTGAGCGATGGTCGACTCGTAGATCAGGTATGCGACGCTTGGATCACGGACCCGCCTTACGCGGATGCAGTCAATTATCCAGAACTCTCCGAGTTCTATCTGGCGTGGTACGACGGTCAGATTCGGCATCAGTTTCCACAGTGGACCGCCGACAGTCGACGTGCGCTTGCCGTGGCAGGGGACGGCGAGTCGTTTGCCCAGGCAATGGTCGATTGCTATCGCAGGCTGGCTGAGAAGATGCCCGCGAATGGCCTGCAGGTTGTGATGTTCACGCACCAAGATGCGAGCGTGTGGGCTGATCTCGCACTGATTCTTTGGGCAGCCGGGCTTCGAGTTACCGCTGCGTGGTGCATCGCGACCGAGACCGGTCCGGCTGTCGGGGAGGGCAACTACGTCCAGGGCACCGTTTTGCTCATCCTCCGCAAGCAGACAAGCACGGACACCGCCTTCCTCGACGAGGTGTACCAAGAGGTTGAGGGCGAGGTTCGTCGGCAACTCGATTCGATGAAGGACTTGGACGACGCTCGCGACCCGAACTTCAGCGACACCGACTACCAGCTTGCGGCCTATGCCGCCGCGCTCCGCGTGCTGACGAGCAAAAAGATCGAGGAGATCGACGTCGCGTACGAACTGACCCGCAAGCGCGGCAAGGGTGAGAAGAGCAAGGTCGAGGAGATCATCGAGAAGGCCGTCAAGATCGCCTGCGACCACCTCGTGCCCGTCGGTATCGAACCGCATCTGTGGAAGAGTCTGTCCTCGCTGGAGCGCCTGTACGTCAAGGGGCTGGAGATGGAAAGTCACGGCGAGCATCGCCAGGGCGTGTATCAGGAGCTCGCACGCGGGTTTGGCGTCGAGGAGTACAAGCAGTTGCTGGCCAGCACCAAGGCGAACGAGACACGCCTGAAGACGGCCACCGAGTTCGGCCGCAAGGAACTGGGCGACGCCGGCTTCGGCTCATCGCTCGTGCGCCACGCTCTTTTCGCCACCTTCAAGACCGCCGAGACGGATAGCACGCGCGACGGCATCACCTGGTTCAAGACCGAGGTGAAGGACTACGCCGCGAACCGCCAGCGGCTCATCGATCTGCTGGACTACATCGCCGCGCTCGGCAAGAACGCATCGCTGGAGCACTGGCACAAGGATGCCCACGCCGCGGCCTTGTTGGCCGGCGCGCTGCGGAACCGGCAAGACAACGTCTGATTCGAAGTCAATTCCCTCCCCATGAGCGAGCCTCAGTCCAGCCCGATTCGGCGATTCTCGTCTCGGCGTCAGCGCCTGGATCGGTCGTTTCTCGCGGATCGGCTGAAGGGAGCGTTGGCGTACGACCGCATCGCCGGATACTTCGCCGGCTCCATTCTGGAGACGGCAGGCGAAGCGATCGAGGCAGTCCAAGGGCCGATTCGTGTCGTGTGCAACTCTGGGCTGCAGCCACAGGATGTGGCGACGGCACGCGCCGCGGCGAACGCGCTTCGCCAGGAGTGGTGCGGCAGCAAGCCCGAGATTCTGGTGGACAAGGGGGGCGATGCCGCAAAGATGCGGATGACGCGTCTGTACCAGTTCCTCAAGAGCGGCAAACTGCAGGTCCGCGTGTTGCCTGATCGGCACTTTGGACTCATCCACGGCAAGGCGGGCGTGATCACCTTGGCTGGTGGAAGCAAGACTTCATTCCTCGGCAGCGTGAATGAGTCCACAGCCGCGTGGACCATGAACTACGAGCTGATGTGGGAGGATCCGTCTCCGGAATCAGTGGCGTGGGTTCAGGAGGAGTTTGATGCGCTGTGGAGCCATCACGCCGCCGTCCCGCTCGCGGAGTTTGTGCTTGAGGACATCGAGCGGCTGAGCAAGCGATCCGTGGTCGGTTCTGTGGACGCCTGGGTCAAGGAGCCGGACCCAGTTACACAAGACCCGAAGGCTGCGGCGGTGTTCGTCGAATCCCCCGTGTATCGCCAGCAGGCAGGTCTCTGGGAGCACCAGAAGTTCTTCGTCAAGCTGGCGTTTGATGCACACCTTCGCAACCCCGGCGGGGCGCGTTTTGTGCTGGCCGACCAGGTCGGACTGGGAAAGACCGTGCAGCTCGCGATGGCGGCGGAGCTCATGGCACTCGTGGGCGACAAGCCGGTCCTCATCCTCGCACCCAAGGCTCTCGTCTGGCAATGGCAGGGCGAGCTGATGGAGCTTCTCGATACCCCGTCGGCGGTCTGGACGGGGGATTGCTGGGTCGATGAAGCCGATGTCGAGCATCCCAAGTACGGACCCGAGGGCATCAAGCGCTGCCCTCGCCGCATTGGCATCGTGCCCACATCGCGGGCGATCTTCAAGTGTGATGATGCGGAGCATCTCAAGGCGATGCAGTTCGAGTGCGTTGTCGTTGACGAAGCGCACAATGCCCGCAGACAAAATCTTGGTGAGGGCAGAGACGGCGAGAAGCCCGACCCCAACAACCTGCTGGAGTTCCTGTACCATCTCTCACAGCGGTCGAAGAGTATGTTGCTCGCAACCGCTACGCCCGTGCAGCTCCGTCCGGTTGAGGCGTGGGATCTGCTCGATGTGCTGTCCCGTGGCAGCGAGTCGGTGTTGGGTGGCGCATGGAGCCAGTGGCGAAAGGCCGATGACGCGCTAACGCTCGTCATGGGCGAGACGCCGATTCCGGACGACGATCTGGATCGCTGGGATTGGGTGCGGACGCCGTTCCCACCACGGCAAGAACATCGCGACTTCGACATTCTTCGACGTTCACTCGGAATGCCAGATGAGCAGGTGACTGCCAACGGAAGCGATTGGGACCGCCTCAAGCCGCCTGACAAGGAACGTGCAAAGAAGATGTTCCCGCGGTTCGTGACGGATCACAATCCGTTCATCCGGCACATCGTTCGTCGCAGCAGGAAGTACCTTGAGGAGACGCGCGATCCCGAAACGGGTGAACCGTATCTCAAGCCGATCAAGGTCGAACTACTCGGCGAGGGCGACGACGACGCGGTCCGGCTTCCGCTGTACCTCCAGGAGGCGTACGGCCTTGCGGAGGAGTTCTGCAAGAAGCTCGGAGCGCGGATGAAGGGCTCCGGCTTCCTGCGCACACTGCTTCTGCGGCGCGTGGGCAGCACGGTAGAAGCGGGTCGCGCAACGGCCGAGCAGATGCTTGGATCATGGCGTGACCTTGACGCGGTCTCAGTCGGACGCGAGGCCGAGGATGACGCGGATGCACCACCGACAGGCATGTCGAAGACGCTGACCGAGGAGGAGCGTGGGCTGCTGCAGCGGTTCGTCAAAGCCCTGGAGGCCAACAAGGAACGAGATCCGAAGTACGAGGTTGTTCGGACATGCTTGAAAGCGAAGGACTGGCTTTCGAGAGGCTGCATCATCTTCAGTCAGTACTACGACTCGGTTCGATGGCTGGCGGACCAGTTGGTGCGAGACTTTCCCGACGAGCCGATCGCCATCTACGCAGGCTCGGGTCGATCCAGTGTCTTCCGTGATGGCGAGTTTGTCGTTGTGGACCGCGAAGAGATCAAAGCGGCGGTACGACGCGGCACGCTTCGACTCGTTCTTGGCACCGATGCGGCCTCGGAAGGACTGAACCTTCAGCGCCTCGGCACGTTGATCAACCTGGACTTGCCCTGGAATCCCACCCGGCTCGAGCAGCGTAAGGGCCGCATCCAGCGAATCGGTCAACTGAACGACACGGTCTACATCTACAACATGCGGTACCTGGGGTCTGTCGAGGATCGCGTGCACCAACTGCTCTCCGCGCGGCTGCAGGGTATTTTCACCCTGTTCGGCCAGGTGCCGGATGTCCTCGAGGATGTGTGGATCGACGTCGCGCTCGGCGAAGTGGCTCGGGCGAAAAAGGTCATCGAGGCCGTTCCCAAGCAGCATCCGTTCGATCTGCGGTATCAGCGCATTGAAAAGACCGACTGGGAGTCCTGCGAGAGAGTGCTGTCGCGGGCCGCAAAGCGCGCAGCGCTGAGTAGCGGTTGGAAGTGATCACCCGGAGGCAAGCCGTGAAAGCCCTTGGCAAGACCATTCAGATCTACTGCCCCCAGGGTGAACCCCGCGGTGTCCGCATCGCAGAGATCACCACTCGCATCGTGCAGGCCGTCGTGGTGCCGCGCGCCAAACTTGATGAAGGGCTCCGACGATCCGAACTCTGCGGCGTCGGACTCTATTTTCTCTTCGGCGAGTCGGAGACAGGCGGACTCCCCGTCGCCTACATCGGAGAGGCCGAGGACTGCGGCGTCAGGTTGAAGACGCACAACAAGAACAAGGACTTTTGGAACACCGCTGTGGCGATCATTTCGCGGACCGGCAGTTTCACCAAGGCCCACGGGAAGCTGCTGGAGTGGATCTCGATCGAGAAAGCGACGCGTGCCGGTCGTTACCAGCTCGACAATGGCAATGCAGGCGGTGAGCCGACGGTACCTGAGGCGATGCGGTCGGATGTCGCGGAGGTGTTCGAGACAGCCGAGGTGCTCCTGAGCACGCTTGGATTCCCGATCTTCGAGCCAGCGGCCGGTCCCAACTCCACCGATCGCGATGTGTTCTTGTGCAAGCGAGGCGGCGCGGATGCTCGCGGCGTCTACAACGAAGAGGGGTTCGTCGTGTTGAAGGGCTCACTCGCACGCCGCGATGCGGCACTCTCGTCGCACGACACCATCGAGCCAAGGCGAGAGGAACTGGTGGGCTCTGGAGTGCTGTCGTTGACGAAGACCGGTTACCGTTTCGAGCGGGACTGGGTCTTTACGACTCCAAGCGCTGCGGCCGCGATCGTAAGTGGCGGCAGTGCCAACGGCTGGATCGAATGGAAGAACGGCAAGGGGCAGACGCTGGACGAGGTGTACCGCAAGGCGAGCAAAGCCTAAGGGTCATGCGCGTGCCTGATTGCCGGTGGGAGAGAGATCGCTCCACAGCCGGCGCTGCTTGCACCAGGAGAACGTCGCGCAGACAGGCCGCAGGTCCCGCTCCGTGATCGGGTCGCGGCCGTTCGGGACAGCGGGAAGGTCCAGGATCTGTTCCTGAATATCCGGCGCAAGGTGCAGCAGGTTCATGATCTGCGTCATCCGCGGCTGCGTGACCTGACAGAGTCGGGCGAGCTCGGAGAGATCCGCGACGACGCCCTTCCGGAGGAGCCGGTCGTACTTGATCGCCAAGGCCAGTAGGCGGGCCACGCGGGGCACACGGCCCGGCAGTTCGGCCTTTGGGGCCTCGGGGCCGAGGACCACGCGCTTGCGGCGGGCCTTTCGGGTGATATGGATGGTCCGCAATACCGTGGTCACGCGGCTTCCTCCAGTCGTCGGGCGCACAGAGCGGCGATCCCGGTCGCTCGGAACGTCACCGCGACGGTGGCGTTCTCCGCGTCGTACTCGATCTTCGAGAAGAGCAACTTCAACACCCGGCCCTGCTCGCGGGGCGAGAGCTGCGCCCAGACCCCGTCGAACTCTTTCAGCGCCTTGCGGGCCTCCTCGCGGGTGATGGCCTTGGCTCCGATCAGACCCAGCCGGGTCTCCACCTCGGCAAGGCGGGTGCGTGCGCCGCTGACCCGCTCGTGGGCGGCGGCGAGCCGGGCGGTCGCGGCGGCGGTTCCGCTTCTGTCCGCCACCAGTTCCCGCAACTCCTGCTCCAATCGGCCGAGCGCAGCGTGAATCGATGCCCGCTCTGTCTTGAGCGCCGTAAGTTCCTGGTCGACGTTCACCTGGGCCTCGGCGAGAATGCGATCCAGCAGCTCGCGGTCGCCGCCGAGGGTGCGGATCTCGTCGACCACGAGCTTCTCGATCTCCAGCCCGGGCAGCGACGATGCCTCGCAGGTGTGCGCCCCGTTCTTGATGGCTTCCAAGCATCGGTAGTAGCGGTACTGCTTGTCCCGCTTGCCGTAGAACGTGTGGATCATCGCGCAGTCGCACTTCTTGCACCGCAGGAGCCCACGCAGGAGCGCCCCGTACTTGTTGCGCATCTCGATTCCACCGGTCCTGCCGTTCTCGAGGAGCTGCTGGCGGACACGCTCGAACAATGCGGGATCGACGATGGCCTCGTGCTCGCCGTCATAGGTGTTGCCCCGGTGGACGATCTTGCCCGTCAGGAGCGGGTTGGTCAGAAGAACGTGGAGGGTGCCCGTGTTGAAGGGCTGGCCGCCGACGCTGACGCCCTTCTTGGTCACGCGGCGCTTGTTCTTCCACTCTCGGTGCCGCAGCTCGGTCACGGTCCGCTGGAGCGAGCCCTTGTCGAGGTACATCTGGAAGATCGCGCGGACCTTGGCCGCCTCGCGCGGGTTGATCACCAGGCGAGGGCTGCTGCCGGACCGATCGACGTCGTAGCCCAGGATGGGCACGCCGCCCGCCCACTTGCCCCGGCGCTTCTGGGCGGCGATCTTGTCGCGGATCCGCTCGCCGATGATCTCGCGCTCGAACTGGGCGAACGAGAGCAGGATGTTGAGCGTCAGCCGTCCCATCGAGCTCGTGGTGTTGAACTGCTGTGTCACCGAGACGAACGAGACGCCTTTGCGGTCGAACGTCTCCATGATGCGGGCGAAGTCCATGAGCGAGCGGCTGAGGCGGTCCACCTTGTAGACCACGACGCAGTCGACCTTACCGGCCTCGATGTCCTTCAGCAGCTTCTCAAGCGCCGGCCGCTCCATGCTGCCGCCGGAAAAGCCGCCGTCGTCGTATCGGTCCGGAAGGCAGATCCACCCTTCGTTCCGCTGGCTGGCGATGTATGCCTCCGCCGCTTCCCGCTGGGCGTCAAGGGAGTTGAACTCGAGTTCGAGTCCCTCCTCACTGCTTTTGCGGGTGTAGATCGCACAACGGGTTGGCCCGGGTGCTCCCGCGCCCCGATCCCGCGATGGCGGCACGCTGGCCGTTCGGCCTCGCTTGGTCATCGGCCACCCCGCAATCCGAAGAAGCGGTAGCCGTTGATGTGCTGGCCCGTCACCTTCTTGGCGATTACCGACAGCGTTCCGTACCGCTCGCCTTCGAACTCGAAGCCTTCACCGTCCCCAAGCACGATGACCCGGATCGTCCGCCCTTTGTACTGGCGGACGATCGCGGAGCCGGGCGGGGGCAACCGGGGATCGCGGCGGTCGCGCGTATCGAGCGATCGCACCCTGGTGCGGATCTCGCCGGGCTGCGGCGGGGAGGTGTACGAGCGGGGTGCCATCGTGCGGATCTCGGCGTCGTCGGCCAGTTCGGCCGCCCGCCGCTTGGCCCGCTCGCTCAGGTCGCCCTCCGCGTTGGCCTGGATACGCCATGCGATCTTGCGGATCAGGTAGGCGCGGTGGCGTGTGCGGCAGGCGTGGCCGTGGAGTTCCTCGTAGCGGTCCACCAAGTCGCTGGTGGTCATCCGCTGAAGCTCGCCGAGTTGTCGTTCGATCGCATCAGACATGGGAATTCCTCTTCGGATCGGTCCGGAGCCCTAACCCCGGGGCCGTGCGGAGACACTGAGGTCTGCATGCTGCGGAAGTTCAAGTCGATCGGCGTCAGATTTCGCCAGGTCGCCCGCCTCCCGGGTGGAACGCGAACGTTCCGCATGGATGGCCCGTGCGAGGCCGAGCGCGAGGATGCTCGCGACTTCGGCGTCGCGCTCCGCGGGCGTCATGGTCTCTGGGTTCTGGGTTCGCATCGGGGGCTCCATCCAGCCGGTGCAGCACGCGCTCCGGTAGTGGTCCCCTATGCAGCCGTCGCGCTATCTGCCCGCTTGTGAACCGGCGGGTCGATGTCGATGGACCGACCCGAGCGCGTCGCGGTACAGATGTGACTTCATCTGTCGCACTATCGCGAGCACGAACCCCTCTTAACCCGGGCACCAGGCGACGAGAGACGCGGAGAGACTTTGGGCCAAAGTCGCGCCCGTGAGGCCCGAGTGGGCAGGAGCCGGTTATGGACATGCCGAGCGGCAGAGACCTGGCCCACGAGGGGTGGCTCTCGCGATCCCTTCGGAACGCGGGCCAAAACGCGAAAACGCCGCCGAGGTCTCTCGGCAGCGTTCCCTGAAAACCAAAGGGCCGGCTGCTTTCGCAACCGGCCCGGCAATAGCGGGGACAGGATTTGAACCTGCGACCTTCGGGTTATGAGCCCGACGAGCTACCGGACTGCTCCACCCCGCAATCAGGTCGGCATGATAGGCACGCGTTGGGGGAGGGTCAACGATCTTCCCCGTTTCCTCAGGGTTTCCCGGCTATTCCCGCGTCCGCCCACCTCTTCTCCGTCAAGCGTCATCACGAGCGAGTGAAGCTTGCGGAATGCGAGCTTTGGTTCTGGCATCCCACTGCGCGCAAGCTCGCTACTCGTCGGGATTGCCACGCCCTCTGTCCACCGTCCGTGGCGCGTTCTTTCGACCTCGACTCAGCAGGCACTCAACGCCGCGACGAAGTCAAGGTAATCGAAGACATCGACCTGCCCATCGGTGTTGAAGTCCGCGGCGGCGTCCTCGCTGGCAAATGCCGCTGCATAGTCGAGATAGTCAAACAGGTCACCTTGCCCGTCGTTGTTGAAGTCACCGGCGCATCCCACGTCGGAGCGAACGCTGAGGATGTAGTTCTCGTATCCCTCGCCGCACGCAAAGCCGTCGAAGTTCAGGTGCGCCACCGCAACGCGATGCACGCCCGCGGGCAGATCGGCCGTCGCCGAGACGGGGATGCACGTGTTGTCCAGGTAGCCGCCCGTCTGTGCCGCCACGAGATTCGGCGTGAAGCAGTTGCCGTTGTCTGGCTCCAGAATCGCGGCAAACGCCGGAAGCTGCGCCTGCAGCGACAGTTCCACCCGACCGGCGCGCGGCATCGTGAACTCAAACCAGTCGGTGTCGCGGCGGGAAGTCGTGTTGAACAGCGTCCCGACAATCGGCTGGTTGAGGCGCAGAACGCCATACGCCGCCGGCACCGAGTTGCAACCGCCATTCAGGTCTGAGTCGCACGGTTCAGGCTCGCGCGCCGAGATCGTGGGAACCTCGAGCGTGCAAGGCGGATCGAGCAGGTCGATGCCCAGAGACAGCGGGCCGGTCGATCCCGCGCGAATACCGATGGAGAGCAGCACCGGCTCGCCTTGGACGACGTCAATCAGGATGCGGACACCCTCGCCAAAGTCAAACGAACCGCCTCCCGAGCATTGCAGCGCCGACCCGCCGCACACGTCGTAGCGAGTGAGAATGGGCGTCGCGGCCCCGCCCGCCCCGCCGTCCGCAGTCACAATCGCTCGCCCGGTCCGCGTCGGGGTGTACAGGAACCAGACTTCCTTGGGGAGCAAGTCTGGAAAGGGCGAGTTGCGATAGCAAGGGGTCGCCGCGTGATGCAGCGCGCCGGCGTTCGAACCGGTCCAGACTTCCCCACCCCGCACCGGACTCTCGCCAACTGGCAACGCGTTCTGACACTCGTCATTCATCGGTGGCGGGAGCGGAGTCGTGTTGCCCACCGCAAAGCTCATCTCAAAGTAATCCTCGAAGCTGACCGGGAATGACGAAGTCGTCGCAACATCCCAGTTGGTCGGGTTCACGGTGATCGCCGATGCTGGCCCCGCGACCAGGGCAAGCCAGTACGTCCCCGCGGCCAAGTTGGGCCCGTCCTGTCCACGCAGGACCGGCGTGTCGGGAGGAGTGCGAAAGCCCGTGGAACCGAACGACAGCCCCGCGCCGACGCCCTCGGGAAAGCTCCCGTCGGTGTCGTCCGTCGCGACAAGGTTGCCGGCGTTGTCGTAGAGAGCAAAGAAGTTGTCGTTGCCGCTGTAGATGCGAGAGTCGATGTCGAGGAACAAATCGCCCGAGATGGGGGCGGTCAACGCGAAGCGGAACCACTTCACCGTCACCGTTTCTCCGCCAAAGTCGAACGCGCCAAACGTGTCGCCCACATACTCCTTGGTGGACGAGGGCGACGCCGGCGCTTCGAAACTGCCAACGTCGAAGAACGTCGCGGGCTGTGCAAGGGAGACGCCGCCGCTCAGGCAAAGCACTGCAAACGCGGAACTCAGGCCGGTGGCAAGCGACATGCTGTGATCCTCCTCCGAACGAACGCCAAGCAACCGAACGACCTCGAAAGCAGCCGATCCGAAGTGTTTAGAGATTTCTCGGCCAGAGCATACGCTGAGCATCTCCCCCATTTCGAGGGAGACCCCCCTAAACGAGGCCCTCCGTCGCGCGATTCCAGTTATCAACACCTGCGGTGAGTCGGCGCTCTTCTCCAGGCACCACGGCTCCCGCGTCAGCACGACCTCGGATTCCGAGCGGCTGTGCACGTGGCAACTCCCGTGATTCACTCCTCGTCAGTCGTCCCATCCATCCTCGGCGCCGCCTCGGCGGGGTCCGCACGCATGAACAGCGGCTCACCCTTGTGGATCTGCGTCGCGGGCTTGATGGCGTGTGCCCCGCCGAATGCCGCGAGTTCGCGGAGCGCCACCTGCGCCGCCGGATGGCACTGCCACGATTGCCACAGCGACGCCATCTTGATGGGCAGCGCCGGCGACAGCATCAGGCTCGCCACGCGAATGGTCTCAGCGCACGCGTACAAGATCGTCGCGAGCCGTGCCTTGGCGCCCGGATCGGTTTCAACGGTCTTCGCCAGCTTGAACGGCGCCGTGACATTGATGTAGCCGTCCACCAGGCGAACCAGCCCGCTCGCCTGGTGCAAGGCGCCAGCGAGATCGAACGCGTCGGCCGCCGTGATGTATCGCGCAGTCGCCGCGGCGCACGCCGTCTTGAAGTCGTACTCCTTCGCCTGGTCGGGGTTCAGCCCGAGCGAATATGACGACAGATCCGAAGGCCGCTCCGGCACGCTCCCGAAGTACTTCTCGATCATGTTCCCCACGCGGCTCGCGCAGTTGCCGATGCCGTTGGCAAGGTCAGCGTTGTAGACGTCTACAAACTTCGCGTGCGAGAAATCCGCGTCCGCGCCCGAGAGCGGCCCCTGCGTGAGCAGGTACCACCGCAGCGAGTCCAGCGAATACCGCGACGCGTACGACTGCAGCCGCTCTAAATCGATGAAGTTGCCCATCGACTTCGACATCTTCTGTCCATTGCTGATCCACCACCCGTGCCCGAAGATCGTCCTGGGCAGAGGCAAGTTCAGCGCCATCAGCAGCGCGGGCCAGATCACCGCGTGGAACCACAGAATGTCCTTGCCCAGCATGTGCACCGCCGGAGGCCAGAAGTGCCGGCGATCGGGCGTGTCCACCGCCGTGAAGTAGTTGAACAACGCGTCGATCCACACATACACCCGGTTCTCTTCATCACCCGGGATGCGAATTCCCCATTGGGTCGAGGGATCGCTCGTCACTGGTCGCGAGATCGGCACGTCGTGCAACACCTGGGGCGGACGCAGCCGCCCCAGAACTTCCTGACGCCGCGCCTCGGGCATCACAAACGTCGGGTTGTTCTGGATCTGGTCCAGCAGCCTCTGCTGAAACTTCGACAGTCGGAAGAAGTAGCAAGGCTCCGTCCGCTTCACGAGCGGCTTCTTGCTGATCGTCGAGACGTAATCATTCTCCCGCGCCGTGTTCTCCGGTACGTACTCCTCCTGGCCTTGGTCATACCACCCGGTGTACTCACCCCGGTACACGTCCCCCGTGTCCATCAGGGCGCGAATGTACTCGGGAACCTTGTCCTTGTGCCGAGCCTCGGTGGTCCGGATGAAGTCGTCGAACGCGCAGTCCATCTCCTCGAACGCCGCTCGGAACTGGGCCGCGTTGATGTCCGCCCACTCCTGAGGAGTCCTTCCCCGCTCGGCGGCGCTCGTCACCACTTTGTCCGCGTGCTCGTCCGTGCCCGTGAGCAGAAACACCGTGCCCGCGCGCCCGTTCCGCGCCCACAGCGACTTGGCATATGCCTCCGTGCCCGGAATCGCGTCGGGAGAGAACGCCTCGCCACGGATCAGCCGCTGGGTCCGCGCCACCGCGTCCGCGACCATCGTCGTGTAGCAGTGCCCGATGTGCGGGCGGTCGTTCACGTAATAAATCGGCGTCGTGACGTAGTACGGGGCGAATGACATGCCAGAGCGTACGGGGGTTCACGCGGGCGTTCAGCACCGGTGCGGGTGGCAGTGTGGCGCGCCGGACCAAAGCACCCCCATGGAGTGTAAAGCAGGTATGCGGTCAGCCCGGCCGCGCACGCAGCCTGACGTCATGGAGGGCGCCCTCGTGGCTGGAGTTATCGTTCGAGCGTCCGTACCTACCGCGATTCCATGAACGCCTTGCCCACCTGCCACACGGGGCCCGCGCCCATGACCGCAAGCACGTCGCCCGGGCGGCAAAGGTTCTGGAGTTGCTCAACGATCGCGTCAAACGGGTACAGGTGCATCGCCTTCACCCCGCGCTGCCGGAGGCGGTCGACCAGGTCAGCCGCCGAGACTCGCGTCTTCTCCGCAATGGAATCGCGCACAAAGTAGATGTGCGGCACGATGACGATGTCCGCAGCGGAGAAGCTCGCTGCGAACTCATCCAGCAGGAATCGCGTCCGCGAGTGCTGGTGGGGCTGAAAGACGCAGATGAGTCGTCCGTTTCGGGTCTGGGGTCGCTCAAACTCGCGAAGCGCCCGAAGCGTGGCTTCGACTTCCGTTGGGTGGTGCCCGTAGTCGTCGTAGACCCGCACGCCGCGCGGGGCGTCGACTCCAAACGCCGGCAGAACGTGCTCGCCCAGGAACTGCATCCGCCGGTCCACCCCCGCAAACTGCGAGAGCGATTTGGCGACCAGTTCGGCGTCCGCTCCCGCGGTCAACGCAAGCGCCATCGCAACTCCGGAGTTGAACGCGTTGTGCGTCCCGGGAATCAGGCACGTCCAGGTCGCCAGCAGTTGACGATTCCGCGAGAGAGACACCTGCCTCGCCTCGCCGTCGTACCCGATGACCCAGTCCGCCGCGGGCGAAAATCCGATCGTCTCGACCTTGCACTCCAGGCCCGCGGTCACCTCGCGCCGGTGCGCTCCGTCGTGCGCGATGATCAGCGTCCCGCCCTCGTTTGCCGGCGGAAGCAGCGCCGCAAACTCGGCAAACGCCTCGACCACCGCGTCCAGCGTGCCATAAACATCAAGGTGGTCCGCCTCCACGCTCGTGATCGCGGCAATCGTGGGCCGGAAGTTATGGAAGCTCCTGTTGAACTCGCACGCTTCCGCCAGCAGCAAGCCGGGCTTCCCGCGAAGCAAGCCCCCGGGAATCGACAGCCCGCCGAGGCGGAAGCCCGCGCCCGCCGCCTCCATCAGGTTTGTCGTCCCCAGCGACCCACGGACAAGCTGCCGACAAGTCGCTCCGACGATCACGCTCGGATCCAGCCCCGCGTCGGTGAGCGCCGCGCCGAGCATCGCCGTCGTTGTGCTCTTCCCGTGCGTCCCCGCGATCGCAATGCCCGTCCGCCCGATCATGCACTTGCCAAGCGCCTCGGCGTACAGCATCGTCGGGATGCCCCTGGCCTCCGCCGTCAGCCACTGCGGGTGGTCCGGCTTGATCGCCGCCGACGCGATCACCATGTCGCACGCCTCGGGCAGAACCCCGCTCGACTGATCAAACCCCACGCGAATGCCCTCGGCCTCAAGCGCCTCGGTCGTGTCCTGGGGCGTCGAGTCCGAGCCCGACACGATCGCGCCTCGTGCCTTGAGCATCCGCGCCAGCCCCGACATCCCGCACCCCCCAACTCCGATGAGATAAACATGCTTCCCGGCGACGTCAAAGCGTTCGTCGGACGAGCGGCGGGAGGGCGTGCGTCGCGGCATCCCCGATTGTTGCACAGGAACCGGCGCCGTCGCCTGGGGCGATGGGCCAGCGGAACGCGGAGCCGACTGCGGGGCGGGGCGAGCGCTCTCCGCAACGTCGTCCATGACGGTGCGAGCGTAGTTCATATGACGCCCTGTATCGGCGATCCGATCGCACGTCCGTGAACTCACAACCGATCGTGATGCCACCCCCCGGGCGCGACCGACTCCGCTATCCTAAACTCCGGGCGTTCGCAGAACTCGCTTCAAGACTTGGCTTGGGCACCAGGCTTGGAACTCGACTCGGCATCAGGCAATAGGCTCGGCAACTCGGGAGTTGTGTGAATGAACACGTCGACAAATCGTGCCGCTGCGGTCGTGCGTCGTGTCTGCTCCCAGCACCCCTGCTCCCAACAACTCCTGCCCAGCTTGGCTGCGCCAGGAACCCGAGCCGCCCAGGCCATCGGGCGAGCGGGGTTGCTCGCGGTGTTGCTTGCCGCGTCGCCCGCGACCGCCCAGCCCGTCCAGGTCCGGCCGATCGTGCGCGTTGAAGACCCGATTCCGGGTCGACCGGGCGAGGTTTTCCGGGCGGTCAACCTGCAAACGCCATACACCGTCAACGGCCAGGGTGACGTCGTCTTTACCGGCGCTCGAAGCGTGGGCGGAGCCATCTTGTCCGTCGCCGATCGGTCCGGTCTGCGGGTCATCGCGTTCGATGGTCCCGGAACGACCATCAGCTATGGGTCGTTCCTCCCGACGCTTGGTGATTCAACGTTTCCGTTCAACGCTCCGATTGTTGCACGCGTTGCTTCAACCTCAACGCTCAACACCGAAGGCGAGGACGGGTTTCTGGCGTTGAATGCCGTCGGAACGGCTGTCCCGGGCCTCGAAGGCTGGACCTACGCCTCTTCCGCAAGCCCCGTGACTGCGCCAACGCTTGGGCCCGGCGGGCACCTGGCCTTCTTGAACAACGTCTCGACGCCCGGCGAAACCGCTCGTGCTCTCATCGCCGGTCGCTTCACCTCCAACGAGCTTCGCGCCATCGCACGCACGGTCCGCCAACCCGCGGTGGGCTTCGCAGACTTTGGTGCTCCGGTCGTCAACGCCTCGGGCGTCGTCGCGTGCTATGCCCGCTTTCTCGACGAGGACGGCGTCCTCCGCCTTGGCTTGGCCCGCTGGCAACCCGGGCAACCGCAGCTCGAGGTCGTCGTGAGGTCTGGCTCGCAGGCGCCGGGCCAGCCTCAGGGCATCACCTTCAGTGCCATCGGCGCCTTCTTCGCCTCGAATGGCAATCCCTACCTCGGCATCAACTCCAGCGGCGCCATCGCCTTCGGCGCTCGCCTCGCGGGGCCGGGCATCGACTTCAACAACGATGGTTGCATCTGGATCTATCAACCCGGCGCCGAGCCGGTCCTCCTCTTTCGCGAGGGCGAACCCGTGCCCGGCGACCCGACCGCCATCGTCTCCACGCTCTTTGATGGCGACACGCCCACCTTCCCGCTGATTTCTGACTCTGGGCACGTGCTGGCGAACGCGCGTGTCCGGGTGCCCCCGAGCACGACCACATTCCAGTCGCTCATCCTGTTCAGCCCGGACGCCAGCGTTCGCGAGGTCGCAAGGACCGGTCGCCGGCTGCCAGGCCCACCCCAGTCTCCCGTGAACTACCAGACTTTCTTTTCATGGGCCCTCAGTCGCGAAGGTCGTGTCATGATCTTAACGACCGGCGCGCTCGTGGCGAGCGACGACCTCGGCCGCATGCGTCTGCTCGCCGCGGCACAATCGCCCGTGCGCCTGCCTTCGGGCGATCTCGCCGATGTCAGCCAGGTCACTTTGGGGTCGAACGCCGCCATCACAGGCGGAAGCGATGGGCGAGGCGGGTACTTCACGCCCGACAGTGAAGTCGTCGCGGTTGCGACGCTTCGTCGAGCGGGCAACGTCAATGAGTCTGGCAAGTACGCCTTCCGCATCCCCCAAGGCTGCACCGGCGCCGATTTCGACGCCAATGGTCAGACCGACTTCTTCGATTACCTGGGCTTTGTCGAAGCGTTCGGCGCCGGCAACCTCGCCGCCGACTTCGATCAGAATGGCCGCGTTGATTTCTTTGACTACCTGGATTTCTCGAGCGTCTTCGCCGAGGCTTGCTGAAGCTCGCTCACGCACGGGGTACGTGGCTCTCGACCATCCACAGCAGTTTGTCGACACCTCGCACCACGCCCGTGAACAAGTCGGCGGTGACATCATCGCCCGCGTCGCTTGAAGCCCGTATGGCGCCGCGGGCGGCGTTCGCGAAGAGCGCGAGCGAGCGGGCCAGCGCCGAAGCATGCCCGAGCCCGTCGTTGCTCGGGATGCTCGGATACGCCGGAACCTTGCTCCGGGTCGTAACGCCGCGCGTCGTGCCGTCCGTCGAGCCCCCCAGTTGGACGATGCGTTCCGCCAGATCGTCCACGTGTTCTTCAAGCGCCTCGGCAACCTCGTCGAAGAGGGCGTGCAACGCCGCGAAGTGGGGGCCCCGCAGGTTCCAGTGCGCGTGCTTGGCGTGGCTCTGCACGTCGATCGCGTCGGCCAGGTGCTGATCCAGGATGGCGATCATCCGGGCTTGGACACCCTCGGGAAGGCGGATGGACGACGGAAAAAGCTCGTTGTGCATTCGCGTGCTCCTGATGCCTGAAGGTCGTGCCCGCAGGACACTCCTCTCCATTCTTGGATGATCCCTAAGGCGACGCGTGACCGGATTAATCCGCTCCGAATGGCGCCCGCAACCTGGGCGATGCCAGCCCGCGACGCAGCTATCATCGCAACGTCGTTCCGATCGACGGCCGGGCCCGGTGCACGGGTGTTTCCGTGAACCTGGTCAGGGCTTGACCGCAGCAGCCATAAGCGGCAGGTGCCCGGTGCCGTCGGTGTCCTGGCCGTCGATCGGGGCGATGCAACACCGAAATCCGGCAACTGGCCCGGCCGCTCACGCGGTCGGACCCATTGCGTTGCGGTGTCGGCCCGGCTCGCTGCGTTGGGGCGGTCATGCTGGCTTGGCATCGCCCGCACGCCGCGAAACCTTGCGAGATCGCAAGCGAAGCACGCGCTCGACGTCTTCAAGCGTCACGCCACTGGCCGCGAGCTTGACAAGCGTGAAGTAGATCACGTCCGCCGCTTCGTGCGCCGTTTCTTCGAGGGTTGCCGCCCGCGTCAGTTCGTCCGCCTCTTCCCGAAGCTTGGCGTGGAGCAGCCCAGGGTCGGCCAGTAAGCGGGAGGTGTACGACGCCGAGTCTCGGTTGCTCGGTGGCCGCGCGAGCCGCCGGGCCAGTGTTGCGATCGTCTCTTCCGCGTCGCTCGCGGGGTCGGTCGATCCAAAGCACGTCCGCGTCCCGACGTGGCAGAATGCTCCCGCGCGTACGTCGATGCCGCTCCCGCCTTGGCGAACCGTGAAGCGAAGGCAGTCGCGGTCGCAGTCTGCATCAACACGCAGCAGCGTCTGCACGGCGCCCGACTCCTCGCCCTTGCGCCAGAGGCCTCGACGGCGAGACCAATACACGCCCCGACCCTCGTCGAGCGAAGCCTTGAGGCTCTGCTTGTTCGAGTACGCCAGTCCCAACGCGACCCCATGTTCATCAGCGACGATCGTGGGCCACAGCCCATCCGGTCGATCGCTGGTGAGGCACTCGCTTACCGCGTCACCCAGGTCGAACGCGCCCGTGTAGAGCGCCATGCCGATCTGCGCGTCCATCCCAGCGCGGTCTAGTTCTCCGATTTCCGCCGCGATGCGCACGCCGCCAGCGATCGTCAGGCGAGTTGGTCCATACTTGCGACCTCGATCGCCCGCTTCATCGATCGCGCGCTGCAACTCGCGCGCCAGCTCCAGATTCGTACCCGTCATCGTGCCCTCGCGTTCGACGAACGTCACCAGGAACCCGCCCACGAACGGGATGAGCTCGCGGAGCCGGTCGGCGATGCTCGCGCCCGTGGCCTTGGTCCAACCTTCGACAACCACGTTTCCGTCCCGAGCGTCGAGAGCCGCGACGACCCGCGCTCGCGGCAGCTTGTGCAAGATCTCGGGCTTGGCGGCGGTCCCCAGAACAACCTTCGTCGCGCCTCGGTCCAGCCATCGCAGCGCCGTCTCCGCGTCGCGGATGCCACCTCCGACGCGGCAGGGTGCCACGCGCAGCAACGGCTCGATCAGAGCCGCGTTGGATCCTCGGCTCAGCGCCGCGTCCAGATCCACAACCGCGATCTCGCCCACGCGGGCAAACTTCTCCGCGATGGGGCGCGGATCACCAGCGTCCAGGACCTTCGTCTTGCCTTGCACGAGCTGGACGGTCTGCCCGTCCATGAGGTCAATCGAGGGAACGATCATGCCTGTGGCTCCAGTCGAACCGCGACGCCGAGCGCTCGCAGTGCGCGCTTCACACCGGCAACGGTGTATTCCCCGTCGTGGAAGATGCTCGCCGCGAGGACGGCGTCCGCGCCCGCTCGCAGCGCCTCCGCCAGGTGGGCCGGAGTCGCCGCGCCGCCCGAAGCAATGACCGGCACGCCAACGGCGCTCGAAATGGCCGCGATGAGTTCCAGGTCGTAGCCCGCCCGCGTGCCGTCGCGGTCCCAGCTCGTCAGAAGGATCTCGCCGGCCCCGCGTCGCTCGGCTTCGATCGCCCACTGGACCGCATCCAGCGAAAGGTGATCCTGGCCCGACTTGACGACAACGCGCCACCCCTCGCCGGAGTCTCGCGATCGCGCCGCGTCGAGCGCCAGCACCACGCATTGACGTCCGAATCGATCACGCAGCAGCGTCAGGAGTCCCGGATCTTGCACCGCCGCAGTGTTGACGCCCACCTTGTCGGCGCCGGCCTCCAGCAGGCGCCGGGCGTCGTCGATCGAGCGAACCCCGCCCCCGACCGTCAACGGAATCCCAATGACTTGGCGGATTGCCTCGACGGTGTGGATGGCGGTAGCTCGCCCGTCCGGCGTCGCCGAGACGTCCAGCATCACCAGCTCGTCGGCGCCCTGAGCCTCGTAGGCGGAGGCAAGCTCGACTGGTGAACCGGCGTCGCGGAGCCCGCTGAAGCGAACACCCTTAACGACGCGCCCGTCGCGAACGTCGAGGCACGGAATGACGCGAGGCTTGAGCATGTACCATCGTTGCCGCCCGAACCCACGGAGCAATCGAGGTCGATCAGCAGGCGGGGTGGGAGAGCGCGGCGCGCAGAAAAAAGCCCGCTCGAAGAGAGCGGGCTTGCAGAGAACGGGGTCAGACGAGGCCGACGAACAACCGGCGGTCGCGCTTACGAGCAGCGGCCGAACTCGGCGGCAAAGTCGAGGTAGTCGAAGAAGTCGACCTGACCATCGTTGTTGAAGTCAGCCGAGAACTGGCACTCGGGCAGGGGCTGGCCGGGGCCGGTGCACTCGCTGCCGAAGGCGTTGGCGAAGTCGAGGTAATCGAAGAAGTCGACCTGCCCGTCGCTGTTGATGTCGGCGGCGCCGCAGGGCTGGACCGTCTCGAAGATCCAGTAGCGCCGGGTGGCGAAGTCGACGATCGCCAGGCGTTGGTTGTCGCCGTCCCACGAGAAGTCGTAGAGCCCGACGCCGTCCGGGAAGACGTAGGGCGTGGTCCCGTCGACGTCGAAGAAGTTCACCGTCACCGCGGCGCCGTTGTCGTCGATGGTCTTGATGACGCTGGCGAAGGGCTGAGCGCCGGTGATGCGGCGGTCGTTGTAAATGATGAAGTCGCCGTCGGGCGTTCCGTTGACGATCTGCACGTTTTGACCAAGAACGCCGGTGATGGTCCCGTTGTTGATCTGGACGACGCTCTGGAGGGTGGCGTTGGAGCCGGCGCGCTTGGCGATCACGACGTTGTTGCCCGCGCGCCCGACGATCATGCCGGTCGTCGGGTGGATGTCAAGGTCGCGCCAGAGCGTGCTGGCGAGGCTGAACGGCGCGTTGAAGTCGCGAACGTTGGGGCCGCCCGCGTCCGGCTCGTAGAAGGTCGCGCCGAGCGAGGTGTCGAGCGTCGCGGGGAAGAGCCCGACGGGGCCTTCCGGGCGCGTCGTGAAGTCGAGCACCGCGGGCAGGGGCTGGTTGGTTCCGCCGACGTTGAACCCGGTGCCGTCAAACCCGAAGTCGAAGGCGGGGCCGGCGATGCCGCGGGGGGCTTCGCCGCTGGGGACGCCCGAGGCGGTGATCAGGTTGGGCGAGTTGAGGGCGGGAACCGCGGTGTTGTAAAGCCGCAGCGAGTTGGGCGTGTTGCGCGAGCCGCTGTCGTAGTTGACTAGCAGCCGATCACCCGCGATGTCCATGCCCGTGAAGCCACGGTTGAACGGCATGAGCGTTTCGGAGGTCGGAACGACCACGCGGCCGCGGGTGTTGAAAACGTCGATAATCTTGACGATGCGCTGATTGGCCGGCGCGCCAGAGTTGTTAAACCCGCCGACGTAGAGAATGTCGCCATCCAGCGCGATCGTGGACGGGTTGTTCCCGATGTAGAACGCCGGGGTCGCCGGGTTCACCAGATCGTCCACGTCGTTGGTGTTGACCAGCCGGAAGTCGAAGCCGAACACCGGGGCGGCAAAGGCGGCGGCGGCAAGAAGAACAGCGTGCGCTCGTTTCATGATCTCCTCAGCTCTTGAGTGCGATCACGCCCTCTTCGAGACATCCAAAGCCCGAAGCGAGCGCCGATCGAGTTGTGCGATTGCTCCCAGTGTACCAAACTTCGCCGCAGCGCCCAACAAAATTGTCAGTTGTTGCCCAACGCATTCCGCGCCCGCAGAGCGAACGGACCGCCTTATCCATTTCCGGGTAAGACGGACAGCTCGGGTAGCTTGGGAGGTCTCTCGCTCGGGGGTTCCTTGGACGGGCTGGCGGCGGCTTCGGCAAGGCGAGCCGCGCCAGACGCCGCGTGATGCAAAGACGTCCCAAAGTTCAGAGTCCATCCCGGGCGGGCGAGTCGAGTCAGCCCGCGCGAGGTCGCTTCAAAGATGACCCGCGCGCTCGGCGCCATGCGAAGCCCGTGCCCGCCAAGAAACCAGATCGAGTTGGGGCGATAGATCGCGTGGATGATCCGAAGAGCCCGAACCAGGGCTTGCAAGGGCGCGTCTTCGGGCGAGAGGTTCGCAAGGCGAGTGGACATTTCCGGGCCATACCGCGAGTGGAGCGCGGCCGACCCGATGTAGGCCTCGAGACTCCCGACGCCGCCATCGGGACCGGTCGGGATCGGACGTCCGGGTTCCGGGACGGAGACGTCGAGTTGTCCGATGTGACCAGAGGAAGGCCCGGTCACCCGCAGCAGTGCGCCCTCGTCGAGAACCGCGGCGCCGACGCCGGTGCCAACGGAGAGCGCGACCATACGTCCCGGGGGTTTGTGCAGCGCCCAGGCGTCGTACGCCGCGGCGTGCGCGTCGGTGGTGATCGTGAATCGCTGGGGTAGAAATGCCAGCGCCCGCTCCAGCACCGCGTCGAGGCGCTGCCCGACGAGCCCGGGCATATTGACGGAGGCCGTGAGCGAGAGGCCGGCGGGATCGAGCGCCCCGGGAACGCAGACGCCCGCGGCGGTCACGCGCGCCGTCGCCTGTCCGAGGGCCGCGACCCCGGCGCGGATCGCATCGCCCACCTGGGCGGCGTCGGGGTTGGCGTATCGGTCGCTCTGGCCAACGGCGGCAACAACGCCGTCGCGGAGCAAGGCGACCTTGACCGATGACGCGCCGATGTCGATGCCAAGCGTTGACACGCTGTCTCCCACGCCCCAGACGGTGCCGCTCCGGTGCGGCCCGATCGTTCCTGCCGGCTGCTGCTGCGTTACCTTCAGCGCTGGCCCATGTCGGTGAGTTCGTTCGCGCGGATCGCCGCCTCGAGCACGTTCTGGTCGGCGGGGGTGATCGTCCCGCTGCGATTCACGTCGATCGGGGCCTGGTTCTGCACGTAGAGATCGTCGATGCCGATCTTGCCGTCGCGGTTCACGTCCAGGTCGGGGGTGACGGGGCGATTGATCAGCGAGTGCATGATCAACTGGTCGCTGTAATCAACGTCGCCATCGCCATCCAGGTCGTACATGTTGAGCACGGCAGGGGCCGAGCCTGAACCGGGCCCGGTGAACGCCGCGAGGAAGGCGTCCAGGTCGCGCTGATCAACGATGCCGTCCTCGCCAAAGCGGAACTTGGTAAAGAACTGGAGGAACAGTCCAAGGTCGAGTGTGTCGATCCAGTTGTCGTTGTTAAGGTCGAACTGGCGGGTGCTGCCGCTCGGGCGGACGGGCGAGCCGGGGAACGCCGCGTTGAACAGCGCGCGATCCCGGGCGTCGACGTAAAGGTCGGCGTTGAAGTCGCCCCGCTGCTTCGTCGCGTTGGCGAGGAACCAAGTCTTCACTTCCGCTCGCTTGGTTGCGTCGAGCGCCAGAACGCTTCCCTCCCAGAAGATGATGTCCTCGACGCTGTTCTGCTTGGCGGTGTTCAGTTGCTCGGTGATGGTGGGGCGCGTGCCCGACGTTATGGCAAGCCCTGCAACGACGCGCTTGCCCGAGGCGCTCGAGTTGGCGGCCTGGAGGTCGGAGGCGATGCCGGCGGTCGATGAGCCGTATGCCATCGGAACAACCCACTCGATGTAGCCGCGGCTGGCCCAGCTTGGCCAGTTCTGCATCTTTGTGAGCTGGGCGGAATCGGTCATCGCCTTTGCGAAGACCGCCGCGGAGAACTCGACGCTTGGGTTGACCGCGTTGATGGCCTGGTGCATCACGTTGGCAGCCTGCGAGATCTGCTCCCGGCGCCAGGTGACGAAGTTGTTCCAGCCGGACTGCCCGGGCTGGCGAGCGCTCGTGTTGATGTTGACGTTGAACTGCGTCTGGTAGGTCGCGCTCGTCCAGGAGTCGTAGCTCCACGGGGCGGTGTAAACGTCGCTGGTGCTGTTGTCGAGCGGATAGCGGTGGTAGTCGGTCTGGATGCCCCAGAGCCCCGGATAGTCGGCCAGTTCGCGGAAATAGTCGGCGAGCTTCTGTTGCACGCCCGGGTTGGCGAGATTGGCAAAGACCTGCCCGGATTGATCGCCCCCGGTGGCGCCGGTCGCGGTGTTGATGACCCGCCACTCAGGGTTGTTGGCGAAGAGGTACGAACCGGTATTGCCAAACTGCCAGTAGCCGCTCTCGACCCACGCGTGCAATCGGATGTTGTGCCGGGCGGCCAGGCGGATGGCGGTCGCGAGATAATCCGTGGTGAATCGGTCTTGGAACACGGCGGAGTCGTTGGTTGCCAGGCCGTGGTAGAACGTCTCGAGGAACAAGTCGGTGATCGACGCGTCGGCGAAGTTGGCCATGTAGGAATCGAGCGTCGTCGTCGTCGCGGGCGGTCGGAGCCAAACGCCGCGGATGGGCCGGACGTCGCGCTGCGCCAGCGCCGGAGCGGCAAAGAGGGCGGTGGCCAGGAAACAGGCGAGGGGGCGGGAGAGCGCCGAAGCGGTGGGGGTGATCTGGGTCATGCGACTCGATTGTACTGGAGAAGCCCGGGTGGAATGACATCGATTTCAGACGCGCCGCGCCGCCCAGGACCCGACAAAGAAGCGATGGGCAAAGAGGACCCCGCGCACCACAATCTCCGTACAAAGTCCAATCCAAAGTCCGAGAAGGCCGGGCTCCCAGGGTAGAAACGGCGCGAAGGGGTTTTCGATCGCCTTCCCGTCGCCCAGCGGGATGTCGACACCGCTGCAGACATACACCAGCGGCAGGCGGATCGCCCATGTCGTCAACCAAGTGATCCACATCACCGCCCGCGTGTCGCCCACGCCCCGCAGTGCCGATCGCAACACGAGCGATACCGCGAAGGGAATCTGGATCACACCCGCGACGATGAGCAAAGGCGGCACGAGCGAGAGATGCTCCGGCTGGGCGGAGATGATCGACACCAGCGACTTTGGAAGCAGAATGAAGACCGCCCCGCCCGCGGCCATCAGGCTCAGCGCGATTGCCAGGCACGCCAGCACCGCCCGTCGCGCCAGTGCCGGGCTGCCAGCGCCAAGATATTGGCCCGCGAGAGTCGCCGCGGCGACGCCCATCGAAAACCCGGGGAGGAAGCTGAACGATTCGACGCGGATCGCAATCAGGTGGGCTCCGAGCGCGCCCGCCGATCGAAGCCCGATCCAGCCCACGGCCAAGATCACGAGCATGTTCCCGAGCCACATGCCCGCGGTCTCGAGAAAGTTGGGGAGCCCGACGCGGACGATGCGTTGGATGGTGATCCAGTGTGGCAGCAACCTGCGGGCACGCAGATTCACCCCGCCGCTGCCTCGCATTAACAGCCGCAGCATGAGCAGGGCGCCAGCGAAATAGGCCAGCACGGTGCCCCAGGCGATTCCTTCAACGCCAAGGTCGAGCGAGAAGGGGTTGGCGAGCAGAATGGTCGATTCTGGCACGCCTTCGACGAGCTTGGTCGACTTCAGGTCGACGCCCGAAAGCGCCCAGCTCGCGAAGATATTGACGATGTTGACGACCACCATCACACGCAGCGGCCCGCGCGAATCGCCCACGCCTCGCAGGCATTCGCGTCCGGCATAGACCAAGGACGAGAACGGGACGCCAAACGCGTTGATGAGCAGGAACTGTTCGAACATTCTCGCGGCGGCGGGCGAGAGCGCGATCGACCGGGCGATCACCGGAGTGCTCAGCGCGATGACAACGCCCACCAGCACGCCGGAGACCAGCGCGATCAGCACCGTTTGGGAAAGGGCAGCCCGCGCGACGGCGAGTCGGCGTGCGCCAACGGCCCGCGCGATCACCGCGGTCGCCCCAACGCCAAGAGCCGCGACGATCAACCCCACGAACCACATGCCGTAGGACGCAAAGCCGATCGCGTCGGTGGCGCTCGCGCCGTCGTCAAGGCCAGCCGCGAGGATCGTGTCCGTGAGCCCGACGAGCGAGCCCAGCACCGACTCGGCGAGCACTGGCCAGGAGAGTGTCCAGATGGCGACGGGCATCGAGAGCCCGGCGAGGCGGCCCGCCAGGAGGCGCCCATCGGGCGTCAGCCCCGGCGTCGCGCTCGAACGCCGCTCCGGTGGTTGTGCTTGGACTCCTTCGCTGGCGTGCAGGTCACTCAGGTCATTGACTTCAGGTGGCACACGCAGGGTGTGTGCGTCGTCGCCCGGGCCTGAAGGTTGCTGCGGCGTTGGAGCGGGGTTCGACATCACGTCGCCGCGGCACCAGGGTGCAAGCCGCGAACGATCCTCAGAGTACGGAGCGCGAGCGCGTGATTCTCTCGGACCAACAATCCAGCCGTCTCGATCATCCCTGAAATGGGGCTGGCGAAGCAACCCAGCGTTGTCCGTTGCCGCGGAGCGGTCACCTTGTTCGGGCCTGTCAGAAGCTGGGGATCTCGTGCAGAGGCTTGCGGCCAGCGTCGATAGTGCCGCTATGCAGACGCAACAAGACGGGATCAAGCGATTGAGCATCGTGGCCGGCCTGGCGGTTGTCCTGGTCGGCGCGGCCCGAACCAGCGCTCAGCCCGAACTGGCGAACGTGGCGGAGGCTGAAGCCGAGATGAACCCCACACCGCCGAGCGTCGAGCGCACGCCGCGCCGGGTCAAGCCCGAGGCGACGCCGAAAGCTCCCTCGCAGCAGACTCCGGTAGAGCGGGCGCCCGCGTCTCCGACGCCTCCCGGGCAGACAGCGACTCCGACTCCTCCCGCGACGGACCCTGCCACGCCCGCGGCACCCCTGGCGGACCCGGGCGAGCGCGAGTGGTTCGGCGGACTGCCAATCTATCGCTGGTCGCGGGCGACGGGCGACTGGGGCGGCGCTCGCACCTGGCTGGAAGATCGCGGGATCGAGTTTGCAGCGTCATACACGCTTGATTGGTCGAGCGTCTGGGACGGCGGGCTAGTCAATGAGGCGTCGACCCGGACCCAGTTCGACGCGAACGTGACCTTCGACCTTGAAACCATGGTCGGGCTCGAAGGCGCCAGCGTGTATCTCGATTTCTACTCGACCGACAGCCGGGGCGGGTGGGAGTACGTGGGCGACTTCCAGGGCACGTCGAACATCCAGACGGGCACCAATCGCGATCAGATCGCGGAGTTGTGGTTTGAGCAGAAGGCGTTCGATGATCGCCTCCGCGTCAAGGTCGGAAAGATCGACGCCAACCTGGAGTTCGGATTTCCCGAGATCGCGGGCGATTTCATCAACTCGGCCGCTGCCTACTCGCCAACGTCGTATCGATACATGCCCACGTTTCCGGATCCGGCGACCGGGGCGGTTGTCTTCATGCACCCGACGGAGAACGTCTACGTCGGGGGCGGGTTCTTCGACGGAGCATTTGCGACGGGTCGCGGGACGGGATACCTCGGGCCCGACTCGCTGTTTGAAGGCAATCAGTTCTTCTGGATCAACGAAGCTGGCATCACCTGGGATCCGGGCGATGGTGCGTCCCAGTCGCTCGGGACCGGTCGAATCGCCGCGGGGTGGTTCTACAACTCGGGCGATCTGGAGCGCCTCGACGGATCGACCGAAGAGGGCACGGGCGGTCTTTATGCGATTGCCGAGCAGCAACTGACTCGGGTTGGGCTCGATGGCGTTGCTCCCAGCGATGGTGAAGACCCGCGCGGGTTGCACGTGTTCCTGCAGTTTGGAACGGCCGATGGCGGCTTGTCGCCCGCGGAGCGTCACTTTGCCGTTGGTTCGGTGCTGAAGGGGATGCCCCTCGGGCGGACGTACGACTCCTCCGGGGTCTATCTCACGTGGGCGGACATGAGCGCCGAAGCGGGCGCAACGGAGAACGAGCGGACGCTGGAGTTCTACTACCGCATCGAGATCACGCCGTTCATCCATCTCACGCCGGACATCCAGTACGTGATCAACCCGAGCGGTGCCGAGGACGTGGACAACGCGCTGGTGGGCGCTCTGAGGCTGGAAGTGGCCTTCTAGGTCGACGTCGCTAGGTCAACGTCGCTAGGTCAACGTCGGCGGTGCGACGAGCCAGGCAGCGATGGAACAACGCGGGAAAGGGCTGGGCCGCACGGCTAGTAGCTGCGGTTCACGACCGCCGCGGCCATCGCGTGCAGCAGCGTTCGCGCGGGGCTGGCCGGCAGCGAGTCGAGCTCGGCGATGGCCTCTCCAACCAGGCTTTCGGCCCGGGTGCGGGCGTAGGCGATAGACGCCGTGGACTCCAGCGCGTCGCGGAGCATGAGCTCGCTGCGTTCCAGGGCCCCCGGGTCCGAGGCGGATTCCAGAAGGAGCAGCGTTCGCCCTCGCTCCCGCGCGGGTGCGTGGCGCAGATGGTGGATCAGCGGCAGCGTCAGCTTGCCCTTTTCAAGATCCTTGTGGACCGACTTGCCAACAACAGCCTCGGTCCCCGTGAGGTCGAGCAGGTCGTCCTGGATCTGAAACGCGACGCCCAGCAGACGGCCAAAGGCGTGCAGCGCCGACTCATGCTGCTTGGCGCTTGGCATCTGCGCGACCCCGAGCGAGCAGGAAGCCGCGATCAGATCGCCGGTCTTGCGCGCGACAATCTCGAAGTACGTCGCCTCATCGAGCGAGGCGTCGTTTCGGTGATGGAGCTGCAGCAGCTCGCCCGCGCAGAGGCTGAGGCTTGTTCGGGCGATCACCAGCGCCGCCGATTGGTCGCGCAGCGACGAGCAGAGGTGATATGCCGAGGCGATGAGATAGTCGCCCAGGATCACCGCTGCTTCGTTGCCATACAGGCGGTTGACGGTCTGCCCGCGACGCCTCGTGTCGGCCTCGTCAAGCACGTCGTCGTGCACGAGCGTCGCCATGTGGACCAGCTCGCAAACCGTTCCCACGGTGACCAGTTCCTGGCTCAGGAGCGACGACCACGCCTTGGGGTTGGCGTGCTCGCCAGTGGGGGGCGGGGCGCTCGCCATGCCGCATAGCAGAGAGAGCGTCGGTCGGAGCATCTTCCCGCGGTAGCGTTCAACGTGCCGGCAGAGGCGGGCAACCGGGGGCAGGTCGGAGGTAAGCTCACGCTCGAACAGTCTCGAGCACCGCTCGAGCCCTTCGGCGATCGCCGTCCACACGGGCTCGGTCTCGGGCGGGGCTTGGAAGAGAGATTGCATCGAAAATCGTGTCGCGAGGGGCGTCAGTCCGCGGAGATCGACCTTGGTCCCTGCTTGCCCGCCACGCGTTCCATGTAGCCCTTGCCCTTGCGTTCATACTTCGTGAAGCCCAGTCTCTCCAGGTTCTTGTTCGAGAGCGCGCCCTTACCCTTGATGTCCGACCACTTGCCAGCGATCGTCGGCGCGGAGATCGCCTTTCGGCATGGGGCTCCCGTCTCGGGCTGCTGAGTCAAGGGTTCGTCCTTGATCGACTGGAAAACCTCAAACGTGCGCCCCGTCGGGCGAGATTGCTCGTCAAGGATCTCGTACACGTAGATCGGCATAGGCCAATCGTAGTGCAGACGGTTCGCCAGTGCGCGGCGCCGGGTTTGTGGGCGTCGCGCGCGGCGGTTCGAAGGTGCAGCGGCGCCGGATACCCTCCAGATTCGGGCATCTGCCGGGTTGGACGCGGCTCTTGCGGAAGGGGGAAATCGGGTGGTTGAAAAGCGGATTGAGAACGGAACCCCGCTGGGCATGTGGGGGCAGGTCGGCATCGATTTCGACGAGGCGTCGCTCCAGCAGATGCTGATCGCGTGCGGGCTTCCGGTCGCGACCTCCGCGGCGCTGATGCCCGATGCGCACGTCGGCTATGGCTTGCCGATCGGGGGCGTGCTCGCGACGCGGGACGCCGTAATCCCGTATGCCGTGGGCGTGGACATTGCCTGCCGGATGAAGCTCTCGGTGCTCGACCTTCCCGCCTCCGCGCTCGATTCTGACCACGAGCGGGCCCGCCTGGCACGGGCGCTGGAGCGAGAGACGGTCTTTGGGGTTGGGGGCGCACAGTCCGTGCCCGTGCAGCACGATGTTCTTGATCGCGACTGGTCGGTCTCTCCCGTCACAAGCCGCTTCAAGGACAAAGCACGCGAGCAACTGGGCACCAGCGGCTCGGGGAATCACTTTGTCGAGTTTGGCGTGCTTGAGGTCACTGCGTCGCCCGTCGCGACAACGCCGGGAGCCTCGCCAACCGACGAGGCGTTGCCCGGAGTGGGCAGCGCTGTCGGGGGCTCCGGCTGGCGGTGGAACCTTCCGCCGGGTCGATACTTGGCGCTGCTCTCCCATTCCGGCTCGCGCGGCACCGGGGCCCAGGTCTGCCAGCACTATTCCGACGTCGCGCTGCGGTTGACTGGCGCTTCGCTCCCCAAGGAAGCCAAGCGGCTTGCATGGCTTCCGCTCGAATCAACAGAGGGACGCGAGTATTGGGAAGCGATGAACCTGATGGGGGAGTATGCCGCGGCGAACCACGCGGTCATCCATCGCAAGGTGGTCAGGGCGCTCGGCGCTGAGGTCATTGCCGGCGTCGAGAACCATCACAACTTCGCGTGGAAGGAGCGACACCCCGACTCGGACGGCACGCTCCGCGATGTGATCGTCCATCGAAAGGGCGCCACGCCCGCGGGCGCGGGCGTCATGGGCGTGATTCCTGGTTCGATGCAACTGCCCGGATTTGTCGTGGTGGGCAAGGGACAGCCCGAAAGCCTGCACTCGGCAAGCCACGGCGCGGGGCGGCAACTCTCCCGCACCAAGGCCCGTGAGCAGTTCCGCTTCGGGACTGTCCGCAAGCAGCTCGAGCGCGAGGGAATCACCGTTCTGTCGGCGGGCGCGGACGAGTCGCCCGGCGCGTACAAGGACATCCACCGCGTGATGTCGATGCAGACGGACCTCGTGGACGTGATCGCACGCTTCCAGCCCAAGATCGTCAAGATGGCGCCGGAGGGCGAGAAAGCGGAAGACTGACGGTGAGCGCACGCACCTTGTTCTGCTCGAGCGGCTCAACCGCTCACGCAGCCTTGCGGTTGGCGGCTACTCGCGCTCTCCTGACGAACTGGTCGTACTTCATGCGGAACTCCGGGTCGCGCAGAACCCGGTAGGCCTTGTGCAACTGGCGGAACTGCTCCGGTGCGTCCGGCGCCGGATTCATGTCCGGATGGATCTCGCGGGCGCGGCGTCGGAATGCCCGCGCGATCTCCTCGGGCGTCGCGCCAGAGTCGACCCCCAGGACCGCGTACAGGTCCGCGACCTCGAGGCTCGCCTGCGCCACCGGCGCCGTGTCAACGTCCGTGCGTCGCCCGCGCGGACGACTGCCGCCCGTGGCCAGGAGTTCGATCAGCGATGCAATGCGCGGCGTGACGTCGGTGAAGCGAAAGCCCATCGACGCTTGGCCGTCGGTCTCCCGCCTGCTCCAGGCGAGCGAAGCAAGAACCCGGATCGTCTCGCCCTCGGCCCTGATGGTCAGCGATGCTCGCTCCCCGCGCCGGAGCGCCGGAATCTCCCACCCTCGAACCCGCATCCCCTTGGTGTCGATGTCCACGACGTCGCCCAGCGGTGTCGTCCACCCTTGCACGGCGTGGCGCTTGCCCGCTCTCTTCGCAGGCGATCGTTTGAACAACCGACCCAAACCCATATCCGTGCTTTCGGTCATTCCGAGCGTTCGCTGTCTTGCCAAGGCTCATTTGCAGGTAACACCTTACGTGATAGCCGCCGCAAACCTCCCGAGCGACCCCGATCGTTCCGATAAGCCGCTGCTTCTATTGTTTGCTTCATGGCGACTTTCCTCTTCAAGACCGAGCCGTCTGAGTTTTCGTACGACGACCTGCAGCGCGACAAACGCTGCACTTGGGACGGCGTTGCAAACCCCGCCGCGCTGGCGAGCCTGCGAACGTGCTCAAAGGGCGACGAGGTTTTCATCTACCACACGGGCGATGAAAAGGCGATCGTGGGCCTGGCGCAGGTGACTAAGGGTGCATACCCAGACCCGAACAACCCCGGCGAGAACGCGAAAGGCGAAATCGCGACGCCGGTCGTGGACCTGAAACCCCTGCGGCGGGCGAAGACGCCCCTCACGCTCGCGACGATCAAGAGCGACGAGCGCTTCGCTACGTTCTCGCTCGTCAAGCAAAGCCGCCTGAGCGTGATGCCCGTCCCGCGCGAACTCGACCTTGCGATCCGCACGCTGGCAGGCTTGTGAGCGAGGGTGCGGGGCACACAACAACGAGCGACTGAGTGGACGCCCCGACCGAACACGCGACCGACTGCTTGACGCGGGAAAAGGGACGCGCGAACGGGGCGCAGAACACCCGGCCCGTCGTTGAAACCAGGCAGTCGTCCACGGTCAGGATGTCCAGCCCGCCGGGCCTTTACCGGCTCGCGGTGCGCGGCGTATTCAGGATCAGCGGGATCACGTCAGTGTTGGGCAGGTTGAGCGCGCCCATCAGCGACGCCGCGGCGGTCGCTTGGTCACCCTCGGCAGAGCGGACCAGGTCGATCAGTCGCGTGACCTGCCGTTGCTGGAGGCGATTGCCGAAGCGCTTTGCCGACGCGGCAACCTCGCCCATCAGCTCTATCTGGTCGGAGCCCTCGGCGTTGAACGCCGCGTCCATCAACGCCGACTGGGCTTGGCTTTCGTCGATCCGCGACAGCACCTGCGCGACCTGAACCCGCGTCGCCCCCTCCGTCGACGAGAGCGAGGCGATGAGCGCCAGCGCCGCGTCCGACACGTTCAGCACCGTGTTGTTGGCGATCGCCAGTTCCCGCAGTGCCGTGAGCGACCGCGTGGAATAGGCCGCGGCTTCCTCGGCGTTGATCGGACCACCCGAGGCGGCGTTGAGCAACTGATCGATCGCGACGCGGAGCTGGTCCTCGGGCGTGCCCGCGGGGCGGACGGCGAAGGCCGGATTGTTCGAGTACCGCGGGCGGAGCTGGCGATACCCCTCGGCGTCGGTGAGCGCGAGCATGGGCGTTGCAACCAGCTTGGGCGTGCCGCGAGAGGTCTCGAACAGAGACTCGTTCGCGTCACTGGTCAGGTTGAGCGAAACGATCAGGTCGATGCCTGGCGCTTCCGCCAGCGGAGCCGCGAGCTCGGGCAGCGACCGAGCGAAGGGCAGAACTTCAAAGTTCGCGCTCTCGAGAAGGCGCCGGACGGACTGGTACGACTCGGTGTCGCGGGCGATCACGACCGCGATCGTCCGGGCCGCCTCGCGAATGGCGCCAGCCAGCGTGGGCACGACACGCTCCGCGCCCGGAAACGTCTGGCGGGGCTGTGCCGCGGCCAGCGCCAGAGCCGCTTCATACTGCACGCGGCGATTCGGATAAGTCAGGGCCTGGATCAGGGGCGTGGCGCCCTGGTCCAGCGCGCTCGTCCACAGCGAACTCCCGCCGGCGGTCTGCTCCACAGCGGCGAGCGCCAGGCGAGCAACCGGCGTGTTGCGGCGGTCCAGCGCGTCGCCCAGCACGAGCTGGCAAACCTCGGGCCCGCCCGCGACGGCGTAGTACATCGCCGGGCGACGATCCGCGCCGTATCCAGGATTCTCATACTGCTCGGGCGTCTGCACTTCCCGAGAGAAGTTCGCGCTGATCCACGTCGCCAGCGCCGGGCGGAGATCCGAATCCAGCGTCAGAGCCCGCTCCGCGTGACGCATCGCCATCGCCTCGTGGAACACTTCCGTCCGAATGGCTTGAGGGAACAGCCCCTGCTGAGGCGTGTACGACCAGAGCAACTGGTGCGACTCGGCCTCGCCAGAGGCTTGGCGGAACGACGTCAGATCCGTGCGCTCTTCAAGATAGTGAGCCGCCAGCTCCGCATACAGCGAGCCCGCGCTCACGCCAGCCGGAAGGCTCTCGCGAGCCAGGATGCGCTGGCATGCCTCGCGGACACTCTGGCTGTCGGTCGTGGTCGCCAAGTCGAGGATGAATGGAAGAACCATGCGCGTGCCAAGGCTGCCCAGAACGTTGACCACCCGCGCCTGCTGCTCGGGGGGCAGGTAGGGCAACGCCGTGGTCAGCGGCACCAGCGCCTGGCGGCTCATGCTGCTGAGAACGTCCTGCGCCTCGGCGCGAAGCGACAGGTTCGTGTCCTGGGTCAACGCCCGAAGCAGTTCCGGAATGGCGTACTCGCCGGCCTGGATCAACCCCTGGCGGCCCATCAGATTGCCGCGCTGCGTTGTCGTCAACAGGCGGATGTTCTCGGCGATCTGCTCCGGGTCGCGGGCCATCGCCAGACGACCGGTATCAAAGAGGCGGAACAACTGGGCCGCGACGGGCTCCAGAGCGGGATCGCCCGCGGCCTTGCTGACCGCGTCGGTGAAGCGTCCCTCTTCGCCGCTGGTTTGCACCAGGCGGTAAAAGTCCTTGTTCGAGATGCCGCTGGCGATCAAGCTCTGAGCGAAGCTGGCCGCGAGGTCGCGACGGTCGATCCGCACATAGTGGATGAAGTCCTGGAGCATCTCGCGGGGCGAGGCCGCCTGGGCGGGCGCGACCGCCGACGTGCTCGCGGGCTGGGCGAACGAAGCGCAGGTCCCGGCCAGCGTCACCAGAAGCGACACCGAGCAAGCGAATCCAAAGGTCTTGGTCTGGCGTGCCACGCGATACTCCTTGGCGGATCAAACGGTCAAGAACGGGTCGGTCGAAGTCGAAGTGCGGACGGGGATCAACGTGCGGGTCGTGCGGTTCGCCGCCACTCCCGGGTGCTTCACAGGCGTGCCGGGTGCTTCCAGATATTCCCCGGAGATGGTTCCGGGGCGGTCTCTGGCAGCTCACGGCCCTTCGCGGGCCTTCCGGAGACGTCCGGGGCTTCCGGGGGCTTCCGGGGGGGGCGAGTGAGGGGCGATGGTACGCCCGGTGGATGCGGGCACGGGGGCTCGAAACGGGGGAGGCCTCGAGTTGTCCGGACTTTCTCTGTTCGCCTTCCGTGAGCAGCCTTCCTCGGGCGACCCTCCTCGGGACGGCCTTGCTTCCTGACCTTGCTCCCCGGGTCGGGCTCCCCGGGGCGGTACTCGCTGTGTCCGCGGCCGCCCCCAGCCGGGTGGACTGACAATCTGGTCTCGGGCGGGCCTTGCCGGTGGGGTGTTCGTGCCAAGCTCGTTGAGCGGGTTTGTCGGACGAGCAATGTACCGCCGGGCTTAGGGGGTCGTCAAATCGGTGAAGTGGATACGAGCCGGAGCGAGCACGGGTTGCGACTGGTTCGCCAGAGGCGACGGCTCGGTGGGCGTTGAGGCTTTCGCCCAAATCGGTGGCTGGAAGATCCCCGCCCCGCTGGTCGTTACAACAGGCTCAGTCAAGCCAGGCCCTACATCCGCCGATGCTCGCCGGGCCGGCGCACGGATGGACAGCCGGCGGCCATCTTGAAGGGACCACCATGCTGCTTGACAAGGAAGTCCTCACGACCGGGGAAGTCGCCAAGATCTGCAACGTCGCCCCCCGAACGGTCTCCAAGTGGTTCGACTCCGGGGCACTTCCTGGCTATCGGATCCCCGGGTCCCGCGACCGGCGCATCCCGCGACCGGCGCTCATCAAGTTCATGAAGGAACACAACATCCCCCTGGACGGGATGAGCAGCGGCAGGACCCGGGTGCTCCTGGCCGACGACGACAAGGATGTCGTCGAGACTCTCCGGCGGATCCTCACCGAGCAGACCAACTACGAAGTCCACGTGGCGACGAGCGGGTTTGCAGCCGGGTTGGAGTGTGAGCGCTTCAAGCCCCACGTGATCCTCCTGGACATCCACATTGGCGAGGCTGACGTCAAGCAGCTCGTCGACCTGGTACGCAAGCACGACGGGCTTAGCTACACCAAGATCATCGCGATGAGCGGCAAGCTGACCGATGGCCAGGCACAGGCAATCCGTGCCGGCAACGGAGCGACATTCGATGGGTTCCTCAAGAAGCCCTTCCAGGTCCGTCAGGTCGTCGACGCCATCGAGGCCGCGACAAACCTCGTGGCTTGACCGCATCCCGCTCCCGCTGCTCTGAGCACTCAACCAGCGAGCGGGACCACATCCAGGTGGCGTTCAAGAAACGCTGGCGCCCGCACGCGGCGGGCGGGTGGCGGGGCCAAGAATCCGCCATGCCCGCTCCGGTTTATCGCTCCTCACACAGTCGAGAACTCGTCCGATCGAGTGCGCGTCTTCGCCGCCCGGCGTTCACGCTCATCGAACTGCTGGTCGTGATCGCGATCGTCGCTCTGCTCATTGGCATCCTGCTCCCATCCCTGGGTGGCGCACGCCTCCAGGCCCGGGCCCTCGCCTGCGGCACGCGGCTCCAGCAGCTAGGCGTCGGCGTGCAGATGTACCTCAACGATTATGATCAGACCCTGCCGCAAGCCTTTGGACCTCTTCCGGGCGGCGGTCAGTCGGTCATCGGGGCGCTCTTCGGAGGCAAGAAGGGCACACTCCCGTTCTACGGCATCGACGAGATCGGTCCAGAACGCCGCCCGCTCAACAGCTACGTGGTGACCCAGGATGTTCCGCCCGACGCGGACGGAGAGCGGGTGGAGCTCGAGATCTATCGCTCGCCCGTGGACAAGGGCGCTCGCAACGCACCGGGCATCGGACGCGTCGATTCCTACTACGAACTGATCGGATCCAGCTACACGCTCAACGACCACTCGCTGGAGGGCGACCAGGACACCACTCTGGTGCCGCTGGGCGGCGGGCGCATGCCGCCCGTCGTGCTCCCAAGCCGGACTTGGCTGCTCGGAACGCACCCCATCTACAACTACCAGGAAGGGGGCGATCGCGGCTCGCTCTGGTTCACGGATCAGCAGGTCGAAGCGTCACTGCTCTTTGTCGACCTGCACGTCCGAGTGCGACTGCGAGTTCCACCCGGAGTGGTCAACACCACGAACGACTACACGTTCTTGCCCTGAAACCGCCGCCCGCACCGCTCACGCGCCTCGACCGTTCGCAAAGGTTGCGGCGGCCCGGCATTCGCGAGAACCCTCCTTCGAGCGTTCCAAGCCGATCGCTGATCAGCACTCGTTCGAGTACCGTTCCGCAAAGTCCAAGTAGTCGAAGAAGTCGACGCTGCCATCCGCGTTGAAGTCCGCGGCTGGATCCTCGGCTCCAGAGTCTTCTGCAAAGTCCAGGTAGTCGAAGAAATCCACCGTTCCATCGCGGTTGTAGTCGGCGGGGATGATCGTCGAGAACGAGAGTGCGATGGGCGTCGACCCGACGTTGCCGCCCGTGCTCGTTGCCGTCACACCCCAGTAGTACGTCGCGCACTCGCTCAGCACGCCCCCCGGCACGACAAACGACGTGGTCGCGACCGGTGCGGAGGTGAAGATCGGGCTGGTGAGCTGCGGGTTCGTCGCGATGCGGACGACATACGACGTCGCGTTGCTCGAGACGCTCCAGGTCAGCGTCGGCGTCAACGCGACATTGCCTGTTCCATTCGCAGGCGTGAGCAGCACGAAGTTGCCCGGGGGCTGCGGCACGGGCTCGGGAAGGATGAAGTCCGCGAGCACGGCGCGGTGGTCGCTGACAGCCTGCGTGACGAACTGGGGCGTTCCATTCGGGTTGCTGGTGCTGCCGTTGAACCCGAAGAACTCGGGCGGCTGGCCCGCGAGCGGGATTGTCGTGGAGTTCAGGATCCACGAACGCCGGAGCGTTGCGATCGAATCTTGCCAGATCAGTCGATCCAGCTTGCTGCTGGAGCCTTGCGTCACGCGGCTGTTGTTGAAGAGATCGCGAGCGTCGTCAAAGAGCGAGTCCGACCGATCTCGGTCGGTCCCGTCGCCCGTGCCGGCGGCGCGAGACATCCACAGCACCGGGCCATCGCGTCCGTTGTTCTCTTCGTCCTCGTTCAAGTCACCGCCCCAGATGACCGGCGTTCGAGCGTCGAGGACTCGGGTCGCGGCCGGGGTGTCGAAGATGCGATTGCGCGGATCGGGCGTCGAGGTGCCGCCGCCATTGAACATGTAATCAACGAAGTAAGCGTTGCGCTGCGCAGCGATGAGACGGTCAGCCAGATCCGACGTGGTGCCGCCTGCCTTCAGGTGCCCGTTGCCGATGACCAGGTCTCCGCCATACCGATCGCCCGGGAGGTCGATCTCCGCGAAGATGAACCCACGGATGCCGGAGTTGCCCCCGCTGGGTACGTAAAGGTCCTGCTGCACGATGAAGAAGCTGACCACGTTGCGCCCATCGCCCGTCAGGTCGGTGAAGGGGAACCGGCTCAGGACGACGTTCCGATTGAAGTTGTCGCTCTGATCCGAGACATAGATGTGGGGGAGGGTGTAGTTGGCGTCGTACTTGCGGACCCACGAGGTCACGGGCGCGTTGCCGTTGAAGGGGTCGTTGCCGCCGTTGATGAGCAAGTTGAAGACGGTGGTGAGGTCGGACTGGCTGTTGACCCCGCCGCCGGGAAGCTCGCCGCACTCTTGCATCAGGACGACGTCGGGCTTCATGGCGGCGATCACGCGGGCCAGGCCCGTCCATGCGTTGAAGCCTTCGGTCTTCACGGCGGCACTATTCGCGGCGTCGCGAATGTTGAACGTCATCACCCGCAGGTCCCGCGGGTCGCTCTTGCCCCATTGCCCGGCGGGCGGGTTCCACTGTGCCGCGGCGCCGGACGCGAAGGCAAGCGTTGCGGCCACCCGAGTGAAGCAGGAAATCGAGATCATGAGCGGTGTACTCCTAGGGCGCACTCTCAGGTCCAAGTCCAGGTCCGAGCCCCAATCCAGATCCGAGTCCGAGCCAATCAACGCCACACCCAGAAAAAGCAGCTTGAAAACAATGCCCCCGAGCGGCAGCCCGGGGGCACGTGGTTCAGGATATCTCCGCCTCACGAACTGCTTCGTGCTCGCGGAGTTCGGGCATTAGAAGGAGCACTCTTCGGAGAACGCCTGCCCGAAGTCGAGGAAGTCGAAGAAGTCGACCTGGCCGTCGTTGTTGAAGTCGGCGCTGCAGTCTTCCGCGGCGAACGCCTGGCTGAAGTCGAGGTAGTCAAAGAAGTCGATCTGCCCGTCGATGTTGTAGTCGCCCGCGCAGTAGCCGTCCTTGGACCCGATATAGATCAGGGCCTGGTACGCCTCGTCGCGGCTGTTGGGGGTCGTGCTGGTGCCGGAGGGGTCGTCGAAGCGGCCGTCGGGCGTGTTCTGCCCGTTGGGGCCGCCGACGTCGTAGACGATCTCCGCGGCAACGACGAGCCCGCCGAGGGTGCGCGGGTCGCGGTTGCTGGCGATCAGGGAAGGGTCAACGTTGTTCCAGGCGTAGCCGGGGACGTTGTTGGCCCAGAGCGTGCCGGAAGAGACAGAGTCTCCGTCGGCGATGCCGAGGAAGCGGATCTGGTAATCCAGGCCCGAGTTGACGCCGGTGAAGCGGTCGCCGACCTCGAGGACGAGTTCCAGCTCCCAGCAGAAGCGGGCTTCGTCGTAGACGGCGCGGATGAGGCAGGTGTCAAAGTCGCTGCCGCCGCCGGGGAGGCGGTTGAAGAGCTCCGCCGAAGCGAGGAACCAGACGTTGCCGACGCTGTCAAATGCCGGAGCGGACATGGAGGGCCCGAAGGGGGCGCCGGGAATCTCAAAGAGCTGGGCGAGGCGACCCACAGCGGTGCCGCCGGGACCGTCCAGAATGGCCTTGCCGCCGAGCGGGGTGCCGGTGTTCGCCGGATCAACCCAGGCGACGAGGCCCCACTCCTGGCTGTTGCTCGGGCTGGCGGGGTTGAAGCGGACGGCAGCGATGGCGTTCAGCGGGTTGTTGTTGCCGCTGAGCAGGGTGCTGACGAGGACCGCAGCGCCGAGGCCGCGACCCTGGCGGTCTTGCCCGATAGCGACCTGAGGCCCGCCACGGAACGCGGTCTGGCTGTGGTAGTGGTCGAACCAGTTGGGGGTGGCGCCGGCGGGGAAGACGAACCCGTTGCAGCGGTCCTGCACGCCCGCGGGGACGCGGAAGTTGTTGCTGGCGATGATCGAGCCGTCGGCGTTGACGCCCCAGAGGTTGAAGCCAAAGACGTCGGCGTCGCCCGCGGAAGCGTCCTTCATGAGCATGCCGACGGTGCCGACGCCGCCGAACAGCGCGCGGTTGCTAAAGGAGATCTGCCCGCGCTGGTTCTGGGTGACGGTGCGGTGGCTGGGGGTCTGGGAGATGGTGTTGGGGGCGCTCTCGAAGTAGTAGTTGGCGCTGAAGTTCGAGCCGATCACGGCGCTCGTGCCGCCGGAGAGGTCGGAAGGCACGATGCTCGGGGGGTTGTAGCTGACGGTGCTGTTGCGAACGATCCAGTCGGTCGCGGCGGCGTCGCTGGTGGGGGTCTGATCGATCAGGTTGACCGCGTTGGTGCGATCGAGCGAGCGGACGCGGAAGATGTTGTCCTCGATGAGGCGGTCCGTCACGCCCGTGTTCTGGAAGTCGTCGGCGCGGAAGGTCACGTCGCCGTCGGCGTCAACCGCGCCGTAGCCGAACTCCGACCGGTTGTCGTTGTCGGCGATGGGCAGCGCTGGGTTGAACTCGGGCGAACCCGTCGCGGCGGTGACGCGGGTGACGTACAGACGCCCGGGGTTACGCGGGCTGAAGCTCGCGTTGCCGGTGATGATGTTGTTGTGCGACAGGGTGAACGCGCCGTTGGACGCGGTCAGGCTCTCCGTCGCGAAGTCAGAGAACCCGACGCTGAAGGTCGAGCCGGTGCCGCACGGGGCAACGGTGTCGGCGGGCAGGTTCTGGGCGGGGTTGACGCCGGCGCCGGGAGTCGCCAGCCAGGAGGCGTAGGACGCCGAAGCGTACTCGCTCTGGACCTTGATCGTCTGGCTGATCGACTGGGCCGAGATCAGCGAGCCGAAGAAGGGAGCGGAGGTCTTGGAGCTCTTCACGATCGGGGCGATGCCAAAGCGGGTGCCCCAGCTCGTGGTCAGGTCGGCCAGGTCGACCGCGTACGCGGCCTTCTGGTTGGGACCCGCGACGTTGGAGCGGAACGCATCGCCCGGGAGGCCGTTGCCGCCGTCGGCGTTACGAGAGACGCTGTCTTGGGCGACAGCGGGGACAGCCAAGCCGGCGACCAGTGCCAGCACGCCAAGATTCATCACCTTCTTCATTGATCCTCACTCCTTGAATGCCCGCGCCTGCATGCCGCGAGCCCGCCTTTCGAATCCTCTCTTGGTCGGACGGCAGACCGACCGCTCCAACACACACTCTTGCAGATCAGTTTCGAATCCGATGCACGTCCGATGCACTCGATGCAACGCTCGTTGCGGCCAGGACGATCGATCTCGATCCCCGGTTTGCGACGATCGTGACCGAGCTGGCCTCCCGGCCCGCCGCGCGGCGGGTTCGGCAACGCCAAATACCCCGGGGCCGACTCCGAAGGCCGGGCGTACCAGAGTCAGGCCGCCAGCCCACACGAAGTTTCAGAACGTCGATGCCGCGAACCTTCAGCCCGGCCCCCAGACCCGAGCGGATCCCGAGGGAAGCCTTCACGCACCGATGCCGCATACTGGGTCTCTCTCCTCCAGCGGGCGGCTGTACAAGCGGCGCAAACGCAGCCGCGGAAGATGGTACGCCTGCGAGACGTCGAGTCCCGGTCTGCGTGCGTGCAAACCGCGAAGATCCAATGAGAATTTGCGCGACCTTCAAACGGAATCAGGGGAAAGCCGAGAAGCAAGGCAAAATGGAGAATCGAGGAAGATGCTTGTATCAAGATTGCGCTAAGACCGGGCAGGCTTATCAACAGCTCATCCACCGCCCGAGGCTTCGCCAAGCCTCCCTCAGCGCGCCAGTCGGGCTGCCAGGCGTGCCGCGAGCCTGGCGTTGTTCTTGACGAGAGCCAGGTTCGCCCGCAGCGTCTTTCCGCTGGAGTGTCGGTGCAACGCCGCCAGCACCTTCGGCGTCACGTTGCGCCCGCTGACGCCCTGGGTTTCCTGCTCGGCCGCGCTGAGCCAGGCATCCCACGTTTCAGGGGTGATCGACTCGTGCTCGGGCACGGGCTGCACGATCAGCACCCCCCGGTTGCTCCTGGCAAGTTCCCAGCGAAGAAAGCTCGCCAACTGGTCCTCGTCGTCGAACCTCGCGTCGATCCCGGCCTCGCTCTCGCGAAGATAGAACGCGGGGAACCGATCGCAGCGAAACCCCACCACGGGCACGCCCAACGTCTCCAGCACCTCGCGCGTTGATTCAACATCCAGCAAGGATTTGGTTCCCGAGCAGACGACGCCGACCGGGAACCGAGAAAGGGCGGTGAGGTCCGCGGAGACGTCGATGCGGGTTGCCAGGCCGCGATGCACCCCGCCGATCCCGCCGGTCGCGAACATGCGGATCCCAGCCGCCGCGGCAAGCTCCATCGTGGTGCTCACCGTGGTTGCGCCGTGGCGTCGCGCGTGCTCCACGGCGCCCAAGTTCGAGGCGTTGACCTTGTCAACGTTCGGCGCGTCGAGCAGGGCTTCCAGCTCCGACAAGGTCAGGCCGACCGTGGGCACGCCCGCCACGAGCGCGATGATTGCGGGCGTCGCCCCCGCGGCGCGAACGATCTCGTCGAGTTCCGCCGCCAGCGGACGGGCCTGCTCTCGGGGCACGCCGTGACAGAGGAGTGTGGTCTCCAGCGCCACGCAGCCGCCCGGGCTCCCGCCTGAAACACGGATAAGAGGTTGCATGCGCCAGCGTATCTCAGCAGCCCCGAGCGAACGCCTCCGCGAACTCCAAGTAGTCGAAGAAGTCGACCTGCCCGCTGCCGTCGAAGTCCGCGAGCGGATCGTCGCCCGCGAAGGCGGAAACGAAATCCAGGTAGTCAAAGAGATCGACCTGGTCGTCGCGGTTGAAGTCTCCCAGGCATTGGCACTCGTCGAGGACACCGTCGAGGTTCCGGTCCTCTGGCGTGCTCAAGATCAACCTTGCGTCGGCGAGGACAACGTGGTCGCAGAACATGGTCCGTGCATCGAGCACGGCGAAGCTCAGCGTGCGATCGCGGGGGCGCAGGTTGACGCGCACCTGCTGCGATGCCGCTTCGTAGGAGAGGAACGACCGGTGTCGCACCTGGCCATCAACGAGCACGAACACCTCCGCGTGGACCTCGCGATCGGTGCAGCCGTCCCGGTTCAACCCGATCGTCGCCTCAACCTCGCGGGGCTGAAACTGCAGATTCTGCGCACGCACCGCGTCCAAGTCGAAGGTGATCCCGGCGCTGGAGTGCATGCCCAGCCCGCGCCGAATCACGCCCGGCGCGTCCGGCAGAACGATCGGAGTGATCGGGCCTTCAAACAGCGAACCGGCGTTGCGGATCGCATCGAAAACGCCCCCATTCTGCGGGCCAAAGTCAAAGCTCACCGAGTCGGCGATCTGCGTTTGGCCATTTGGAACGAAGACGCCTTCCACCATGGGTATGTTGGGGCGACCCGCCTGGCCGTCGAGCGCCGCATACGACGCGGGTCCGAAGTCTCGCGAAGATCCGAACGAACTCACCGGAACGCGAACCCCGGTCAGGGCGTCCAGCCCCGCGCCCGTCACGGCGGAGCCCGACCCGTCGCCCCCTTGCGAAATGTCGCCCAGGTCGCGTGCCAACGTCCCCTCGTCTGAGTCCGGAATGCCGTTGGCGTTGCAATCGGGCGTCGCGCGGCGGAAGAGCGCCGCTGGGATCACCTGCTTGTTCAGCGCCGGTCCCTCGACGAGCGCCGTTAACGATCCCGGGCCTCCGCCCTGGAAAAAGTCGATGCGAATCGCATGCAAGCCCGCTCGCAGCGCTGCGAATCCGGAGCGCTCGACCGTGCCGTGCAGGCCCTGGTTGTCCACCACGAGCCGGTCGCCGATGAAGAGTTGCGACCCGTCGTCCGAAGCGGTGAAGAACTGGTACAGCCCATCCGCCGGTGCGTTGAAATAGCCGGTGAACCGCGCCGCGACTTCGGTTCGCCGGGCGCTGCCTGCAAAGAAGTTATCGAAGTTCGCCTGGTTGAGGTCTCGGACAACGCCCACGCTCGCCGGCAGCAGTCCGTCGTACAAGGGCATGGTCGTGACCGGGTCGAACGCATAGAACCTCGCGAGCACCCCGGGGGGCGCCCACATCGATTCTGGGATCACCTGCTTGGGCATGCCCGGACCTTCGATGCGGACGAAGACGCCGGCGGGACCCCCGGCCTCGAAGTACAACACTCGAATCGCCGCGGGACCGGCGGGCAGGGTCATCCAGCCACCCCGCTCGGTCATGCCCTGATAGCCGTCGTTGCCAGCGACCAGCACGTTGTTGACATAGAGCGCCGATCCGTCATCGGACTCGACGAAGAAGGTGTAGTTTCCCGCGGTTGGCACGTTGATCGTCCCGGTGAAGACGATCCCAACGCCGTCGCTGCGCGTCCCGCCCGCGACCGGCCCTTCGCTGGGCGGGAACGCGATCGCGGGTAACGTTCGCTCCTCGATCGCCCGCCCGCGCGTGACGTCGTTGACTGTGATTGGCCCGATGTGGTAGTACGCCGCATTGAGCCCTTGGAGCGTCAACCCGGGCTCGTCGGGCGTTCGTGCTTCAAGCACATTGACGTCCACCCGCGCCGTCCAAGTCAGCCCGCCCGGGTCGCGCAGCACATATGAAAACACATCCGAGCCCAAAAAGCCCGTGCGCGACTGGTACAGAATCTCATCGCGACCTCCCGGACCCGTGCCAACCGAGCGGGTCAGGGTTCCGCCGTTCACGCTCGTCGCGGGGATCGACAGGATCGACACAAGCTCGCAGTTCGCGTCGGCGTCGTTGCGGATCACATCCAGACGAGTGGCCTCGCCCGACACGGCCGCAAACACATCGTCCACCGCTCGCGGCGGGACGGGCGTTGAAAACGGGCCGGCAGCATCGAGGCACGGCACCGAGTCGCGGAACGAGCGAGCATCGGTGATCGACCGAGTGCCAAATCGTCCGACGTTGCCCGAGCAGCCCCCGATCCCACTGCACATGATGAAGCAATCGCGATCGCCATCGCAGTGGTTGGCGCCCCAGTTGTGCCCGAGTTCGTGGGCGGTGAGGCCAACGCGGAACGAGAGCGTGTTGGTGTACAACGTCTGAGAGAGCCCGTATCCGTAGTAGCAGACCGCGTTGAGATACGCAACACCGATGACGTTTCCGTCCAGCTCGCGCCCGGTCATCAGATGCGTTGCGTCCCGCGGGATGTTCGGGTAGTTGGCTTGCCAATACTGCGCGAACTGCTCCAGCAATCCGCCCGGCGACGTCGTGGTGTATGGATCGGTCGACGTCCGAACGATGATCTCGGTGGTCGTGTGCACGATCCCCGTGTCGCGAGCGAAGATGAGGTTCGTCGCGTTCATGACGTTCTCGAGGTCCGCGACGACCGCCGGAACGGAGTTGAACCGCTGGTAGTAGGGCAGATCGACATCGAACGCGATCTGGGCCTGCTCAAGACACTGCGGGCCCGCGGGCGCGGGGCTGCTCGGCGTCGCGATCGCGCCCGCTTTGCGTGCCAGCGGCACATCGGCCGCTCCGCCGCACTGCGCGGGGACCGGGGCCAGATCCGCCGCCTCGTAGACCACGTGCGGGTTCTTCGGTCCTACACCAGCTTCACCAGCGACGAGATCGATCACCCCATGCTGAAAAGCGCCGGGCGTGAGTTCCGACGCGGGCTGGACGAACAGCACACGATGTGCCCCTTCGCCGGCGCCCGGGCGAGCCAACTCGCCCGGCAACTCGATCACCGCGTGCAGCGTCATTTCGTCGGTCCGCGACGCCCCCACGAGTTCGCCTTGGCGCAGCGACCGGGGGATGATCGATGCCGCGACGCGGCTGCCCGGCACGCCCACAATGGTCCCCGCATATGTTCGCGATTCGGGCCACGGCTCGAAGCGCTCAGCCCCTTGCCGCTCAACGCGCAAGCGAGCGCCCGCTGCCCGAACGCTCGTCGGCGTCAGCGCGAGCGTCCGCACACCCTCGGCAGTCGGCACGTCCACGAACACCGCGCCGGCATGATCGACAGGGTTCGCTGGCAACACCACAGGAACTCGCAGTGGAGCGCCGAGAACGTCGCTGATCAGGACCGACGCCGACGCGACGACCAATGCTAACGCTCGCATGCTCATGCTGTAACCTCCCGAGATTCCCCTCGCTCGGGAGATCATACCAGTTCCTTCGCCGCCCCACCCCAATTTGATGCGCAGTCGAGCCCCCGCCATGCCGGTGGCGGACAAGCGCGGGGGAATCGTTCCGAAACCGCGCGACTGAGCTGCTGTGTCACACCTTCTTGAGTTTCAGCACCCGCCGGTAACTGAGCATGAGCGCCGTCGCCAGCGCCAGGAGCATCGCACCCGTCGCCTGGTGGCTGGTCCGCATCAGCACCTCCCACGTCCGAATGGGCGGGGCCTCGGCCAGCTCGCTGTGCAGCGGCACGCCGCCCTTGTCGGGCGAGGTCATCACAGCCCAGAGCGCGAACCACCCGAGCAGGAACTGCAGGAACAGCACGCCCAGAACGGCGCCGCTGAGCACGGTGAGAACGCGCTCGCCAAGCGTGGCCTGCGGATTCTGCGCCCGATCTGCTTTCCAGGCTTCGATCGCTGCGCGCGCCCCGAGCGCCGCCATCACTCCGAGCACAACCACAACGAAGGAGAAGAGCACGTGGAACGCCAGCGCGTGCAGCGCACCGGGGTTGCCGGCGTACCGCAGATGGCGATACATCGCGCCCATCACCAGTTGCAAGAAGAGCGCGTGGAGGAAGGCGTTGGTGAAGATCCGCGCCCGCCGGACGCGCTTGGGCAGAGGCTCCGCGATCGTGCCGAGTTCTCGATGCCCCTGGGCGTAGAGCGGGCTGAGGAACACCGCCAGCGCGACGGCGCTCCCGAAGACGACTTGGCCCAGCACGCCGTGGAGCCAGGCAAGGTACGGGCTGATCTCTGTCACCCGCAAACCGCCCAAGATGCCCTGCACCACGACGAGTGCGAAGACGCCGGTCGCAACCCCGCGAATCCAGCCGCGCCGCTCACGTGCAAACGTCCACGCGGTGCAAACCAGCACCGTGAGCCCAATGAGCGAACCAAAGAGTCGGTGGATGTGCTCGAGGAAGACGCGCGGGTCTTCCATCAGGCTCTGCGGGAAGAGGAACATGTTCGCGCCGTAGCTATCGGGCCACCCGGGCACCGCCATGCCCGCACGGGTGCTGGTCACCAATCCGCCAATGAGGATCAGCGGCACAAAGCTGACTGCCGTGACGACGCTGAACTGGAAAAGACGTCGAGAAGACGCGACGACCTCAATTGATGATGTTGAGGTCGTTTGTCCATCCTGGCGTTGGGCCTCTCGGCGGGCGCCGAACACGCCTCCAAGTGCGCCAAAGACAAGGCCCAGCACGGCGCAGCCGCCGAGGAACGCCGCGATCATCGACGCTGATTCGGGGTGGAGGCCCTCAACGCCCGGTTTGGGCTCGGCGCCAGCGGGCGGCTGGAAGACAACCGCCGCGGCAAAGCGCAGCAGTCCGAGAATGCCCGCGATCGTGCCTGCGACCAAGCCGGAAAGCGCGCCGCGACCAGGATTTCCAGCCGCCCGTCCCGCGAGGAAGACGGCCGCCGCCAACGGCAGCGCAATGACCATTGAGGCCAAGTTCGCCGGGATATGAACGCCCGGGAGATCGGTGATGAACCACACGATCCAGGCAGCGATCGCGCCGCCAAAGCCAAAGACCAGCGCGAGCGACCAGACGCTGTCGCGCGCGCCCGCGGTGTCCGCTCTTCCGGACTCAGACATCATGAATCTCCACTTCGGTGCATGAAAACGGTGACGCAGCTCGGCTGAGACTCCGTCTCATGTTGTTCATAACCCGTCCGAAGACTTGACAGTTCGTGTGTGACCGCAGAAATTTCGGCTTCACAGAAAACACCCCGAGCAACCCTAGCCGGTTTGGCGCTCGGGGCAAGTTGAAGCGGGTCGGTGAGCGTTGCAGGCACACTGGCGAGTCGACTGTCGGACCCCGGTGTGCGGAATGACTCTCCGCGGCTCGCACGTTTGCGCAAGTCACCGCGAGGTACGCCTCGGGTTGCGGGAAGCACGGAACAGAAGGAGCGCGAATGTCCGTCTTGTTTCCGAAGTGGATCAACGCGTTTCCGACCGTCGCCGCTCTGGCGGGCGCGGGCGGTCTCGCCGCCGCGGTGGGCGGCTTCTGGCATTACGCCACACCCAAGTACTGGGAAGTTGGCTACATGCCCTTGCAGCCGGGAGGCGGTTTCAACCATCAGATCCACGCCGGCAAGCTGGGCATGGACTGCCGCTACTGCCACACCAAGGTTGAGAAGTCGCCCGAGGCGAACATTCCCAACGTCGCGACGTGCTACGGCTGCCACTTCGAGGGCGGCCTGGCTGTGCTTGGCGAATCGGATGCGCATCGCCAGCGGACACAGTTTGTCCGCGATGCCTATGCGCAGGACTCGTCGATCGAGTGGAAGCGCATTCACAAGCTGCCGGACTATGTCCGCAACTTCCCGCACCACGTCCACGTGAAGGCGGGCGTGTCGTGCTACTCCTGCCACGGGCAGATCACCGCGATGCCCGTCGTCTTCCAGGCGGAGAACCTCTCCATGGGCTGGTGCTTGGAGTGCCATCGCGGCTCGGTCACCGAGCCGGAGAAGTACCTCGTGCCGCCCGACAAGGTCACGCAGTTGCAGTGGGTCGAAGAGGAGTGGTTCGCCAAGCCTGCGGCGAACAACGCCAAGACCATCGCCCGCGATGTGCTCCATGCGCTGCAGCAGTCGCCTCCCGAAAACTGCGGAGCGTGTCACTACTAGCTTGACACCACTGGCTTGACACGAACAGCGGGCGCAAGGCGAGAGTGACTTGGAAGGCGTCGGGCATCTGGCATCGGTAGAAGCCAGAGGGCACCGGGGATCGGGCATCCGGCACCGCGGAGCGGGTTCACAACACGGATCGAACCATGACGGATCAATGTCCATCAACGACCAAGGGTGAGAAGCGTCAGCCCTCGAAACACGAACGCTCCAGCGAGCCGCGCGAGTTGCAGCGCGTCGCCGGGCGGCGGGCGTGGCGCAGTCTCGAGGAGCACGCGGACCGTCCCGAGTTCCGCGAGTTTGTCGAGCGCGAGTTCCCCTCCGGCGCTTCGGAGTTGCTCGCTTCTTCGCGCCGGACCTTCCTCCAGCTCATGGGTGCTTCGCTGGCCCTTGCGGGGGCCGCGACGCTCCCCGGCTGCCGGCGGCCCGAGCACAACATCCTGCCCTACTCGCGGCAGGTGCCTGAGGATGTGATCCCCGGCAAGCCTCTGTACTACGCGACTTCGATGCCGCTCTCCGGTGGAGGCGCCGAGGGGTTGCTGGTCGAGACGCACGAAGGTCGCCCCACGAAGATCGAGGGCAACCCGCTGCACCCGATCAATCGTGGTCGCAGCTCGAACTGGTCGCAGGCGGCGATCCTGAATCTCTATGACCCGGACCGCATGACCACGAGCACGTACAACAACGCCGCGCGCGGGCGGGTTGAGTGCACTTGGGAGGATTTCCTGGCCCACCCGGAGCGCCCGGGCGAATCCTGGACGAGCAAGGTCCAAACGCTGGGCGAGGGCGAGGGCCTGGTATTCCTCGTTGACAAGGTGACGAGCCCGACGCGGGATTCGGTCAAGGCCCGCGTGCTCGCCCGATTCCCCAAGGCAGCGTGGCTCGCGTACTCCTCGGTGGACAACGCCTCCGCGATCGCGGGCACGGCGATCGCCTTCGGGGCGCCGCAGCGCGAGGTCTACGACTTCACCAAGGCCGCGGTTGTCCTGAGCCTCGACCGCGATTTTCTGAACAACAGCGGTGGCTGCCCCGAGGCCGCCGGCGTGGCGCACCAGCGCATGTTCGCCGCGGGCCGCAAGTTCCTTGAAACCAAGGACGCGCAGGGTCGTCCGGTCTCGATGAACCGCTTGTACGTGTTTGAAAGCGGGTGCACGAGCACGGGCTCTCAGGCCGACCACCGCTTCCGAGTTGCACCATCGCGGATACCGGCGGTGGCGTACGCGATCGCGGCGCGTCTGGGCGACGCGTCGCTGGCGCAGGCCGCGGGCGACGTCCCGCTGGGTGGGCTTGATGCGGACGCGATCGCGGCGGTGGCGGACGACCTCATCGCGCACAAGGGTTCCTGCGTGGTGCTGGCGGGTCCGTCGCAGCCGCCCGAGGTCCACGCGCTGGTCGCCGCGATGAACGCGGTGCTGGGGAACGTGGGCACGACGGTTCGCTACATCCCGATGTCTGCCGACGAGGGCGCGGATTCGCTGGCGAACCTGACGCTGCTGGCCGAGCGCCTCGCCTCGGGCAGCGTCGACACGCTCGTGTGCGTGAACACCAACCCGCTGTACGACGCTCCGGCGTCGCTGGGTCTGGCGACGCACTTTGCCAAGGCCCGCCTCACCATCACGCTCGCAACGCACAACACCGAGACGGCGCTGGCGTCGACCTGGGCGCTCGCCGGGGCCCACTTCCTCGAGAGCTGGGGTGACGTCGAAGCGACCGACGGCACGATTTCTCCGGTCCAGCCGATGATCGCGCCGCTCTTTGCCTTCGCCAAGACCGATATCGAGTTCCTCGCCATGCTCGCGGCGGGCGACGGCACGCAGCCCGATGGCTACGCACTGGTCCGCGAAAGCTGGCGGCGCGAGCTTCGCGACGCCTTCGTCATGGAAGATCGCCTCGACGCCGATCGCCTCTGGCGCCGGTCGCTGCACGATGGTGTTGCGCCGCCCGTTCGCCAGCGCAGCGCGCCGTCGATCCGCCAGGACGCGGTTTTGAGCGCCGTCTCCTCGTTCCGTCCGCAGCCCGGGCCTACCGGCGCCGGGCTCGATGTGGTCTTCGACGTGGGCCTTGTCCACGACGGGCGCTATGCCAACAACCCGTGGCTGCAGGAGTTGCCGCACGCGGGCACGCGCGTCGTGTGGGACAACCCGGCGCTCATGAGCCCCAAGACGGCGCAGGCCCTTCGGGTCGCTCCGCCCGGCTTCAGCGACGGGAACCCCGACCGCGTCTACACCCGTCAGCAGATTCCCACGGCGCAGATTGCCGAGATCACGCTGAACGGCCGCAAGCTCTCGATCCCGGTGTGGATCCTGCCCGGGATGGCCGACGACACCATCATTCTCACGCTTGGCTACGGACGGCGCAGCGTCGGCGTGGTGGGCGACGGTGTGGGCTTTGACACCAACCAGCTTCGCGGGCCCGGTGCCTGGCGTTCCGCTCGCGGGGCGACGGTGGCCCCCGGTCGCCTGGCGGACGGCTCGTCGCGCCATGAGATCGCCAGCACGCAGAACCACTGGTCGATGGAAGGTCGCACGTCGATCGTCCGTTCGGTCGATCTCGCCGCGTGGCACAAGCACGGGGACATGAACCCGCAGAGCAAGGACAAGATCTACGGCGCCACCGCCGGCGAACTGAACTTTGCCGAGCAGTTGGGCGAGCTCTCGCACACGCCGCCCAACATCTCGATCTACGAGAACCCGTTCAACCGTTCTCGCGTGAACCCCGATCCGACCCGCTTCGATCCGGACAAGCCCGATCATCGCGGCCAGCCCACGCCCCCGCGCTACAGCGTTGGCCCGCAGTGGGGGATGTCCATCGACATGACCACCTGCACGGGCTGCGGGACGTGCACGATCGCCTGCCAGGCGGAGAACAACATCCCGGTCGTCGGCAAGAAGGAAGTCGCCAAGGGTCGTGAGATGACGTGGATCCGCGTCGATCGCTACTACACGGGCGACGACGTGAACAACCCGGAACTCATGCTCCACCAGCCGGTGGCGTGCGTGCACTGCGAGAACGCGCCGTGCGAGGTTGTGTGCCCGGTCAATGCGACGGTCCACGGTCCTGAGGGCCTCAACTACATGACCTACAACCGCTGCATTGGCACGCGGTACTGCGCGAACAACTGTCCCTACAAGGTTCGCCGCTTCAACTTCTTCGACTATGGCGTGACGAAGTTCAATGGCTCCTACATGGGCCAGGAAGCGCTCGAATCCGTCCTTCCCGACACGGGCGGGATCACCGGCTCGGGCACGCACAACAAGATCAACCCGAATCTCATCCCGCCCCGCCTGCGCGAGAAGCTGGACGAGATTTCCAAGATGCAGAAGAACCCGGACGTCACGGTTCGCTCCCGAGGCGTCATGGAGAAGTGCTCGTACTGCATCCAGCGGATCAACGCCGCCAAGATCGAGTGCAAGCTGCAGGACCTCAAGGGCGTTCCGGACGGGTTCTTCCAGACGGCGTGCCAGCAGGCGTGTCCGTCGAACGCGATCGTCTTCGGGGACATCCTCGACGAGACGAGCAAGATCGCCGCGGAACGACGGAGCGGCAAGACCTACCTGCTCCTTGGGTATCTCAACACTCGCCCGCGGACAACGTACCTGGCCAACGTTCGCAACCCCAACCCGCGCATCCGCAAGCCGGTGGAAGATCCATTCCACCATGGCGGTGCGCACGGCGAAGGCCACCACTCGGGCGAGGGTGAGATGGACCACGGCGGGCATGGTGAGGGAGACCTCAACAAGGCCCAGCCGGCGCAAGAGAAGGGACACTCGTTCTTCGATCCTCGCCGGAAGCTTGAAGACCCCGGTTACGCGCTCAGCCTCAACACGCTCTCAGTTGGAGCCCGTGCATGACGACGATCCATCCGGACCAGATCACCGCCCAACGAGCCCTCGGGCGTGGCGTGGGCACGGCGGAGGTCGATCCTCGCCTCGGCGATGGGTCGCTCGTGGAAGATCCGGCGATTCGTGGGCCCCTGGTGCTCAACAACCGCGGGTTCAAAGAGATCACCGACATCGTCTGCGGCTATGTCGAGAACAAGCCCGGGCGCTGGTGGCTTCCCGCCGTCATGACCTTTGGAGGGATTGCCAGCCTGGGCGGGCTGCTCATCCTCTATCTGGTCATCACCGGCATCGGGACGTGGGGCCTCAACAACCAGGTTGACTGGGCCTGGGACATCACCAACTTCGTCTTCTGGATCGGTATCGGCCATGCCGGAACGCTGATCTCCGCGATCTTGTGCCTCTTCAAGCAGAAGTGGCGTACGGCGATTAACCGCTCGGCCGAGGCCATGACCATCTTCGCCGTCATCTGTGCCGCGACGTTCCCGGGCATCCACGTCGGTCGCCAGTGGATGGCGTGGTTCCTGCTCCCCATCCCAAACTCCAACGTCATCTGGCCCAACTTCCGCTCGCCCCTGCTGTGGGACGTGTTCGCGGTTTCAACGTACGGCACGGTCTCAGCCCTGTTCTGGTACATGGGCATGATTCCGGATTTTGCGACCCTGCGCGACCGGGCGGATCTCCGTCGGCGGGCAAGCAACTTCGGCGCTCGCGTCCTGCCCTTCTTCCCGCTGCGTGTCGACACGGTGCGGGCCTACGTCTATGGCTTCCTGGCTCTGGGCTGGCGGTTCAGCACGCGGCACTGGCACCGCTACGAGAAGGCCTATCTGATCCTGGCCGGCATCTCGACGCCCCTGGTGCTCAGCGTGCACTCGATCGTGTCGTTCGACTTCGCGACCTCGGTGGTGCCGGGGTGGCACACGACGATCTTCCCGCCTTACTTCGTGGCGGGGGCGATCTTCGGCGGCTTCGCGATGGTCATGCTGCTGCTGATTCCATTCCGCGTGCTGCTTCCCAACATGCGCGACTTCATCACGCTCCGCCACCTGGAGAACATGGCGAAGATCACGCTGTTGACGGGCATGATCGTCGGCTTCGCGTACGCGATGGAGTTCTTCATCGCCTGGTACAGCGCCAGCGAGGCCGAACTCTTTGTGTTCCTCAAGAACCGTGCAACACCCGAGTGGCTCAGCGGCGACGGCGCTCCCTACTGGTGGGCGTACTGGAGCATGATCTTCTGCAACGTGGTGAGCCCGCAGGTGTTCTGGTTCAAGGCGTGCCGCCAGAATCCGGCGATCATCTGGGTTGTTGCCCTGCTGGTGACGATCGGGATGTGGTTCGAGCGATTCGTGATCATCGTGACGAGCTTGCACCGGGCGTGGCTGCCGGGCGAGTGGCACATGTTCTGGCCGACGTGGATCGACATCGGGATCTTCGTGGGCTCGATCGGGGTGTTCTTCTCGCTGTTCTTGCTGTTTGCCAAGTTCATGCCGTTCTTCGCGATGGCCGAGCTGAAGGCCGTCATTCCGCAGGCCGACCCGCACGGGCACGGCGGGCACCACAACCATCACGATCATGATGATCACGCCGGGCACGCCAAGGGTGGTGGCACGGGTGCTCACCTGACGCCGACGGCGCCCGGAGCCACCGGACAGGCATCAATCCAAGGAGGTCACTAACATGGCCGCCGCTTCTTCCGCAATCCCAACCCGGCGTCCCCTTTACGTTACCGAGTCGGGGGCCGAGGTTCACGCGTTGCTCGCGGAGTTTCCGACTCCGGCGGCGATCTTCCACGCCGCGGAGAAGGTTCGCGATGAGGGCTATTCCCGCTGGGATTGCTTCACGCCGTTCCCCGTGCACGGGCTGGACGAGGCGATGGGGATCAAGAAAACGATCCTGCCGCTGATGGTCGGTGGCGGGGCGATCACGGGCGCGACGCTCGCGTATCTGATGCAGTGGTGGATGTCGAGCGCGGACTATCCGCTCGTGACGCAGGGCAAGCCGTATGGCTCGCTGCTCTCGGGCGGGTGGGAAGTCTTCGTCCCGATCACGTTTGAGCTGGGAATCCTGTTCTCGGCGTTCACGACGATCATCGGGATGCTGGCGCTCAACGGGCTGCCGCGGCACAATCACCCGCTGCTGAAGAAGGAGCGGTTCCTCAAGTGCAGCGACGACGGGTTCTTCATCGCCATCGAGGCGGCCGATCGCCGATTCGACCCGGTCAAAACGCGTGAGCTGCTGAAGAAGCTCGGGGCCACCCACGTGGAACTGGTGGAGGAGTAAGCCGCCCATGAAGACGTGCAACAACCAAGGCCGGTCGGCGACCCTCGTGTGCGTGCTGGCGCTCGCGTCGGGCGTGCTGGCGGGTTCGCTGACGGGCTGCCGGGGCGATCGCTCGGAAAAGAAGCCCCACCAGTTCTTCCCGGACATGGACGATTCGCCCAAGTGGAAGCCGCAGACCGAGACGGATTTCTTCGTCGATGGCGGCTCCACGATGAGGCCGCCAGTCGAGGGCTCGATTGCCTTTTCGCGCGTGAACCTCGGTCCCGAAGTGGTCCAGGAACAGCCGCAGTGGGCGCAGCCCTTCCTGACGCAGCGGGACAACCTGCTCCGCGACGACGGTGCCTACTTCTTTGGCGTCGGGACCGGGGGCTACGTCGATTCGATCCCCGCGAGCGTGCAGGTGGACAAGGAACTCTTGCTCCGTGGTCAGGAGCGGTTCAACATCTACTGCGCCGTCTGCCATGGCTACGCGGCGGATGGCAAGGGCATGGTCGGACGCCAGTGGTCCGCGCCTGTGCCCGGGTTCCACGATCCCAAGTACATGGATCGCGGCGTGATGACCGGCAAGGACGGGTATCTCTTCCGCGTCGCCCGCTACGGCATCGCGGTCGATGATCAGGGCCAGCGCAAGGTCGATCCCGACAACTTCAAGCAGCCGCGCATCCAGATGCCCGGATACGGGCACGCTCTGGACGAGCGCGACACCTGGGCGGTCGTGGCCTACATCCGGGCGTTGCAGGAGTCGCACCGCGGCTCCATCAACGACGTGCCGGAGGCGGAGCGCGCCCTGCTCAACAAGCAGGCGCAGTCCGGCGCTTCGCGTGGAAACGGAGGTGTTCAGTGAGCCAAGCCACGCTGCCCACAACCGGGGTGAGCGGACCGATCGACGAGGCCTACCTCACGGGCGCCTCGTCCCCGCTGATGAAGCCCGACAACATCTATCTCCCGGCCGGCGCCGGTGCGGGCGCTGCGCGGGGCCTGCTCGGGCTCGGGCTCTTCGGGTTCGTCGTGCTGCTGGTCGCGGCGTTCGCGGGCTTCGCCCGGCACGCCCTGGCCGCGTATCACGTCGCCATCATGACCTGCCTGGCGATCTCGCTCGGCGCGATGTTCCTGGTGATGACCTGGCACCTGTTCGCCGCGGGCTGGTCGGTTTCGCTGCGGCGCCAGGCTGAGAACCTGATGCGCTCAGCGCCGATCTTCGGCGCCCTCGCCCTTGTCACCCCCCTGGTGGACTATCTCTTCCTGGGCGGCAAGCTCTTCACGTGGATGAACCCGAAGTTCGCACAGGAGTACGTCCTGCTGCACAAGGCCCCGTGGCTGAACGCGCCGTTCTTCTTTTTCCGCGGTGTCATCTACGTCGTCGTCTGGGCGTTCATCAGCAACGCCATGTGGACCTACAGCCGCACACAGGATCAGACGGGCGATCGCTGGCTGACCAACAAAGCCCGCAAGACCAGCACCTTCGGCATGGTGCTCTTTGCCCTCTCGACGGCGTTTGCCGCCTTCGACTGGCTCATGAGCGTCGACTACAAGATGTTCAGCACGATGTGGGGCGTTGCCTACTTCGCTGCGGCGATCTTCTCCGCCATCGCGACGCTCATCCTCGTCATCGCGATCCTCCAGGGCAAGGGGCTGCTCAAGGGCGTCGTCACGCACGAGCACTACCACGACGCCGGCAAACTGCTCTTCTCCTTCACGGTCTTCTGGGCGTACATCAACTTCAGCCAGTACTTCCTGATCTGGTACAGCAACATCCCGGAAGAAACCCGCTACTACCTCTATCGCCAGCAGAGCGGGTGGGAGATTCTGTTCTACGTGCTGTGCATCGGGCACTTCTTCGTGCCGTTCCTGTTCCTGATCTTCCGGGGCGTGAAGCGCAGCCGCGGGCTGTTGATGGTGGCGGCGGTGTGGGGCCTGTTCGTCCACGTCGTGGATATTGCGTACATCATCCGCCCGATGGTCTACGCCGGAGTCCCCGCCGATCAGGTGGGTAGCCCCGCGCTCTGGATCCTCGACATCATCGCCATTGTCGCCGGACTGGCGGTTTTCTCGGGCCTGCTGATTCCCCGGATTTCCTCTGGCCCGTTGGTTCCTCTCCGTGATCCTCGGATGCACGAGTGCCTGGCGCACAAGAACTATGTGTAGGCCGAACTCGTCCGAATCGATCTCGCGATGTCTCGCCGAGCAATAATCCATCTGGTCAGGCAGTACGAAGAGCATTGAGACGACCATGAGCCACGATCCACACCATCCTGAGCACGCGAGCGGGGCGAGCCATGCGGGAACGCCGCACACGACGCCGGTGATCCACGAGGATCTCGACGAGTGGCACCGCCACCCTGCGGAAGACGGCATGCCCCAGGAGGAGCATGGGAAGATCGCCAAGCCGAGCGTGATCGCGGCGTACTTCTTCGGGCTGATCCTTGCGATTGTGCTCTTTGTCGCGCCGGTGATCCTCTACTTCCAGCGATACACCACCAACGTCAAGGCCAAGCAGGTCGAGACCACCGCCCTCGCTCGCGACTATCAGTCGTACAAGGCCGCGTCGGACTCCGCGGCGGACGGCTACTCCTGGGTTGACCAATCCAATGGCAAGGTTCGCACGCCGATCGACTCCGCGATGGAGCGCGTTGCGGCGGCATATGCCCGAGGCGAGCAGCCCGCCTCGGTTCCCCCCGGATCGTCCATTCCCGCGAGCGAGCCCGCATCCAGCCAGCCCGCGGCGGCTCGCCCTGACAACCCGGCGCCCGGTTCAACCCCGGGCACCGCGACCCCTGCTAATCCCGGGTCTTCGACCGATCCCAGCCCCGCTCAATCAACGTCGCCCGGCAGTTCTGATCAGCCTCGGTAGACGATTTGCACGCACTCGAACCAGACACCTCGAAACACACGATGTTCACCCGGCCCACCACCCCGATCCGCACCACGCTTGCCCAACGCTGGGCGGGCTTTGCCATGCGGTCTCGACGCGAGTCGCTTCTCGGGCGGAGCGGTGGAACTGGCAATCCGGTGGGTGCGCTTGTCGGCGGTCTGGTTGCGGCGTGCTCCGGGTTAGCTTTCTTCGGGTTGGCTTCCTCGGGCGTGGCGGTTGCCGCCCCAACGCCGCCCGTTGCACCGGTCCAATCCGCGCCGACCCAGCCCGAAGCCGCGCAAGTTGGCGCAGGCTCGACGGGCACGTCGGCGACGGACGAAGCGGGTCCGACGTTCGTCAAGGAGCCGGTGCCGCAGGCGGCTCAGGATCTTCTTCCCACCGAGCGCGTGGGCGACACGCTGCCCCTGCACATCGCCTTCAAGAACTCCGAAGCCCAGGAGATCACCCTGGGCACGTACTTCGGCACGCACGCCGACGCCAAGCCGGCCATCGTCGCGATGGTCTACTACCGGTGCCCGGTGGTCTGCGGCGTGGTGATGGACAAGATCGCGCAGAGCGTCGAGGGCCTGGATTACACCGTTGGCGATCAGTATCGAGTCCTGCTCTTTAGCTTCGACCCGGGCGAGTCGCCCCAGGCGGCGGCGGCGAAGAAGCAGCACTACCTCTCTGGCTATTCCCGTGGTGACACCACCGAGGCCAAGCGGGGCTGGGAGTTCCACGTTGGCACCGAGGTGGCGAGCACCGAGCTTGCGACGGCGCTTGGGTTCCCGTTCAAGCCCCTGGACAATGGCGAGTTCAGCCATCCGGTCGCGATGTACATCGTGAGCCCGACGGGCAAGATCTCGCGGGCTTTCTATGGCTACGACCTCCCGCCCTCGCGGGATCTGAAGCTCGCGCTGCTCGATGCGGCAGAGGGCAAGATCAAGAAGTCGGTCGGTGACATCTTTCTCAGCTACTGCTACCGCTTCGACGAGAACACCGGGCGGTACACCATCGTGGCCTTCCGCGTGATGCAGATCGCCGGGGCGATCACCGTGGTTTGCGTTTTCTCGCTGCTGGGCGTCCTGCTGGTCGCGGAGCGTCTGCGGCAGAATCGAGCGAAGCGCGAGGCGGCGATGGCCGGGCCGGATGGAAGTCCGCCGAGCGGCAACGACAGCGTGCCGGGAAGCGCCAAACGCTCCGGGTCACTGGCATCCGCGAGTTAGGGCGAGTACGGCAGAGAGGTTCTCGGTGGTCCCCCGGCAAGCGGCAAGAACAGGTTTGTGCAAGAAGTGTTCCGTGCAAAGGTGAGGCGACGATGAGCAACGCGAGCAACATGGTCCACGGTCTGGGCGCAGGCCTGAGCGAGCTCCTGACGAGCGCGCCCCTCGCCGCAGCGGCGGCGAACCCGGGCGCGATGACCAAGCTCTGGTTCCGCGCTCCGGCTCAGTCTGCCACGGCGCACACCGCCGACGAGCTGTTCCTGTTCATCTTCTGGTTCAGCGTGCTCGCGTTCGTCGTGCTGATGTTCCTGATGGTGTACTGGTCGGTCAAGTATCGGCGTCGCCCGGGCAAGATCGCCCCGCCAAGCCCGTCGCACAACACCCCCCTGGAGATTGCCTGGACCGTTCTGCCTCTCGTGCTCCTGGCATACATCTTCTTCAAGGGCTTCCATGGCTATGTCGACCAGCTCGTCGCCCCGGCGAATGCTCTGGAGATCAACATCCGGGGTCAGAAGTGGAACTGGACGGCGGAGTATCCCAACGGCGCGACCACGGGCGAGTTCAAGGACACCTCGACCATCGGGACGCAGGCGATGCCGATCTTCTACGTGCCGGGGGATCGTCCGGTGAAGTTCAAGATCACCTCGCTGGACGTGCTGCACTCGTTCTGGGTCCCGGATTTCCGGATGAAACAAGACGCGATCCCCAACCGCTACACGAGCTGGTGGTTCAAGTCGCCCGCGCCCGACGGCGTCGACGACGACGCGACCGACGGCATCGATGAGGGGTTCATCACCGTTCAGGGCCGCCAGATTCCATATCGCGATCACTGGATCTTCTGCGCCGAGTATTGTGGCACCTACCACGCCGAGATGTACGGCATCATCCGCGTCGTGCCCGAGGAGTACTTCAACGAGTGGATGGTCGCCAGCGCCGGCGCCGGCCTCTCGCCCATTGAGCTCGGGGCCAAGCTGCACAAGAGCAAGTGTGCCTCGTGCCACTCGGCGGACGGATCCAAGAACACCGGGCCCACGTGGAAGAACGCGTACGGCTACCCGGTTGAGTTTCACGGCGGCGGCTCGCTGGACCTTTCCGATCCAAATGCCTGGGACAACTACATCCGTGAGTCGATCCTGAGGCCTCAGGCGAAGGTGCATCTGGGCTATGGCCCAACATCGCAGATGCAGTCGTTCGAGGGGCAGCTGAAGCCCGAGCAGATCGATGCGATCGTCGCGTATTACCGGTCGCTGTCGGATCGGGGCGGCGCGAGTGAGGCGGAGGCAACTCCTCCACCGGCGAACTAACGGCAACCCGGCACGACCGGGCAGGCTGGTTTGAGGCTTGTTGGCGGGTTGGTTCGGCAGGTTGGTTTCGGGGCGGGTTGGTTGGCGGGTTGGGGGCGGACAAAGACGATGTGGTCGCGGGCGGTGCCCGCAGGAGTGTGTGCGGCATGTCGACGATCGACACAAGCAGAGCCCCGGAACTGGGGCATGGGGACCATGGAGGCCACGGCGGTCACCACGGCCCGTACCTCCAGGGCAAGGGCTCGTTCTGGGCCACGGTGTGGGATTGGGCGACCACCGTCGATCACAAGAAGATCGGGGTGATGTACCTCGCCGCCGTGCTGTTCATGTTCTTCCTGGGCGGCGTCGCGGCTCTGGCGGTTCGCTTGGAACTGCTCGAGCCCGTTCGCGCTGTGAACAACCAGGTGACCGGGCAGATGCTCCCCCAGATCGCCGAGCTCTTTGGGCTTGGCGGTGCTGAGAACGCAGCGTGGGGCAACGACCTCTACAACCGATTCTTCACGATCCACGGCGCCATCATGGTCTTCATGGTGATCGTTCCCAGCGTCCCCGCTTCGCTGGGAAACTTCCTGCTCCCGATCATGCTGGGGGCCAAGGACGTTGCATTCCCAAGGCTCAACCTGCTCTCGTGGTACGTGTACTTCATCGGGTCGATCTTCGCGGTGCTCGCCCTGGTGCTGGGCGGCGCGGACACCGGGTGGACGTTCTACACGCCCTACTCGATCACGACCGACGCGGAATACTGGAAAGTCACGTTCATGGTGCTGGGGGCCTTCGTGCTCGGGTTCTCGTCGATCCTGACGGGAATCAACTTCGTGGTCACGGTTCACAAGCTCCGCGCTCCGGGCATGGGCTGGTTCGACATGCCCCTGTTTGTCTGGGCGGTGTACTCGACCGCGATCATCCAGGTTCTGGCGACGCCCGTCATCGGCATCACGCTGCTGCTCTTGATCTTCGAGCGAGTCTTCCGCATCGGCATCTTCGATCCCGCGCTCGGCGGAGACCCGGTTCTCTATCAGCACTTCTTCTGGTTCTACAGCCATCCGGTCGTGTACGTGATGATCCTCCCAGGCTTCGGGATCATCTCCGAGCTCATCGCTGTCCACGCCCACAAGAAGATCTTCGGCTATCGCGCGGTGGCGTTCGCCTCGTTGGGCGTCGCGGCGGTCAGCTTCCTTGTCTGGGGCCACCACATGTTCACCTCGCAGGGTGAACTGTCGGGCGCCATCTTCTCGGCGCTGACCTTCCTCGTCGCGATCCCCACCGCGGTCAAGTTCTTCAACTGGATCGCGACCCTCTACAAGGGCTCGGTGGCCTGGAACACCCCGATGCTCTACGCGATGTCGTTCCTCTTCCTCTTCTCGATCGGCGGGCTCACGGGTCTCCCCCTCGGCGCCCTCGCGACCGACATGCACCTGCACGACTCCTACTTCGTCGTCGCCCACTTCCACTACGTCATGATGGGCGGCACGATCATCGCGTTCATGGGCGGCATCCACCACTGGTGGCCCAAGATGACCGGCAAAATGTACAACGAGATGCTGGGCATCATCGGGTGCATTGTCGTCTTCATCGGGTTCAACGTCACTTTCTTCACCCAGTTCATCATGGGCGTCCAGGGCATGCCCCGCCGGTATGCCACGTATGTTGATCAGTTCCAATCCTGGCACGTGGTCTCGACCATCGGCTCATTCATCCTGCTGGTGGGCTTCCTGATCCACGCTGCCAACTTCGCTGTCTCGCTGGTGATGGGGCGCAAGGCCCCGGCTAACCCGTGGGGGGGCCTGACGCTCGAGTGGACGACCGACAGCCCGCCCGAGACGCACAACTTCCCGCGCGAGCCGCTGGTCACGCACGGGCCTTACGACTACGAGCGGACCGTGCCTCCGCACTGGGATCCGAAGGACTACCCGCTCCCGGCCGATGCCAAGTCTCGTCCACTGCACTGATCTTGTCGCACTGATCTCTTTGGGCGACGCCGGATCAACGTCCGGCGTCCCCTTTGCCCGATTCCTGTTCCACCGCGGAGCCTGAACCGTGACGACTCTCGATGCCCGCAACCCAAGCCTTGCTCAGGAAGCGCTCCCCGCGCACGAGCGCTACAAACACGGCCACCACTTCCGGAACTCCGCCGACGAGTTTGACGCGTGCAAGACGGGGTTCTGGCTCTTCCTCGCAACGGAGGTTCTGCTCTTCGCCGGCCTCTTCGTCGCCTACGGCGTCTTCCGCATGCTTTACCCGGAGGCATTCGCCAACGGGTCGCACTACCTCGACTGGCGATGGGGCGGGCTCAACACCGTCGTTCTGCTCATTTCCAGCTACACGATGGCGATGAGCATCCACCACACCCAGCACGGACGCAAGAACGCCGCCACCATCAACCTGCTGATCACGCTCGTGTGCGGCCTGGGATTCCTGCTCATCAAGTTCATCTTCGAGTACGCGCCCAAGTGGGAAGTGGGGAAGCGTCCCGGCCAGTTCTTCTTCTACCCCTTCTCTCAGGATGCGCACGAGCCCCTCTGGTGGTCGGTTTACTACTGCGCCACGGGCATCCACGCCCTGCACGTCATCATCGGCATGGGCCTTATCGCCCGGGCCCTCGTCCGGCTGCGCATGGGCTACTACGGGCCCAAGCACTACACCTTCGTCGAACTCACCGGACTCTACTGGCACTTGGTCGATCTGGTGTGGATCTTCCTCTTCCCGCTGCTCTATCTGATCCACTAGACCCTTCGAGTTCCGCCGGGTGTGCAAGCTTCGCCCGGTCCAGCTTTCCTGACATTCAACCAGTTTCCGCGTTTTGACGACTGCATCTTCGTTCTTCGAGCCTCAACCCCGAGCCCACCTCATGAGCCACGAATCGCACCATTCTCACGGGCACGCCTCCGCGGGCGTTCGAGCGTTCGACACTGCTAACCCGCACGACGATCACGGGGGTCACAACCACGGCCACGTGATCGTCTCGAAGTTCACCAATCGGCTGGTGCTGATCGCGCTGCTGTTCTTCACGGTGCTGACGGTCGGCGCCGCCCAGCTCGAGGTGTTCATCATGGACACCTTCGACATCGTGCTCCCGCACTGGGTGAACATCCTGGTTGCCCTGTCGATCGCCGTGGTCAAGAGCACGCTCGTGCTCTTGTTTTTCATGCAGCTGCGGTACGACAACCCGATCAACGGCATCATCTTCGCCTTCACGATCCTCACGCTGGGGATCTTCCTCTTCTTCACGATGGGCGACCTGGCCAACCGCGACCGGATTTACGATTACCGCGGCAAGGAAATCAACACTGGCGGCATGAACTTCGTCCGCTGGAAGATGGCCTCGACCGCTAAGGATGAGAATGGCAACGTGATCGCGGAGCAGGTGACGAATAACCTCGTCGCCCACGCCCGCCAGAAGCTGCTGGATAAGGTCGGCCCCGAGGAGTTTGCACGGCTGGCGGCCGAGGCCCACGGGCACTATGGCCATCACGACGAAGGCCCGGCGAACTCGGCCTCGCGGTCGCGCCCGAGGCGGGGCGTGACGTCAGGCCTGTTCGAAGCCCACGCCGGCAGCCACGGGGCTGGTGGTCATGGTTCTGGTAGTCATAGCTCGAGCAGTCACGGCTCGGACGGGCACGAAGCTGCTCCGTCAGGGGCCGAGAAGCCCGCTGGCGCTCACTGAGCCCGATTTCGTCTCGAGTTGTGTGAAGGCGGTTCGGCTCGGCGAGCGAAGAAAGGAAAGGGTGTCCCGCGTCAGGCCGCCCGAGTTCAAGCCGGGTTACTCCCGGGGTCTCATGGACTCCATTCCACGCATGAGCCAGTTTGCCATCCAGCACGCGTCCGATCCGATCCCCGCTCGAGCGGTTAATCTTGGCGGCTCCGCCGACCGTCCGAGCTTGGGCGGCTTCTGGAGCAACGACGCCAAACGCCGACGCCTGGCCTGGCTGCTCACGCTGGCTTCTGTCGCGATGCTCATCATCAGCGGCTGGGCGATGTCGCGGCGGATCGTCGCGTTCCATGAGGCCAACCCGCGAAATCTCTTCGCCTTCCGCGACGTGGCACAGATGGAGTTCACCTACGACGGCGTACCCGTCAAGCTCGTCAACCGCGTGGACGGCAACACCCGTTTCCTCGACGTGCACTATGGCGAGCGTGTCTTGCCCCTCCGTGTGACGGTGCCGGGCAACTTTGATCTTCCCGGCATGCTCCCGCACTTGGATTGGATGCGGGTGCTGCGCTTCGTCCCCGTTGAAGATGGCCGGATCCACCACACCCTGGCGCGGATGCGTGCGGGAGAGATCCCCGACCGTCTCGTGATCGTGACACGGACGCCCAAGCCCGGTTCCGACCCGCTGACGTGGGGTCAGGTGTGGCGGAAGGACTGGGTCTTCGATTTCTACGAGTTCCTTCCCCGGAACGATCCGCGCCGTTCGGAAGTGGGGGAGATCGCCCACCACCGCCTCGGCTATCCAAAGTCACGTCGAACGGAGGAAGCCCGCCCGGACGAGCTTCGCGAGAACACCTGGGAACTCCAAGCCGCGATGCAGCTCATCCCCAAGGGCCGCGGCCCGAGCTACAAGCCCATGAACGATGCGCTCTCGGTCGTGGGCTGGACGCTCCCAGTCGCGGGTTTGTCGATCCTTGGCATGGTCTCGGCGATCTTCGTCGCGACGCCTCGCAACCGCCTCAAGGCCTCGATCGAGCGAACCGTGTCGCGAGCGACGCGGAACTGAGACCTCCGCAACTGCTCGTTAGGCCGGGCGGCGGTAGGGCAAGCCGTCGCTCTCCAGCAGTCTTGCAAGGTCGAGCGGTTATCACCGACCCAGAAAGCTTGAGACGGCAACACAACTCGTGTTCGGGCGATTGCCCGATGGCTGACGGTTGGCTCTTTGCCGCGCCAGCGGGTTGCAGGTCACCTGTGGTCCGAGCGACTTGCTTTTTGCCGACACGCTCGCGCGGACGTTGGTTCAGGCTGCCTTGCTAGCCTCAAGCCGAGAGAAGCTTGCGGAATGGGAATGCGAACGTCGCGATGTTCACGCTGAGGCGATCCGCGATCCTCGCGTAGTTCGCGTAGTTGCCATCGAGCGCCGCGTTGATGTCGCTGGCACGCGTCGCAGGCTCGCCGTCGCTCAGCAGGGCCTGAGCCATCGGGCGGTCGCACTCAAAGTGGAACATAAACGCGTACGTCCGCAGCCCGGCCTTGAACGCCTGCACTGGCATCGCTGGCGTTCCCGCCAGCAACATTGCCCCCTGCGGGATCGACTTGACCTCCTGCCCGCAACTGTACAAGTTCATGTGGTTCCACGGCACGCCGGCCAGGATTGTCTCCGTCTGCCCCAGCGTTGAGATCGACGTCGGACGGAAGCCAATATCCGGGCCAGTTTTCCAATCGACCTTGCCCCCTAGCGCGTGGGCGATGAGCTGCGCCCCGAGGCAGATGCCGATCACCGGCAGCCCGGCGTCGTGGGCGCTCTTGATGAACGCGGCCTCGCGCTGCATCCAAGGGAGCTGGGCGATATCGGTCACGTTCTGCGGGCCGCCCAGAATGATCACGCCCGAGACGTTATCCAGGTCGGGAGGGATCTCGGTCTTCACGCCCTGAGCGAGGTTCGCCGGCACGCGTGCGGCGTCGGGCCAGCGCACGTCGAGCTTGAAGCCGTGATCGCGGAGCGTGATGCCCAGTCGCCCGGGCGCGCCGACATCCCAATGCTGGAAAACGATGATCGCCATATGGGTCGGAGTGTAAGCGCGACTCACTGACGGTCAAAGCACGACCGTTCGCCCGGTTGCCCGACCGCTCATGGGGTCGGCTCCATGGCGGTCCAGCGGTGGTTCCGCCGGCGACCGATTTCGCGTAATCGCTTGGTTATCGCTTTGGAGGGGGCGTGCGTCCGCCGGGCTGATTGGCTGGAGGCAGTGAGCCTCCGCCCCCGGAGTCGCCGCTGCGGATGAGTTGCCCGCCCACGACCGCGGTCACTTCGGCGGTTCCGAAGCCCTCAAGCTGGCTGTTCGACGCGTCGGGCGAGAGCGTGACGTATCGACGACCGGCGACCCGCGTGACGCTGGTGCTCTCGCTGGGCCAGTATGGATAGCCGTTGAGCGCACGGTGCATGTAGTCCGCGGCATTGACGATCAGCGTGCCCTGGAAGTAGCGGATCGACCCGCCATTGCCGGCGTTCTCCGTCCACTGATCGGGCTCGACGAGTTGGATGATGAGGTCGGTCACGCGCTCGGCCCGCTGCTCGAGCGTCAGGCGATCCTCATCGTTCTCCTGCTGGTTCTGCTGGAAGGGACTCTGGCCGCCGCCGCCCTGCGAGCTTTGCAGGACGGAGTTGAGGTCGAACTCGGGGGCCTCGGTGTAATCGGGGAGCACGAGCAGAAGGTCGCGGATGTCGTAGATCTCGACACGCTTGAAGCGGTTGAGGCGCTCGCGCGGGCCAAACTGAAGCGTCCCGGTCTCGCTGAGTTGCCAGGTGTTGCCGCCCGCGAACCCCGCAGTCCGCCCGGCCTTCTCGAGTACTTTTTCCAGCAGCGTCAAGTAAGTGACGCCCGTTGCCTTCAGCGTAATTTCCTCATCGGGATCGAGGCCGACGGACTCTTGATCGTCGAGCCACATGGGCTCGGCGTCAACGCCGGTCGCGGTCAGGATGAACTCGACGACTTCCTGCATCCTGGTCGCGTTGAACTCGAGCGTGACCGTGCGCATCATGCGGAGCAGCGTGTCGCGCTGGGGTGAGCCGGTGCTGCGACGCACGGGCTGCGCCGTGGCGGGGGCGCTCGTCTGCCCGCTCGTGCCCGCGCTGGAGGATCCATTGGATGGCTGGCGGTGGACGGTGATGCTCGACTTGGTTTGTGCCGCGGCTGGAGCCAGCGTGAGCGCCAGGCCAGCAACGAGCGCAAGCCGGCGCCCGAGCCCGAAGGATGCCGACCGAGCTGAGTTCCGCATATTGCTGTCCATGGGCCGCCTCCAGTTGGTCGTGCGCGCTCGCACCAATCACTATTCTATCGACGCTCGGGCACCGCCCAAGTTCCCGTTTTGACGGATCGCCAGGGTAGATGTGGGTGAGACGGAAACTGAGATGGCTGGCGAAGCACGCGGGACTCGGCAAACTCGCGACAGCAAAGTGGTTATCGGACAATTGTTCCCATGCAGACTCGCCGCAAAGCTGGCGGCGGATCAGGACACGGCTGGGGCGGCGCTACGGATTGGCCCAACCCGGTTATCCGGGATGATCCCGGGGGTGTTGACGGGCTTTGGAGGTTGCGGGTCCGGGCGAGGCTCGGGTGGGGGAGGCTCATCTGGAGGGCCATCCCAACCCGAGCGGCCGGCGAGCGCGCCTCGGAACCGGGCTTCGAGCTGTGTCTCGGCGGCCTGCGAGAGATCAAGACTCAGCGGGAGGATGAGGCTGAACATCGCGCCCGCGCCGGGCTCGCTGACAAGCTGGATCTCGCCGTGGAGCAGCGCGGCGAGTTCCTTGCTGATCGCAAGACCGAGGCCGGTGCCCGAATGCTCGCGGCTGTAGCCCCCGCCAAGCTGGTGGAACCGCTCGAAGATCTTCTGGTGCATCTCTGGCGCGATACCCGGCCCCTGATCGAGCACGCTGAGGCGGACGCGCTCCGGTGCATCGCCACCGGCAAAGAGGCGTTCAACCCGCAGGAGGACCTCGGGCGGACGGTCAGCTCGCTCCTTCTCCGACTTTTCCCTCTCGGAGAACTTGATCGCGTTCGAAAGAAAGTTCAGGAGGACCTGCTGGGCCCGGCGCGGATCGGTGGAGATCAGCGGGACGTCCGGGGCGACTTCGAGGCGCAGTGTCACACCCTTCTTACCGGCGAGTGCTTGGACGAGGCCCAGCGTGCCCTCGGCCAGGTCGCGAAGGCTGACGCGCTGGACTTGGAGGCGGACTTTGCCGGCCTCGAGCCTCGCCATTTCCAGCAGCGTGTTGATCAGGTCCAGAAGCCCCCGCCCGGCAGAGAGGATGTTCTCGAGGAACCGAACCCGCTTGCTGATCTGGGACAGTTGATCTTGCGTGGCTTCGCCCGCGGCGGCGCGGGCCTCCAGGCGGCTCTGGTCGGCCCGAGCGATGTCGAGCAGCAGCTCGGCGAACCCGATGATCGAGTTCAGGGGTGTGCGTAGCTCGTGGCTGACGCTGGCGAGAAAGTCGCCCTGCATCTTTGCCGCCTGGGCCAGCACGTGGTTGCTCTCCTGCATCTCGCTGAGCTTGAGATCGAGCGCGGCGTTGACCGCCCTCAGGCGTTCCTGCGTGGATTGCAGGTCGCCGAGCATCCGATTGAAGGTCTGTGCGAGCTCCTCGAACTCATCGCCCGTCGCGATCGTCGACCGGGTGGAGAGATCTCCGCTGCGGACGCGCTCGGCGGTCTGCTTGAGGTCGTCCATCGGCTTGAGGATCAGGCTGTGGGCGATGAAGTGGAAGACGCAGAGCGCCACCGCGAGCACGAACGCGCCAAAGCCCAGGATGAGCGTGGTGTTGAGCAGCAGCAGCCGCGTGGCCTCGACCGGTCGGCGCTCGAGCACGATGATGCCTTCGAGCTCGCCACCGGCCACGGCCGCGACTTCTCCGCCCTCGGCCTGGCCAGCCGCGGGAGGGAGGGCGGGCTTGCGCAGGCCTTTGGCGAAGCGGTACTCGAGCGTTCTCCCAAGCCAGTTTCGCTGCTGGAGCTCGGTCTTGCCCCGGTCGCTCTCGAACGTGGCGAGCGCGCGGGCAATGAAGGCGTCGGAGGGCGCCTCGGCCCGGGCCTGCTCGAGCGTGAGACGCCTGGCGGTTATTCCCGCGAGCGTTCGCGAGGTTGCTTCGGGGTCGGGGCTTTGCAGGTCGAGGAAGTGCCACGCGTCGACCTGCTCGCGGGCCAGGTCGAGTTGGCCCGCGTCGACGAGGTAGTTCATGCGCAGCCACGGTCCCCACATGGCCCCGAGGATGGTGAGAACGATCGCCCCGCCGAACAGGAGGAGGCACTTGGACGCGAGCGAAAGGCGTCGGAGGCGGGCGAGCATCGCGGGGAAGTCTACACGAGAAAAGGGCAACCAACGCCGGGTCGATGCGCGGCATCGAAGGGCGGGCGAGTGACGGCGAGGGCGGACGACGTCAGTCGTGGATGTCGGGCCAAAGATGCCGCGGGGTCTGACGCGGGAGGCGAGGAGCAACCATGTCGCGAGCGAGCGTGAGTCGACGTTGGAGAGTTGTGCTGGCGGGCGGCGTGTGTGTGGGTTCGGTCCTTTGGATGCCCCTGGCTGGACGGTCGATCTCATTGGCGGAAAGCGGGGCGAGTTCCGGGGGGATGGCGGAGCAGACCCAGGCACCGCCGCCAAGGCGTCCGGAGCCGCCCCCGCCGCAAGCGACACCCCGGCCTGTGCCCGCCCGGCCCGCTCCGGCCCAGCCTGCTCCCGCCCGACCTTCGCCGGCGCAACCGGCGCCGAGCCAGCCAACGGCGCGACCCATACCCCCGAAGTCGCCCATCAGGCCGGAGCCAGGAACTGCTCGCAAGAAGCACCGAACGGTGAACCGCGTTGACGCTCGGGTCGCGGCCAAGCCCCAGCCCAGGTTGATCGCGTGGTTCATCATCGGCAACTCGTCGAGTGAGGAGCGCGATCGACGGATCGGGTGGGACCTCAAGCGAATCGGGTGGCACGGATTCGTGCGGACGTGGGCCGAGCCGGCAATCCAGCTCGGGTTTCCCGCGATCCAGCTTCACAATCCGGGCGGCACGCTGGCGGGCGAGGAGATGCAGCCGGATCAGTTCGTGAGCGCCCAGGAAGCCGGGATGGACTGGATCACACGCGACTTTGTCTCCGCGTGGAAGCCCATCACAGCGCGAGTCCAGGTCATCGCTTACATGGGCATGCTTCCCGGGCACGAGCGGATGGAAGCGCTGCTCGATCGCAAGGACCATGTCGGCTTCCTGCGGACGCTCACGGATGCTTACCAGATTCCCCTTGAAGCCAACATGGGTATCGCCTTCGACGCTTTGCACGATGTCAACGAGCGGGATTGGCCCTTGCAGGTCTACAGGTTGTTCACGTCCATGGGCGTGCCAACCTGGGTTGAGACCGCCCCGAACGTGCGCGACACGGTGCTCTATGACGCGAACTTTCAGATCGTGAACTACGTGCTCGAGCGCGCTCAGGCGAACAAGGAGCCGTGGCTGGCGCCGCTGGACAAGCTGACCGGCGAGAAGATCGTCCTGCTCGCCGAGCCCCCCAAGGGACAGACTTGGAAGGATTGGCGGAAGTGGCTTGGGCCCTATGTCGCCAGGTGGCTTGACGAAGGATGGTCGGTCGCGCTCAACCCCGCGGGCATGATCGAGGAGAAGCTCAATCCGCAGATGTTGATCGATCCGCACCGGCGCGGGACGAGGGGGCCGACGCGAGCGACACCATGAGCGGTGGCCCGGGCGGGTTCAGCGACGTAGGATGGCGTGTGAGTGCCCGTAGCTCAATTGGATAGAGCGCAGCCCTCCGAAGGCTGAGGTTACAGGTTCGACTCCTGTCGGGCATGTTTGCCCAATCACGCGAAACCACTCGCGAAAAGCCCACGCGGTGTCCCAGGACCCCGGTGACGGCATCCCGTGGCAACGATGGCACCCCCCTGCGGCAAACTAACTGAAATCACGCCCGTCGGAACCTCGGTGATGGGCACTTTGTGGCGGGCCCGGACGGCGAGAATCGTCTCAGGTCGTGGTGACGGGCATCGCCAGGCGTGCAAGCACCTTGTCGATGCGAGTGCCGTCGATGTCGATGACCTCGAAGGTCCACCCACCCCAAGTGAAGGTTTCACCCTCGCGTGCGATGTGCCCAAGTCGGGCCGAGACCATGCCGCCCACGGTGCTGACGTCGGGAAGTTCGGCCTCGACATCGGGCGGAATCTTGGGCTCGAGCCTCAGGAGCATCTCGTGCAGGGGCAGGCGGCCATCGATGAGCCAGGTGCCGTCGTCGCGTCGGGTCATGCTGGGCGCGGGCGATTCGCCCCGGCGGCGTATGTCGCCGACGATGGCGCTGGTCACGTCGTTGATGGTGAGCAGCCCCTGCACGGAGCCAAACTCGTCGACGACGAACGCGATGTGGACCTTGGACCGCTGGAACTGATCGAGCAGGCGGAGGGCCGGCATCGTTTCGGGGATGAAGAGCGGCTTGTGCGCGACGGCGGCGACCTTGAAATCCGCCCCCGAGAGCAGGCTGTAGGAGATGAGGTCCTTGATGTGCACGACGCCCACGACCTTGTCCAGGCTGCCCCGGCACACGGGAAAGTGGGAGTAAGGGCTTGTGCCGACGAGGACGCGGACGGCGTCGAGCGGATCGTCCTCGTCGATCCATACGACGTCGCGACGCGGGACCATGAGATCTCGGACGACAAGGTCGGCGGTGCGCATCGTCCGATCGAAGAGCTTGAGCTCGTCGGGTGTGAAGATCCCCGTGCTTGCGGCGCGGGCCAGGAGCGATTTGACGTCGTCCTCGGAGACGTCGTCGTGTCGCGGGCGGATGCGGAGCACGTTGAGCGCCAGATCCGTCGACGCCGAGAGGAGGCGGATGGGGATTGCCGCTGCCACCGAGAGCGCCGCGAGCGGGCGTGAAATGAAGGAAGCGACGGCCTCGGGATAGGCCATCGCGATGCGCTTGGGCACCAGTTCGCCCACGACGAGCGAGAAGTAGGTGATCAGCAGCACGACGACGACCAGCGAGATCACGTCGGAATAGGGCTCGAGGGGCGGAACGCGGGCGATCAGTGGCTCCAGGTCGGCGGAGATTGCGTTTTCACCAAAGGCGCCGGCGAAGATGCCGATGAGCGTGATGCCGACCTGGACCGTGGAGAGAAAGCGGGTGGGCTCCCGAGCGAGCTTCATCGCAGCGGCGGCGCCCTTGCTGCCATTGCGAGCGGCCTGCTGCAGACGCGACTGGCGGCTGGTCATCATCGCCAGCTCCGACATGGCGAACACGCCATTGAGCAGCATCAGGAAGGCGAGAAGGATGATCGCCAGGAGCATGGGGAATGGTTCTCGCGCCGCGGCTGGGCGGTCAAGGGTACAGACGCTCGGCGTGCCATGGCCCGTGCATCGGCTGGTCACGGGTCCACGCGGCGCGATCGTGCAGCCGCCCGTTGCCCCCGCACCAGAGCTCGACGCGGGTGAGCATCAAGCGAAAACCGCCCCAGTACGGCGGACGAGGGATCACAATCCCTGCGCTGCGATCGTTGAGCTTGGAGACATCCAGGTGCATCCGCCGGGCGGCGCTGGCAACCTCGCGGATGAGGTCCATCCGTGAGGTGAGCGGGCGGCTTTGCTTGCTCGCCCAGGCGCCCAGGCGGGATAGCAGGGCTCGCGTGTTGAAGTAGGCGTCGCTCTCCTCGGGCGAGAGCTTCTCGACGACCCCCTCGCCCCGGGCCTGGCGGCCGTCGTGATCCCACAGGAACGCGACGGCCGCGCGGGGGTTGGCCTCCAGCTCGGCGCCCTTGCGGCTTTCGTAGTTGGTGAAAAAGTGGAGCGCCCCGACGGGGTCGATCTTCTTGCAGAGCACGATGCGCGCCGAAGGGATGCCCTCGACGCAGGTAGCCAGCGTCATCGCGTCGGGGTTGGGCTGCCGGGCCTCGTTGCCGGCGTGGCGATACCACGAGGCGAGCAACGGCATCGGATCCGAGGGCAACGGATCGGGCAGGCTCTCGATCGACGCGAGCTTAATCAGGAACTCTTCGATCACGAGTGGTCTCCGGCGGAAACCGGGCTACGGGCCCGGTGTGCGGCGGGGTCGGACACAACGCTTGCTGAGGGCGAGGAGCCCGATTGCGGAGCGGGAGATGGTGGCGTCGGGGGTATCGCGGGCCTCGAAGGTGAGATTTCCGTCGAAGTTGCGGGGGGTGTGGACGCGGAGGGGGCCGCCGAACCCGGGTCGATGGGTTCGAGCTTGGCGAGGCGGACGCGACGGGCGCGGCGCTCGTTCCGGAGCATCCAGAAGGTGTGGATGGTGCGTGTGACGAGGATGGCTATGCCAAACGAAATCCCGGTCGCGGTGACGGTTGGCACGTGCAGCTGGAGGAGCACGTGCTGCCCGCCCAGCGCGACGATGTAGAACAGGGGCGAGAGGGCCATCCGCTCGACTTGAACTTGCGTCGCATCGCGGAGAAAAGTCGGTTGAGCGCCGACTTCAAGGGAATGTGTCGGGCCCGCGGCGACCCGGGGCATGTGGTTGGCCAGCCAGTGCAGGGCGTAGTAGATCGCGACATCAAAGACCACGTCGGCGATGAACGTGATCGCGCCGATCAGGAGCTTGTGGTGCGAGCCCGCCTCCGATGGGTGGGGAATCCATCCCAGGACGGTGAGCACGTGGACGACCGCGATCGTCGGGAGCAGGGCGAGCAGCCCCGCCGCGACCACGTTGACGTTGACGTTGACGATGCGGCGAGCATAAAGCCGCTGAACGAGGGTCATAAGCCTCAGGAGCGTAGCGGCGCGGGTCGCCGGATGATCGCGGGAAGCGTGATCGGGGGAGAGGCTTTCGTCAGCGTCGTTGGTGGAGCGAGCCCCCTAGCTCCGCGGTTTGAGCACTCGAACGGTCGGCACGTTACCCTGAGTCCGCGAGGCCGTCGGGGCCGGCCAGAGCTGAACAAGGTAGTGGTCGTCGCCTTCAAGATCGTTGTTGCGCAGGGTGTCGAGCGCGAACGAGCTTGCGCGCACGTTCCACATTCCGGGCGGGAGGGGGATTCTGATCGCGTCGGGGAAATAGTCGGTGCAGCCAGCGACGACGATGCGCCCAGTTTGAACTTCCAGAAGCGTCTGGGTGACAAGGTCTGGAGCGGCTTGATCTTGGTCGGGACGGAGAGGCGGGTCGGGCGGCTCGGCATCGAAGATCTCGACCGTGACGGGAACGGTCATGTTTCGAACCGTGCCGACGCCCACGACTCCCGGGGCCACCGCGAGGCAGCGATCGACGGCCTCGGGCGTCCAAGCGTCGGCGAGACTTCCCAGCGATTCGTCGTCGTCCTGGAGATAGAACTGAAGGTAATCGGCGAACAGCAGGAGTTCGGAGCGGCGCACAAGCATGAGCGGTCCTCAAAGAGCGGTTTTCCAGGAAGCGGGCGGAAGCGGGTTCGGACCCGTATCGTTGGTGATGGTGCGGATCACGACGACGTACACGGGCAACAAGAAGTGCGAGTTGGTGCATCCGGAGGGCGCGACCCTGCGGACCGACGCGCCCAAGGACATCGGGGGCGATGCCAGCGCGTTCTCGCCCACGGATTTGGTCGCCGCCGGATTGGCGTCGTGCATCCTGACGACCATCGCGATGTGGGGCGAGCGACACGGGCTCGATATCTCAGGAGCTCGAGCCAGCGTCGAGAAGCACATGGCGCAGCCCCCGGCGCCGCGGCGGATCGCCAAGCTGCCGGTGGTCGTCGAAGTTCCGTCCCGGGCTGTCCCGGCGGAGATGCGAGAGCGGATGGAAGCGATCGGGCACAAGTGCCCGGTGCACGCGTCGCTCCACCCCGAAGTTGAAGCGCCAATCGAGTATCGGTACGTGTAAACAGCACCTCTCGGGCGGCGGCTTTGCTGTGATCCGTGTCCGGAATGGACTATCCTCCGCCTCCATGTCCAAAGCAAGCCCTAGTACTCCGCCCTCGAGCCTGCGTGACCTGACCGTCCACACGCTCACAGTTGAAGCGAAGATCCGCGACGGGGGCGGGAAGGCCGCGATCGATCGCCAGCATGAGAAAGGTCGGCTGACCGCGCGGGAGCGCATCGCGCTTCTGGTCGATGGTGGGCAGGTTTCGGGCGCCGGTCACGGGGCATCTGGCGACGAGAAGACCCGAAGCGCGTTCCAGGAACTCGGGCTCTGGGCGGCCCATGAGATGTATAAGGACTACGGCGGAGCGCCCGCGGCGGGGGTGGTCACGGGCATCGGTCGCGTCGATGGCAAGTTGTGCATGATCATTGCGAATGACGCGACGGTGAAGGCCGGGGCGTTCTTTCCGATGACGTGCAAGAAGATCATTCGGGCGCAGGTGATCGCGCAGATGGCGCGCCTGCCGCTGATTTATCTGGTAGACAGTGCGGGCGTGTTCTTGCCCTTGCAGGAGGACGTGTTCCCGGACACCGACGACTTCGGGCGGATCTTCCGCAACAACGCGGTGATCTCGGCAGAGGGCATCCCGCAGATTGCCGCGATCATGGGATATTGCGTGGCGGGCGGGGGATATCTGCCCGTCCTCTGCGACACTCTGCTGATGACCGAGGGCTCGGGGCTGTATCTCGCAGGGCCTGCGCTCGTGAAGGCGGCGATCGGGCAGGAAGTGACGGACGAGGAACTGGGCGGCGCGACCATGCACGCCAGCATCAGCGGCACGATCGACTTCAAAGAGAAGGACGACGAGAACTGCATCGAAAGGCTGCGTTCACTTGTGCAGAAGTACGGGCCCGCCCGGGTGGCTCACGAGCCGGGCACCGGGCGGGGAGCACCGGCGCGCGACCCGGAGGACGTGTATCGGGCGTTTACGGACAAGCCGGGAGGGCAGTACGACATCAAGGACGTGATCGCATGCATAGTCGACGTGTGCGTGGAGGGTGATTCACTTCGCGCCGATTTCGACGAGTACAAGGCGGAGTATGGTCAATCGCTGGTCTGCGGCTATGCGGTCATTGGCGGGCACGCGTGCGGGATCGTCGCGAACCAGAAAAAACTGGTGCAGCGGAGCGTGGCGGGTGGGAAGGCTGGTCCCACCAAGGCGGTGCAGATGCCGGGCGTGATCTACGACGATAGCGCGGACAAGGCCGCGCGATTCATCATGGACTGCAACCAGCGGAAGATCCCGATCATCTTCCTGCACGACACGACGGGGTTCATGGTGGGGCGAGACAGCGAGCAGGGGGGCATCATCCGCGCGGGCGCAAAGATGGTCAACGCGATGAGCAACTGCATTGTTCCGAAGATTGTGGTGATCATGGGAGGCAGCTACGGCGCGGGCAACTACGCGATGTGCGGTCGGGCGTTCGACCAGTTCCTGAGCTTCGCCTGGCCCAACGCCAAGTGCGCGGTGATGGGCGCCAACCAGGCCACGGGCGTGCTGACGCAGATCGAAGAGGCGAGCCGGAAGCGCAAGGGCGAGACGATCGACGAGGCGGCGCACGAGAAGATCTACGGAGCGATCCACGCAGCGTACACGGAGCAAGCGGCCATCACCCACGCCGCGGCGCGGGGCTGGGTCGACCGGATCATCGAGCCGCACCGGACGCGCGAGGAACTGATCGCGGCGCTGGACGCCGCGGCACAGGGTTGGGATTACTCACGGGCGTTCAAGACCGGAGTTTTGCAGACCTAAGGGAGTATCAAACTCCGATCCGTGATGACAGGGTTCGGAGCTCGCTATCCATGACCTCCGACGGGCGACTGCGACTCACCGAGCGAGCGGGATGAGCGGGCCAAACGTGTGCTTGAGGGCTGCCAAGCAGCCTTCTTACTGGGCTGATAATCATGTCTGCTTCCGAGCTCCTGACAACTCTTGCGATCGGTCTGGTCGTTGGCGGCGTCGGTGGTTCGGCGATCGCGGGATGGCGGAGACGACGCCACCAGCTTCGGCGCGAGCGAGCGGCGGCGACCTTCGAACCGCCGCCAAGGGATCGACCGTCGACGATCATGTCGCTGAATCCCGAGGGGCGTCTGCTCAAGGCTATCCCGGATCTGCTCTTTCGCCTTGATCGTCATGGGAGGTACATCCAGTATCACGCGCCGAACCCGGCGGAGCTCTTGGTGCCGCCGGAGGAGTTCCTCGGAAAGACGGCGCGAGAGATCCTGCCCCTGACGGTTGCGGAGCCGACGGAGCGGGCATTGGCAGCCCTCTTTGCAACTGGGCAACCCCAGACCTTTGAGTATCAGTGGACGCGCGATGGTGAGACCCGGCACTGGGAAGTTCGCCTGGCTCCCAGCGGTCATGACGAGGCCCTGGCGGTTGTCCGAAACGTGACCGACGCTCGAGCGACGCAGCGGCGCCTGCGCGACACGCTCGAGAAGCTCGACCTGTTCTTCCGTCGCGCGCCGATCGCGGTGATCGTCTGGTCGCGCGAGTTCCATGTGCTGGAATGGAACCCCGGAGCCAAGCGCATCTTTGGCTGGGGGCCCGATGAAGCCATTGGAAAGCACGTGCGCATGATTGTGGCCCCGAACCACCGCGAGATGGTCGACGAGGTGTGCTCACGCCTGATCGCGGCCAAAGGCGGGGAACGCTCGACGAATCAGAACGTGACCAAGGATGGGCGGACGATCTGGTGCGAGTGGTACAACGCGCCGCTGCTGGACGACGCGGGAGGCGTCACCGCCATTGTTTCGCTCGCGGAGGACATAACCCAGCGACAGGAAGCCCAGAGCCAGCAGGCGCGATTGCAAGAACAACTCCGCCGCACGCAGCAGCTCGAGAGCCTGGGCGTTCTTGCGGGCGGAATCGCGCACGATTTCAACAATCTGCTGACGGGGATCATCGGCAACATCGAGCTGGCAATTCGCGAGGGCGAGCGTGCAGGCGAGCCGGCGGGCGAAGGTGCGCCGCCCGCGGGCCAAGCGTCCGCTGGCGGGGCCGGGCGACGCGCACTCGCGCAGGCGCTCGTCGCCTCTCGCCGTGCGGCGGACCTCACTCGAAACATGCTCGTGTACGCCGGCCAAGGGCAGCTCGAGACCGCGGACGTCGACGTTGCCGACCTCGTCCGCGAGATGATCGACCTTGCGGGCCCGTCGCTGCGACGCAACGCTCGGGTTGGCGTCACGAATCTCAAACCGGAGTTGCAGGGCGACTCGCCCGCGAGGCTGATCACGCGGGGTGATCGGGTTCAACTGACGCAGATCTTGCTGAACTTGCTCACCAACGCCGGCGAATCGATCCACACGCCAGGAGGCGAGATCACGGTTTCGTGTGGTGTGGTCGACGTGGACGCCAGCGAGCTTCAGTCGATGCTGTTCCACAGCGGGGCGTCGGCGGGACGGATGATCGAAGTCCAGGTGCGCGACACGGGCGTCGGTATGGATGTCAAGACGCAGTCGAGGATGTTCGAGCCTTTCTTTACGACCAAAGGCCCGGGGCGCGGACTGGGGCTGGCGGTCGCGACGGGCATCGTGCGGGGCCACCGCGGGGCGCTCGATGTCCGCAGCAAGCCGGGAGCGGGGACCAGCGTGCGATTGCTGCTGCCCCTGGTCGAGCGGTTGGAAGAGACGGCGCCGCCCGCCGATCCGGTTGACGCAGCCAGCGGGACGACAGCGCAGGAAGCGGGGGTTCGCGCGAAGGCGGGAGCGCCGCTGGCGCGCCGGGCGACGGTGCTGGTGATCGACGACGAGGCCGTGGTGCTCCGAGTGATGGATATGGCGCTCAGGAAGGCGGGCCACGAGGTCCACGCGTTCAGCGATGGGCGGCAGGCGCTGGAAGCGGTCGCGAGCGGCAAGCTCCGGCCCGAGGTCGCGGTCGTTGATCGCACCATGCCCGAGATGAGCGGGTTGGAGGTGATCCGCCGCCTGCGTGAGTTCATGCCCGACTTGCCGGCATTGGTCGTCAGCGGTTATGCCGCCGAAGGAGCGAGTGTCGGCGACGAGAGCGCGATCACGCTACCCCTGGGCAAGCCATTTGGCGTGACGCAGCTCACCGAGGCGATCGCGGAGTTGATCGACTTGCGAAGGCAGAGTTGAGGCGAGAGGCGAGAGGCACTGAGCAAGGAGCATCCCGTGGATTTCACGAGCGTTCAGCAGCACATGAGGCAATCCGGGATCGACGCCTGGGTGATGTACGACTTTCGTGGGAGCAACTTCGTCTTCTCGACCTTTGTGCCCGGGATTGTGCACACCACGCGTCGGCTGCTGTTCGTCGTTCCCGCGCGAGGCGAGGCGTTCTTCATCGCGCACCACATCGATGCTCCCGCGTTGTCGAAGACCCCGATCGAGAAGAAGTGGTATCTCCGCTGGCAGGATCTGCGCACAACCCTTTCAGCGGCGCTGAGCGGCCTCTCCCGCGTGGCGATGGAGTACTCGCCGGGCTGCATGCTGCCCGTGGTTTCGATCGCGGACGCGGGCACCGTTGAACTCGTTCGCTCGATGGGCGTGGAAGTCGTTTCGTCCGCCGACCTCATCCAGACGGGGGCCGCGGTGTGGCCCGCGGCGTCGGTCGCACGCCATGCGGAGGCGTCGCGCCACACCAGCGAGATCATGCGTGACGCGTTTGGGCTCATCCGCCATCGCCTCGCGTCGGGCGTGCGCGTCACCGAGCACGAGGGCGCGGAGTACATCCGCGAGCAGTTCCGCGCCCGTGGACTTGAGTATCCCGACGGGCCGATCGTGGCGAGCAACGCCCACAGCGGGGATCCGCACTTTGAACCTACGCCCGGCAACAGCGTGGAGATCAGGCGGGGCGACTGGGTGCTGATCGACCTTTGGGCTCGCATGCCGGGGAATGAGAACATCCACTCCGACATCACGTGGGTGGGGTGCGCGGGAGAACCCAGCGCGGAGCAGCGCAGTGTGTTTACGGCGGTGAAGGCGGCTCGCGACGCGGCGCTGGAGCGAGCGCAGCGCGCCTGGCGGCAGAAGGAGCGCGTCGAGGGCTGGCAGATCGACGACGCCGCGATGGAGCAGATCATCAGCCGCGCGTTTGGCGAGTTCATCCGCCATCGCACCGGGCACAGCCTCAGCCCGGGGGCCAAAGTGCACGGCATCGGGATGAACATCGATAATCTTGAGACCCACGACACGCGGCAGATGCTCCCGGGCCTTGGCTTCACCATCGAACCGGGCATCTACACGCCCACCTTCGGTGTTCGCATGGAGATCAATGTCTACGTCGACCCTGCCGCGGGTCCGATCGTCACCAGTTGCGTGCAGGACGACATCGAGAAGCTGTGAGCGAGGGCGGGCAGTTGGTGGGGTGGGTTTGGAGCGACGAGCAAGGCGGGCGATCGCCTGTGAATGCCTTGGCTTGAGCGGTTCGAGCAGGCGGTTTGAGAAGGCGGTTCGACCAGGCGCGGGCGAGTTCTACACTTGGCCGCATGACGATGATTTCCACGCGCTCGCCGGCCTACGGCACCGACACGCAGACTCCCGCCGGATCGCCCCCGACTGCCGACCAGCCCGCCCATTCTGCACCGCCCGAAAGCCCGAGTCCTGCTCGCGAGCAGGGGGTGATGTCCGCGAGCGTAACTTCCCCGGATTCGGCTTCCTCGGATTTGGCTTCCCCGGATTTGGCTTCCTCGGACTTGACCAGTCCGGACCTGACCAAGCCTGACGTGACCAACCCCGACTTGGCCAATCCCAGCTTGGCCAATCCGAGCTTGGGCACTCGGGAACTGACCGCCCCGGACACGATCGCGCTGGAGCCCAGTTCGCTGATCGAGATCACCAGCCCGGCCGGGGCCGAAGTGATCGATCTTGATGTCGTGCCCGGCCCGCTCGCCCCGAGCGATTCAGCGTCGTCCGAGTCTGAGCCCGGACCCCCGGCGCCGTCCGCAGAGCCCGGCGTCAGGCTGCCCTGGGTGGTTGCGGTCAGCCCGTGTTTCAACCGTCGGCGGGATATCGAGCTTCTGCTCGGTGATCTCGCTCGTCTGGACGTCTGCGACCCATCGAAGACCGGCTCGCGTCGCCCGGTGGTTGAACTGACCACCATCATCGTTGACAACGCGTCAACCGTTCCGCTCAACACCATCCCGACACCGCCCGGTTTGGATGTGGTTCACTTCCGTTCGCCCGTGAATGGCGGTGGGGCGGGCGGCTTCAACGCGGGCATGCGCCACGCACTCGGCGAACTGGCTCGCGAGCGAGGGCGATCCCCCGACTACATCTGGCTGCTCGACAGCGACGTTCGCACCACGCCCCGGGCGCTCGTCTATTTGCTCGACGCGATGGAGCGACTGCCCCGGGTGTGCGCCGTCGGTTCAGCCCTGCGCGACCCAGTGACCGGGTTCACGTATGAGGTGGGGGGACTGGTCGATCGGCGTACCGGCTTCTATCGCCCGGCTGCCAGCGGGCCTCGCGTCGATCCCGACGTGATCGTGTATTGCGACTATCTCGCCGCCTGCTCGGCGCTCATCCGCCGCGAGGCGCTGGAGGCGAGCGGACTCATGCCCGAGGTGTTCCTGAACGGCGACGATGTCGAGTTGTTCTTGCACATGTCTCGGCGGACAGGCTTGCAAGTGTGCGCGGATCCGCGGAGCGCGGTCTATCACCCGTGGCGAAAGTTCCAGGTTCTGGCGCGGTACTTTATTGCCCGCAACAGCTTTGCGCCGCTGGCGACGCTCGGGCTTGGGCCCCGAGCGAGATTCCGTCGCGGCGTTCTGGAAACCTATCGCGCGGTCGCGCAGACGCTCATGTCGGCGAGCGACTTGGCACGCTTGCACGTTGCAGGCCTGAGCGACGCCGCGGGCGGGCGAATCAGCGGGCCCGCACCCAAGGAGGTCATGCCCCGAACCAAGCTCCGCCCCTTCGCAGAGCTGGAGCAGGCGATCCGCGAGCTTCGCGCCGAGGCCAAAGGCGCGGCCGTTGTCCATCAAGGTGAGCCGATCGGCGCGAGTGTCGGCACAGATGCACCGGAGCCAGCGGTGTTTGTGCATCCGTATCTTTGCGCGCCGCACTCGGGATTGAACGAGTTTCGCCGCGAGATCGCCAGGCTTGGCTTGAGCGTGAACCCCGGGCCTTGGCGGCATCGACGCCTGGGTGAGAAGCTCAACCGAGAGGTCGCTGGCGCGATGGCCCGGCTCGTCCGGGCCGGGCTCCGTGGCGCCAGTCACGACATCGCGATCGTGCCGACCGGGTGGCCCACCTCGTGGTTCCGAGGACGGTGGATGATCGAGATCGCGACCGATGGATTTCTCGTCGAGCGGGTGCAGCCTTGGCGAAACGTGCTCCAGGCGGCCCAAGTCGCGGTGAGAGGCTTCGGGCTGTGTGCGCGTCTGGCGTTCTCGCCCCCGCGGGGCAATCCGCTGCCGCCCGCGCCAATCGGTGCAGCGATCGCCTTGCGGGAATCTCGCCCGACTGAGCACGCTTCGGTGGTCGAGGCAAAGCCGAACGCGTGAGACTGGTCTGGCGTGCTGAACGCTGGAGCGAACAGGATCCGGGTTCCCCGTTCGACGATCAGGACCAATCTTCGCGCGATCTGAACACTCGCCGAGCGATTATGGGCGGTGAGCGCAAGTAAACTTGCTCCATGCTGACAGCCCCAAAGCGCGCGTTCACATTGATTGAGCTCCTAGTCGTCATTGCGATTATCGCGCTGCTCATTGGCATCCTGCTGCCGGCGCTTGGCTCAGCGCGGGCAACGGCCCAGGAAGTCAAGTGCTCTTCCAACATGAAGCAGATCGTGCTGGCGAGCATCACATACGCCCAGGACAACAAAGATCGCCTTTGGGACGCGGCTCGTTGGGCCGATCGCGATCCTTCCGGGCTCTTTGAGCCCGGGCACTTGTTCCAGTACGTCGGCATGGCGGACTTTGTGACGGAATGTCCAACGAACAAGCGCAAAGCGTCGCGTCCGCGGGGCGGTCAGCCGGGCGGCGCCCCGTTCGGGCACGATCGCGAGTTGACGTTCGACTACACGATGGTTGACGAGCTTCAGGGCGCGCGCCTTGGCGCGGAGATCTGGGGTGCGTACATCCCGCCCGACATGTCGCCTTTCAACAACCTGCCGCCTGCGGTTGTCCCGGCGCTCAAGCGGTTCCAGGCGTTGCCCGTGTTCTTTGAAGAGAGCACGATCTATTTCAACGACACTTTCGTTGAAGGGCACTTCGGCAACGCCGACCAGCTCACGACGCGACACTTCAAGGGCGGCGAGGTGGGCTATTGGGATGGCTCCGCGGGCCTCTTCAAGGCGCCTCAGGGGGCCAGCGAGCAAACGCCGGAGCCCACGCGGGATTTCGAGGGCAACGATCTTTATGTCAACGCCAAAGGTCGCAACAACACGTGGTTTCGTGTCAGCGATCGCGGCCAAGCTTTCGGCTGGGTAAACAACCCGAACTGATCGGTGCTTGCAAGGCCGCCTGTCAGTGTCTCGGGGCCTGGTCCGGCTGACCGGGTTTCGACCAGAGGAGTGAGAGATGAGTTTCGTGAAGTCGTTGACCTTGAGCGCGTGCGTCGTTGCGACACTCGCGTGGCCTGCCCAGTCGCAGGTCATTACACAACAGCTCAACCTGATCGATCGGCAGGTTTCCCCAGGATCGCCCAGGGTCTTCGATCTGCCTTTTTCCAGGTTCAACGCCGCGCTTGGCACGCTGAACAGCGTGTCGTGGAGTTACTCGGGCAACCTGCAATACCTCTTCCGAGCCGTCGGGGGCCCGCGCGTTTTCAATGGCGAGTCTGGCACGTTCGAGGACAGCTTCGGCGAGGTGCAGTGGTTCAATCGCCAAGTCTTTCTTCGCGATACGACCGGAGCGCAGATCGCCAACCCATTTGTCGACAACGGTCTGCTGCAAGCCGCGGCCTTCTTGGCGCCGAACGCGACCACTCCGAACTATCCGGGCTATGAACTTCGACGGACGGATGCTCTGGCCGCCGGAACGTTCACTTGGAACACGCCGGGCGGCCTGGCTCCGTTCGTCGGCGCTGGCGCCGGGAACGTCTCCGTGTACGCCCAGATCGCGCAGGCGACCAACGACTCGCAGATGCAGATCGACGGCCTCAGCCGGATCAACTTCACCTCCACGCTCACCTTCAACTACACCCCCCGCCCGGCCAACGACGCCTGTGGAAGCGCGACCGTGATCGGTACCGGTGTGTTCAACGGAACCACCACCAACGCCACGAGCGACTTTGGCAACGCCAGTTCATGCGCGGGAACCAACGACACCATCGACGTCTGGTACCGCCTCGTGGCGCCCTGCACGGGCACAGCAACCATCACGACGTGCTCGGCGAGCACCAACTTCGATACCACGCTGTCCGTCTTCAGCTCCTGTGGCGGGGCCGAGATCGTTTGCAACGATGACTCGGTCTGCTCATTCAATCAGTTCCATTCGCGGGCCTCGTTCCCGGTTGAGCTAGGCACGTCGTACCTCGTCCGCGTCTCGGGGTTCAACGGCGCGACGGGCAACTTCCAACTCGCGGTCGAGTTGACGCCTTGCCCTGCGGACTACAACGCCGACTGCACCGTCGATTTCTTCGACTACCTGGACTTCGCTGGGGATTACGCGGCGGAGTTGCCCCGTGCGGACGTCAACGCCGATGGTCAAACCGATTTCTTTGACTATCTGGACTTCGCCGCGGTGTTTTCTGGTGGTTGCTGACGTTCGGGCATCAGTACAGAACGTTCGACCTGAGAGGTGGCACCGACCGTGTTTGCACGGTCGGTGTTCGCGCGCTTGCGCGCTGTAGCGGCGGCGGTGGCCGTCGGGCTCCGAAGCCCCTCGCCGCCCTACCGCGGCCCGGCTTACTGGTCGTGCCCGCTCTGGTCGGGCAGCTTGTGCCCGGCGTCGCGCAACGTCTTCTCGCGCCGCGCCAGTTCCAGGTCGTGCTCCACCATCATCTTCGCGAGTTCTTCCACGCTCGTCGTCGGCACCCAGCCAAGCTTCTGCTTCGCCTTTGCGGGGTCCCCCAGGAGCAAATCGACTTCGGCGGGACGCAGGTAGCGCTGGTCGAAGGCGACGAAGTCCTTGAAATCAAGCCCGACCGATGAGAAGGCCAGCTCCGCGAACTCGCGCACGCTGATCGTGCGGCCAGTGGCGATCACGTAGTCGTCCGGTTTTTCCTGCTGGAGCATCATCCACATCATCTTCACGTAGTCGCCCGCGAACCCCCAGTCGCGTTTGCTGTCGAGGTTGCCCAGGTAGACCTTGTCTTGCAGCCCGATCTTGATCCGGCCCACTGCCCGCGTGATCTTGCGGGTGACAAACGTCTCGCCCCGGCGCGGGCTCTCGTGGTTGAAGAGGATGCCGCAGGACGCGTGCATGTTGTAGCTTTCGCGGTAGTTGACGGTCGTCCAGTGGGCCATGACCTTGGCGCAGGCGTAGGGCGAACGGGGGTAGAAGGGCGTCGTTTCCTTCTGGGGCGTCTCGACGACCTTGCCATATTGCTCGGACGAACTGGCCTGGTAATACCGCACCAGCTGCCCGCTCTCCTGCTGGAACTCGCGCACTGCTTCGAGAAGGCGGAGCGCGCCCATCGCCACGGTGTCGGCGGTGTAGAGCGGCATATCGAAGCTCACGCGGACGTGGCTCTGGGCCCCGAGGTTGTAAACCTCGTGAGGTCGCACGACCTGCATCAGCTTGGCGAGGTTGTTGGCGTCGCACAGATCGCCATAGTGAAGCTTGAGCTTGCCGCCCTTCAAGTGCGGATCGAGGTAGATGTGATCGATGCGACCGGTGTTGAACGACGAGCTGCGCCGGATGAGCCCGTGGACTTCGTAGCCCTTGGCGAGCAGGAACTCCGCGAGGTAGGACCCGTCCTGCCCGGTGATGCCGGTGATCAGTGCTCGTTTGCTCGTGGCGGTTGTGCTGGTCATGTTGGGTTCGCTTGTCTGGTGTTCGTTTGCTCTCTCGCGCCCGCCGGACGCCCGGCGAACCCCCCGCCTCTCAACTTCGCTGCCCGAGCCTGGGCTTCCCAAACCGGGGACACCCTCGGAAGGGCTGTCCTACGACGCCGACGGTAGGAAGGTTTGCCCGCCGTTCGATGGCGTGTCGCCCTGGTGTTTGTCGGCGAGTTGTCCGTGGCGCTTGGGCCGCGGGCTGGCGAACCCGCTCCGGCGCGAGCCGGGAGTCGCGACAATCCGTCATCACTCCCCGGAATGTGTGAGTCGCGAGCGTCTTCGGCCGATCTAGAGGGGCGTGGCTGTCGCAGCTTCCAAAGGCGAACAACAACCCGAGACGCCACCCCGCGTCGGAGCCCGGCCCTCGGGTGCAAAGCGCGGTCGGCCTCCGAAGCCTCGGGGTGAGCTCGCGCCCGCGCTTGCCAAGGTTCGTGAGCAGTTTCTGGCCTACCTGCGCATCGAGTGCGGCATGCTCCCCGCGACCCTCGATGCCTACGGGCGAGATCTGCTGGATCTGCTGCTTGAACTGCCCGTGGATCGCTCCACGCCGCTGGAAGGCCTCACGCCCTCGGCGTTGGCGACGCACATGGCCGGGCTTCGCAAGCATCGGGGTTTAGAGGCAACCTCCGCCGCTCGGCACCTGGCGACGCTGCGCGTATTTTGTCGTTGGGCAGTGGCGCGGGGTTTTCTCGCCGAGGATCCAACGGGGATTGTCGACGCCCCCTCGCGCTGGCGCAAGCTGCCGGGAGTTCTGTCGCCCAAGCAAATGAAGGCCCTCGTTGAGCTTCCGGGACAACTGGCGGAAGCTCAGCCCGGCGTCGCGCGGCGCCCTCCCGCCGGTGAGCGGCGGACGAGCGAGACTGCCCGGAGGCCGGACGGCGCCGAGGGGGGCAGGGCCAAGCAGCCGTCGCTGCACGTGCGCGATCGCGCCATCCTGGAACTCATGTACGCCAGCGGGCTTCGCGCCACCGAGCTTTGCACCCTGTCGCTGGGCGACTACAACCCCACGCTCGGCGTCGTTCGAGTCGTGGGCAAGGGCGCCAAGGTCCGGCTAGTCCCCATGGGTGAACCCGCACAGCAAGCGCTCGAGACCTATTTGAAACTCTGCCGTCCGGGCTTGAGAATGCCCGACGCCCGCGACAAGCAGCGCGTGTTCCTGTCGCGGTCTGGGCGTCCGCTCGAGCGCGTCGCGCTCTGGAAGATCGTCAAGCACTGGGCTCGCCTCGCCGGCCTTCCCGCGGCACACCCTCACACGCTTCGCCACAGCTTCGCAACCCACTTGCTTTCGGGCGGCGCCGACCTGCGCATCGTGCAGGAGTTCCTGGGACATGCGGATATCGCGACCACTCAGATCTACACGCATGTCACACGCGATGCCCTCAAGGCGACGCACAAGAAACACCACCCTCGCGCGTGAGAGCAAGCCCAAGCTCCGTTGCTTCCGCGTGTCTCATTCCAGCGAGCGAGCAGCCGCTTGCCCAATGCTCCCTCGCTCGCGCCCCCTCCGGTCTCGGGTTGCCTGCGTAAACAGGCTTGCGCAAAGGCGGCTTCCTGGTCAGGCCCTTCGGCGGACGAGTACGAAGCTCAGGTCGTCGCGGGCCGGTTCGCTTCCGCGGTGCACCGCCTCGGCTCGCAGCAGGCGGTCGCGGATCGCGTCCAGCGGCTCGCCCCGCGAGCTGGAGAGCAAGCGTTCGAGCCGCTCTCGCCCGAAGAGGCCCCCGGTCATCGAGCGCGCGTCGCACATCCCGTCGGTCCCGATGTAGAGCAGATCCCCGGGCTCGAATCGAACGGGCGCACCGATCTCGTAGAGCGTCTCTTCGAGCACGCCCACGGGCACTCCCGTCGACATCAAGCGCCGGACGTCTCCACTCGAAGCTGAGATCAGGATTCCAGGCTCGTGCCCTGCTGAAGCCCAGCTCAGGCGATGCTCACCCGGGGCGAGCACGCCATAGAAACACGTCAAGAATCGCCCGGTTGGCGCATCGCGAAGGAATAGGCGGTTCATCTCCGCCAGCAGGCGGTTGGGCTCGTCGAGGCACCGGTCTGCATAGGCCCGCATCGTCGCCCGCGTCCAACTCGTGAGCATCGCGGCCGCGATGCCATGCCCGCTCACGTCGCTCACCCCGACCGCCCAGCGAGTCGCGTGTCGATCCCTGCCGCAGTCGAGCGCGAAGCAATCGATCGAGTCGCCCCCGGTCTGGTCGCAGTATTGCACCGCGTGGCAAAGCTCGTATCCCTCGATGCTTGGGAGCCCTGCTGGAAGCAGGTGCTGCTGCACCTGCGAGGCGAGCGTCAACTCCTCTCGCACGGCGCGATGGGCTTCAAGGCCAGCCGCCATCTCGTTGAACCGCTCGACGAGCGCGTCGAACTCATCGTGCTTGCGTCGCGGGCTGAGCCTCACGGCAAAGTCGCCGCTGGAGACGCGAGACATCGCCGCGTCGAGTTCCCCGATCGGGCGATTCATCCACCACGCAATCACGAGCCCAAGCCCCAGCAGCGCGAGCATCAGCATCGTGAACACGATGCCCGCGATCAGGTTCAGGGGCTCGGAAACCGTGCTGAGCAGGCTCGACTCCGCCTCGACCACCAACAGGCCCGTGCTGGCGGCATTTTCCCCGCGGATGGGCGACCGCCCGCCGACGTGCGCGCCCCGCTCGTTTTCAACAAGGCCGACGTCGTAGGTCAGCCTCGACCACCGCTCGACGGCGCTGGTCTGCGGATGGAATCGGTACTCCTCGCCTTCCGAGTCCGCCTTGGTCGACACCATGACCCGCCCGGCGTCCGCCGTCTCTCGCAACACGATGAGGAGGTCCGGGTGTCGATGCTTGCCCTCGTCCACCGCCCAGTCCGCCGGAAACTCCGCGACGAGGCGCGAGCGGAGGTCGACCAGTTCCTGCCTCAGGCGATCGAGCTCTGCTGGCGTCGGCGGGGCGACCGGCGGGGCTGCACTCCCGGTCGACGGAGGCCCAGCCCAGCCCGCGGCCCGGGCTGCTCGTTCCACCGTCTCGACCGCCGAATCCGACAAGCCGATCGCAAGGCCCGCCGCGGCGGAAGCCATACTTGAGGCCAGTGTTTCCGTAAAGCTCTGCTTCAACGCGTTGCGGAGCAGAATCGACGCGACCAGGAGCAAGCTGCCCCCGACCGCGAGTATGCCAAGCAGCAGCTTCAAGCGAAAAGGCAGCAATGTTCGAGCGGCACGGAGCACCGACGATCCTTGGCGCACGCAACCCGCTCCGCTTGACGCGGTCGGCCACCCATACTCAGGGCGGTCCGGTGCGCCCGGCCAGCTCGTGAGTCCGAAATCTCACTCATGTAAAGCAAAAGGCGGACCGCCTTCGCGATCCGCCCGTGAATCGTTACGACGACGAGCTTTACTCCGGCATCGCGCAGTGCCCGCCGTTCTTCTCGTGGTAGTCCTGGTGATACTCCTCCGCGGCGTAGAAGACGCCCGCTTCGCTCACCGGCGTCACCTGGGTCACGATCTTGCGGTCCTTGAACTTGGGCGTCTGCTGCTGTTCCGCGATGAACGCCAGGGCTTCCTTGTGCTGCGCTTCGTTTGCGGTGAAGATCGCAGAGCGATACTGCGTTCCCACGTCGGGCCCCTGACGGTTGAGCGTCGTCGGGTTGTGATACGCGAAGAACTTCTCGAGCAACTGGCGATAGCTCACCCGCTTGGGGTCGAATGTGACCATCACCGTCTCGGCGTGACCGGTATCGCTGTAGCAGACTTCCTTGTACGTCGGATTGTCCTTGTGCCCGCCTTGGTAGCCGCTGACCGAGTTGATAACGCCGGGCGTCTGCTGGAAGCGATCTTCAACGCCCCAGAAGCACCCACCCGCGAAGTACGCGACTTCGGTCGCGATCGGGCCCGTGCCCTCGGGCCAGCGGATTGAGCCGTCCTTCTCGGCTTCGATGAAGCTGAGCGACTCGCTGTTCAAGCAGTACCTCAACCCCGTCGGCTTGGGCCCGTCATCGAAGACGTGCCCGAGGTGCCCATCGCACCGAGCGCACGTGATCTCCACACGCACCATCCCGTGGCTTGCGTCCTTGGTGTACGCGATGTGCTCGGCATCAAAGGGCTGGAAGAAACTGGGCCAGCCCGTGCCCGAGTTGAACTTGTCGTCAGACTTGAACAGCGGGAGATCGCAGAGCTTGCACGTGTACACGCCCTGCTTTTTGTTGTCCAGCAGCGTGCCGCAGAACGGTCGCTCCGTTCCCTTCGACAGCAGGATGTGCCGCTCGCTGGGGGTGAGCTTGGTCGCGAGTTCCTCAACCCGAGACTCCGAGAGGCGGGTGATGTCGAACGCGGAGCGGGAGAACGCGGCCTGCGAAGCTTCCGCCGCGACTTTGGTAGCCTTCATGTCGGACTCCTGTTGTGATCCTTGGCCCGGCCCCTCCGGCTTCGTGCTCGCGTCGTCGCGCTCCAGCAGCGCGTCGAGCGTCGACGGAGCGCCGCTGAACGCCCTGGCGGTGATGCCGGAGCCAAACAGCGCAGCTCCAGCGAGCAATCCACCCGCGATTCCGGCAACCCCCAACACTCCGATCGATCGTGCGTGCATGAACAACTCCCAGAGCCTCCGACACATCCCACTACGGTTTTGGGCTTGTCGGCTGCCAACAGTTCGATGCCGCAGGATCTTTGGATGGTTCAACGTCCGCCGTCGTCCGAGAGCCTGGGGCAGTCCGGGGGGAGAACGACCCGGGAGGGGGCGAGTGCATTCGCGGAGGCCCCTCCCGATGTGGGTGCCGGCCGGGGCTGGCCGGTTCGAGCGATCGCACGACCCCGTGACTCCGATTGACCGCGCAAGGCCACTCGCTACTATGTTGGCTCGCCCGAAAGTTCCTCAGGCGGAAGAGCGGGCAGGTTGGCGCGTCGGGGCGTTTGATGCGATGAGCGTCGACCGCGACGAAGCGTCAAGTTTCGAACTGGCATGCGGGCGGCCGAACCCGATCCTGCGCCCCGTGCCGCTGTAGCTCAGCGGTAGAGCGCACCCTTGGTAAGGGTGAGGTCGCGGGTTCAAATCCCGCCAGCGGCTGTCGGAGTCTCTTTGACGCGGGGCGCGTTGGGGAGGCTATATTGGAGCGTGTTCGCGGCACTCCCGCGGATACCAGGTCAACAGGCAACGACCCGGAAACTGGTCCGGGAACGTGCCAGATACGAGCACACGTCGGCGTCGGCGCCGACAGGATCGCGCTCTCCGCTCTGAACCCGGGGCGAGGCGCCTTGAGGGCGGGTTGGCTTCTTCGTCTCTCGGTCGACCGACTGCCCCCCGCGGGCGAGGACAACGACCCGGACGACGACGATTCCGACTCGCAAACCCGATTCGATGTAGGGTGGAGGTTCGCAGCCATGGCCAAGGGTGTCTTCGAGCGTAAGAAGCCGCACGTTAACGTTGGAACGATCGGGCACATCGACCACGGCAAGTCGACCCTGACCGCGGCGCTCTCCGCTCGTTCCGCTCACCGCTTCGGCCTGGCCGCCAAGAGCTACGCCGAAATCACCAAGGGCGGTACGGTTCGCGACGCGTCGAAGACCGTCACGATCGCGGCCTCGCACACCGAGTACGAAACCCCCATTCGGCACTACGCCCACGTCGACTGCCCGGGCCACGCCGACTTCGTTAAGAACATGATCACCGGCGCTGCCCAGATGGACGGCGCCATCCTCGTCGTCTCCGCTGCCGACGGGCCCATGCCCCAGACGCGTGAGCACGTGCTGCTCGCCCGCCAGGTCGGCGTGCCCTACATCGTCGTCTTCATGACCCAGATCGACCTTGTCGACGACCCCGAGCTCCTTGAGCTCGTGGAGCTGGAAGTTCGCGAACTCCTCAAGAAGTACGGCTTCCCCGGCGACGACTGCCCCGTCATCCGCGGCGCGTCCGGTCCCGCGGTCGCCAACCCCGGCGACGACAAGGCCAACAAGTGCATCGACGATCTCTTCGATGCCATCGACAAGTTCATTCCCGAGCCGCAGCGCGAAGTCGACAAGCCATTCCTCATGTCCGTCGAGGACGTCTTCTCGATCAAGGGTCGTGGTACGGTCGCCACGGGCCGTATCGAGCGTGGCATCGTCAAGGTCGGCGACGCCGTCGAGATCGTCGGTCTCAAGGCCGAGAACGGCAAGAGCACCGTCACCGGCGTTGAAATGTTCCAGAAGACGCTCGATCAGGGCCAGGCCGGCGACAACGTCGGTGCCCTGCTCCGCGGTATCGAAAAGGACGACATCGAGCGTGGGCAGGTTATCTGCAAGCCCGGCTCCATCAAGCCCCACTCGAAGTTCAAGGGCGAGGTGTACATCCTCACCAAGGAAGAAGGCGGACGCCACACCCCGTTCTTCTCCGGCTACCGCCCCCAGTTCTACTTCCGCACGACCGACGTCACGGGAACCGTCAAGCTCATGGGTGGCGCCGAAATGTGTATCCCGGGCGACAACGTCACCGTCGAAGTCGACCTCATGGGCAAGCCTATCGCCATGGAGAAGGGTCTCCGCTTCGCTGTCCGCGAAGGTGGCCGCACCATCGGTTCGGGCGTCGTTGTCGAGATTCTCGACTGAACCCAGGGTGACCCTTGGTTCTGGTCTGACGCAGTTGTTCGGGGGGACATCGAGCGACTCACGCTGGGGAACTGGCGTTCCGCTCGCCTACAGTTGATCCAACGCCGCCCGGGCATCACGTCCGGGCGGTGCTTCGTCTCTGGAGTATGAGGTCGCCTCGAGCGGCTAGGCTTCTGGAAAGGCAGATCACGCAATGGCGAAGAAGAAGTCAATGGCTCGCGAGTACCTCTGGCTGCAGTGCTCCGAGACCGGGGAACTGAACTATCGGACGGAAGTCAACACCAAGGGCGGTATGCCCGAGGGCTTGAAGGAAGGGTTGATGAAGTACAACCCCAAGCTCCGCCGGCACACGCTGCACAAGGTCAAGAAGAAGTAAGCCCCCGCCTGTTCCAGACGGGCGGGATGTCCGCAGGGGCCGACGACGGGGTCCGACAACGGCAAGGGTGCCAAAGGCAGCTTCGTGGCAGATCAAGACCGTTCATCCTCGGCGAGCCGTGACGCCAAACGCGCCAGCGCCGATACGCCGGTAGCTCAATTGGTAGAGCAGCGGATTCCAAATCCGCAGGTTGCGGGTTCGAGTCCCTCCCGGCGTGATTCCCAAGACGCTTCCCAGGCTCCGCGCTCGCCCTCCTCGGGCGGCGAGGGCCTTGGCCTCTACCGCTTCGGCGAGGGCTACTGGGTTCGCGTTATGACCGCCGTCCTCCTGGGCGGCCTGTTCCTCGCGACCGCCGCCTGGTCCGCCAAGCAGGTGGGTGCACACGTCGATGTTCCCAAACCGACGTGGACGCTCAGTGTCCGCGACCTCACGGGAGAGGTTGCCTCGGGCTCGCGGGTCACCCTGTTCACCGACCAAGGGCTTGCTGAGCCCGTGAAGATCGGTTCGGCGAGCGTCGTCAGTAGCGAGGCGACGAGCCAGGGCGTGCAGGTCACCATCAATCAGATCGAGATGACCGAGGATTTCGTCCCCTCGCAGGCAAGCCTGCTCCGAGCGGGCGATGGTTCGCCCGGGACCGGGCCCGAGGGCGTTGTCCGCGGGGCGCAGGGCACCCCCATCGTGGAGCCGCTCGTGCTCCAAGGCGCCGTGGCTTCCGTCGTGGCGATCATCGGCGTCACTATCACCTACTGGCTCGTCGGACGCCGGCGCACGTCGGTCAACTTCTTCGTCGACACCGATGGCGAGATGCGTAAGGTCAACTGGTCGACGCGGCGCGAGGTCATCGGGGCCACGATCGTCGTCATCGTTGCAACCTTTCTCATCGCCGGGTTCCTGGGCGTCATCGACGGCGGACTCTCCCAGTTCTTCAAGATCGTCGGTGTTCTCCAGGACTAGCTTCCCCGGCTCGCCCCGGCGACTTCGGTTCGGGTATAGTTGTGGAGGGATCTGCGGGCGCCGCTTGCCGTCGCCCGTGTTCGTTCGATCCCCGTCGCGCGACTGCTTTCGCTCCCCGAGTTACTTGGCCCCCTCTGGTGCGGCCACGGTCGCTCGGCTTGCGAATGACGCGCGTCTCCGGGCGCCTCAATCCGGCGCGTCCACCTGTGCAGGCTCCGCGCCTGCTTTCCTGTCGCTCGCAATGCTCCCGGCGAGGTACCCGGGCCGCGTTTTCCCAAGGATCAACCATGACTCAGACCAACAGCGCGTCCACCCCCGAGCGTTCCGGCATGCTCGATGCCGATGGCCCGCTGCGCCAGGACGGCATGGATTGGTTCGTCCTTCGCGTTGCTTCAAATAAGGAGTCGAGCGTCCGCGAGACGCTCCTCAAAAAGGTCCAGATCAACGGGATGACTCACCTCGTCGGGCGAATTCTCGTCCCGACTGAAAAGACCAAGACCATCAAGGGCGGGAAGCAAAGGGTCACCGAGACCAAGCTCTACCCCGGTTACGTCTTTGTTGAAATGCGTCTGGAGCCCGATGGTCGAATCCCCCAGGATGTCTTCTTCCTGATCAAGGAAACCACGGGCGTGGGCGACTTCGTGGGCACCGCCGGGCGACCCACCCCGATGAAGCCCCACGAGATCGAGAAGATGCTCATCGATTCGCGCAAGCCCGAGGACGAGCCCAGCTACAAGCTGGTCTTCGAGAAGGGCGAGCATGTGCGGATCAAGGAAGGCCCGTTCGAGGGGTACGAGGGCACCGTCGACGAGCTGATCCCCGAGAAGGGCATGGTCAAGATCCTGGTCACCATCTTCGGACGCCAGGCTCCGGTCGATATCGAAGAGTGGAAGATCGGGAAGGCCGACGCGAGCTGATGACGCGGCCACGAGGCATGCGACAGGCGATTCCGGAGCTTTGCTGACGCTACGCTGGGATTGCCGCGGGCGTGATGTCTCGCTCGCGGCGGGAGCCCGCGTTCATGCCCGATTACGCCAAGTACGTTGAAGCAGCCCGGTTCGCCGTCGCGAGTGCTTGCGTGGTGTGCAAGCAGGTGCAGCGGTCTCTGGAGCAGGTGCGTGCGATCACAAAGGACGATGCCTCGCCGGTGACGATCGCGGACTACGCGAGCCAGGCGGTGATTGCCCACGCTCTGCGTGAGCGACTGGGGACGGTGGCGCTGGTTGCGGAGGAGGCGTCGGCGTTTTTGCGGCGCGACGACAACCAGTTCTATCGCGATGCGACGCTGGCCGCGGTTCGCGAGATGTGGCCCGACGCCGATGAGAACCAGATGCTCGACGCGATCGACGTCGGCGCGGCGGACCCGGTCGACCACGCCTCGGGATTCTGGACTCTGGACCCGATCGACGGCACGAAGGGATTCCTTCGGGGGGATCAGTACTGCGTGGCGCTGGCGTACGTCGAGCACGGCCGGCCAACCATCGGCGTGCTCGGGTGCCCAAACTTGCCTTCGAGTTTTTCTGATCCGCTGGACGTTCCGGATTCGCACGGGACGATTTACTTCACCGTCGCGGGCGAAGGGCTGTACCAGATTCATGCGGATCATGCGAGCGAGAAGCCCACGCACATCCGGCGACTGGATCACGTGCCGGGCGAGCCGGTGGTGATGTGCGAGTCGGTGGAATCGGCGCACAGCGACCAGAGCGCGTCGTCGCGGGTGTTGGCGCGCGTGGGCAAGACGGCGCCCCCGGTGCGGATCGACAGCCAGTGCAAGTACGCGGTGGTGGCGCGTGGGCAGGCAGATGCCTATTTGCGATTGCCGACGAAGCGGGGGTACGTTGAGCGGATCTGGGACCACGCGGCGGGGGCGATCATCGCGGCGGAGGCAGGGTGCGCAGTCTCGGATATGGACGGAAAGCCCCTGGATTTCTCGCGGGGTCGCGGGCTTGAAGACAATCGCGGCATCGTGTGCGCTTCAACGACTCTGCACGGGCGGGTGCTCGGTGCCATTCGTGAGCTTGGGCTGTGAGTGGGTGTGACTGATTCTCAGGGGGCGTGATCACTCAGGATGGCGCCCGGAACTGAGCACGGGTGAACCCGCCGGAGGGCGTGCCACAGCCGAGTCAGTTCGAGCGCTTGAGCTCGCGGCGGAGTTTCGCGATGTAGGCGAAGGTTCGCTTGACGAGTTTCCATTTGCCTTTGAGCGTCCCGCCTCCCTTGGCCTCGCCATGGATGCGCTTGGTGAAGAAGACGGGGCGTGAGAGGATGGTGAGACCGGCTCGCTTGGCGGTGTAGAGCGCGTAAAGATCGAGCGAGAAATCTCGAGGGGGATCAATCCAGGTTGCGAAGAACGAACGGTGGAGGATCTTGGGCTGGGCGTTGATGTCGTGTAGCCAGACGCCCAATGCGAGCGAGCCGACGATGCTCATGCCGAAGGTGAAGAAGGCGTCGAGGGGCGGGCGGGCTTTTCGACGCCCGCGTAGGAAGCACTGTTCTGGCTGAGGTTGCTTGAGGAGTTGGTCGAAGCCAAGCAGCACGTCGGTTGGATCGGTCTGCATGTCGGCGTGGGTCCACGCGAGGAACTGACCTTGGGCCGCCCGCAAGCCGCTGAGGATCCCGAACCCGTAGCCCTGGTTGACCTCGACGACGACGACGCGGGCAAACTCATGGCCGGGCTTGGCGAGTTCGCTGGAGAAGACGGCGGTGGAGTTGTCCTTGGAGCCGTTGTTGACGAGCAGGACTTCAACGTCGCGGCGTGATCCGACGGCGGCGCGCAGACGCTCGAGGATGAGCGGGATGTTGCCGGCCTCGTTGTAGCACGGGATGACGATGGAGAGGGCGGGGGCCATGGGACGATGAGAATAGATGCGGTGTTGGCGCGCGGCTCCGGCGCGGTACACTGCGCGGGTGACTGCCGGAGCCTTCAAGACCGATGATGGGAGTCGCGTGGCTGGCGGGCGGGGTTCCCGCCTGCGGAGGCTGGGGCTGTACTCCGTGCTGATGCTGATCGCGACGGCGTTCCTGCTGCCTCTGGTGTGGATGATCGCGACGAGCCTGAAGAACTCTGAGCAGGCGGCGTCTGGCGCCATCTCGCTGCTGGCGGATCCGCCAAGTTCGACCCTGGAGCAAGCGAGCCGGAACTACACCGCGGTGTGGAAAGATCCCTCGGTTCGTTTCCCGCTGTATCTGCGCAACTCGCTCGTGATCGCTCTGCTCAGCGTGGGCGGCATGGTGGTTTCCAGCGCGATCGTGGCGTATGCGTTCGCGCGGATCCGCTGGCGGGGGCGCGGCGCTGCGTTCGCGGTGATGCTCGCGACGATGATGATCCCGTTCCCGGTGATCATGGGCCCGTTGTTCCTGATTTTCAGCAAGATCGGGTGGGTGGGGACGCTCAAGCCTCTGTGGGTGCCGGCGTGGTTCGGCGGAGCGTTCAACATCTTTCTGCTGAGGCAGTTTTATCAGACGATTCCGCGCGAGCTTGACGAGGCAGCGCGGATCGACGGGTGCTCGCACTGGGGCATTTTCTGGCGGATCATCGTGCCGCTTTCGCGCCCTGCCTTGGCTGTCGTCGCGCTGTTTCACTTCATTTACGTGTGGAACGACTTCCTAGCGCCTCTGATCTTCCTGACGCACCAGGACCAGTTCACGCTGGCGCTGGGGTTGCAGCTCTATCAGGGCAGGGCCGGAAACACACCTTGGAACCATCTGATGGCGGCGAGCACGCTCGTGGTGGCGCCGGTACTCGTATTGTTTGTGCTGACTCAACGTACGTTTGTGAAGGGGATCTCCGCGGGCGGGGTGAAGGAGTAAGCCGCGTGTCTGCCACTTTGCCTTGGATCCCCGCCAGCCGGTGTGCCTTCGGACTTCTGACGACTGCGTGTTCCGTCGGCTTCGGTGCGCCGGTCTCCGAACCCTGGCCTTTCGCGTCAAGCGCGGATGCGGCGGCGGTTGCGGCGGCTTCGCTCTCGGGCTGGCACGCGACGAGCAGCACTCTCGCGGACGCGGTCGAGGTCCGCGACGCCCAGGGCGGCCTCGTGCGCGGCATCTCGGCGGCCAATATCGTGGCCCTCGCTCCCTGGATGCAGCTGGACGCGTCGGGCGATGGACCCTCGGCGATGGCATTCTCCGATTCGGGGCGGCTTCTCTTCATCGCGGTGCATGATGCCGCGAGCGCGCCGGACGGGCAGGCGAACGACGTTATTCTCCGCTACGACACGCAAACCGACACGCTTGGCCTGTTCGCGCGAGTGTCCATCGCCTCGACCGACGATCTTCCTGATCCGCCGTCGCTTGTTCACTTCAGGGGCCAGTTGCATGTTGGGTTGAATGGGCAGGTCGCGACGTATCGGGCGCAGCGCAACGACGCGATGGGCGTGCTGCAGTTCTCATCTCCGATCGCTGGCGGTGCGATGGTCACGGCGCTCGCGGTCGACCGCGCGCAGGGCGGGTTGATCGCGGGAACTCGGTCGCTGGTCGCCCGCGCGTCGCTTGGCGCGGGACCGTTTACATTCTCCACGCTCGGAGCCGCCTCGGGTCTGCGCGCGCTCGCGTTCTCGGAGAGTTATGGGTTGGCTGGCGCGGGCGTTGGCTCAACGCCGGGCGGCGAATCTCTGCTGCTCCTGTCGGATGCTGGCGGGTCGTCGGCGATCGCCTGGGCGTCGGCGGCGCAAGTGCGCGGGCAGCAGGCGTTTGCGCCGGCGGGATACACCGTGCTGGCATCGAGCGCTATGGACATGGCGGCAACGAGTGACGGGCGACTGCTGCTGGCGCAGCGCGGAGCGACCTCGCCGGCGCTCGCGCTACGCGAGTCCCTCGACGCTCGCCTGTCGTATCAGGCGTGGCTTCGTGACGAGTTCGGACAAGTTCTTCGCCTGGCACGAGCCCTCATCACTGCCAATCCGTCCGGGTGGGTGCGCGACGCGGATGTGCAGCAGGGGTGGACGCGGTTCCACCCAGCAACGCCCGATGCCGCGGCGTGGACGATCCTGCTCTTGCTGGTGAACGATGCCATCATGCCAGGCGGGGACCCGAGCGCTGCGACGCAGATCCGCGCGATCCTCGACCGATACGCCGGGCTCTCGCCAGATGGCATCCGCCCGCTGCGTTCCGCCGACGGGATCTACTGGCACTGGCTCGATCTTGCCTCTGGCAACGCGGCGCCAGGCTGGGGGGACACCTATTCGACGATGAGCACGATGAAGATCGTGCTCGCCGCGGATCGGGCGGCGGCGCGATTTCCGACCGATGTGAACATCCAACGAGCGCGCCGGGCGATCGTCTGCGGCGTTCGGAACTGGGATGCATACTTCAACCCCGGCACCCGCCAGATGTATCTTCAAGCCCTCGCGGGCGGCGGGCCGAACCTTTCGACTCCCTCCGGGCCCTACCACGAGGGGCTGATTCTCGCGGAGCAGGCCGCGGCATTTGGCGGGAGCGCGGGCGACTCTGCTTATGCCCGCTGGCTCGATCGTGCGTCTTCCCCGAGCGCGACCTTTGTGTCGTCGCGACCGGTGACGGGCGACATTGCGAGTGTCTTTCAGCCGGCGTTCATCAGCCTGTACTCGCTGTTGCTGCAGCCTGATTTTCGAGCGAGCACGAGCTGGCGCGAGCAGATCCGGAACTTGCGACTGTCGAACGCCGCTTGGACGGACGACAACGGCCCCCAGTATGCGACGGTCTTTTCCGCGGGAACGACGAAGGATGTGTGGGGTGGGTATCACGCGGACTCGCTGAGCGACCACCCGGGCGATGTGACGACATTTCCGTCGCTGATGGCGTTTGCCGCGGGCGACGGCGTAGTTGCTGGGAGCCCGAGCGATCGCCCGCGGGCCGGATCGGGCGTGGCGGAGGCGCACGGTGCTTATAACGCGTTTCGGCGCGGCGCGCGACAGACGTTCCTCAGCGGAGCGAGCGTTTTGTATCGTCGGTCGAATGTCGATCGCGCTTATGCCCCCAACTCCGCGGGCCTGCCCGACCTCGTGCTGGGGGCTCTTGGGCTTGCGGAGCAGATCCAGCCGGGCGTGCTGGCGGCGGTCGTTGCGCGGCCTTACCTCTCATGCCGGTGTCCGGCGGATTTCAACTCCGATGGGGTTGTTGACTTCTTTGACTATCTCGACTTTGCCGGCGCATACTCCAGCGAGCAGGCAGCAGCGGATTTCAATACCGACGGAGTCGTGGACTTCTTTGACTACCTCGACTTTGCAGACGCCTTCGCGACTCCGTGCGAGTCGTGACGAATTCGAGCCTGCTTCCGGGTGATTGTCCGGCCATCGATGCCTGTCCGGTGGATGTTCCTCCCCGGGGAGTTCCCCGCTCGCGGCATCATGTGCGTCAATTGCGGACTCAACGCGGCCGATTCCTTAGGTGTATGTCTGATACGCGCTTGTGCCGCATGGGTCTCATCGCGCTCGCCGTGCTGGCGGTCTGCATCCTCGCCCTGCTCGGCGTCGCCACCTCACGCTCCGTCTTGGCGCCACCCGAAGAACTGCGCGTTGCGATCAACCCGTGGCCCGGGTACGAGTTCGCGACCGTCGCTCGCGAGCTTGGGTACTTCGAGGATGAGGGCGTCCGGGCAAAGTTGATCGAGATGAGCTCGCTGGGCGATACTCGTCGCGCGTTCGAACGAGGGCAGTGCGATGGGTTCTTTGGCACGCTTTCCGAGGTGTTGATCGCGTGCGAGCAGAGCGATCGCGAGCCCGAGGTGATCCTCGTCGTTGACTATTCCGACGGCGCCGACGTGCTGATGGCGGCGCCCCACATTGCGGGGATCGCCGACCTGCGGGGCAAGCGAGTCGCCATCGAGCATGGATCGCTGACGGCGCTGGTGCTGGCCAGGGCGCTTGAGCAGCACGGGATGAGCTGGGACGACGTTCAGGTGCAGCACATCACCGTTCTGGACATGCCCGACGCCTTGAGGGCCGGAAAAGTCGATGCTGTTGCGACGTATCCGCCCAGCTCGATCGAGATCGAGCGGGCGGGCCTGGGGCGGACCATCTTCAGTTCCCACGAGATTCCCGGCGAGATCGTGGACGTGCTGGCGTTTGACCGCCGCGTGCTCCAGGAACGGGGCGCGGAGGTCAGTGCCTTCGTGCGAGCGTTCTTCCGAGCTCGCGCTTATGCCGACCGGGAGCCGGATCAAGCGATGGCGATCATGGCGGCGCGCATGCGAATCTCGCCCGAAGAGGTGCGTGCCTCGCTGTCCAAGGGCATCCACCTCGTGGATGAGGCGGAGCAGGCCTCGTACTTGGGCCCTCAAGGCACCCTCGGGGCGACCTTTGAGCGGACGGCCCGGGTGCTGCGTGCGACGGGACAACTCCGTCCGGATGGGGCAACCGCCAGCGTGCAGGAGCAGCCACCCTCGCCATGACATCTCGAACGACCAAGGCGATTTCGGGCAAGCGGTGGCTCTCCAGCGCTGCTGCGTGGCTGCAGAACCGCGCGACGTCGCTCCGGCTCAAGCTCGTGGCGCCCATCGCTCTGGGGTGCCTGTTGCTCAGCATCGCGGCGCTGTGGGCTGTGTTGGTGCTGGAGACGTCACAAGCCCGGGCTCGACTGCGGCAGCGGGCCGAACTCGTCGCACGCACGGTGAACTACGCGGCGGAGACGATCGAGCATGAGCGCGACCTGCAGCGACTGGTCAACTCGCTGAGCGCCGAGGATGGTGTCAGCATGATCGTGGTCGCGGCGGGTACCCCGACTCGCGTGATCGCCAGCACGCGAAACGAGTGGATCGGTCGGATGCTCCGGGATCTTCCGCAAAGCACGGTTGCTGATGATCTGGCGGAGACGATCAGGACGCGTCGCGCTCACTACGGCTACCACGCAGAGACCGGCGAGGTTGATTCAACGGTCCCGCTGCTGCTCAGCCGCCCGGAGGGGGCTTTCTCGCATGGCGCCGTGATGGTCCACGTCGATGCGTCGACGATCCAGAGCGAGATTGCTCGCTCCGCGGCGTGGCTTGGCATAGGAACGGTCGGGGTGACGATTGCAACACTGGCCGGCGTGCTGTTGCTGATCCACCGAGTCGTGCTGAGACCGATCGAGCGCGTCGCCCGGGCAGTTGCGACGAACGAGCCGATCGATCCGCGGTGCATGGGGCAGGATGAGCTTGGCGCCCTTGGCGAGGCACTTAACGAGAGCCGGTGGCAGATTGCCGAATCGCGACGTGAGCTTCGACGCCTGGCGGAAGTCGCGGAGCGAACCGCCAACGCGGTCATCATCACCGACGCGGCGCGTCGAGTTGAGTGGGTGAATCCAGCATTCGTGCGGATGAGCGGGTACACGCTTGATGAAGTGCGTGGTCGGACTCCCGGCGAGGTTCTGCAGTGCGAGCGGACCGACCCCGCGACGGTCGAACGGATCAGGGCCGCGGTCCGAGCTGGAGGGGCTTGCCAGGCGAAGCTTATCAATCGGTCCAAGAGCGGAACCGATTACATCATTGAGCTGGACATTCAGCCCATCCGCGACGACGCGGGGCGACTGACGGGGTTCATGTCTGTCCAGAATGATGTGACGGAGAAGGAAGCTGCTGCGGCGGCCCTCGCCCGCGCCCGCGACGAGGCCGAGGCGGCCAATCGAGCCAAGAGCGAGTTTCTCGCCAACATGAGCCACGAGATTCGGACGCCGATGACGGCGATCCTGGGTTACGCGGACCTGCTCGACTCGGGTTCGTCGCCGGAGCATGGGAAGGAGCACGTACGGACGATCAAGCGAAACGGGCAGCACCTGCTCTCCTTGATCAACGACATCCTCGACATCTCGAAGATCGAGGCGGGGCGGATGACGGTCGAGCCGACGCCAACCCTGCTGCCACGGCTGCTGCTGGATGTCGAATCGCTGATGAGCGTCCGCGCGAGGGAGAAGAGCATCACGCTCTCGACGGAGCTTCGAACGCCCGTGCCAGCGATCATCCACACCGATCCGGTGCGACTGCGCCAGATCCTCGTCAATCTTGTCGGGAACGCGATCAAGTTCACAGAGACCGGGGGCGTTCGCGTGGTGGTGGGGCACGAGAACGGCACGCTGCGGATCGACGTGAACGACACGGGCATCGGGATCGCGCCCGACCAGATCACCAAGCTGTTTCGAGCCTTCGCCCAGGCCGACACGACAACGACGAGACGCTTCGGCGGGACGGGTCTTGGGCTGCGGATCTCCAAGTGCCTGGCGGAACTGATGGGCGGCGAGGTGCGCGCCTCCAGCGAGCCCGGGCGGGGGTCAACGTTCAGTGTTCTGCTGCCCGTGCCGCTCGCACCCGGGCACGCGATCGTGCAGCCCGAGGAGCTTCGAGTAATGGTCCATCGCGCGTCGTCGCCCTCGTCGCCCTCGCCGAACTTGTCGAACTCGTCATCCTCGGGAATCTCGGTGGCCAATCGGGTCACCAGCAGCGCACCAAAGTCGGAGCCGGCCAATGCGGTCGCTAAGCCTCTCGCCGGGCTGCGCATCTTCTTTGCCGAGGATGGGCCGGACAATCAGCGCCTGGTCGGGTTCCACCTGCGTCGTGCGGGCGCGGACGTTCGGATGTTCGACAACGGTCGGCTGGCGCTCGAGGCGCTCTCCGCAGGAGGCGACATCGACGGAGAGTTGCTTGTGCCCGCTCCGTGCGACGTGATACTGACTGACATGCAGATGCCCGAGATGGATGGCTATTCGCTCGCTCGCACGCTCCGAACCAAAGGCTGGACGGGCGGAATCGTGGCGCTCACGGCGCACGCGATGGCGGGAGACGCGGAGAAGTGCATCGCGGCGGGGTGCGATCTTTACGCCACCAAGCCGATCGACGCCGCGGCTCTCATCGCGATCTGTCGCCAGGCGGTCGCGATCGGGCGCGAGGCCGTTCCACGCCAGGCGGCGTAGTCCGCTCGCTTTGCTTCATGGTCCGCACGAATAGCATCCCGGCGAGGGAGGCGCATCGTGACGGGCCAGGACGCGAACAACCATCCCGGGGCTGCGAGCGAAGTTCGAACCGGCGTCGGGCCACACGATGCCCACACGCGCCGAGATTCCATTTTTCCTGGCGCCGACCGGACTTTGGCGAACCCAGTGGCCGCGGAGGAAGGATCTCGCGGCGCGAGTCCTGCGAACGCTTTTGGCGCGAGCCGGGCTCGCCGGTTGGAGGCGGGCGCCTTGCTGGCGAACCGATACCGCGTGGTGGCGCCGCTGGGCAAAGGCGGGATGGGTGAGGTCTATCGCGCCGACGACATCGAGCTTGGGGTTTCGGTCGCGCTGAAGTTTCTGCCGCCGGCGCTGGCGGCGTCCCCGCTCTGGCTTGAGCGGCTGCGTGGAGAGGTTCGCGTTGCGCGACGAGTCTCGCACCCGCACGTCTGCCGGGTCTTTGACATCGGGCAAGCGGGGGACCTCGCATTTATCTCCATGGAGTACGTGGACGGTGAGGATCTCGGCTCGCTCCTTCGGCGCATCGGGCGATTGCCGGGCGACAAGGCGGTTCAGGTTGCTCGCCAGGTGTGCCTCGGGGTCGCCGCGGCTCACGCCCAGGGCATCCTTCACCGCGACCTCAAGCCCGCCAACATCATGATCGACGGGCGGGGGAACGCGAAGGTCATGGACTTCGGCATCGCGTCGGCGGCCAGCGATCGTGCTTCGAGTGGGCAGGTCGCGGGCACACCCGCGTACATGTCGCCCGAGCAGCTTCGGGGCGACTCTCTCTCGGAGCGATCGGATGTCTACGCGCTCGGGCTCGTGCTGTTCGAGCTCTTCACGGGGCGAGTGGCGCAGGATGCGGGTTCGGTTTCTGAGGCGCAGCGATTGCAAGCGACGGGCCTGAGTGTTCGCCCATCGACGCTGGTGCCGGATCTTGATCCCGCCGTGGAGCGTGTGATCGAGCGATGTCTGGAAGCGGACCCGGCGCGCCGACCGGCGTCCGCGATCGCGGTTGCGGCCGCGCTGCCCGGTGGCGATCCGCTCGCGGCGGCGCTGGAGGCTGGTGAGACGCCCTCGCCCAGGCTCATCGCTGAATCGGGCTCGGATGGGAGCATGAGTCCGCTGAGAGCGTGGACGCTTGCGGGGCTGGGGGCGCTATTGCTGCTGGGCCTGGCGGTGCTGCACGACATCGGGGGGCTGCACCGGCTTGTGCCGCGCGAGGTGGAACCCGCGGTGTTGAGGGCCAAGGCACTGGAAATGACCCGCAAACTCGGGCCCGGCGTGCAGGAGAGGCACCAAGCGTGGGGTTTCTCGTATGTGGGCGACACGATGAGGCACCTTCGCGAGCGGGGCGAATGGTCTCGAGCCTACGACGGGTCGCCAGAAGTCGTTGCGTTCTGGCTTCGACTGGACCCAGAGCAACTCAGGCCGGTGGTCTGGTCGCAGCATGCGGTGTCGGTTGACGAGCCTCCGATGCAGCCTCGCTCGCTGCTGGTGAGGCTCGACACGACGGGACGGTTGACGCGATTCGAGGCGTATCCGCCCGTGCGAGGCTACGCCAGTCAGGCGGATCAGAACGCCCCCGCCACGCTGGATTGGAAGTCCTTCTTCGAGGCGGCAGGCCTGGACTATTCCGCGTTCACTTCAACGGCGTCCACGTTCGCGCCGCGCTTTGGAGCGGATGCACGCTTCGCGTGGACCGGGCCCATGCCCACCGAGCCGGAAACCACCATCCGCGTCGAGGCGGCTTCGCTCGACAGCGTGCCCACACTCTTTCGACTCGTTCCGCCCTGGCGTGATGTTCCACCAACGGACGCCACGTCGGAACTCAGCGAGATCGTTGGGCTTGCGCTCAATGTGCTGATCTTGGTCGGCGTGGTCTGTGGAGCGACGTTGGCATGGATCAACGTTCGAGCCAGGCGGAGCGACCGGGCTGGGGCGTTTCGATTGGCCGCGACGCTGTTTGGCGTCGAGATCCTCGCTCATGCGCTCGCGCACAACTCGCTGGCGAACGTCGCGAGCTTTGATCTGCTAGGGCGGCCACTTGCGCGGGCGGCGTGGATCGGGCTGCTCGCGTGGGCGTTGTACCTGGCGATCGAGCCATCGCTCCGGCGGTTTGCGCCGCACGCGTTGATCTCCTGGGCCCGCCTCCTCGAGGGACGGTTTGCCGATTCGCTGGTGGCAAGGCACGTGCTCGTCGGGCTGGTCGTCGGAGGCGCGGGGGCAGGGCTTTACGTGCTGGGAGGATCGACCCATCCCGAGCTCGGCGTGCTGGGCAACCCACATCCGATCGACCTGCTGTACTGGATGGGAGGGATGCACGCGATGACCGCGGTGCTCAGGCTGCCGGCCATGTGCGTCGGGCTCTCGCTCTTGCTGGTGCTGCTCTTTGCCGGGATACGAGCGTCGACCAAGCGGTCAACGCCGGCCTACCCGATCATGACGCTGGTGCTGGTCGTGTCGTTCTTCAGCGGCTCGCTCGATCGTCCCGTTGCGCTCGCGGCATCGGTGGTGTGCTGCGCCGCGGTCACGACGCTCATCCTTCGCGTGGGCCTGCTTAGCGGGTGCGTCGCGCTGATGGCGATGGCGCTGTTGATCAACGCGCCGTTGACGCTGGTCCTCGACGCTTGGGACGCCGGACCGGGTTTGACGGTAATCGCCGGGGGGCTTGCGCTCTGCGGCTGGGCGGCGTGGCGGGTGAGCCTTGTCGATGCCCGAGCGCTCCGCGCGGGCGGATAAGGCGAAGGCTCGAGAGCGTTACCCGCCGACCATGACGGTGGGAGCGCCGGGACCGACGATCGCACCGCCATGGGCGGTGGAGTCCCCAAGGCGCGCCGCGGGCATGTACCCGATCATGACCGTCGCGGACCCCTTGACGATCGTGTCGGGCGGGCCGACGCAGGTGCACATGCCAGTCGCCGTGGCCGCAGGCCTGCCCGCGACGATGACGGTCGGCGACCCTGGTGGCATGATGGGCCCGCCAACGTGGGGTACTGGACCGGTGAACATCGGGCAAGCGTGCATGTCGCCAACACAGGCCAGTGGGGGCATGGGGAAGCTCCTCGACCTGTTGAGTATGCGCGCCGGGCGCTCGCCAAGCAATGGCAAACTGGTGCTTTTGGCGCGGGGAAACGATGGGTGAAAAAAAAGCCCCGGCCATCCCTGGCCGGGGCAGTGTCACGGACTTGCCTCGCCGCGATCCCTGCGGCGGTCACTCACGCGTTAGCCCAGCAACTGCAACACGGTCTGGGGCTGCGAGTTCGCCAGCGACAGAATGTTGGTCGAACCCGAGACCAGAATCTGGGCCCGCGTCAGCTTCGCGGTTTCCGCGGCGAAGTCGGCGTCGCGGATGACGGACTGGGCGGCCGAGGTGTTCTCGGCGGCCACGTTCAGGTTGCGGATGGTCGCACCGATGGTGTTCTGCTGGAACGCACCCAGACGTCCACGCAGGCTGGAGATCTGTGCGATCGACTCGTTGACGATCTTCTGGGCGCCGTCCAGGTCGCCCGCGACCACGTTGTTGGCCTTGCCGCTGGCCAACTGGCTCAAGTAGCCAATCTCGGAGTTGCCCAGCTTGCGGGCGGCGACATCGCGGATGCCCAGTGAGACGCGGCCGGCGACGTCGATCTTGGACGCCAACTGGAACTCGGCGCCGCCGCCGGTGATCCGGAAGGCGGTCGTCGTGCCCAGGGAGCGGGCGGTTCCGCTCGTCAAGGTGATCTCGGTGTCCAGGAAGTCGGTGTTGACCCGCAGGGTTCGCCCGTTGGCGGTGGCGGCCACGCCGTTCACCGTCGCACGCAGGTCCTGGCCGCTGTCGCGGATGCCGTTGCGGGCGTTGTTGGCGTCCAGCGCCGTGCGTGAGGCGGAGTCGGCGGACAAGAATGCCTGCGAGCTCAACTGGTAGATGCCGCCGGTGGAGGAGCCCAGCCCGCCGTCGTCCAGGACCTTGACGTTGACGAACTCGTTGGACCCGTAGGCGGAGCTGTAGACCTTCAAGCCGGTCGAGCCCGAGACGGACGCGGCAACGCCGGTGATCTCGGTGTACTGGTTGATGGTCGAGGCGATGGTGGTCAGGTCGGTGCCGTCGGAGAAGCTCAGTTCGCGGCTGCCCTTGGAACCCGAGATCTCCAGCACGAACGACTCGTTGCTGGCGATGTCCAGCGTGGCGCCGCCGACGGAGACCAGCAGGCCGGCCTGCTGCGCGGACAAGGTGACGTTGACGTTGACGTTCAGCGAGCTGCCCTCGAACTTGGCGCCGTTGATGCGGAAGTCGGCGACGCCCGTGGCAACACCGGAGGTCTTGAAGTCGAAGTTGCCGTTCAGCAGCTTGATGCCCTGGAACGAGCTGGAGGACGAGATGCGGTCGATGGTCTGCAGGATCGAGTCGATCTGCAGCTGGTTCGCTTGCTTCTCATCCTGGGACAGACCGGCCTTGCTGGCGGTCGAGTTCAGCAGGCCCTGCAGGTCGGTCAGCAGCCCGGAGATCTCCTGCAGACCGCCTTCGGCGATGTTGACAACCTGGTCGGCGCGCTCGGCGTTCTGGATCGCCGCATTGGTCGCCCGCAGTTCCGAGCCCAGCGCGTTGCTGGCGATCAGGCCCGCCGGGTCGTCCTTGCCCCGGTTGATCTTCACGCCGGTGCTCAAGCGCTCCAGCGACTGGGCCAGCGAGGCCTGGTTGGTCGTCAAGATGCGCTGTGCGATCTGCGACTGAACGTTGGTGTTAATACGAGACATCGAGACCTCCGTGCGGCACTCAGGGCCCCGACCGCGGGGCACCTGCACAAACGAGTCGCGCTCACGCCTGGCGACCCGCCATGGGCTTTACGGCTAACCCAGCCGCTCACCCGGCGCTCAGGATCCGTCCCGAGCGCTCTACGTCGTCGGGGACAGGATCGGCGGGTCGGCGAGTCGGGTTGAGGCCGCGGAAAACGCCCGCAACGTCCGTGACGGCCCACCCCTCCTTCCAGGCGGCACGATCGGTCTCCTCGGCCTCGCCAGTCCATACTGCCAAGCGCGAGGTGTTGCCGCGCTAGACACTCTGCCAATGAAAAACCACGCCCAGAGGGGCGTGGTCCATAGCTTCGCCTGGATCTTGTTGGTTTAGCCCAGCAACTGGAGCACCTGCTGCGACTGCTGGTTGGCCAGCGTGAGGATCGATGTGCCCGAGTTGGAGAGGATCTGGGCCCGCGTGAGCTGGCTGGTCTCGGCGGCAAAGTCGGCGTCTCGGATCTGCGACTCGCTCGCGGTCAGATTCTCGAATGCCGCTTGCAGCGAACGCACGTTGGTCTCCAGCACGTTCCGCTCGAAGGCACCCATGCGGCCTCGGAGCACCGAAACCTCGTCGATCGCCCGTTCCAGAATCTGCGACGCCTGGGAGAAGTCGCTCCGTCGGGCGCTGGACGCGACGCTGTTGGTCTCGCCCGACCTCAGGCTGCTGAGGAACTGCAGGGTTCCGTCGACGACCGTTCCACCCAGGTTGCTCGCGGCGACGGAAGGGATGCCGACGTTCGCTTGCTGCAGCGAGTTGACCTCCGGCCCGAGCTGGAAGAGGGCACCCCCGCCCGTGATGAAAAAGGCAGTTCCGGTCGCGGCCGGCCTGACTGCGGCGGCGCTGGTCAGCAGCAGCTCCAGGCTCAGCGAGCTGGAGTTGACGCTGACGTTGAGCCCGCGGCCGGTCGCGAGGTTTCCATTGACCAGAGCTTCGACGTCGCGTCCCTCGTCCCGGTCGGCGACGCTCATGCTGGTCCAGGTTGGTGTTGAGGGGACCTCGTAGCCCGTCGGGTTCTTCATCAGGCGACCACGGAAGTAGTCGCCGCTGGGGTCCGCGGGCCCGCCCAGTCGCTTGACGGAGACGAAGGAATCGGAACCAAAGTCCTTGGAGCGGAAGACGATTCCGTTGATGCTGCTGATGGTGGTGGGCGAAGCGGTAACCCCGGTGAGCAGCGTGACCTTGTTGACGGCCTCGATGATGTCGGAGATGGTCGCGCTGACGGGCAGCGAGATCACCTCGACCCCGGTATTGCCGGTGATCTGGAGTGTGGTTGCGGAAGGGATCTGCCCGGCGGTGGGGGTGTCGCCTCGGAAGAAGAGCTCGCCCCGCTGAGCGCTGGCGACGACGTCGACCTGGACCTGGAGGTCGTCGACATCGACGAAGCTTGCGTTGCGGACCTGGACCTTGGTGATCGCGGACCCCGCGACGCTGGAGAGCAGGTAGTCGAGGCTGCCGTTGAGCAGCTTGAGCCCGCCGAAGCTGGCGGTGTTGGAGATTCGGGTGATGGACTCGATGGCCGAGTCGATCTGGAGCTGGTTGGCGTCGCGTTCGGACTGCGACGACAGGTTGGCCGACTCGACGATGAGGGCCTTGACCGAGTTGAGCAGGTCGCTGACCTCGGCGAGTGAGGCCTCGGTGGTGGCGATGATGCTCGAAGCGCGGTCGGAGTTCTTGATGCCGGTGGTGACGCCGTTGATGTCCGTTCGCAGGCGTTCGCTGATGATGAGGCCGGCGGGGTCGTCGGCTCCACGGTTGATGCGCATTCCGGTGCTGAGGCGCTCGAGGCGCAGGTTCAGCTCCTTGGACGTGCGGTTGAGGTTGTTCTGAGCAATGACGCTCGGAACGTTGGTGTTGATGCGAGTCATGGCAATCCTCCGTGATTGCGTTCTTCTGGGTCGAGTGGTCCGTCGGTCCTGGCGTCAGCGATGCTGGCGCCTCCACTGGGTCCGGCGGCCCGAGGGGGCCGGCAAGACGCCGATCTACTCCTGAGTGGCGCTACGCCGCGCCGACCCTCCGTTGCTCTCGTCTCCGTCCCGATCGATGTTCAGCGTGCGGGCCTCCCGCGGGCAAGCCGCTGGGGTGGCTCGGGCGAAGCCCGGGCCTGTGCCGGGGCGTCGCGTGCCGGAGGGGCGGGCCTTGCGCTGAGCGGGAGGGCCGCGTCGGCGAGCCTGAGCCCGCGGCGCACGCTCGCGGCCCGGATAGGCGCCGCTGCGAGGGTCGCGTCCCCGGTCCATCGCCTGGGCGGGCCGGATCGGAGCCCGGCGCCGGGAGCGTCGGTTCCGGAGATCGGAACCAGCTCGTCGTCGGAAATCCGAGCCGCCTGCTCGTTCTCTTGGCGGATGGCCTCATACACCTCCTTGCGGTGCACGGCGATCCGCGATGGGGCCGTAATCCCGAGGCGAACCTTGTCCCCTCGGATATCGACGACGGTGATCTCGATCTCGTCGCCGATGATGATTGTCTCGTCTCTCTGCCTGGAGAGCACCAGCATGAATGGGCTCCTTGCTCGAAGTGTCGCCCGAAGCGTGCGCGGGATGCGTCTTGCCGACGCACCGCGCCCGTGTCCGTACGCTGAAGATGGGTCGTTCCTGCACCCATGATGAATCCACCCGCGGAGATTCCCCGCGAGCTCCGACGGGCACCGCCACTCAGGCGGGAATGGCCCGCGCCGGCTCCCGCAACGCCATCAGCGGGTGCCTGGTCGTCCAGCGTCGCTCGGCGAGCACCATCTGCTCCCCAGTTCGGTTGAGCGTGTTGATCACCAGCGGGCCCTGAAGATTGCCCGTGAGCTGGTTGTCAACCTTGTTCACCACCACAAAGACCTGCGCGTCCTCAAGCCGCTTGGCGCCAAGCTCCTCGAGCTGGTCCGGGCGGATGGGAACCTGATAGTCGCGCACGAACATGGCCGGGTCCGTCACCACGAACGCCAGCGCCGGATCCTCCAGCGATTGGAGCCAGAAGAAGCAGGCGTCCTCGCTCGGTTCCAGCAGGCAGTACCGCTTCTTGTCCGCGAACCCGAGCAGCCCCTTCGGAAACGTGATCACGCGGTCCTCCGCGACGTTGATCACCCCGAATCTCGTCGTTGCCACTTCCATTTGCATCGCTCCATGGCATCGGCCCTGGCACGCGGGCGGTCCGGCGATCCTCAGCCGGCGACGTCCTGTCTCTCGATCGCTCGCGGCCGAGGCGAGGCGATCACCCGCGTTCCTGCGAATCCGGCTCCGCGAGCGTCAGCCCGCGCGCCGAAACCAACTACCCGAGAAAGTCCAGCAGGGAGAGCGAGTTCGCGGTCGCCGCGACGCGATACCCCGCCTCGAGCTGTGTCTGGAGCTGGCTGAGCTTCACCGCCGCGGACGCAAAGTCGGTGTCGCGGAGCTGGCTCCGCAGCGACTCATCCAGCGTGATGCGATCCTGTTGCAGCACTTCAGCCGACTCCACACGCCTGCCGTAGCCTCCAACCAAGGCCCGTTCCTGGGCGACAAGGTTGATTGACTCCCGCAAACCCTCTGCCGCAAGTCCGATGCCAAACGTGTCGTTGTCGCGAAGTCCGTCGCGAAGATCGATCAATCGCGAGAACAAACCAAGGGGGCGTGCCTTGGCGCGATCCTCCCCGATCAGGCTGTTCGTTCCAGCGTCGAAGCGTCCGTCCTGCAGACCAAGCTGCTCCGCAGCTCCGGAGTTGTTCTGAGGGATGACGCGCACCTGTCCGGTGAAGCTCGTGTCTTGCCGCAGGACGATGCCGTTGCCCGCATCGCTCAGACCAGCGACCAGCGCCGTCGTGGGCAGGCCCGCTTGGGCCAGCTGCGCCTGCGCCTCGGCGTTGATCCGCCCGATGAGGGTGTCGACCGTGGCGATGTCCTGCGGCCGCAGATCGACATCGATCCGTGTCCCGGCGCCGTTGCCCAGCACGATCGTGAAGTCGATGCTCTGCTCGCGCGAGCCGGCGTCATCGACAATCCGAACGCCCAGGCCATCGTTGAAGTCTGCGATCCGCGTCTCGGGCGAGAGCGAGCGGATGCCAAGGCGGGTCGCGGTCAAGTTGTTGCCCGCGACCTCCTCGATCGCCAGCGCACCATCGCGCCCGGTCGAGACCTCGCTGACCACATCGATGCCCGTCTTGGCCTCGTTGACGACAACGCGAGCGCCCAGGCCCGCCCCCTCGATCAGGTTCTTGACGTCCTGGATCGTGCGGGCGCCGGAAAGATCAACCACAACGCTCCGGCCCATCGCCCGCAGGCGGATGGAACCCAGTGGTTCGGCGAGCGCCGCGAGCGACGAGATCGGAGATTCGAGCGTGAGTTCGGGGTCGATAGCAACACCATCCGCCCGGGTGGAGGAGAAGGTAAAGGGTGTAGCTTCCACGAGGCCCAGGTCCAAGCCGGTCGTGCTGCTGGCGACATCGAAGAACTGGAGCGTCGGGGGATCGCCGCCGGGCGGAGCGGGCGCGACATCAATCGAGATCGCGCCACCATTGAGGCCCACGCCGGCGGGCCCGAGGATCGTTTCGCCCGTGGTCGTCTCGAACTCTCGCACAGCTCCGTTGATCGCGTCGAGAACATCATTGACGCCTCGGGCCTGGCTGAGATCGATGGCGATGCGTTCACCGCCGCGAATCGAGAGCTCGACGGTGCCAGGCGTGACTCCAACGCCCCGGGCGCCGCGGAGGTTGGAAACCAGCGTCGACCTCGTCAGCGTTGGATCAAGATCAACGGTGCCTCGCACACGACCCGAAACGCCGGCGATGGCGTTGCCGTCGCCCAGCGTGAGCGGAATATTCGCAACCAGTTCCCCGTCGATCGTGAATCCCGCGCCCTCAGCCTGGTAGCGGTAGCCACCCAGGAAATCGACGACGGGCTGGCGAGAGGGAGTGCTGCCCCCCAGCAGCGAGCCAGCCGGGCCCTTGCGGTTGGAGATGTTCATGAGCGAGGCCAGCAGTTGGTCGACGACGACCGCTTGTCCCGCCCGTTCTTCGGGAGAGGTGCCAAACGAGAGTTGGCTCGACGCGATGTCGCGTGCCTGCTGGGCCAGATCTGTCGCCTCACCGAGCGCGTTGTCGAGCGTGTCGAGCGAGCCCCGCGCGTGCTCGATGTTCCGGCTCACTTGCTGGGCCCGGTCGAGGCGGTCGTCCAGGTGCGACACCACCGAAGCCCGCACCGGGGCGTCGCTGTACCGCGAGATCGCCCGCCCCGTTGAGATCTGCTGCTGCACCGTCACCAGCCCCACATTCGAGCGGGCGATGTTGCCGAGCAAGACCTGCCGAGAGAGCAGGTCGGGCACGCGGCCGAGGTTGGCTGGAATCACTGCCATAGGTCTACAAGGTCAAGAGCGCGACATTTGGATCGAGCGCAAGAAGCGAGACTGACCGAGGCGTGATGCCTCTGTCGGATGGTTGATTCGCAAGCTGCGTGCCAAATGCGGAGCGGCCCCGCGGCGACGAATCGAACGCGTCGTGGTGCGATGATCTCATGAAATCGGTATGGTCCAAGGCGTGACTTCCTCGCTTGCTCGTTAGACGAGCGCGATCAACTGGTCGAGCATCTCGTTGGCTACCGTGATGACCCGCGCCGCCCCCTGGAACTGGCGCTGATACGCCAGCAGGTTCACAGCTTCTTCGTCGAGGCTCACGCCGCTGACCGCCGCTCGCTGACCTTCGAGGTTCTCTCTGACGATCGACGCGGCCTGGGCTTGCGTCTGGGCTCCCGCGGAGCGAGAACCAACATCGAGCACGACGTCGTTCCACGCTTGCCCGATCGTCCGGCCTTCTAGTGCCGTGAGCGATCGTTCCTGCAAACCCGCGATGAGCTTGGTCGTGCCGTTGTCCACCAGCGTCCCGTTGACGATGCGCCCCGAGGCGAGGCGATTGGGATTGCCCGAGAGCTCCGTCCGGACTTGGATGTCCGCGGCTCCGCCACCGCTGAAGAAGCCTCCGACGCCCAGCACCGCCAGCGCGCCGGATGAGTCGTCGCCGAACGAGAACGTGTGTCCGGCTTCGGCCGCAACCACAAGCTTGCCCTCGCCGTCGAAGGACGCGTTGAGCCCGGGGATCGCGCCGAGCGCCGCCCGCAGCGTCTCAGGCGAGGTGTCGTCGGCGAATCCTCGAACGCCAGCCGAGTTCAGCCCGTCGAGATCGATGTCGATGCGTGTGGAAGTCAGCCGGCCCTGCGGGTCCTTGACGTGCACGAGGAACGAGCCGCTGGTTGCTTGGAAGGGAAGATCGTTGAACGTCTGATTGGCTGGGTCGTTGATTGACAGGGCGCGATCGTTGACCGCGACACCGAGCGAGCCGCTCAGGCGTTGGTATCCGCCCGGCGGCGTCCCCGTGCCGTGGATCTTGTTCACCTCGAAGATGACGCGTGCGGCGAGCTCATCAACGCGATCGATGGTCGCATCGATCGTTCCGGATCGCTCGCTCAGCAGGGCTCCGACCTGTCCGGAGCGAACATCAAGCCGCTGCCCGTCGGCTCGGACGCGGACGCTGACGACCGCCTGTCCGTCGACGGAGGTGCGCTCCAGCTCCACGCCCCTGGAAACATCGCCCAGAACGACCGGCGTCGACCCGACGAGAACGTCGATCATCCCGCTCGCCTGCGGCACGGCGGTGACGTCCATGAGCTGCGACAACTCCGCAAGCGAGCGATCGCGCTGGTCGCGAAGTGCGCCGGCCTCGCCCCCGCTCGTCTCGGAGTTGGCGATCGCCCGGTTCAGGCTGGCGACTTGATCCAAGAGGTCGTCTGCGCGATCCACCCCCTGCCCGAGTTGGCGGTCGGCGAGCGTCCGCTGCCCGATCAAGTCGCTCCGAAACTGGTGGAAGAGGTCCGCGAGCCGCTGGCCCTGCTGCACCGCGACCGACCCGGATCCAGTGCTGTTGGCGACCTCGGACCAGGCGCCAAAGAACGAGGTCAGGTTCGTCGAGAGATCGTCCTCGCCCAGTTCGCCCAGGATCGACTCGATCGACGTCATCGTCTGAGAGCGCTGGCTTGCCGCGGCCTCGTCGGACGTGCTCGCCCGCAGGCGAGCCTCGAGCGCTTCGTCGATCTGTCGACGGACTTCGCGGATGCGGACGCCCTTGCCAACGCCGCTAGTGCTCGATTCCGAGCTCCCGCGCAATGGTTCGAGAAAGGCGACTTGTCGGGTGAAGCCGGGGGTGGAGGCGTTGGCGGTGTTGTTGCTCGTGACCTGCAAGCCGACCTGGCTGGCGTTGAGCGCCGAGCGTCCCGCCGCGATGGCTCCTGAAAGACTCATGTCGCGTCCTCATTTCCCCGTGCGGGGCGATGTGCCCTTGCTGGTTGGTCAAGTCAGGAACGCAAGTCCAGTGCCATCGCGATCGCCCTCCCCGAGTCGTGGCATCCGCGCGCGGTGTAGACGCCCGTCTGCCCCATCGCGCGGGCCGCGTGCCCCAGCAATCCCTCAACGTGGGCGGAGAGGCTCTTGAGCGCCAGCGCGAGCGCCTCGTGATCGCGGTCGGCCTGAGTGATCAGTTCTCGGAGCTTGGTCCCGAGCGAGAGCACGGTGGCCCGCTGGGGCTCGGGCATCTCCGAGGCCAGATCGGCGATCCGCCTCGCGGCGCCCTTGCGTTCGCGGGGAGTTGGACTGGTGCGAGTCGCGCCCGCCGGGCTTGCAGCCGACTGTAAAGCTTGATCGCGAGGCATCGCGGTGGGGGCGGCGGCGAAGACCTGCCGGCGCTCGTGCTCCAGCTCTGCAATCCGCTGCAGCGTCACGCTCTGCAACTCGACTCCCTTCCGCAGACGCTCCGAATCGGCGCGGCGAAGGCCCTCACGCGTCTCGGCCGCAGCTTCGAGCAGCTTCTCGTGGGCCGAGATCAGATCGCGCAGCAATCGCTCGACGGGCGCGGGTTCCGAGCGGCGGGGCGTTGTTCCTTGGCGTTCACTCATGCGCTCGCTCCCCCGATCATGGGCGTTGATGGCGCAGCCTCTCCGCGCCTTGTCAGGTCATTTGTGAGCCGGTCTACGAGCGGCCACCGCGCCGACCTCACGATCTGTCGCGCAAGTTCCGCGTCCATCAGTTGGCCGATCTGCCGCTCGCCCTGCGTCAGCCCGAACGGCCCACCCTGCGCTCGTGCTTCACGAGCCGCCTTGAGCATGGGTTGCACGAAGCTCACAGCGATCAGTTGCTCCGCGGCGTCTCGTGCTTCTTGCTCGCGAGCCTTGGCCGTTCCCCCCGAACGCCGCGCACGACCCAGCACGTCGTCGAAGCGCTGCGAGCGTTCCAGCGCGGCTTCTGCGCTCGGGGAAGCCCCAAGCCCGCGCGGTGATGGGCTTGCCCCCTGGTTCCATCCTGCGACAGTCAAGCTTGACGAGTCCACGCGAGCTCCCTTCGCAGGCGCCAGACGCAAGCGGCGCGCCGCTCCGAGCGAGTGCGGGCACCCGTTCGCCCGGAGGCGAGCGGACTTGATTCAGGGGATTGCGAGACACTCAGTGATCGCGCGGACTATCTTGGATCATGAATCTTGATCTCTCCGGTCGGCGGGCGCTGGTGTGCGGCGGTTCGCAGGGCATTGGCAAAGCCGCCGCCCACGAACTGGCGGGGTTCGGCGCTGCGGTCGTCGTGCTCGCTCGTTCGCGTGAGAATGCCGAGAAGGCCGCTGGGTCGCTGCCCAAGCCCACCGAGGGCGTTCATCAGTTCATCGCTGCGGATCTTTCCGACCCTCGCGCCGCGGCGGACAAAGTCGGCGGATTCATCCGAGCCTTCGGTCCCATCGAGATCGTCGTCAACAACACGGGTGGCCCGCCCCCGGGCGCGACGCTTGACGCGACCCCCGAGCAACTGATCGCTGCCTTCAACGCCCAGCTCGTCGCTGCCCAGCTCATTGCCAGCGAGCTACTTCCCGGCATGAAGGCTGCCAGATATGGCCGCATCATTAACGTTGCTTCGACGTCGGTCAAGCAGCCGATCCCAGGGCTGGCCATTTCCAACATCGTTCGCGCCGCTGTTGCCGCCTGGGCCAAGTCGCTCTCGCAGGAAGTTGCTCACTTCGGAATCACCGTCAACAACGTCCTGCCGGGCTTCACCTCGACGGAGCGCCTCGCGTCTCTCGTCGCCAACAAGGCCAAGTCGCGGGGAGTGAGCGAGAGAGAGGTCGAGAAGGAGATGACCGCGTCGATTCCGGCGGGGCGATTCGGAGCTCCCGAAGAAATCGGCGCTGTTGTCGCGTTTCTGGCGTCGCCAGCCGCTGCGTACGTCAACGGTGTCAACATTCCCGTCGACGGCGGTCGCCTCGGAACGCTTTAGACGATCACCAGTTCCACTGCTCGCGTCTGTCGCGTCGCTCGCGAAAGTACACGAACGACTCGGCGCGCCGGTCGAGGTAGACGCGGACCGGTCGATCAAGCGAAGGGCGAGAGGGCTCGGGCCAGTAGCCCAGCGGTAGCGCGGGCTCCGATGTCGCGGCGAATCGGGCATCCAGCCGCGTCGCGTATGTCTCGTAGGTGCTGTGGCCCGGCGCGGGGAGCACTTGAGCCCAAAGCACGGCTTCGGTTGCAGCGGAATCCTCTGAGAGGGCCAGCCCGACACCCTCTCGCTGTGGAACGGGAGCTTGGCACGCGGCAAGGGCGAGCAGCGTGGTCAGAGAGCAGGAAAGTCGGAGCGGGATCGCTCCTTCGCGCCGGGGGCTTCCTCTATGACCTGTTTCGGGCATTCGCGAGAGCATACAAAGCTCGTGCCGTCCGAGATGCCCGGCCTCTCGACGTCGGGATGAAGGGAGCGTTCGACCGCCGGCGGTGTTTCGGAGAGATCTCGCGTTGCGTCGGTGCAACATGTTTCGCGGACGCAACATGCCCGTGAAGGCGGCAGTTGAACCAGTTCGGCACTGCCGCTCCGGTCGTCGGGTGCGAGCGAGAGCAGGCACGGCAGCAAAAAGCGAGAACGCCCGGGCGGCCACATGGCCAGCCCGGGCGTGGGATTCGGGCCCCGCCGGTTTGCGGGCGGACGGGGCGATTGGGCACTGCGCGACCCTTCGCGTCAGTGGGTGGGCTCGTCCACCCCGGAACCGAAACCGGAACCGTCGCTTGTTAGTCGTGCAGAGCCGTGGTCACCGGGGGTTCGACGCTGCGCAACTGGATGGTGGTCTCGATGCGGAAGTTCGACTCGGTGGTCCTTCGCTCGGCGTGGAAGACCTGGAGGGAGTAGACGTTTCCGCTCACCAGCCAGTCAAGGCGGTCGAGTTCGATTGATTGCTCCTTGCGGGAGTGCAGACCGCCGAGGTCGATGACCAGGCGTCCATCGATGAAGACCCAGACGTCATCGTCGCCCGTGAAGCGGAAGATCTGGTTAGCGCCGCGGGTGAAGACGAACTCGGTGCTGACCTCGGTGGTGAAGTGGAAGTTGGAGATCAGCCCGCGGGAGTTGGTGCCGGAGTTTCCGAAGAGGTCACCGTTGATCGGGAAGAACCCGCCGAGCGACTTGTATGGCTCGTCGTTGGCTGAGTCGAAAACGTACTGGTTGGTGTTGGGCACGCGGTTGAGAGTGAGCGTGATCTGCTTGGAGACGTTGACGCCGGGCACATCGCGATACCACTGGCGGAACCCGTCGAAGGAGTAGATGCCGTTGCCGCTGCCGCCGGGCGTGAGGGTGCCCGCGCGGTCGCCGCGGGAGGCGTTGAAGAGCGCGGGCATGATGTTGCGTCCCGAACGATCCTTGAACTCGGTGCTGATGGCTTGCCCGCGCAGGCTGAGGGGGTCGGGCTTGCCATCGGCGTCAAGGCGATCCTTGATGAGGTTGACCGTGGTGGTGCCCGAGTAACGCTGGAAGTCCTGGTGCCCTCCGGAGACGTTGAACGCCTTGAAGTCGCGGATGACCGCGGTCAAATCAAGGGTTGCGGGAAGGTGGGCGAACGAGTCGTTCGTGCTCCCGATCTGAGGAGTCTGACCGGAGACGGTGGCGAGCGTCGCGCACAGGCCCGCCATCGCCGCGATCGCCATCCGTCGAAACTGCGTCGCGTTGCTGTTCATAAGAGCCACTCCATCCATGCCCACCACGTCCCCAAGTCCTGCCTCGGCACCATGGCGTGGGGCATGGGCCGTCACTCCCGGGCGTCCGCTACTCGCGGGCGACCGGTTTCGTCCGATCAGGGCTTGTCACGGCGGAGTCAAGACGTCCGTCGTCCAGCCCCGGCGTTCGCTGGCACGAGCCAACGAAGGTGTTTGCGGGGTCGTTTGCGACGTGTCTTGGATTGTCCTTCGCTCACCATCGGCGGCGGAGGCATCCCAACTGTGCCAACCACGGGCCATGAAGCAACCCGCGTGTCTGAGTTTCAGGGTAAAACGTGCCGCTGGTAACGACCCGGCAAAGGCTGATGTCGCGCTGCCCGCGTTGCTTTTCGTTGCCACGTGCTCTCGCAGCCCCAGCCCGCGTTTTTCAGGACGTGGCGTTTCGCCCGAGCCCAACCTCAGTCAGCACTGGTTCCCTCGCCCTTGCTAGCTCTTCCTGGTGCCTCAGCCCCGGCGCTTCAGCCCAGCTATTCATCGTGCCAACGGACGCAACCCGAACGCTCGCGAGGCGGGGATACGCTCTTGGCGATGTCGCGGGTCGCGAGCATGGCGACCGCCGAACGGGGCACAGAGCCAAACAGGGAGGCAGCGTGTCGAGCGTGCGAGGCGAAACATGTGGTGGTCGGAGCTGCGGCCCCTGGCGGCTTGCAAAGCACCCGCTCGGAGCGAGGGCCCACCGGGGCTATCACGCCCTGAAGGTCCCAGGCCTCCGCTCCCCGGTCCTTCGCTCCGTGCTGGTCGCCCTGGTTCTCGCGCTCATCGTGTGCTCGCCAAGCCAGGCGAGGGCACACCCGAAGGATGGCGCGCACGCAGATGTGCGCATCACCATCGACGCCGAAGCCGTTCGGATGAACCTGGACATGAACCTGGTCTTCGTCGACGGCATCATCTACGCGCCGCGCGAGGACACACAGGCCGTCGACGAGCAGGAGGAACCGGCCCTGCGAGACGCGCTCATGGCGTACTTCTCCAATGGAGCGACTCTCGAGCCCGGCGTCACCAAGCCTTTTCTTGAACAGCCCAACCGCCTCACGATCGACGGCGTCGAAGTCGTTCCCCGCCTCAACTTCTTCGAGATAGGCAGGCCCACGCCGGAGATGCGGGCACTCTTTCCGACGACCGGCATGGGAGGCGCCACGCGAATCCAGATGGGGCTGGATTTTCCCGTCAAGGGCATGCCAAAGTCGGTGACGCTGACCTGGGGCTCGTTTCCAAACGACTTTCTGCAGTTTCGTGAGCCCGGAACGCTCCCGACGCCCGCGACCGTGGAGGCGCAGATCTACGCCGAGGGGCTGGCGACGCTCGCATCGCTGACGCGGACGGAGCCCGAGTACACCTGGCATGCGACGGGCATCACCATGGAAGAACGGTTCATGCCAGTGCCCGAGCCGGTGAAAGCGACCGTGCACACAATTCCGGGGATTTCGTCGGGGCTGGCCCTGGTTTGGCTCGGTGCGATGCTGCGGATGATCGGTATTCGGGGCGTGAGGCGGTCCATCAGGCCCATCGCGCTATCGCTGCCGCCCGCGCTGGCCTTGGTGTTCGTGCTGCGAGACGTGGCCCCGGTCCAAGTGTCGGGGCTTGGCGGCGCGTCGGCGAAGCTGCCCAGCGAGCAGGAAGCTGTCGCGATCTTCACGCCCTTGCATGCGAATATTTACCGCGCCTTCGACTACACCCGCGAGGGCGAGATTTACGACGCGCTCGCCCGCAGCGTTGACGGCGTGCTCCTCGATTCGCTCTATAACGACGTCTTTCGAAGCCTCGTCATGCAGGAGGAAGGCGGTGCGGTCTCGCGCGTGCAGGAAGTGACGCCCATTTCGACCGAAGTGGTGTCGATCGGCATGCTCACCCCGGGCGAAGGCTCGCCTGTCGATCGCCCGACGCCCAGCTTTCGCGTGCTGGCAACCTGGCGCGTGCTTGGGTCTGTGTATCACTGGGGCCATTCGCATAGCCGCCTGAACGAGTACACCGCTGAATACCTGGTGGCGGGCGGCGAAAAGGGCTGGCGGATCGCGGGCAATCGAGCGATCGAGCAGCGCCGGATCGAGTCGGCGCCGATCCTCTCTCCGGCGCAGGAGCAAGAACTCCAGCAGTCGGGCGAGAGGCGGGCAATCCCACCCGAGGCGAGGAACGGGCTGTGAGCGGTCTTGAGAGCGCGGTCGCGGAGCGTGCCCAAACGCCGTTGCGCGGGCCAAACGCCGTCGTCCGTGCGAGCAATGTGTTCTTCTCATACGGCGGCGCTGATTCATTCACCCTCCAGGTCGATTCGTTAGACATCTTCGCTGGTGAGCGCGTGGCACTTGTCGGTCCCAGCGGCTGCGGCAAGACCACGCTCGTCAGTCTCCTCGCGGGCGTTCTGACGCCCCAGCGGGGCGAGATAGATCTGGCGGGCGTCCGCGTCTCCGCCGCAACCGATGAGCAGCGCCGAGCGCTGCGCATCCGCACCGTGGGGATGGTGTTCCAGGAGTTTGAGCTTCTGGAGTATCTTTCCGCAATGGACAACATCCTGCTTGCGTTCCATGTCGCGCCGAGGCGTGCGGGCCTGACGCTCGATCGCGCCGCGCGCCAGCGAGCGCAAGCGCTGGCGCAGCGAGTGGGCATTCAGCACGTGCTCCATCGCGGGCCCAGACGCCTGTCGCAAGGTGAGCGCCAGCGCGTGGCAATCTGCCGCGCCCTGGTGACCGAGCCGACGCTTGTCATCGCCGATGAGCCGACGGGAAACCTCGATCCCGTCTCAGCCGCGGCAACGCTGGATCTTCTCTTCGAGCAGACCAGGCGGGCCGGCGCCACACTGCTGATGGTGACGCACAACCACGCGATCCTCGATCGCTTTGATCGGGTGCTGGACCTCCCAAAGGTCGCGCAGATCGGGAGGCCGGCGTGAGAGGCGTCCCGCTGCTGGCTTTGCGGCATCTCGTCCACCAGCGCTGGGCGAGCACGATCATCGTGCTCTGCCTCACCATCACGCTCCTGTTGCCGGCCGTCGCTCACGTGCTGACTTCCAGCTACGAGGCGTCGTTGACCTCTCGCGCCGCCGCAACGCCGCTCATCGCTGGGAGCAAGGGCAATCGCTTCGACCTCACCCTGTCTGTTCTCTACTTTAGGAAGAGCGGCGTCGAGCCCGTCCGCATGTCGGATGTTGAGGCCATCCAAGCGCAGAATTTCGGCCTTGCGATTCCCATGCACGTCGCGTTCACCGCGCGGGGGCTCCCCGTGGTCGCGACCACTCCGGAGTACTTCGAGCATCGAAACCTCCGCGCGGCTCGGGGTGAACTGCCGGTGATCATGGGCGAGGTTGCGCTCGGGGCCCGGGCCGCGCGCGATCTGGGCGTCGCGCCGGGCGACTTCGTGTTCTCCGACCAGCGAGAGCTGTATCAGATCGCCGCGGCTCCGGCGCTCAAGATGCGAGTGGTGGGGGTTCTCGCTCCGACCGATACGCCTGACGACGACGCAATCTTCTCCGATCTTCGCACTGCCTGGGTCCTCGAGGGCCTCGTCCACGGGCACGAGGATCCAAAGAAGCTTCGCCCCGAGCTCGTCCTGGGCGGGACCGACAGCCACACCGTGCTCAGCGAGGCGATGATCGAGTACAACGAGATCACGCCGGAGAACGTCGGGACCTTTCACGTGCACGGGACGTCCAGCGAGTTGCCCGTGAGCGCGATCATGGTGGTGCCCGCGAACGAGAAGGCCAGCACGCTGATCAAGGCACAGGTCAACGCCAGCAAGACGATGCAAATGGTCGTGCCGAGCGATGTCGTGAGCGACCTGATTGCCTTCGTCTTCCGCATCAAGGCCCTGTTCGACGCCCTGGCGGTGCTGCTGGCGGTCACGACGGCACTGCTGACCGCCCTGGTCGTCGCGCTCTCGCTCAGGCTGCGAGCGAGAGAGATCCAGACGCTGCATCGCATCGGCTGCGGCCGGTGGACGGTCTTCCGGCTATGTGCCGTCGAACTGATGGCCATCGGGCTCGTGAGCTGCCTGCTCGCCGCTGCCGGGGTCGCGGGGGCGGTTGCCAGCCTCTCGGCTCTGCCGCGAATGCTCTGACCCGGCTTGGCTTACCAAGGTCGCCCGACTTTGCACGGGGGATCGGGCGTGGCGAGAAGACAGAGGCGAGCGCGAGCGCTACCCTTTCCTTGACTGGCCCCGTCGTCTAGCCTGGTCCAGGACACCACCCTTTCACGGTGGTGACATGGGTTCGAATCCCATCGGGGTCATTGCTCCCGCTTCGGCGGGAGCTTTTCTTTTTGCCACACGCTGGCACACGCCCCAAACTGTCACAGTTTCCGGATTACTCGGGACCTTCGTGCGGAGCCTGCGTCGCCACGTGCAGGCCGTTGGTCGCGTTTGGTACGGATGGAGGGCGGGTGTCTGCTCGGAGTTGCTGCCGGCGTCTTGCGGGGTCACCGACTTTCGTCGCAAGGCCGAAGAGGGCCTTGGGGAGTGGACAATGGTCCATGCGTGGTGGTGGGGGTGGTGGCGAGTCGCCCTTGGAGTTCCCTGTGAGGGGTGGTAGACTCGTTGCGATGAAACGCCGGGGGACGTCCATCAAGAGAGTGCCAGGTCGCCGTCGAAAGGGGTGCGACGGGTCGCTGCGCCAGCGTGTCTGAATCAGTCCTCGCGGTTCCAGCACTCCCGGGCCCAGAGCCGCGTGTCAGTGGCACGGCAGACGAGTGGCGACAGCGACGCCCGCCCTTTCTTCTTCGGTTCCCACAACCAATGCCGCGCCCCAAACAGCCGAGAGGCTGGTCGCGTTGAAACCGTATCTCGTCACGTGCGTAAGTCAGCAGCCGACGTCAAACACTTGAACAAAGTCCAAATAGTCGAACAGGTCGATTGTTCCGTTGTGGTTGAAGTCGGCACTCGGAGCTTCGTCGGCGAAGGCTTGGACAAAATCAAGATAGTCGAATAAGTCGACGGAGCCGTTGTTGTTGAAATCTGCAGAGCAGTTCGTGGTGCTGAAGGTCCAGAGGATCGCCTCTGTTCGTTGCGTCGCCGTGTTGAATCCGGATCCGGCAATGCGTGTGGTGCCGCCGTCAGTCCAGATGGCGTTGGCGAAGCTGCTACGCCAAGTCCCCGGCAAGAGGGCGGCAAGATCCACCCACGACTCTGCGGTCCCGCTCCAAAGACAAGCACGGAACGTGCCGTCGACAAAGGCGTAGCCGACTTGTTGGGCACCTGAGGTCGCAAGCGCGTGGGAACGAACTGACCCTGGGGGATTGAGATCGACAAAGGACGATGACGTGCCGCGCCAGAGAGCCGCATGTTGAACCTCGCTAAACACCGCGAATCCCACTTGCTGCGTTCCGGCGGCGGCTGTAGCTTGGGAGCTTGACGATTCCGCGGGATGAAGATCGATCCGGGACTCAGCGGTACCGCGCCATAGAGTTGCGCGAAAGCTGAAGCCGATCAGGGACTCCCCCACCTGTTCTATGTCTGACAGGCCATAGACGATCGCATGGACTCCATCGCTGCCCAAGTCCATCCAAGATTCGGCTGTGCCGTGCCAAATACTTGGGCGAAACCGTCCGTTGAGCAGAGCATATCCGACCTGCTGCAGGCCATTCGTCGCGAGCGCGATCGACTCTTGAGCGCCCGAGGGGTTGAGATCCACCCATGACGAGGAAGTTCCTGTCCAAAGGCTCGCACGAGTAACCCCGTCGATGATGGCCTTGCCGACCTGCTGCGTGCCGGCGATGTCGTACGCCTCAGACGCAGTCGCACCCTCCGGGTGCAGGTCGAGCCACGATGCGGCGGTGCGGTTCCACAGACCGGCGCGAGCGGTACCACCGATGTCGGCGAATCCAACTTGGTGCGAGCCTGTCGTGGCGTTGGCGGATGAACGAGCGGCGGTTGGAGGGTGCAGATTCGTCACCGTCCACTGGCCAACAGCCGGCCATGCAACTCCGGCAGTAACGACTGTCACAGCGGCTGTGCTTGCAGATTTCATGAGCCAGTGCCTCCTTGACTTTGGACGACTTAACAGGTCGTGCGACACGAGACACGGTACCCCAAAAGCGTTCGCGGCCACCGGTGCTCCTCAGAGTTATGGCACCGATCGTCGATGCGTCAGCGCGCAGCGTCAACACTGCTCGCAGGGGAGTGCTTTGCCGACGAGGCGGACCAGCAAACTCTGCCCGTCCGAACTGAGTTATAAGACGTTTGTGTACGGCCTGCTCGCGGAGGATCAATGGCCCTTAACCCTGGTCGTGTTCAAACATTTTTGGTATCATTGCACCTGTCGAGTTCCTTCCAGCGATACCACGGGCATGCCGCGTCTCGCGTTTGCCCCACCACAGGAGAGAACCAATGTCCCGGAATATCCGCGTTGCGTCATTTGTGCTGGCTGCTCTGGTTGCCCCGGCAGCTTGGGCCCAGGGCACGTACACCGTCAACGGCGTCAGCGGGTTCATGCAGGACCTCGACCCCGACGACGGCTTTGATTATCTGACCCAGACCGCCGGCACCTGGCGGGCCCGCGTGTCCATTCCTGCCGTCAGCGGCTTCACGCTGGTTTCCAACTCTCAGAACCAAGGCGGGTCGCTCACCCGCTACAGCGGTTCGGTCCTCGAAGAGCTCGTGCTCGTTCTCAATGGCACCGAGCGCGTGATCACCAGCACGCCCGTCAACGGGCAGATCACCCTGTGGGATCGCGCCAGCTTCCGCGGCGGGACCGACTCCTACGAGTTCAACTTCACCTTGGGACAGACGCGAATCACCCTGTCTTTCGCCGCCTCGCGTGGCGACGGGGACACGGGCTGGAATCAACTCTTCGTCCGGGGGACGCCCGGCCCGAACACGCCTGATAACGACTTCATCCCGCTCTTTCCCAATCTGACGGAGCGTGCGCCCATCTATCTCACGGCGGGCCTTGCCATCGACGGATTTGCCCCGCAGATGCCCGGACGAGGACGCTACAACGGAGATACTCAGGCACTGACGGCGCTTGGGAACTGCCCTTCGGACTTCAACAACGACGGGCAGTCGGATTTCTTTGACTATCTCGACTTCGCCGCGGCGTATTCCAACGACGATCCTTTGGCCGATTTCAATCGCGACGGGCAAGTCGACTTCTTTGACTACCTCGACTTTGCTGCCGCGTTCAGTGTTGGTTGCGACTGACGCCGAAGGCGTTTCCCCTGGTTCACCCTCTTCGCAGGCCCGGTCGCTTGACCGGGTTTTTTCTGCGCGTCATTTCGTCGTGCATCATGCCGCGGTCGGCGGGAAGGGAATCGGGCTCGTCGAGCGTGGAGACAGGTCGCTTGACGTGTGGTGTGTTGCGGAGGCGAGCAGACGCCGCTCGACGGCATCGAGCGCTCCGTGGGCCCGAGCGACGGCGGCGACGGAATCCTCGAACTCACGCTGCATCGCGTCGATGAGCTGGGGGAGCAGCGTCACGGCCCGGGCCTTGAGGTGCAACGGGCATTCTCGCAGTGGGACCAGTGCATTCTCGCCCGCCGGAGTAGCACCAGCAACAGGCGACCGCCCTTGCTGCTGCGACGCGGCGGAGGGCGCGTTTGGATGGCTCTTGGCGAGTTCCCAGGCGAGGCGCCACTGGCACTCGTGATGGGCGAACCACAGGCGGTCGCCGTCTTCGTTCTCAACGCAGGCGGTGGTCTTCCAAGGCAGCAGAGCGAGCGTGCGTTCGAGCTGCGCGACGCGGGCGTTGAGACGGTCGGCGCTGTCGTGGAGATCCATGCGACTGAGGATTCGCGCGGACATCAAGGGAAACTGAACGGACGATAAGTCGGGCCGTGGTGCGGGTTGGTGGCGTTGCGCGGCTGGCCGCGGGGCATGAGGGGCCCGCGTGCTGTCGGAGCACGAGGACGAAGCGGGATCAGTGTGCGCTGGCCGAACGTTCCAGCAGTTTCATGGTCTTCCAGCGTCCCTTCTGGAAGCGGAAGACGAGGATGCAGCAGAGGATGATGATGTAGCTTGCCGCGGCGATCCAGGGTCCGATGGATTCGAGCCCGGGGAAGACGCGGATCATGAAGATGCCGCCTCCGACGATGACGATCCAGGAAGTGAAGACGGTGGCAATTCCGGGCCAAACGGTGTCGCCCGCACCGCGAAGGGCGCCGGAGATGACCATTGCGGCAGCATCAAAGAGCTGGAACGCCGCGGTCGCGATGAGCATCATCGAGCCAAGGCGAACGAGTTCCGCGAGATCTTCCGGAGGCGTGTCGCCTGCGACGAAGAATCCGATGAGTCGCTCGCGGAAAATGACGAAGGCGATGGCGCAGATGCCCATGTACGCGGCGGAGATCGCGACGGCGAGCCAGGCGCGGCGCTCGGCGATCTCGGGCCTGCCCATGCCCATGTATTTTCCGACGATGGCGGTGCAGGCGACGGACATGCCCACGGCGGGCATGAAGGAGAGAGACATGTACTGATGGGCGATCCAGCCGGCGGAGGCGTGGAGGCGGCCAAAGTGGCTGACGAGGTAGACCATGAAGAAGCCCCAGCAGAGCATCTCGTTGGCGAAGTTGAGACCACCGGGCCAGCCGATCCGGGCGATGTCCTTGATGTGTGCGAGGGAGATTCGCCAGGCAGCGCGGGTTCGAAATCGCTGGTTGAAGGCCGGGGAGAGGAAAATGGCCAGGGGGATGGCCAGCTCGACCAGCGTGGCGATGACGGTGCCGTACGCCGAGCCGGTGATGCCCAGGCGTGGGAGCCCGAGGTTTCGGGCGATCCACGCGGCAAACTCGCCCAGCAGCCCGAGCTCGGGCGCGATGGGGCCGGGCCCGAAGATCAGGACTGCCGAGATAATGAGGTTGATGATGTTGGCGCTGATCCCGGCGATGAGGACGACGCTGGCGCGGTGGAGCCCATAGAAGAAGTTGGCCAGCGCCCGGGTGCAGAGATTGACAACGGCGCCCAGGAGCAAGATTTGGCCGTAGCTTGCCGCCCACGCGGCTTGCTGCGGGTCGACTTCCGCGGCGCGGAAGATGCCGGGAAGCAGGAAGGAGTACGGGACCAGGACGATGATCCACCATGCGATGGCGATCCACGCGCCGTTCCAGGCATAGGCGGCGGCGCGATCGGGCTTCCCGGCGCCGAGGTTCTGCGCCGCGTACGTGTTGATGACCTGGAGGGCGCCATAGGCGACGCTCTGGGGCACCCATGCCGCCAGCCCGCCATTGCCCTGCGCACCGACGTAGTCGGCGCCCAGGTGAGACACCAGCCACTTATCCGTGAAGGTCATCACGGTGTAGGAGGTCATGGTCGCGACCGTGGGAGCAGCGACGGCGAGCAGCTCGATCAGCGCGGACCGCTGCTTCTCGGGATGGTGAGACAATGGTTCAGGCATTGAAGTTCCGAAAAGGTCACGCGCGCGGCGCGACGGGCCCGGCGAGCGGCGATCGTAGAGCAGCGGAACTCGAAGCGAGCAGAGGGCCCGCTCGAAGCCGCCAGAGCGGGAACTATGCGGAAGGAGCGGCGCAGCGTTGCGTTATCGAGATGCGTGACCGAGCCTGGCTTTGGCGGAACGAGGCTGGATCTCAAGGGCGTCGAGCCAGGCGGCGGGAATGACCTCATGCTTGCCCGCCTGGCGTGCAAAGCGAGCGAACGCGAGGAGTGTTTCCGGGCAGGCGTGGTGCTCGATGCCTTCGGAGTCGACGCGTGCCGCGTCCTCGCTGATGCCAAGGGCACGGAGGAACTCGTAGACGATTACGTGCCTTCGAAACGCATTCTCGGCGAGCGTTCGCCCCGCGGATGTGAGGGTGATCGAGCGGTAGGGCTCGCTGACCAGCAGGCCCTCGCGCTGCAATCGAGAGACGGTGCGCACGACCGTCACGTGCGATACGCCCATCGCGCGGGCCACGTCCACGACCCTGGCCTTGCCCTGGCGCTCGATCAGGCCCGCAATCGCTTCGACGTAGTCTTCCGCGGTTTCACCCGCGTGCGCGCGGCGGGTTTCACGATGGGTGTTGGGCGAGCCCCCATCGGGGTTCGCACGGGGCCGCCTCCGCGAACGGGTCGGGGCGGGGGACTGGCTGGAAACCACGCGGCTTGAACGAGCAGGAGCTTGAGACGCGTTCGACGGCCTCGTTGCATTGAGCGGAGCGGCATTCGACGCGAGCCTTGCGCGAGAGGCGGTCCGCGACGGAACGCCATCGGACTTGGCTGCCTTGGCGAGGTCGCGCACGATTCCGCTCCTGTTTACTCGGCGGCGCTCTCGAGCAGGCGGGCGATGACTTGGCCCGGTTCATCATCTCGGGCCTTGGCCCACGCCGCGGCGTCGCGACCCGTGTCGTCCTTCACGCGGGCCTTCGCACCCCGCTCGAGCAAGAGCACGAGCAGCCGCTTGTCACCCCGGTCGGCGGCACGCATCAGGGGCGTCACGCCGTCCTCGTTGGCGATGTTCACATTGGCGCCCGCGGCGAGGAGTCGCTCGATCAGCGCGTAGCCCGTGTCGGTCTGAGCGGCGAGCGAGAGCGCTGTGTCGCCCGTCTCGTCCTGGTCGTTGACGTCGGGCTTGGCGGCAAGAACAACCTCGGCGGTCGCCTGGTCGCCCGAGCGGGCCGCGGCCATGAGGGCGGTCTGGCCCCACTTGTTCTTGTTGTTGACGTTGGCTCCGAACTCGATGAGCAGGCGAAGCGCATCGACGTTCCCGCGATACGCCGCCAGGAGGGGTGGTGTCCAGTTGTCCGGGTCGCGAGCGTCCACGCGAGCGTTCGCCTCGAGCAGGCGGCGAACGGTGGGGGCGTCGCCCGAGAGGGCGGCGTACATCAGCGGGCTGCGACCGATCGCATCGCGAGCCTCGACGTTTGCGCCCGCCTTGAGCAGTTCGTCCACCGCGACGGACTTGCCCGCGAGGGCCGCGGCCATCAGGGGAGTCATGCCCTTGCGGGGGCCCTCGGCCAGGTGGGTGTCGACGTTGCCGCTCTGCGCCGCGCGACGAATCGACGGAACGTCTCCCTTCTCCGCCGCCTCGTGCAGCGAGCCCTGGATGCTCGGCTCGAGCGTCATCTCGGGTCCGCGATCGGTCGGGAGCGTTGCCACCTGCCGCCAGAGGATCACGCCCAGGACCGCCAGCGACGCGAGCACGATCAGCACGGGGATTCGGGCATGGCTGATCACCTTGGTTGACATGGCCTTGATTCTCCGTGTCGCGTGGGCTGACGGTGAGCGTGCGTCGGTGTCGCGGGAGCTTCCCGTTGCAAGAGCCTATTCGGGCCGGGCGGGCGGGTCGAACGACCGGCCGCGTGAGATCAATCCTCGTCAACGCGGGGCTTGAAGGCCGCGACCACCGCCTGCTGGATGTGCGCGGGCGTCTGCTCGTCGTGGCTGTATTCCATTGTGTAGGTTCCAGCGCCGCCGGTCATGCTCTTGAGCTCGTTGGAGTAGTTCTGGAGTTCTCCGAGGGGGACGACGGCGCGGACGATGCAAACGTCGCCGCTGGCGACATCGGAGCTCTGGACGCGTCCTCGCTTGGTCGAGATATGGCCCGCGATGTCGCCCATGTAGCGGCTTGGAGCCGTGACTTCCAGCATCACCAAGGGCTCGAGCAGGCGGGGCCGCGCCTTGTTGACGGCGTCGATGAACGCCTTTCGTCCCGCGGTAATGAACGCGATCTCCTTGCTGTCCACGTCGTGGTACTTGCCATCGGTGAGCACGCAGCGGACGCCGGTCATGGGATAGCCCGCGATGGCGCCGTCGGCGATGACCTGTCGCACTCCCTTCTCGACGGCGGGCCAGTATTGACGGGGCACGGTGCCGCCCACGACTTCGCTCGCGAACTCAAAACCTTCGGGGTGGTCGGCGGGCAGCGGCTCGATGCGGAGGTAGACCTCGCCGAACTGCCCGGCGCCGCCCGTCTGCTTCTTGTGGCGATGGTGCCCGTCGGCGGGGCTGCCGATGGTTTCCTTGTACGCAACCTTGGGCGTGGAAGTGGTGACCTCGATGCCGTAGGAGTTCTTGAGTTTCTCAAGGATGACTCGAAGGTGGAGCTCGCCCAGCCCGCGGATCACGGTCTGGTGCGTCGCGGCGATTCGCTCCACGAGGAGGCACGGGTCTTCGGCCATCAGCTTGTGGGCGGCGTTGGCGAACTTGGTCTCGTCGGCGTGGTTCTTCAGTTCGATCGCCAGCCCGTAGAGGGGCTTGGGCAGCGGGAGGGGCTTGAGGTGCACGGTGCTCTCGTCCGGGCTGTCGTGCAGCACGCCGTTGAACTTGAGCTCGTCGAGCTTGGCGACGGCACCCACGTCTCCCGGGCCGATCTCCTGAACTTCCACGTGGTCCTTGCCCTGGAGCTTGAAGAGGTGCCCGACGCGCAGGGGCTTCTTGTGATCGTCGAGGAGGAGATCCTGCTTGTGCTTCACGATGCCCTGGTAGACGCGGAAGATGCCGAGCTTCCCGACGAATGGGTCGGTCGCGACCTTGAAGATGTGGGCAACGACGTGCCCGCGCGCGTCCGGAGTCGTGACGAAGTCGGCCTCGCTGGCGTTGCCCTCCGCGTCGATGGTGCGCTTCTCGAACTCGACCGGGTGGACTTCGACCGGGCTCGGGCACAGGCTCGCGAAAACGTGGATCAGGTCCTTGACGCCGGCGCCCGTCTTGGCGGAGCAGAAGCAGACGGGGACAAGGTGGGCTTCTTCCAGGGCCTTCTCGAAGGCGGCGTGCAGCTTGGCGGGGTCGAAGCCCGACTCGCCCTTCTCCAGGTACTCCATCGTCAGTTCGTCGTCGACCTCGATCACCTGCTCGACAATCTGCTTGTGCGCTTCGTGGACGGAGGAGAACTCGGTCTGGTCGCCCTCGGCGTCGGTGCCGTCGTGCTCAAAGACGTTGATGACGCCGGCGCGTCCGGGCTTGGGCAGGTTGATCGGCAGGCAGATGCCGCCAAACTCCTCGCGGATCTGCTCCAGGAGCATCTCCAGGTCGACTTGGGCGTCGTCCATCTTGTTGATGACCACCAGACGCGGGATCTTTCGCTCCGCCGCGATCTGCATCAGTTTGCGCGTTGCGCTGGCAATCCCCTTCTGCGCGTCGATGACGACGGCGACGGTCTCGACGGCGGGGTAGCAGGCGATGGCGTGACCAAGGAAATCCGCCAGGCCCGGGGTGTCGATCAGGTTCACCACGTGGCCTTCGTGGTCGAAGTGCACGAGCGCGGGCTGAAGACTGTGCTTGTGGTGCTTCTCCTGGTCGGTGAAGTCGCTGACCGTGTTGCCTTCCTCGACGGTTCCGCAGCGCTTGATGGCCCCGGCGGCGAAGAGCAAGTGCTCGGTCAGGGTCGTCTTGCCTGAGCCGCCCGCGCCAACGAGCACGATGTTGCGAATGTCCGAGGGGGATGTGAGGGCCATGGAAGATGTCTCCTTCAAGCCGCGTGGGCAAAGGGCCCGCGGCGTCCTGGTTGTGCGCACAGTGTAAAGGATCCGTCAAGCCCTTGTCCCGACCTGTCGGTCTCCGGTCGCGATTTCCACCCCCGTTCCCTATACTTGTTTTCGGGCCCGGACTGTGCTTGCGGGCCCTGACCCGACGCCTCAAGCCTGGGGCGTTTTCACGTTACCCGCCGGTGGCATCCACGCCCGGGGCTGGGCGGTACACTGACCTGTCATTCGAGGATGGAGCGCATCAAGGCAGCCTCCATCCCAGCACTTCGGAGCGGCAGCCATGCACACGCGCATCGATAACTCGCGAGCGGTTCCTTCGCGGGGCGACCAGACTTTCACCATGTCCTCGTCGCGCACGCCCGCGACGCTGGTTCGCCCCCCGCGCGCACGCCGGGCGTTCTCGCTTCTGGAACTCACGCTGGTGCTGCTGATTTTGGGTGTGCTGACGGCGGTTGCCGCGGTCAGCCTCGGGGGCTTCAGCAGCCGAGCGAAGGTCCGAGCGACGCGTGTGACGATGGATGTCGTGCGCAACGCGCTCGAGACGTACAAGACCGAGAAGAACACCTATCCGCCGAGCCTGGAGACTCTGGTCTCCGCGAAGTACCTCGATGAGACCAAGAAGCCGATGGACGGCTGGGACCAGCGCTTCCGCTACCAGGTTCCGGGCCGCAACGGCAAGCCCTTCGACCTGCTCTCTGTGGGCGAGGATGGCCAGGTTGGCACCGAAGACGACTTGGACGTGTGGGATCCGACCAAGAGCTGAGTTTGTAGTCGACCGGCCCGGGCGGCGATGGCCTGCACGTGCTGCGTGAGGGCCTGCATGAGGGCGGGATAGGCCGGGTGGATCGATGCCTTGGTCGGGAACGAACGACTGTCTGGAGGAGTCGCGCGTGCGTGAAGGGCGAGAGTCAACGCGGCGCGGGCTGACCATCCTGGAGATGACGCTGGCGGTCGCGCTGCTCTCAATCGTCGCGGCCGCGGGTTTCTCGGCAACGCAGTTTGTCTTCGCTCGCCACGAACGCGAGCAACGACGCCTTGCCGCGGCAGAGATGGCCAGCCGCCTGCTCATCCAGTACGTCGACGACAAGAACAAAATGCCCAGCGAGTTTGACCCCATCAACTACGGGGCCCTCAGCTTCCGTTACACCAAGAGCGATGCTCCCATCGGTGTGAAGGAGTTCAAACCGGTTCCGACCTCAGGCGGCGGGCGGCAGTCCCTCATGTCGATGGAGTCCTGCCGCCAGATCACCGTTCGCGTCTGGCTCAGCGAGGAGAGCGGTGGGTCGTTCGATGGGTCGGGAAATGCTCCATCGGCGACGCTGACGCGCATCTACAACCCCATGCGGCCGGTCAATCCGGATAGCTTCGAGAACAAGAAGTCGAGCGGCTTTGCGGAGCTCACCCGAGATCTGCTGGAATCCGGCGCAGCGGGCCAGCAGCTCCAGCCCGGACGCGAGGTTCGAGGGGGGCGAACCACTCCCGGCGATCGTGCAAGACCAGCACGCCAGAATCCCTCTCAGGCGGGCAAGAGCGGCAGCAAGCCCGAAGGCGAGGGGGGCAAGTGAACCTCAGGACGCTGAGGGGCAGGCCCGGCAACAGGCGCCCTCGCTCGGGTCCTGTGTCGCGCCGCGGCTTCACGCTCCTGGAAGTCTCGCTCGCCGGCCTCCTTGGCCTGATGTTGATCATGTCGGTGATCTCGGTGTTGCGCGGCATGGACCGGGCCGATCGCGCGCTTGCCCGTCGCTTTGAAGAGAATCAGGAACTGCATCGCCTCCGTGTGTCGATGCGTCGGGCGTTCCAATCGGTGATCATGTCTCGCGATGGCCAGCCGCGCCCGCCCCGGCCTGAGGCGGAGGCTGCCGCATCGACCGCGGCTTCCGAGCCGGTTGAAGGTGAGCTTGCCAGCCAGACTCGGAGCGTCGGAGCCGGCGCGAAGCAAACGAGCTTTCCGGCTCCGAGGCTCGTGCTGACGTACGACGCGGATCTTGGGGCCCCGACAATGGTCCGCCAAGGAACCTTAGACCCCGCCGAGGGCCCGGGCGCTTCTCGCCCGCAGCGACTTGAGATCGTGATGGAGTTTCCACCCGTCGCGCCGGACACGAGCTCAACGCCCTGGCTCGCAGGCGGGCGAGCGGGTTCGTCTCCCGTCGCAAGCGGGGGGGCATCCCGCCGCGATCGCGCGAGCGCGGACGATACTTCGCAGTCCGCAAGCGCCTCAGGAAGCGAAGGCGGCTCCGCTTTGGCTTCGGCCCAGAGCCGTGGCGCTGGCACGGGGCGAAGCGGCGGGCGGGCGTCCACGCAGGCCGGCAGTCGGGGCGAATCGCGGAGCGCCGCCAGCACCGCTGCGCAGAGCGATGCCGCCGAGCCGGGGGAAGACGCCGGCGCGGGCGACGACCTGATTACGGACGGTGATGTGTCGCTCGAGGATGCGGAAAGCGCGGCGAGCCAGACCGCCGCGATCCGTGGTGTGTTCGAGCTTCGTCCCGCCGCCGAGCGACTTCGCCTCGAGGGATTGTCCGAATGGCAGATCGAAGAATCAGACCCGGGGCTGGATCTCTGGTGGCGTCAGATCGGCCCGCGGCAGGACGTTGGCGAGCCCAACACAACCGTTGACTCGGGCGAGCCCCTGTCGGAGCCGCAGCTCATTGCGACGCGACTGGCGTACGTCAAGTGGCGGTTCTTTCACCGACGCGAGTGGAAGACCGAGCACACCGGGACGTGGCTTGACGACCTTCCCGCCTATGTCGAGATGGAAGTCGAAACTTCCAGTGGAATCGCCGCAAAGTGGCTGCTGGAAATCGGTTGGATCGTCGGCAAGGAAATCCCCGACCCCAAGAATGACCAGATCGGCGCGGCGGGCCGGCAAGTGGAGTCGTCATCGGACGTGGACTCGGGGGCTGACTCGGGCGCCAAGTCGGGTGCGAGCGGGGGAGCTCGGCCGGCACCCGTGCGTGGTCCCGGCGCCAAGCAGCGGGCCTTGCGTGAGGGCGACGCAAAATCCGGGGGTGAGAAGTGATCGCTCGATCGCGGCACATCCCCGGGCCACGCGTCGGCGCACTTGATCGCCAACTCGAGCGCTACCCCGTTGGCCGATCCCAAGACCAGTCCCAAGACCAATCCCAAGACCGGTCGAGGCGCCCGACAAAGCGCCTCTTGCTCAGCGCCCGGCGCGGCTATGCCTTGCCTCTTGTCGCGATCATGGGCCTCGTTATTGGCATCCTGATCTCGGCGACGCTCGATCGTCAGTCCGCCCAGCGGCTTGCTGTCGAGCGGCAGCTTCGCGCGTATCAGGACGACCATCTCGGCAAAGGCATCCAGGCGTTGATTGAGGCGTGGGTCGCCGCGGTCCGCAACCGCCCGTTGATCGAGCGCGTGGAGCAGGATGGCCGGGTCCTTGAAGCGACGCTTGCCGGCGGCGTGGTCATGACGCTCTATGCCTTCGACGGACAGGGTGAGGCGCTCGCGCAGTTCCAAGGGTTGAACGGGCAGGCGTTGACCGATGCGGTGGGCGTGCTTCGCGAGTTGCGCCGGGCGGATCTCCGGCGCCTGGCGCCGACTGACCCGCGCACGGGGCGGCGTTTGCCGCTGGAGCGTCAGCGGGGCCCGCTTGCGATCAGCGTCAACGCTGCGAGCGAGCCGGTGCTGCGCGCGGTGCTGCGATATGCCACGCAGGGCGGGGGCGACGGGTATGTCGAGAAGGTTCTGGCGGCTCGCACAAGTGGCGGGCAAGTCTCCCCGACCGATCATGCCCAGTTCATGACCGAGGCCAAGCTGACGCCAGAGCAGCAGAACACGCTGAGCCGGCTCTTCGTGTTCGAGCCGATCCTGTGGCGGCTCGAAGCGATGGTCAAACGAGATTCGCCCGACCCGCTCCAGGTCCAGCGTGCGTACTACGGCGGGTTGGCCATCATCAATCGCCAATCGCGGAGCAGCTTGGAGACCGGGAGCGACGGCTTCCAACGCTACAACGCCGTGCTGACCTGGGAACGCATTGGCGAGTGAGCCGCCGGCGTCCGACAACGTTCGGGCCCTTAGTTGTCGCGGAGCATCAAGAACGCGAACGCGAGCGATCGAGCCTCGAAGACTTGCTCCGAATGCCCAGCGGTTTGACGACCAGCCCCAGCAGCGGGCCGGTTTCGCTCAATGCCCCGGCACCAATGCCGTGAGAGCCCGCGTGAGCACCGCCCACAGATGAACCACCCGCCCGATGCGCGTCCGCGTGACTCGCGTTGACAGCCCGGGCCGCTGCATCGGCATCGAACCGCTCGCTCCGGCTCGTCGCGGCGCCGATCGCCGCGAGGCTGGAGATCAGCACCGCTTCAACGGGCAGCCTCACGCACGAGACCGTCGCCATGCCGATCACGGGGCGTTCCTCGTCCGCGGGCGGGCGGTCGTCGGCGGCGCAGGCCTGGAACGCTTCGGCATAGGCCCGTGCCGCGTCCTCGACTCCAAGGTCCAGCGACTGGGCCGAGTGAACCTTCGTCCGTGCGCGGCTTGGCGACGCTCGGCCGACGCTCCCGCTCCCGCGTCGGGTCGATGATGCTCCTGCCGTCGCCTCGATCATGCGCGTCCCGCTGCGTGCGGCGTTCACCAGCGCTTCACGAAGGTCGTTGAGCGGTGCTTCGAGCATCTGGCGAAAGCCCATCAGAGAACGTGCCGAGCCCTGGACCAGCACGGGCAACGCCACCACCCACACGGGGTGGGCCATGGAGGCTTCGGCTTGCTGCGCAAGGGACGAAGGTTCCGAACGCGCGGAGAACATCCCGTGACGCGATGCAAAGCGATCAAGGCCCGCTGCGACGGGAAGGCTGATCGATGGATCCGGCCCCCCCTTGAGCAAGTCCGCGGCGAACCACTCGACGAACGCGGGTTCGTCATAGTCGCGGCCACCGCGCGTGAAGGCTCGTAGCGCGCCCAGCTTTGGATGATGATCCAGCGACCAGCGCGCCTCGCGCATGTCGGCCTCAGCCGTTGCGCCGCCCGTGCCATTCTCGAGCACCCGGGCGTCCCACAGCGGTTTGCACCAGGCGCTCGCCTCAAGAAATCGCAAATAGGTCGGGAGTTCGCGAGCGGCGCGGGCGAATGAACCCGCGCTGTTTGCTTCCGCCGGTCGCGGCATGAGCGTGACCACCCGCCCAGCCAGCAGCAGCGAGACCATTGCCACGGGCTCGCGAGTGACCAGGTGATACGGGCTGAGAACGACGTCCACGGGTGATCGTAGAGCCCGGGATCTCTGCGCGGGTGATCCACAAGTCTGAGCGCGCGCCAAACGCTCATGCGAATGCCCCACGAACGGAGTGTTCAGATTACATGAAATCAGCGTGTGGATGCTCGCAGGGCCTCGCGTCGCACCCGGCGATGCAGTAAATTTCCCCAAGTCGGGTGGAACACACCTCTTGGGTCGCGAGCGGCGGGCGTGCCTTGCTCATTGCTGGGTAGCTGCGCTGCGAACGGTGTTGCTGCGCGTGGAGTCCGGGCATGACGATGTACAACGTTTCCAATGGTGTTGGGGCGCCGCTGGCGGGCGCTGGGACAGGGGTCGCGGTCGGAGCGCGGGGCGGCACGACCCCGATGGGCGGCGGCATGGGACACGACCATGCCGCGCAGGCGACACCGAACGACGAGGTACGCGGGCTTTATGGCGGGCAGCCGGGTGAGTTTGAGCTCGTCCCGCGGAACTACTGGGCGACCACGATCTTCCAGCGCAAATATCGCGATCACGAGAGAGACGCTCAAGCGATCATCGACCACCTCTACCAGATCAAGGCCGGAGAGACGGCGAACATCGCCAGCGGCGTCGCGCCGGTGATGAAGTCCAAGGAAGGGCTCTTCGAGAGCAAGTTCGATCTCTTCACCGAAACCACATGCCCGGAGCTGAAGCGACTGGTCGCGTTCATCGAGTCCAGCGTGCGTCGGGCGGTGTGGCACGTGAACGGCCGCGAGGTTGACCTTGCCCGCATCCAGGTTAAGTTCCTCGATAGCTGGTTCCACATCACCAACAACTCGGGCTTCCACGATGCCCATTACCACGGCGGGTGCTCGTGGTGCGGTGTGTATTACTTGCAAATCTCCGATGTTGCGCCACCCGGCAAGCTTGAGCACGCTCCCAACGGCGTCAACCGCTTCTACGCCCCAAGGGGCTGCGGCGGCGTGCTCACCGATTATGGCAACTCCTACATCGGCAAGGGCCACCTCGACGTCCCGCCCATCCCTGGCACACTCGTTCTTTTTCCGGCTTATTTGCTGCACAGCGGCTTGCCCTACAAGGGCGAAAAAGACCGCGTGATTCTCAGTTTCAACTCAACATCCACGCTCGCGCCGCTGACGGAAGACCAGCCCCGCTGAGCCAGCGAAGCCCGAAACACGACTGCGTTTACGCGTACCGCGTCGGATCCGGCACGCCCGCGTCGCGAAAGCCACGGGCGCGGATCTGGCAGCTCTCGCAGCGCCCGCACGCGACAACCCGGCCCGCCGCCTCCGGCAGCGGGTCGTAGCACGAGTGAGTCTGAGCCAGCGGTGCGCCCGCTTCGACCCCCACACGGATGATCTCCGCCTTGCTCAGGCGTATGAGCGGCGTTGAAATCCGGATCGGCTTGCCCTCAACGCCCACCCGTGTCGCCAGGCTCGACGCCCGCGAGAACGCCTCGATGAACTCGGGGCGGCAGTCCGGATAGCCCGAGTAGTCGATCGCGTTCACCCCGATCACCACCTCCGCGGCGCCCAGCGCTTCCGCCCATCCCACGGCGAGCGACAAGAACACCAGATTCCGGGCCGGAACGTACGTCAACGGGATCGTGGCGCTCGCGCGCTCCGGCTTTGCCGGCCAAGGTCCGGCATCGCCGGCGGACTTTGGCACCGGGATGTCCGAGGTGAGGGCCGAACCGCCGAACGCGCGCAGGTCAAGCGAGAGCGTGACGTGCCGAATCGCGCCAAGATCCGACGAAATCCGGAGAGCGGAGATGAGCTCGTGGCGGTGACGCTGCCCGTAGTCAAACGAGAGCGTTGCGCAGCGTTGGCCCGCCCGGCGCGCCGTCGCCAGAGCAACGCAGCTATCGAGTCCGCCCGAGAGCAAGACCACCGCGTCGGCCTGAGGCGGGGGACCGGCGGTCGAAGCATGCTGAGCGTCCGAGGAGATTGAAGCTGGCACGCCGCGAGCGTATGGCTCCGTTCCAGCGCTCGGCGATGGCCAGTTTCCGTCCGACCAGCGCGAGCGTGCGGCTTTCATCGCCCGATGACGAGCAACTGCTGGAGCAGCTCGTCGGCGGTTCGCACAACCCGTGACGATGCCGAGTACCCCGTCGAGGCGAGGATCAGGTTGATGAACTCCTGCCCGAGATCGACGTTCGATTGCTCCAGCGCTCCGCCCACGATGTTGCCGGTGCCCAGTGTCCCGGGCGTCGTGATCTGTGGCGTCCCGCTGTTGGCCGCGACCGTGAAGAGGCTGTTGCCAAGATCAACCAGTCCGGCAGGATTGCTGAACTTGGCGAGCGCAACTTGCCCGAGCGTGCGCGTCAGCCCGTTGCTGAAGCTCCCGGTGATGACGCCGTCGACGCCGAACGCGTAGTTCTCGAGCGTGCCGATCGGGGCGCCGTCCCTGAAGGTTGCGGCGATCTCGCTCCTCGTGTCGGTCAACGCCGTCACAACATCGCGACCTTGCGAGAAGAACAGCGAGAGCCCGATCGGTGTGCCCGCGCCGACGCCGGCGCGGTCGATCGTCACGCTCGCGGGCGTTGTCGTCGCAAGTTGACCATCGGTGTCAAATGTCAGCGTGCCCGAGGACATCGCGCCGGAGGCGTCGCTGTCGTCAGGAGACTCGGCGTAGTACCTCCACGTCGTGCCCGCGCTGGACCTGGACTCCAGCACGATGCTCAGGTCCATCTCGATGGGCGTGCCGAGCGAGTCGTACACGACGGTGGTGGTGCGGACGGATTCGCCCGTCGCCGACTGGGCCTTGCCAACCGCGAATGGGGAACGCACGAAGCCGCCTGTTGCTGAAAGCAGGCGTATGTCGGAGACGTCGATCGTCAGGTCGTTGACGGTTCCGGTGTTTCCGACGATCGTGATGCGTCCGGTGTTGGCGTCGATCGAAACCCCAGGCGTCTCGCCGTCCGGGTTGTCGCCGGCGTCGGTTGAGAGTCGCAGGGCGTTCGATAAGAACGTGGCGAGGTCTTCCAGCGTTGTTGCGTCGGTGATCGTCAGCGAATCTCTGGGCAGGGTCTTCTGCCCCTTCTCGAGGTTGCGAAGCTCGATCACCTGTCCAGCCTCGAACAGGGGCGCATTTGTTGTGGGCTGGTCCGGGTCTTCAAGATCCACCAGACGCGTGGTGTTCTCGACAAGGTTTCCCGGCGCGGGCGGCGGTGTGGCGCTGGCGATGGTCCTCAGCCCGCCCGTCTCGGTCCCTTGCAGTTGGACGATCGCGCCCTGCGTCGCGGTGTCGCCGCTGGCATTGAGGTTGCCGGAGAATCGCACCCGTGTCGATTGCTCAGCGATCGTGACCCCTCCGAGCGGGATCGTGATCGGCGTCAGTTCGCTGGTCACAACCTGGAACGACGAATCGACGGCGTACCCCAGCAGACGCTCGCCTCCGGGCGTCACGAGTTCGTACTCGGCATTCTGCTGGAACGCGCCCGCCCTGGTGAAGTACTGCGAATCACCGTCGCCGACGACGAAGAAGCCCTCGCCGTCGATCGCCAAGTCTCGGGCGTTCCCGGTGTTGGAGATGGTTCCGGAGCCCATCAAGCGCTGCGTGCCGGCGACCTGCACGCCGTAGCCGATCTGGTGGGGGTTGGTCCCGCCGAGAATCTCGCCGGGTTCGGTCCCTTCAGCGAGCGTTCGACTGAAGAGATTCGAGAACAGCGCGCGGCTGGACTTGAACGCAGTCGTGTTTGAGTTCGAGATGTTGTTGCCCGCGACCTCGATGGTGCGTGAGGCGGCGTTGAGCCCCGTCAGACCCGTCAAGAGTGCCTGCGTTGAAGCCACGTGTGCTGCTCCTTAGCCGTTGCAGAGGGGCCGCTCGGGTTGGGACGCCCTGTCAAGAAGCCACATCAAGCCGCCGGTCGGTCCAGGGCCCGGCGCAGCGAATCGCTGACCCCGACGGTTCCAAGCGAGCCAAGGCCTATGCCTCCCTGCCGGGGGGTGGTGCCGCTCGTCTCGCCGGGCGTCGAGGTCGTTCCGAGCGTGTGCTGCCCGGCGCTGACGATGCCGTCGATGCCGGTCAGCACATGGGCGTTGGAAAGATCAACGACATCACTGATGCTGCGCACGCCCACGTCGAGCTTCATCGCCTTTCCGTCGAGCACGACCAAGGCCCGGGTCAGTCCCATTGCCGCCGCCTGATCCGCGGCTTGGCGCAGGCGGGTCTGTTGCTCGGTGCTGAGGTTGAGTTCGAGCCCTGGAGCGATGTTGACCGGGGCGCTCTCGCCCCCGCCCACCTTGCCGACCAGTGCTCCAACGTCTTCGCTGCCCGCGTCGAGTCCCGCGCTGCGCGCCCGCTCGAGCAGCGTTGCAAAGTCTGTGCCCGCGGCCCCGAGTTCGGCCGCGCGGGGCATGCGCGGGATCGAAGTCGACGGGCGGATCTCGCCAGCACCGCCGCGAGAAGCAAGCGAACGCAGAAGGTCGGAGGCGATGCCGGTCATGGCTGGCTCTCCGAGTCAAGCAGGACTCGATCGACCCGCGAGATCGCGATCTCGCCCCCATCGCGCAGCGTGAGCACCGATTCCCCGTCGCGCCTGCCGACGCTGACGACCACGTCGCTGCGACGCTCGTTGCTCCGCGTCAAGCCTTCGACGCGCTTGCCGATCAGGCTCGAGGCGGAGGCGAACTCGTTCTGGCCGACGAGCGACTTCAGGCGATCGGTGAGGTCCACATCGGACTGGATCGAGCGGACCATGGAGATCTGCTCCAGCAGCGCCTTGGTGTCGTTGGGTTGAAGCGGGTCTTGCTTGCCAAGCTCGGTGAGGATGATCTGGAGAAACTCGTCGGACCCGAGTTCACCGATGCCGCGATCCTGGGATGAACTCGCCGTGGTCGGATCGACGCCACTCGCCGTGCGGGGCTGGGTTCGTGAAGGTGTGGGCTGTCGTGTGATCGTGTCGATCTCGCTCATGGTGACTCCTGTTCGAGAACGGCTGATGGGCCCGCGCGTCGGTGTTGAGTGTCTGTCGATGTTGCCTTGCAGACGTCGTGCCGATGTTGCTCGGCACAAGCATGAGGCCAACACCGGCCCGATGCGTGCACAACCATCCGCTCCACGGCGCTCCGGTGGAGATGCGACGCCGACGTCCGCTCGTTCTACGCGATGTGGCGGACGTGCTGCAGGCCAGTCTCGGCAGGTGAGGCCGCGACTGGAGTCCACCACACGCCGGCCGCGCTCCGCGCGACCGAAGCATCGGAGGCCTCGGTCCAGCGCCGTCCCTGGCGCTGTTCCCGGCCTCTTTCGGGCCACCGCTCTTCCGCCGATCCCTGGCGGTCGTGCGGGCGGGTTCCACCCTCGCCCTGTTGATGAGCGCCGTCCTTGGCGCTGTTGGTCGTCTGCCGTTCGGCCTCGTGCCCCTCTGGCGTCAGTTCCGGGGCGACGCGAACCTCGATCGAGTGAACGCGGAGCCCCTGCGACGCCAGCGACGCACGAAGCGTGTCGGCCGATTCTTCCAGCAAGGAGCGTGCCAGCTCGGTCGATACCTCGAACCGGGCCGCCAGTGAGTTGTCGCTCATTTCCAGGCGAATCCTCATGGGTCCGAGCTCGTCCGGACGCAGCCGGAGTGTGAGCTCGCCTCCGTCGCGGTGCATCGCCACGGCGGCGCCGCGCAGCGCTTGCTGCTGGAGCCGGTCGATGATGGCTTGACGCCGCTCGCCCGCCGATGCCCTCGAGCCCGGCGCGCTCTCCTTCGAGCGGAGCAGCTTGGCGAGTGGGTCCGAGGCTCCGCCGGTAGCGCCCTGTCCACCGCCCGAGTTCGAGCTGCCATTTGATGGGCCCGTGCTCGCTGGGCTCGTGCTCGCCGGGCCTGTCGCCGATGGCCGCGCTGCGTCAGCGCGGGCGGATTGCTGGCTCGAGCGTGCATCTGCCAAGCCACGGCTTGCGCCCAAGCCTGAAACGCCCGACTGTTCGGCCTGCGGCGATCTGTCGCTCCCGTCGCTGGTTGTGCGGGCCTGTTTCGCTTGGGGCTGGAGGGGCTGCTGAGCGCCCTCTGTGCCGGGCAACGCCTGCTGCGTCGGAGCGTTGGGCGAGCCCTGAGCCGAAAGCAAAGCGAACGTGCCCGATGGCGCCTCACGTCCCTGAGCTCGCCCGCGCTCGGGCGCCCGTTGCCCGGCAGGGTTGTCGTCCAAGTCGCGAGCGGTTTCATCCGGCGACCTCAACTCGCGAGCGGCGGCCGCCAGTGGCCCAGACTCATGAGCGCCCGTGAGCTCTGCAAACGCCAGATCAGCCAGGTCAACCTGTTGTCCGTAGCGTGCGAGTCGCGCGTCGGCAGCGCCTGTGCTTGGGCCGTCAAGGACCGTTGCCGACCGACCGTCGCTTGTTTCAGGTGCTCCGATGCGCACGCTTCGCGCACGAGCAGAGGGAGCTGTCGGCGAGTTCCGCGCGTCCGTTGCGGCGGCAACGAGGAACACCGGCGAACCGAGCGCGAGCCACGCGTTCGCATCTGGCGTTTGCGTTGAAGGTCCGGCGCCGGGCGCGCTGCGTAGCGCTGCCTCGAACGAGGGCGAGCGTTCGCGCTCGGCCTGAGTGTGCGATGCAGAGCCATCGCGGTTCAGCGTCGGTAAGGTGGCGCCGACGTCCTGCCCCGCGTCGCTCCGGGCCACCGGCGGGGCACCGGCTTGTGTGCGACGTCGCTCAACACGCTGGTGCGTGGCGGATCGGTCGATCGGAGTGGTGTGTGGGTCGCGAATCGCTTGCAACGAGTCGGTCAAGGAGTGCCTCCGCCAGCGGCCGCAACGAGAGTCCCGTGCGTCCGCAAGCGTTCCAGCAACTGCCCTGCCAACGCCGGATCGGCCCGCACGAACTCCGCCATGAGCTTGTTGCGGGGGCGTTCCTGCATCGCGTTGAGATACGTGACGACCCGTTCCATCGCGGCGCGCTTGGCGTCCACTGCCGGCGCGGGTTGGGCGGGCGACGTGACCGAGAGAGGCGTGTTAGCCCCGAGCGCTCCAGCAGGCGGGGAACCAGCGGGAGCCGTGCTGCCTGTCGGGGAAGCGAAGGCGAGTCCGCTCGCGTTGCTCTCGAGTAGCTGCCTCAGCGTCGCCATCGCCTCCGGCGCCTTCATGCTCTCGAGAATGCCCACGGCCTTGCGAAACTGAGCGTCGCCCGTCAGTTGTTGCGTCTGCTTCTGCAACTCGTTGAAGGCGTCGCGCTCGCTCTTGAGCGACGCACGCGCGGTTTCGAGCGCCGCAAGCTCGCGGCGGAGACCTTCCTGCAGATCGGCGATCTCGCGAGCAAGGCGATCCCTTCGTTGCTGGTCCGCCTCGGTTGCAAGCAACCGAAGCACAAGCTGCTGCTCCCCCGTCAGGGGAGGGAGATTCCGCTTCGCTTCTTCTTCGTCCGCTTTCTTCTTGGCTTCGAGCGCCGCCGCATCGCGGGCCAGTCGGGCCTTTTCCGCCTCGATGGGCTCCTTGAGCATCTCGCGGATCTTCTGAACCCGCTCGCTGTTCAGGCGTCCCGAGCTGTGCAGCCACCCGACCAGGCCGGCGGCGCCGAGAACGTTCGCAATCGCGAAGATCGAGAATGCGGCAATAAGCGCCTTCATGCGGAGGTGTTCTCAAGGTCGTCGGAAGAGCGGTCCCCGCTCTCAACGTGCGCCGGATCGAGCGCCAGCCGCGAAGCGCGGAACCGGAGCGTCGCCAGTTCATCCAGCCCGAGTTCGTCGCGCTTGTTGCGGGCGTTGATCCACGCGCGATGATGCCTCTCGCGGAGCGACTCGACGGCCCGGCGCTTGGCGCGGCTGGCGAGCCAGGCCGCTCGTGCCTGTTCCATCGAAGGCTGCAACGCCGCCAGAAGCCGGACCGCTTCCTGCGCCTTGGCCACCAGGCCCAGCGTCGCAACGGTCTGAGATCGAATCGCGGCGACGTCCAGCATTCCCGGAACTACAGCAACCGCCGTACCGGCATTTGGATGGAGCGTGTGCCTCATCTCAAGCCGGGCTGTTGCCAGCTCCGCCTGGCTGATGCGAATCTGCCCGAGCAGTTCCTCACGGCGCCTTTGGAGCGAGGCGAGCGCGACCTGCCGAGCCCGCTCCTCAGCCTTGCGTTTGGTCAGCAGAGCTTCGTACGCGAAAAGGAAACTCGGCACTCTCGGGGCTCCTACTCAGAAAGCGTTCAAATCGGTCCTCGAAGCCCCGGTCCGCCTTCACGATGCTCGCCCGGCAACGTTCGCTCACAACATCGGACAAACCCTCCGAGATCGTGAAATCAAGGGCTTATCACCACGATGTCCACAAGGCTCCGACCCCGCTGTCAAAACTTCATCACTTCGCAGAGGACGTGCCAACCGGATTCACACCCCGCGACCGCTGCGCCCGTCCCAGCTTCTCAGCCGCCTCATTGGCCAGTTTCAGCAGCGTTGCGTGAGACTTTACAATTGGCTCGTGCTCGTCGCGAGACTGTCTCAGCAGCGCCACGATCGCGGGGTGCATGTCGACCGCGATGTCAGTTTCGGGGTCCACGCCCCGGGCATACGCCCCAATTCGGATAATGTCCTCAACTTCGGCGTGCAGCGCCATCAGGCGCAGCAGTTGCCGACGCGCATTCGTCTGCGCACGATCGCTCACGTCCTCCGCCAACCTGCTGATCGAGTCCATCACGTCGATCGCCGGATAGTGGTTCTCCTGCGCTAGACGCCGCGACAGCACGAGATGGCCATCGAGAATGCCGCGGGCCGCGTCAGCGATCGGCTCGGTCATGTCGTCGCCTTCAACCAGGATCGTGTACAACCCCGTGATCGATCCTCCGGCGCTGGCGCCCTTCGCTGCAGGCCCTGCGGGCTTGACGGCCCCCGCTCGCTCCAGCAGTTGACCGAGCTGCGCAAAGACGCTGGGCGTGTAGCCCTTGGCGGAGGGCGGCTCGCCCGCGGCAAGGCCCAGTTGACGCTGCGCGTGGGCGAACCGCGTGACCGAATCCATCATGAGCAGGACGTCGAGTCCGCGATCCCGGAACCACTCAGCGATCGAGCACGCCGCCCGCGAGGCGCGGAGTCGCATCGTTGCTTGCTCGTCTCCTGTCGCTACGACGACGACGGAGCGTGCCATCCCCTCCTCGCCCAGGCTCTTCTCGATGAAGTCACCAACCTCGCGTCCGCGTTCGCCGATGAGCGCAATTACGTTGACGTCCGCAGAGGTCCTTCGGGCGATCGTCCCCAGCAAGGTGCTCTTTCCGACGCCCGGCCCGGCAAAGACGCCCAGCCGTTGCCCGCGACCGATGGGCGTGATCAGATCGATGGCGCGGACGCCGGTGAGGAGGGGCTCTCGCACGGGCGCTCGTCGCAGGGCGGGGATCGGTTCCGCGTGCAGCGATCGAGGCTCTCCCCCGACGATGGGACCTTTGCCGTCCAGGGGCTCCATGAGCGCGTTCACAACGCGCCCGAGCAGGCCGGGACCAACCCGAACGCTGGGCGCTGTCGCGTAGCCGCTCACAAGGTCGCCGGCGCGAAGGCCCGAGGGCGATCCGAGCAGCATGACGATGGATTGGTCTCGCGATGCGCCGACAACCTCGCCCCAAACCTCGTGAGGTTCGACGTTCACCCGGCGCTCGTGCCGTTCGTGCGCTGGCTCAACTGCGTCGTGTGTTGTTCGATGTTCGGAGTGCGCGATGCGAACGAGCGCACCCACGGGCAGTGGGAGATCGTCCACGAGAACACTCAACCCCCGGATGCCCGAGACGCGTCCGGTGATCCGCACCGGGTGGATTCGATCGAGGGCTTCCCGGGCGAGCGAGCACACGCTCATGAGGCTTCTCCCGTGGCGTCTGGTCGGGCGACGTCCTCCCGAGCAAGGGCCGCTCGTGCGGCCTCGGCGAGTTCGGCACGCCGCGCCGGAACGAGTTGCTCGGCCACGTGGTCCAGGGCCGTCAAGATGGACGCGTCGATCGTTCCGCCAAGACGCGTTGGATGGGCGAGCTTGGCAACGCATCCGCCCCGAGGTACGGCGTCGGTCGCAACGATCTCCACGTTCTGCGTCGCGCCGTGCCGACGCATCAGCTCCGGAAGCGCCTGTCGCACGAGTTCTGCATCGGCCGAGTGCATCTCGATTCGCAGCTTGCTGGCCGTAACGACGCGGGTGAGCACGCTCTCAACCTGGCTTGCCGCGACAGCGGGATCGGTCGCGAGCTGGCGCCCTGTGACCCGGTGAGAAATGAGCAGCGCGAGCGCCAGCAGATCGTCGCGAGTGTCCGCGAGCATGGTGTCTCGCGAGGCGATGAACCCAGCAAGGGCCTCGTTCCACGACTTCTCCAGCTTCGCGAGCGCGACCTTGAACTGATCGAGCGCTTCGCTGCGCCCCTGCGCGATTCCCTCCGCGCGCCCCTTCTCAACGCCCTTGGCCAGCCCTTCCTTCTGCCCTTCCGCACGCGCCTGCCCCAAGAGCCGCTCGCGCTCTGCCGCGGCTTCGCGCAGGATGCGCTGGGCCTCTTCCCGGGCCCGCACGAGGATCGCCTCGCCCTCGCGAGCAAGATCGGTCATGTTGAATGCGACCGCGTCGCGGGGAATCTGTTTGCGGTCGGCTTGGGGGATCAGCGGCATGAGTGGTATCTGTTGGCTGCCAGCTCGTGGGTTCGTGCGTCCGTGCTCCGTCAGTGCGTCTCAGCGTGTCGCCCCGTTCAGGCGCCGTTGCGATCACACCAGCATCTCGCTGTCTCCGCCGCGGCCTTCGATCACGACCTCGCCTGACTCTTCCAGACGCCTGACGACGTCGACGATGCGCTGCTGGGCGGATTCCACGTCGCTCACCTTGACCTTGCCCATGAACTGCATGTCTTCCTGGATGAGCTGCGCCGCCCGCTCGGACATGTTCTTGAAGATCTTCTCCTTGAGCTCTTGCGACGCGGTCTTGAGCGCCAGCGCCAGCTCCTGGTTGTCGACCTCCTTGAGCACAGACTGGATCCCCTTGTCATTCACCAGCTTGATGTCCTCGAAGACGAACATCAGGCGGCGAACCTGCTCGACGAGTTCGGGGTCTTCGGCTTCCAAACCTTCGAGCACCGCCTTCTCCGTCGCACGGTCCGCGAGGTTGAGGATCTCCGAGACCGTGGGCACGCCGCCCGCCTTCTCCATGCTCTGCACCAGCATGTTCGCGAGGCGGCTTTCCAATCCCCGTTCGACCTCGCGGATCACTTCCGGGTTCGTCTGCTCCATGTTCGCGATGCGCTTGATGACCTCGATCTGCTTCTGCAGCGGTAGGCCGCCGATGATCTCCGCTGCCTTGTGGTGCGGTAGGTGGCACACGATCAGCGCAATGGTCTGCGGGTGCTCATCCTGGATGAACGTGAGGAGGTTTTCGCTCTCGGCCCGCTGCAGGAACGAGAATGGCGTTTTCTGCACCTGAGTCTGGATCTGCTGGAGAACCCGCTCCGCGACCTTCGGGTCCAGCGACTCCATCAGGATCTTCTTCGCGTAATCCAGGCTGCCTTCGTTGGCGTACTGCGTCGCCGCCGTCGTCGCGTAGAACTCCTCGATGACCGCGCTCTGGAGTCCAAGGGGAACGCGGCCAAGGCTCGCCAACTCGCGCGTCACTTCTTCTACTGCCTGCGGGGCCATCTGCTTCAGCAGCGTCGACGCGTTCTCCGGTCCCACCGCGAGAAGGAGGATTGCCGCCTTGGTCAGCCCTTCCAGCTCTTCGAACTTTTCGGGCAGCTTTTCACCGGGCTTGCGGGCCATGCGCATGCTCCCTCTCGCCTTCGCGGCCTATTCCTCGACCGCGATCCAGCGTCCCAAGAGCTTCGCCGCTGTATCGGGACGATCCTGCACGAACTTGTTGACCGACTCGAGCATCTTCTGCGTTTCCATCTGCTGCTCGTCGACCTCGATGCCCGCCATCGCCGCTTCGGATTCGTCGGCATCACCGATCACCTCGCTGCGCGTTTCCAGCGGCGGTGGGGTTCCGACGAGTTCCTCAGCGGTTGGGAGCTCGACCTTCCGTCCGGCCTTGCGCGCCATCGAGACCATCATCGTCATCGCGACGAGCGCGAGGATGCCGAGCATCACCTTGTCGATCAAGCCTTGCACGCCAAAGAGAGAACCGCCCGAGGCCAGGCCGCCGATCAGACCGGCCTGGGTCGCCGTCGCGGTGGGGGGCATGTCGACCGGGATCATCGCGACCGCGATCTCGCCGTCGATCAGCGTGCCCTCCATCGAGCGCGTTCGCACGTGGGGGCGAACCGTCTCGACGACCTTCGCCTGCTCGAGCTTGAAGCGTGCATCGATCTCCGCCTCCGTTGGCTCGGCCTCTTCCCCCGCGGCGGCTTCGCCCTCGCCCGCGGCGCCGCGGCTGGACTTGATGAGTTGCACGATGTAGCCCCGCGGCAGGTTGATCGACGCGCCGAGGTTTGTCGGCATGCCGCGCGGGTCCACGATCTGCTCCGTCCTGCCACCCACCATGTTCTCGAACGTCGACTCGCTCTGCTCATCCTCGGTGTTGCTCCCAGAGCCGCCACTTCCCGAGATCTCGGCCCCGACGTTCGATCGAATGCCGGGCTCGCCGCCCCGCGAGCTCTCCCGCTGCGAGAGCTTCTTGGTATTCTCCATTCGAGGCAGCGAGACGGTCCCTTCACCGGTCGCAAAGTTCTTGCGCACCTGCGCCGTTACGCTCGTCACGTCCACCTGCGCCGTGACCGCGACGATCACGCCAGGGATGTAAGCCAGAAGGTCGGCGATCTTGTCCCGCGTCTGGTTTTCCACGCGAGTGGCGTGCTCTAGATAGCTCGTCGGGACCAGGTCTGCGGGGTTCGAGACCTTTCGCTGGCGACCGCTCGAACCATCGATCACGCGAACGTTCTGCACGTCCAGCCCGGCCCGCGCGCCGGCGATCAGGTTGCCGATGGCGTCCACCGTCGGCTGGTCGAGCGGCGAGCCCGACGACGTGAAGACCGTGGCGGACGCCGTTGGCCTGCGGACGCTGGCGCCGATCCCATTGGGAGGCGGCGCGTCGATGATCACCGTGGCGGAGCGAACGCCCCGGAAGTTGGAGATCACCTTGCCAAGCAGATTCTGCAGGTCGATCAGGTAGTATTGCTCGCTCTGCTGGCGCGAGGTGTACCACGTCTGGCGATCAAGGATGTTCTTGAAAACCTCCGAGAGATCGCCCGGCATACGACCGGCTTCGGTAAGCTGTGCCAGCGCGGCCCGAGCGCTCTCAGGCGGAACGACGACTTCGCTCCCCTTCATCTCCGCCGCCATGTTGATGCTTTGCAGGAAGGCCAGCGCTCGTTGCTGCTCCGCCGCCGGCGCGCCGGGAAGCAGGGCGACATAGTTGGGCTTGCCGGCGTACTGGCTCACCAGGAACAGCGCCATCGCGCCGATCACCGCCAGCGCCGCGATGAGCATCTTCTGTGTCGGCCCGAGCTGGCCCAGGTATTTGCCGATGGTGCCAAGAACCTGGCGCAGTTGGTCCATTGCGGTCGGCCTCCGTGCCGGTGTAGTCTCGCCGCGTCCGTCCTTCGGGCTCCCTCCGCCATCCTGGCGGGCGAGAGTTCCGCGACGTGTGAAGACGCGAGCGTCCTGCGGCGTGATTCTCGGCGTCGCACCCTGCCTCGCTTGACATGCACCCCCTGAGCACGCCGCCTGGCCTTCACCCCAACCAGAAGGCGTGAGCAGCCCCCCGGAAAGAGATCACGACGAGCGCCCCAAGCTTCTCGGCGCAACCAGACACTTCAAGTTGAATGGGGCCGCCATCGTGTGGAGGCGAGACGCAAGATAAGCTCGAGCGAAAAACGCGAGCGACGAACGCGAGCGATTCAGGCAGGCTGAGAGGAGCAGGCCAGGAGCAGCCACGCGCAAGAACGGGAACGCGTGCCGGAGCGTGGTCCGGGCGGACGCGCCTACACGCGAACCTGCTTGATCTCGTCGTACGCCTCCATCAAGCGGTTGCGAAGCGACTGGAGCATCCGAAACGCGCTGTCCGCTTTCTGCGTCGCGAGGATCACGCCCTCAACGTCGGTCCGCTCACCGGTCTGCAGATCTTCAATGGCTCGCGTCGCGTCCTGCTGCAGCTTGTTCACCTGGTCCAGGTTCTCGACCAGCACGTCCCGGAATGCCTGGTGCTGCCCCTCGACGGCGCGCGGCCTGGAGAACAAGGGACCCAGGTTTGTGGGTCCGCCCGCATTGCCCGTGCTCCGAATCAACCCAACCGGGTCCGACATTGCTCACTCCGATGCGTGTCCGTCACTCAGGCCAGAAGACGCAGGGCCTGGTTCATCATCGTCTTGGTCGTCTCCGCAGCCGCAATGTTGGCCTCATAAGCGCGCGCCGCATCGAACGCGTTCATCTGCTCGACAACGACGTTGACGTTGGGCGAGGGCACATGGTCCTTGTACGGTCCCCGCTTGTAGGCAAGGGCGTTCCCGGGGTCGTAGGTCAGGTTGAAGGGCGATTGGTCGAGCTCGATCTGCGCGACGTGAACGCCCAGCGTCTTGCCATCCCTGGTTCGGGCGGAAGGATCGCCCGGCGCAAAGACGACGCGGCGAGCGCGATAGGGCTCCAGTTCCCCGCTCGCGTTCACCAGCGTGCTGCGGTTGGCGATGTTCCCCGAGATCGACGTAAGGCGCACGCGCTGCGCGATGAGCCCGCTCGTCGAGATGTCCAGTGTTCCGTACATCGTCGGCCCCTATTAGCCCCGAGCGACTCGCCCGCGATTGTCCCGCCCCGCGATCACACCCGCTGCGAGATCGCGGTGCGGAGCAGCTCCTGTCGACTCTTCAGCAGATCCGATGCCACGCGAAACGCCATGGCGTTCTCGGCCAGATCCTGCATCATCCGCTCCAGGTCGCGGTTGTTCCGGTCGTGGAACAAGATGTTGTCCGCTGGCGTGGTGGGATTGAGTGTCAATCCGCCCCCATCGGTGCGCAGTTCCTGCGTCTGGCGCAGTTCCAGCCGGCCTTGCTCGCCTCCGGATCGTGCGCGACGCTGCTCGATCGCCTCGCGAAGCTCCCTTTGGAAGCCGGTCACCGAAACGTCTAGGGGCCTGAAGTTGGGCGTGTTGACGTTCGCGATGTTGTGCGCGAGAATCCGCTGCCGCTGAGCCGCGAAGCGCAGCGTGAGTTCGAGCGAGGGCATGGCGCCGGCGTTGGCAAGTTCCGAGATCATGGTGTGCTCCCCGCGGGGCGACCGAGCGCTCGCGACCCCTTCCGTCGCTCTACAAATCCGATGCCACGAGGTTCTGGTCCTTCCACTTCTTCAGCTTGAGCCCAAGCGTTCGGATGCCGATGTCGAGCGCCCGGGCGGTCTTGGCGCGGTGCCCGTCGAAGCGGCGCAGCGTCCGCACGATCAGCTCGCGCTCGACATCCTCGAGCGTGCGCACGCCAGAGGCGTCGGCAACGGAAACCCCCGCGATCGCGTCCTGAAGCTGCGGCGATTCGCTCGCAAACTGGCTCGCCGACTTTGCCTCGATGGTGGCGCCAAAGCTCTCGGCGTGCCCGTTAAGCGATTCATGAGCCGGATTCGCGCGAGATTGGCTCGGCGCGCTCGAAGCTGACGCCAGCGCACTCGCGCTTCGGCCCGGTGGTGTCAGCCAAGGCTCGATCAGTTCCCGCGTGATCTTCCGCGGCGCTGGGCCCGATTGGCCGCTCAAGCTGTCGCTCGCGCTGGCAATCACGACCGCCCGCTCGCAGATGTTCTGCAGCTCGCGGACGTTGCCAGGCCACTGGTAGTCCGCGAGCAGTTCAAGACAATCCGCATCGATATCCATCACCGGTCTCGCGTCCCGGGCGCACAGCGAGGCAACGAAGTGTCGTGCGAGCAAGGCGACATCGCCCTCGCGCTCGCGCAGGGGCGGGACATTGAGCGGGAGCACGTTGAGCCTGAAGTACAGGTCTTCTCGGAACGTCTTCTCCGCGATCGCTTTGCGCAGATCGCGGTTTGTGGTTGCGATCACGCGGACGTCGATACCCATCGTCAGGCTGGACCCCACGCGCTCAAACGCACGCTCCTGGAGCACGCGCAGCAACTTCGCTTGCATCTGCGGGCTGATCTCACTCACCTCATCGAGCAGAAGCGTGCCCCCGTCGGCAAGCTCGAATCGCCCTTTTCGCAGTCGTTCGGCCCCCGTGAAGGCGCCCTTCTCATGCCCGAAGAGCTCGGACTCAAGCAGAGATTCAGAAAGGGCCGCGCAGTTGACAGCGAGGAACGGCCGCTCTCTCCGCGGGCTTGCTTCGTGGATTGCCCGCGCGATGACCTCCTTTCCGACGCCCGACTCGCCCGCGACCAGGACCGTGCCGACCGTCGAGCAGTACGCCCGAAGCTGGTTCTTGAGCGATTGCATCGCCGGCGAGGCGCCGATCAACCGTGTCAGCGCCGCCTCTTCCGAGGTTTCGCTCGTGCCCGCCTGGGATGAAGCATCGCGGCTCGCGCGTCCACCCACGCTGCTCGACGAGCCCATGGTCGGCGTCGCAGGCACGCTGGCGGCGGCGCGCAGCACCGCGTTCTCCCGCAGCAGCTTGCCATGGGCGATCGCTCGCTTGACCGCGATGATCAGCTCATCGCCTTCAAAGGGCTTGGTGAGATAGTCAAACGCCCCGAGCTTCATCGCTTGAACCGCCGTCTCGATTGTGCCGAACGCGGTCATGACAACAACCGGAAGGTCCTCGTCGATCGCCCGGACGCGCTCGAGCAGTCCGATGCCATCGAGTCCGGGCATGCGCATATCGGTGACGATGGCGTCGGGCCGCTGGCGAGCGACGAGCGCCAGCGCCGCTTCGCCCTCGGACGCGGACTCGACGCGGAACCCCGCCCGCTCAAGCGTCGTTCCGATGCTGTCGCGCAGAAGGTCCTTGTCGTCGACCACGAGCACGTAACTCATCATGCCGCCTCCCTCGTCGTCAGCGCCCGCCTGGTGCCAGGCAAGCCGCTGGACGCGTTCTCTCCGTCGGTTGGGTCTTCCGCCCGATGTCTGGTTGTTGTTCGCTCGGGCCGTTGCGCTGCGATCGGCAGCACGAGCTCAAAGCAGGCGCCGAGGGCACGCACGCTCGCGTCCCCGAGCGAGGCAACCTTGCCGCGACTCAATGCGTGCTCGCTTGCGGGGGCCTTCGATTCCGTCGGCGGATGCCTGCCCGCCGCGTTGTTCCAAGCCGCCACTCGACCGCCGTGAGCGTCGAGAATCCGGTGCACGATTGCCAGCCCGAGGCCGGTGCCTTGAGACCGTGTCGTGAAGAACGGGTTGAACATGCGATCGGTGACGTCGCCCGCAAGCCCGGGTCCGGAGTCGCGCACGCTCAGGAACGCGACGCGCCGCGACGGGACCGGACGCGCCGTCGAAGGCTCGCTTGCACCACGGGAGCGCCGTCGTTCGGTGCGCACGCCGCTTTCCAGGCTCAGAGTGTGCGGTGTCGCGTCGCTGCGTTCCATCGCCTCGAAGGCGTTGCGCACCACGTTGATGATCGCCTGCCGCACAAGGATCTCATCCGCCTCGACGCCAACGCTCGCGAGGTTGGAGGTGTCGATCGCGACACGCTGCCACGCTGCGGGTCCGTCGCGAAGGCACTGCTCGACCGCCTCCCGCGCCAGGTCCGCAAGGTCGAGCGTCACCGGGCGCACGCGATATTCACGAGCAAAGGCCAGCACGTCGTTGACCACGCCGCTGAGTTCGCGCACCGCCCGGGCGATCTTGCCAGCCAGCGCCATTGATGGTGGACGATCGCCAAGGTCCTGCTCCAGCATCCGGGCATGGAGCGCGATGGATCCGAGCGGGTTGCGGATTTCGTGCGCAATGCCCGCCGCCATCTCGCCCAGTGCCGCAAGCCGGCGCGAGCGCTCGAGTCGCTCGTTGGCACTAGAGAGCTCGCGCCTGAGGCTGGCCACCTCGTCGTGCAGGCGTTCGTGCGTCTGCTGGAGCTTGAGCGCTGCTTCGTTGAACGCGACGATGTGGCACGCAAGGTCGCCCGCCTCCGCGCTCGCGCCAGGCGCGGGCTGCGGCGTCGGCTTGAGCTCCAGCCGCTCGTGGATCGCCTCGAGCGTTCGCGCGCGAAGACCGCTCGCATCAGACTCCGCGGGGCGTGGTTCGAGTGTGTTCATGCCTGTGGCGTCCTGCCTCTCGTTACCTCGGCGCTTCCAGCGCCGTTCTCAGTCGTTCGCGATCGACTCGGGCCCGCTTTGTCTTCCGGGCGAGTCGCAAGCGCTCGTGTTCCTAACTCCGGCGATGCTCTCCTCGTCGCTGCTCCTGTCGTTCCTGACGCGTGTGCCCGCTGGTCTTGGCGTTAGGCTTGGCTGTCGTGGAAGCGTGCCCCGGCGTCGTTTCGTGCAGTGCCGTAAGCGCCGACCGCCCGCTTCGAGGCGGTCAGGCTCTCAAGTTCCCGGCGGATTGCGGCCAGCCGAGCGGCAAGACGCTGGCGATCCAGTTCGTCGCGATCCGCCAGCGCCAGCATGCGGGCTCGACGGCGTGCCGCGGATTCATCGAGCGCCGGCGAGCCGCCAAGCTCTCGAAGTTCGCTTTCAGCCGAGGCGCGAAGCTCGTCAACCAGTTGTCCACGCTGGCGGACGTAGTCCTCGATTTCCTCGGCATCGGCGTCATCCAGCAGATCTTCGACCTCCGCCGCAAGCGACTCAAGAGCGCTCAGCGACGCGTCCTGCGACGCTCGCAGATGCTCCAACGTGGCGTCCTTCTTTGGCGTGCCCTGGCTCATGAACCCGCTCCCGCTTCGCCCGACGCAACCTGCGATTCCTTGTCGCCTTCCAGCTCGAAGCTCGCGTCCAGCCAGCGTTTCCAGACCTCCTTCGACATCGGCAGGTTGGGGTCGCTCCAGACCGAGTCCGGCAGCGACTCGAAGAACCGCTTGGCGCGGGTATGCGCCGTCGCGGCCTTCTTCCGGTCGCCCTGCCTCAGATGCGCGTTGACGATCTGTGTCAACGCGACCAGCGACGAAGGATCCGTCGGGTATCGCTCCCGCGCCGCCTGATAGAACTCAATTGCGGCGTCGTAATCGCCAAGGTCCATCGCGCAGTCGCCCAGATAGAACGAGCTGTTGCGCAGACGGAGCTCCTCAAGCCCCGAGCGGCGCCGCGCGTCCTTAGCTTGCAGCTCCGCACGCGTTTGCTCGTAGAGCTCCATCGCGCGACGAAGGCGCTGGGCACGCTCGAGCGAGAGCGTCCGTCGCTCGGCATCGGCCATCGCTGTCTCGAGCCGCTCCGCGTCCATCGCCGCGCGAGCCCGGTACGCCTCCGCAAGCTTGAAAGGAACGCCCCTCACCGTCCGATCGGTCCCGCTGCGTGCCAGCGCTTCCTCGTAGCTCTGGATCGCCTCGTCGATCCGCCCGTCCGAGACCGCCGAGTCCCCGAGGAGCACCAGCGCTTGCGAGAACAGTTCGGTCTCCGGCCCGACGACCTCTCCTCGAACCACCCGGCGGAGCAGCTCCACCGCCCGCGTGTCGTTCTCCGGATTGGCGTCGACCAGCAGCACCTGCGCCAGCGGCACAAAGCTGCGGTCCGCCACGGGGCCCGCACTGGCGTTGCCCGAACTCTCGTCGCGCGCGTCGATCACTTCCTGGTAGAACTTCGCCGCCGAGGCAAAGTCTCCGAGCGCCTGCGTCGCGCGGGCGAGACGGAACGAAGCCTCGAAACGCCGCGGGTCGTCCGGAAACCCGGTGGCAAACTCGTTCAGCGCGTCGATCGCGGCCTCGGAGTCGCCCGCGCGGTCGAACGAGTCTGCCCCCATCCACAGCGAAGCGCCGTACTCGTTGGCGTCCGTCAGCAGCATGCGCCGGGCGTGCTCGCGGTAGTAGACGCCCGCTTCCTGGTACAGGCTCCGGGCCTGTCGCTGCGTCGATGGATCAAGATCCGCAAGCCAGGCCACGACGTCGAGCGGGTCGGGCGGGGCCGTGCCGCCAGTCGCCACCTGGAGCAGGTCGTCCGCCGCGCGCCGGCGCACCGTCGCCGCTGCGAGCAGCAGCTCGTCCGACGCGTCCTGCATACCCCGAAGGCGAAGGCCAAGATCAGTCAAGCTCCGGGCGCGTTCGATGTCGGAGGAGTCGAATCGCTCGCGATATCGCGACAGCAGGCTCCGTTCCACTTCTTCCGGGTCCAGCGGCGGAGCCAGCCCGTCGTCGAACTCGGGCGGGCCGGCCTTTGGGCCTCCATGGCCCGGCGCCGACTCTCCCTTATACGACCCTTTCTCAGGCGAATCACCGGCATGCTGGTCTTTAGCGTGCGAATCGCCCGAGTGCGATTCTTCGGCGTGAGGTTCGCTATCGGCCGATGGCTTCGAAGAGGCGTCGCCATCTTGGTGTTCCGGTGCCGGCTCCCCGTGCGCAGCGCCTTCCTTCGTGCCCTCGTCTTCATTGCCGTGGGCCTCGTCCGACCTGGGCGTTCGCAGCTCGCCTCGCAAGAGGCGGATCAGATCGTCGTACGTCTCGTGCGCGAGCTCATGTTCGCCCTGGTCCGCCAACGCCTCGGCCCGTCCCAGCAGCGCCCGAGGCTCAAGGCTGGTCTCCGGGAAGCGGGCGAGCACGTCGTCGTAGAGCGCCTGGACCGAGGCGGGGTCGCCGAGCGACTCGTTCGCCTTCGCCAGCAGCAACATTGCCTTTCCCGACCGCGGATCGCTATGGGGAAGCAGCTTCGAAGCCCGTTCGAGTTGTACCGCTGCCTCACGAGGTTCGTCGAGAGCCACATACGCGCGGCCTAGGAGGAGCAGCATCTCGCCCCGGATCATCGCGCCAGCGCCGGACAGCCGGGGCAGTTCTCGCAGCAGCCTCGTGACAACCGCGTCGGCGTATCCGGACGTGAGTTGCTCCTCTGCCTGGCGAGCGATCGCCCAGGCCCGGTCGTCCAGCGACAGGTTGGGATCGTTGAGCAGCCTCACCAGCAGAGAAAGTGCTTCGTCGCGGGAGTCGCCGGTTGAGCGCATGCCCCGGTCGATGACCCCACGATAAAGCGCGACCTTCTGGTCGTGAGCTTCAAGCGGAAACGCATCGGCGGCGCGGATCGCTTCGTCGGTTCGTCCGAGCGCCGCCAAAGACGCCGCGTACGAAGTTGTGTCGCTCGTCCGCAGCGTGGCGCCGAGTTCCATCGCCTGCTCGTACTGGCGCACGATGACTTCGTGGTTTTCCGGCAGGTCGATCTTGTTCGCGTCTTGCCCGATGCGGATCGCGCGGGCCAGCAGCATGTGGTAGCGAGCCTTCTCCTGCGCCTCTTTGTTTCCCCCGTGATCGCCGCTCTCGCCGTGGTCGCCCTCTTTCGCAGCCCCCGCGCCGTGATGCTCGCCCGCCTTTGGTTTGCCGTGCCCCGAGCCGTGCCCCGAGTCATTCCCACCAGCGTGCCCGTGCTCCTCCGCCCCCGCCTCGGCATTCAAGAAGGGCAAGATCTTCGTATTAAGCTCGTCAATCGCCTGCTGATATTCCTCTCTCGCCAACAGCTCTTCAACTTGCTCGAAGGGCAGAACGCGTTCGACCTTGGGCTTGGTCAAGACCGAATATGCCACGCCCCCGACGAACAATCCGACGCCAGCCAGAAGCGCCGGAGCCTGCCAAAGTTCGCCCCACGGGCGAGCATGCTTGGCATCTGCGGGCGGCGGGGTGTCGCCTGAGTTGTTCGCGTCGCTCGCCATGAAGAGAAGCTCGCATCAGCCCTGCGCGAGGCCCAGGTCCTCGATGAAAACAACGACAGCGCCAGCCTTGGGCCGAAGCCGCGGGCGGTGCGAGCGTTCACTGGGTTTCAACGGATGCCAACGTCCTGCGAAGCAGTTTCTGCGCTGGCATTATCGGGAATGACGCGCTGAACTCTTCAACGCTTGCCCCGGCACGCCGTTTTCGCGCGGTCTGCCCCCGCCTCCGTCGCCGATCCCCCGCCTCAAGCCACCGCGATTCGGGCGAGTGACTTCACGAAGTTCGTGTCGCGACTGGGGCGAATGCTCCATATCAGAGCGAAGCCGTTCAAGACACGCATGTGCAGAAGCCGCATCAGCGGCTGTCGTCTTCGGCGTCCGGGTTGAAGCGCACGACTACCGCCGCCCGAGCAAGAACGTCGCCCCGATGTCTTAGCGACGGGTCGACGAGGGCGATCATCGCAACGGGCGGCAGGAGCCACTTGATCACGTTCCGTGCCAAGGCACGGGGAAGAGAAAGGCGTTGCTCGTCGCGATCGTCCTCCCTCCCGTCCGTCTCCGGGCCGCCGCCCCGACGGAGCGATCCGGACATGGGCGTCCCCGAAGCCGAGGCAGGCACAACGCCTGCCACCGGGCACGCGATCACCTCGCATCCCGCCAGAAGCTTGCCCGGAGTACGTCCAAACAGTGATTCGCCAACTGCGCAGAACACGATCCCGCTGACCAGCGCAGTCGTGATCGCATAGACACCCTCGGTGGTGAACCAGTTGATGGGAACCAGCAGCTCCGCGAACGGGATGTTCCAAGCGCGGCTGGCAATCGCCAGTGCGATGGCGACGTCGATGAGCGCCGCCAGCAATCGCCGTCCGGGCTCCGCCATTGCCGCGTCCCGCGGGAGCATGATCTGCTGTTCTGGTCCGGGCCTGAGCACGAAGACCAGCACCACTACCATGACCCCCAGCATCAGCACGACCATGAGGCGGAACTCGGACGCGGAGATCGGTACTGCGCTCACTGGCGGCCCGCTGTAGAACACCGCGCCGGTCGTCAGCGAGAACTCGGTGACCCCCTGTCGTACCGCGGGCAACCCCGCCAGCGGGCCGCTCCCGGGCGCTGGCGACGCCTCGGGCGACTCGTCCGCCGGCACCGACCACAGCAGCACACCCCGTCCGAGCTTGTCGAGCGTTGCCAGGGCGTATTCGCTCGGCACCTCGGGCACGCTGAGGAAGGGCCAAACCCCCGAGCCCAGCACCGCACCAATGTCCACGGTCCCGGGTGCCCGGAAGTGGTGGGCGATGAGGCGCCCGCCAGAAACGATGAGGCGAGTGTTTGCTGCGCCGCCATCGCCAAAGTCGACGGGGGGGAGTTCCTCGCGGGTCCAAGTCGCTCGCAGCGCGAGTTCGGCGCTGCTGCCGAGCAGGTTCTTGATCTGCCCAACGCTGGAGATCCCGCCAATCCCGCGCTCGCGATCATCGCCGGGGCTCGTCGCAGAGTCGCTTGTATCGGGGCGTTGAGTTTTGACCGGAACGAGTGCGAGAGTCGCGCGGTGGACGGTGATCCCGCGCTCCCCGGGCTCGATGACCAGCAGTTCTCCTTCGACGCCAAGCAGGCGTTCGATCGGCCCTCGGTCGGACTTGAGCGCGGAAAGCGAGATCGCCTCGGGCACTGCCAGGCGTCGCCAGCCGCCCGAGGTGAGCACCTCGAACCGGGCTTCGCGCTCGGTTGCGAGCAGGGCGGTGGGGCCCAAGGCGCTCATGGCAAAGCCGAGAAGGGTTCCGTCGGAGGCGAGTTGAGGCTGAGGCTGGGTGCCGCCGCCCGATGGTTCGGAGATCCAAGCGTCGCCAAAGCGAGCGGGGAACGCGGCGAGCGAAACAACCCGGCGCGGGGCCGGCTTGGCGGTCCGCCGGGCGTCGTCGAAGACGACATAAACGCGATGGTCCGCCGCTGCGAGGAAGGCCGGACGGTCGCGGAATCGGGCCGCAAGGCGGATCGAGCCCGCGGGCGCCGCTCGTTCTTCGCCCGTGATCTGCCCCGCGCTGCGGGGCGGAATGTGGACCAGCGCAAACTGGCCCATGGCTGGCTCCGGCACGATGGCCCAGCCGTGGGCCGATGCGGGCGTCGCTGGGGCGGCGCGAGTGCCGCCAAACTCAACGGAGCTGCCCCAATCGCGAGAGCCGATCGTTGCATCGGGCGTTCCCGCACCGGTCGACACGGCGTCGGCGCTCACGGTCTCGCCCCGTGCGAAGGCTGGGACCGGGCCAAAGCGAAGCAAGCCAGCCAACCCGAGCAACGCGGCGGCAATCACCCATTTCTTCACGGAGCGCTCCCGCCAGGTTGTGTTTGCGGCCGCCCGCTCCGCCGGCCCGCGTCCAGATCGACGATCGAGTCAACGCGATATGACGTCAGCAACCGCTCGAGGTCGAAGGGTGCGTTCTTCATCGATTCTCCGCGATTTTCCATGCTGTTGAAGCGGAATCGCACCTCGGTCTGCTGGCTGGGCAAGCGGACCGTGACCACCGACGCCATGCGGGGAGAAGCGGCCGGGTTCTCACGCACCCGAACCGGGAGATAATCCGTCAGCGTGGCGTCGATCAGGTCGCGCGTCGCCCCGCCTGCGAGCTGGATCCGCTTGGGCTCTAGCGTCGAGGCATCGAGATACAGCCACTGGCGACGCCCCGCGGATTGCACCGCGACCACAATGGTGCGAGCGTCGGCGGTCAGAAACGTCAGCCCGTGGCTTCGAGCCGGGGCCCGAGCGCCCACGTCTGAGAGGCTTGCTCCATCGCCTTGATTCGAGCTCCCCAGGTCGACCGGAAGTGGCGTCACGCCAAGCAGTTCGATCAGGTCGAGAGGCTGGAGGGGCAGGTCCCGCGAGAGGACGTCCGCCGCACCGGATCCGCCATGCGTTCCGACGCGAGCCGTTCGGGGCGAGCCGCTGAGATCGAGCCACCAATACCGTTCGCTGTTGGATCCAAGATAGAAGTAGACCTCGCCCAGCTTGGCGATGCTCAGCGCGACGCGGTCCGGGCGGATCAGTTGCAGGTGTCCTTCGACCTGATTGTCAAACGCTCGTCCCTCATCGTCGACCCCTTGAACGCGAATATCCGCTCGGGCCCAGATCCGCTCGAGCTGACGGATCCGCGCATTGTAAGTCAACGCCACTGCCTCGTACGGGGGTGGCGCAACCAGAGGCGCGTCCGGCGCGAGAGGCTTTGCTGCCTTTTGGTTCTCGCATCCGCTCAAACCAACAACTGCGCTCGCAAGCGAAACGGTCGTCAGCAGCGCTCGGGTCAAGATGGACCGGTTCAAGGATGCCCCGAAGGAAAAAGCCCGGATCAAGGCGTGCCTCCAGCCGAATTGCTGCGCTCCGAGGCAGCCTTGTTCGCGCTCGGTGTCTGGGCGCCCGGCATGATCGCTCCCAGTTGCTCGACCGCCGCGGCGACCTCGTCTACACCCAGTTTGGGCTCAACCACCGCGAAGCTCGCCGGCGTCGGGGTGCCTCGCGTCCGCACCATCATGATGGTCTGATACTGCCCGTCGGTGGCCAATCCCGTCCGCGTGCTCTCGTGCTTGAGTACCCGCCGGCGAATCAGCAGCAACGTCAAAAGGTATCGGAACGTCTGCTGGCGGATCTCGCTGACATCCGCCATCTGTTCCACCAGGTCCACGAGTTCCTCGTCCGAGAGCAGCACCGGCCGGTCGCTTGCGGCGTCAGCGGACATCACGCTCCGCCAGTGGGCGAACACCCGCGTCGGGGGCCGCGCGCCCTGGCTCCACGCTTCCGTGCTGTAGTCAAATCGGACCAGTTTCCCCGCGGCGGTGTCTTCCGTCAGGACCGAAACGTGCTGCTCTCCCGCTGAAAAGGCGCGGGCGGTCGCGGCGCAGCACCCGGTGCTGCGCGGGATGGTGTAGCCGAGCCCGCCGGCAATCGCCATGCTCATAGTCGACTGTACGCCCAGGCACGACCAAGTCTCTCTCGCAGTCCGAACGCCCGGGGAGAACCCACCGAAGAGGCACCGGCCCGCCGAGAGGCCGCGAGCGCACTGGTTTATATACACTGGGTGCGATGAGCTTGGTGATGCCCCAGCATTTCGGGTATGGAGCTTCGGAATTTGCCCCGGCAACCGGGCTTAGCTCCGTCGTGGGGCAGAGCGGGGCCTTCTCCGTGTCGGCGCTCGCGCTGATGACGATGCTGCTCCTTTTGGGCCTACTGGTCATCGTGGTCGCGACGCTGATCATCATGCGGGGTTCCCGGCGCTTGCTCGCCCGCCGGAAGAAGCGGGGTTCGAGCGTGCCCCGGATCGACGCCTGGGCGGAAGCGGGAAGAAGGATGCCCGTTCCTCCTGAAGAAGACGAGCCTTCTCGTTGAGCTTGCGTGCCCGCCTCGGGGCGGCGCTTGATGAAAAGGTTGGGCTGTAACGACCCCGGCGAAAACTCCCCGGGCAACGGGAAGGTGCATCCAACCAAACCGTGGGCGTCAAGTCGTCGATGAGGCCATGAGCAACGAGCGTGGACGCGGTCGGCGTTGGAAGCCTGAAGAAGGGTTTCCGCTTCCAGTGTGGGAGCGCCGAACGGGACAAGTCCGTGTCAGCGTCTCGTCGGGACCCCTAAGGAGTCAGGCCATGGCCAAGGTTCAGAAGTCGACGGACTCGTCCAGCCTCGCGGAAGTCGTTGACCGCATCCTCGACAAGGGCATCGTCATCGATGCCTTCGCCAAGGTGTCGCTGGTCGGCATCGAGCTGCTCTCGGTTGAGGCGCGCGTCGTCGTCGCCTCCGTCGAGACCTACCTCAAGTACGCCGAAGCGATCGGCCTCACCGCGACCGCTGCGGCTCCGGCGTAATGACCGCTTGAGCGTGTGATACGAGCGCGGCCCGCGAAAGCGGGCCTCGCTTCTTCCGCCCCCGTCCGCCCCGATCCAGGAGTCCTCGGCATGAGCGCTTCCCCCCGCCGGTCCTCTGGCTCTCGCGCCCCGCGCGACTCCCGCCTCCTGCCCGCCCCTGGCGCCAGCAGCGCAGCCAAGCGCCGGGCCGAGGCCGTGCAGAATGTCCGCGACCAGGTCGACGACCTGCTCTCGGATTTCTCCACGAGGTTCGCTCAGTCTCAGGCCCGGGCGAAGCAGGATCGTCAGACCTTCTTGCGTGACAACGCCCGCGAGGTATCGCAGCTCGCCCGCGACGTCGCCCGATTCCTCGATTCCACCGAACGCTCCCGCGCCGACGCCTGGAACCGAACCTCGAGCGCCCTCAACCAGTTCTTGAGCGGCGTCGGGCGCGAAGTCCGAGCCATCCGTTCGGAGGCCCGCAACGAAGTCGCCCAGAACCGGCGTGATCGCGAACGCGGCTCGCAGCAGGATGCCGCCGCTCGCCGCCGCGCCGTTCGCGGCATCGCAAGCCGCACCAACGATCTGCTCGACCAGGCGGCCGCCATGCACGAGCGCTTCCGCAAGCAGCGCCAGATGACGGGCGCTCGCGCCCGGCACGCGCGGATCGAGGCCAATCGCGCGCTGGCGAACGATGTTGAGCAGCTCCTGAGCGATCTGAACGCCGAGCGAGCGCGAAACGCCGACGCCATGAGCGAATCGCTGACCCAGTTCCTCCAGGATCTGCGCCGCGAGGTCGGCATCATCCTGAGCGGCGACCAAAGGCCGGCATCCGGCGCGTCGTGGGCGTCGCCCCGAGTCGCGCCCGCCCGGGTTGCCCCGGCGCGAGCGACCCGCGTCGCACCGGCCCGTGCCCGCCGCGGCGCTCGCTCGGGCTCGCCGGTGAACGATCTTGTGAGCGCCTCAACCACCGCCAACGCGGGGACGACGACGACCCAGACTTCTTCGGCGACGAGCCAGGCGAACTCGGGCGCGGGCACTCAGCCCGCGTCGAGCCCGCCCTCAACACCCGGGTCGGCGACAGCGAACACGCCTCCGGCGCCGCCACCTCGCTTCCGCAAGCGCAATGTGACGCTGGAATGGTGAGGCACAGCCGCGCGATGACGGGGTTCCACTCCGCGTCGCTGGTTCGTTGCGTTAGTGCAAAACCCGGAACACTTCCGCCTCGGTCGTGAGCCCGCGCTCGATCTTGCCCTTGGCGTCGTATCGCATCGGGTGGAAGCCGGCGCGCATCGCGGCGTTGTAGAGCGTCACGGCGTCCGCGTTCTGAGACGTGAGCTTGCGGAGTTCGTCGTCCATCCGCATGATCTCGTACACCGCAAGACGTCCTTTGAACCCGGTGCCAAAGCAGTTCTCGCACTGGGCCGCATCGTGCGGCGCCAGAAGCGGCTCGTGCAGTGGGCCGGCAGCTTCCTGGCCGTTACTCCCCGCGGGATGCAGCCGACCCCGCCCGCCGCAAACCTTGCACGTCTTGCGCACCAGGCGCTGCGCCAGCACCGCGAGCAGCGACGACGTCACGAGATAAGGCTCAAGCCCGATGTCGATCAGACGAGGGATCGCGCTCGGCGCGTCGTTGGTGTGCAGCGTCGCGAGCACGAGGTGCCCCGTCAGCGATGCCTGGATGGCAAGCTGCCCCGTCTCCGGGTCGCGGATTTCGCCGACAAGGATGACGTCCGGGTCCTGTCGGAGCAGGGCCCGCAGCCCGGTGGCAAATGTCACCCCGCGCTTCACGTTCACCTGCATCTGGCTGATCCCGTCCAGGTGATACTCAACGGGGTCTTCGATCGTCATCACGTTCCGGCTGCCGCGATCGATGCGGCTGAGCGCCGCATAGAGCGTTGTCGTCTTGCCCGATCCCGTGGGGCCCGTGACCAGGATGATCCCGGTCGGATGATCGATGAGATCGATGAGCTGCGTTTGCATCCCAGGCGTCATCCCGAGTTGATCCAGCGACAACTGCGTCGTGCTCTGATCGAGCAGGCGGAGCACCAGTCGCTCGCCATAGACCGTGGGGATGCAGGAGAAGCGGATATCGACCTTGCGTGATCCGATGCGAACGCTCGTGTAGCCGTCCTGGGGCGAGTGGCGGTTGGCGATGTCCAGCTCGGTCATGACCTTCAGTCGCGAGCTGATCGCCGGTGCGAGCGACAGGGGCGGGCTGAACGCGTCGAAGAGCATGCCGTCGATGCGGAACCGGATGACCAGCTTGTTCTCTTGCGGGTGAACGTGGATGTCGCTCGCCCGACGTCGGAGCGCCTCGAACAGGATCATGTTCACCAGGCGGATCACGGGAGTCTGACGCGCCAGTTGCAGCAGGTCATTCGATTGCCCCGCCGCTCCCGCGGCAGAGGCGATCGCCCGCTCATCCAGCGGCATCTCCTCCACGATTTCCGTGACCAGGTCCTGGCGCTGCTCGTATCCGCGGTTGATCAGGTTCGCAACACCTGCCCGCGGGCTCAGCACCAGATGCACCGGCATGTCGAGCAGGTCTTCGATCATCGCGAAGACCGAGGGAAGCATGGGCTGGGCCGTCGCGATCGTCATCGCGTGCCCATCGCTCTCCATCCCGGCAACCTGGTGCTGGCGGGCGACATCGGGCGGCACCCGCTCGAAGAACCGGGCCGCGGACTCGCTCAAGCGAGGGTCGGATAGATAAGGCAACCCAGTTCGTTTCGAAAGCAGCTCAAGCGCTTGGTGCTCGTCGATCGCGAGCATGGAGAGCAGAACGTCCCAAGGCTCATTGTCCGAACCCTCGGTCAGCGGGAATCGCTTGAGGTGATCGGGCTTGAGCTTGAGCGGACCGAAGAGCTCGGCAACGCGATTCCAGTCTGAAGCGACAACCAGCGTCCCGCCGCCGCGGCCCGAGCTCCCTGCAGCGCCCGCGCCCTCGACGCTGCCCGCGAGACTTCCCGCACCGGGGCTGGCGCCGCTACTGCCATTAGATGCCAGCGAACCGCGAGCATCGCTCCGCCCAGCGCGGGCGACACCAAGCTTCTCAAACTTCGGGTCAGGGCTGGATTCGGGCACCGCGGACTCCTGCACACGTGCGGAGATGCCTCCGCCGAGGAGCAGTATACGGGTGAGGGGGCCCGTTGCCCGCAACTGCGACAGCCAGCGTGACTTCGCTGTTGCCAGGCTCCGGCGCCCTGGTCAGGCCGTGGGCGATGGACGGTCGTCCGCCCCAGCTACTTCGCGACACCGTCGCGGATGGCGAGTCGCTTCGCGACGCTCGCGCCGCTGTTGAGCGCCCCTTCCATGTACCCCACGAACTTGTAGCATGCGTGCTCGCCCGCGAAGTGGATGCGACCACCCAGCCCCTTGGCGAGCATCGGGCCGACGCTCGTGACCTGTCCGGGGGCGGGGAACGAGTAGCCGGCCTTGGTCCAATCAAACCCGGGCCAATCCATGAATCGCGTTTCGACGAGGTTGTCGGTGTATCCCTTGTACACCGACTCCAGGAACGTGCCATAGGCCTTGCGCTGTTCGTCGCCCCGGCGAGCGCGGGCCCGCTCCGCCGCCGGACCGCCCGAGAAGCAGGTCAGGCACGCCGGCGAGTCGCCCTCCTGCGCGTCCGTTCCATCCCAAGTCCAGGTGATTTCGCCATCCGCCAGGCAAGTCGGGTCGATCTTGTTCTCCTTCCAGAACCGCGACTTGACGTGCGAGAAGTGCTTGACGTTCACGCCCATCTGCGGCGTCAGCGCCGACGGCAGCCCCGGCTTGAAGTCGATCTTGTTCCACACGCTGGGCGGCGTCGCGACCACCACGTCGTCGCACTCCAGCGTGCGCCCATCGGCGCAGGTCACCACCACCATGCTGCCCTTGATCTCGATCGCCCGTGCCGGCAGCTTCGTCGTGATCCGATCCCGCAGCGTCTCCGCGAGGCGCACTGCCAGGAGTTGGTTCCCGCCTTTGCACCGGTCGGTCTCGCTGTCCGTCCAGTACTTCTCGAGCTGCCCGCCCTTGATCTGCGCCAGGTTGCCCAGCAGGCTCTGCTTATCGCACGATTGCCCGTTATCGCCGGCCATCTGCGCGAAGATCGCCGCCTTGCAGTTCTTTGAAACCTCGAGCTGATCGATCCAGTGCGAGAGGGGGCGAGCGTCGAGCGACTTGGCGTCGGGCGTTTCCCACGGGGCGTCTTCGACGACCGGGGCCGCCAGCTCGTTCAGTCCGCCGAGGGCCGCATCCAGCTCTTCGTACAGCGAGGCCGACTCGTCGGGCGTGAGCTTCTGCCCGTTCAGCACGATCGGGAACTCCGCGTCCTCCAGCTCCGTCACGGGAAGAAACTCAAGGTTGAACTTCTTCGCGTACGCCTGCCACGTCGGGTGGTTGATCCCGACAAGCTCGCCACCGCCCTCGATGTTCCGCCCAGCAATCCACTCCGTGCCGAGTTCCTTGTTGAATGAGAAAACCCGCCCGCCCACACGAGGGGTAGCTTCCACGACCGAGACGTCATATCCGGCTGCCTGCAGCTCGTGTGCGCACGCCAACCCCGCGAAGCCCGCACCGATGACGACGACCCGCTTGGCGCCAAGAGCCGCGCCGTTCCAGCCCGTCGCTCCGAGTCCGGCGAATGCCCGCGTCCGGCCGCTGAGCAGCAATCCCATGCCGGTCGCCACGCTCGCGGCAAGGAAGCGGCGACGCTCCGCGGGATCCACCTTCGGGCCATAGCGTGCGTTCAGGACAGCGAACAGCGAGCGCGACATGAGCCTTCCTCCTGGCGTGGACGCCCCGCACGACCATTCGCGCAAGCGCGTCGATGCCCAGCGTATCCGATCCGCATGATTCGTGCTTGGCTCCAAGCTCGCTTTCGCTGCTTGGATAGGCTGGCGGAGCCGACGCTGGACGCGGATCGCCACCGCTTGCGGGGATCGCCGATTGCTTGCTCGAACGCAGCCCGCCCGGCTACCAAATCGCACCCCAGCGCGCTGACGGACCAGCGACCCGCTGCATCCGGATTCAACTCGGTACAGCCAGATCAGTCAGGCCCGAGCGACCTCGCTCGCACCGCCTCGGGCGTCAGCGCTGGCGTCCACTCGTCCGTCGGCGAGGCGAACCACGCGCGAGGCTCGCGCCGCGATCGCAGGGTCGTGCGTCACAACAATCAGCGTCTTCTTCTTTTCCGTCCGCAGCGATTCGAGCAGGTCCATGATCTTCTCGCCCGTGGCCCGATCCAGATTGCCGGTGGGCTCATCCGCCAAGAGCAGCGGGGGATCGTTGAGCAGGGCACGGGCGATGGCGACGCGTTGCCTCTCGCCTCCGGAAAGTTCGACGGGGCGATGCCTGAGGCGATGGGAGAGGCCCATGGCGTCGAGCAGCTCGCGCGACCGGCGCCGGACCGCGATCCGCGACGCGGCATAGCCCAACCAGCCGCGGCGCACCATCCCGCTGACCACGACATTCTCGAGCACGTTGAGCTCGGGGAACAGGTGGTAGAACTGAAAGACGATCCCGACGCTGGAGGCTCGATAGATGTCGAGTCGCGAGCCGCGGAGCGAGGTCACATCGATATCGCCGAAGCGGATGGAGCTGGTCAGCCTTTCGCCCGCTCGATCCGGGCCCAGTCGGTCGGGGCGGTCGAGCCCGCCGATCAAATGGAGCAGCGTGCTCTTGCCCGAGCCCGAGGCCCCGAGCACCGCGACAAACTCTCCCGGCGCTGCGTCCAGATCGACGCCCCGAAGCACGGGGACGCTCACGCGCCCGAGGCGATAGGTCTTGTGGATATTGCGGACGGCAAGCTGCATAGTGGGTCCGGAGCGTACGCGCCGTCCGCCTCATTCAAACCGCAGTGCCCGGACGGGGTGCATCGCCGCCGCGCGGATCGCGGGCACCAGGGCGCCGGCGACGCTGGAGAGAACGCCCCCCAGCAGCACGATCGCCGCCCGATCCGCGCGCACGTCGCTGGGAATCTCGGTGAAGTAATACACGCTCGGATTCCAGATCTGGATGTTCATGGCCCTCCCCATCCACTCGTGGATCGGGTTGATGTTCAGGACGATCAGGTACGAACCAACGCCTCCGAGCACGGCGCCCACCAGACCGATCGCCAGCCCGTAGCTGAGCCACATTCCCGCGACACCCGCCCGCGTGGCCCCGAGCGCCCGGAGCACGCCGATGTCCTTGGTCTTCTCGCTGACCATCGACCAGAAGATGGCCAGCACCAGCATGACCGCGACCAGGGAGATCATCGAGAACAGGAACAGCACGAGAGCGATCTCGTGCTTCACCGCGTCGATGAAAATCGCGTTCTGTTGTTCCCAGGTCAGGATCTCGATCGACTCCGCCTCCGGCACCTCGCCCGGGTGGGCAGCGGCAAACTGGGCGTAGACCTCCTGGCACCGCTGCTGAAGATCCGTCACCGACACGCCGGGCGCCGCCCGCACCAGCACCGCCGTCACGCGAGAGGGATCGTCTCTGTACTGGCCCGACGTCTGGATGCGCTCCTCGCCCGTCTCCGGGTCGACCACGATCTCGATCGGCGAACTCGCGGGCGAAGCGGAGGCCCCGCTCGCCGACGAGGTGAGCTCTCCTTCCCGCACCAGCCGACGCGCCGCGTCCATCTTGAGCATGGACTGCAACTCTGCCAGCGGCACGAAGACCGTGCCCTTATCGAAAGGGTACACGCCGGTCTTGAACTCGTTGGCAACCGGGAACGACCGGGCAACCATCTCCATCCCGCGTCCACGCCGATCGAGCGGCAACACGTGGATCGTCACGCTCCCGTTGATCGGGAGGATGTCCTCGATGCTCTCGAAGCCGCCGGTCTCGGTGCGCACGCTGCGATACCCGGGCACGTACGCGCCGCTCGGCAGTCGGATGTTGAAGCCGCTCACTTCGATTCCAAGCACCGCCGCCGGCTTGATCGCGCCCGTCTGGCGATCGGTCAGCCGCGTCATGTCCAGCCCGTTGTCCAGCGTCTGCTGCCAGAGATCGTGCCGCTCCAACCGCCAGTCGCGCCGCTCGGTGTCCTTGCGCAGGGGCTTCTCGAGCGGTCGCCACCACAGGGTCGAGGCGTAATCCGTGACCTTGTCGTAGCGAGCGGGGTCGATGCCCTTGATCGAAACGGTCGGCGTGCGCCCATCGGGCAGCCCGAGCAGGCCGTATGTCTCGATGATCGGCGCCGCACCGGCGACGTGCGAGTTCTCGCGCTCCAGCCGCTGGATCAGGTCTTCATAATGCGCAAACCCTGTGTTGGGCCAGATGATGGAAACGTCGCCCACGAGCGTCCGTCCGGATTCCAGCAGCACCTTGAGGAATCCGCCCATGACCGACCACGTCACCAGCACCATCATGGTGCACAGGCCCACCGCGACCGAAGCCAGCAATGGCATGATCTTGCTGGTGAGGTAGCGCCGGGAAATCAAGGCTTGATACATGCGGGGTGAGCGTAGCGCGGAAGATGGGCAGACCGGCACCACCAGCCGGATGGGCCCAAGGCGCGACTCCGCCACAACCTTTCGGATCAACATGCGACACCCGGGCGACTCCCGTGCGGCACACCGCCCCCGCAGCGACAAACGCGTGCGCCAGATGAAGCGGAACTTAACGCTTCCTGCACTTGTATTCCGCGGAGCATTCGAGTACGTTCCGTCGCGTTGGCGCAGCCCTTCGACTCGCCGAGGGCGATGGGGACGCGCCTTTCGAGGGAGAACGTGCCGTGACGATCCGATCAGCCTGTTTTCGTTTGTCTGCCCCCGTGGCGCTCGCGTGTGCGGCTTGGTCCACCTTGCCCGTGCTCGCCAATGACTGGACCAACACCGGTGGCAACGCCCGTCGCAACGGGCTGAGCAGCGTTCTCGGGCCTGATGCCGCGACGCTGCTCTGGAGCCGTCCGGAGTTCTCGATCATTGCCTGGGCGCCCGTCAGCGCCGATGGTCGCGTCTACGTGATCAAGGAGTTTGGCTTCCCCACCAATGGCGGGGCCGCGAATGACGACGTCGTCGCCTATGACCAGGAGACTGGCTTGCAGCTCTGGCGTCGCTCGCTTCCCTTTGGTGGCGACACCACCCGCGACTGGATCGCCTGGATCGCCGGTGCCCGCGATGGCAAGGTCTACGCCTCCCGCTCTGGCAACGGCGCCTCCGTCTCTCAGGTGATGTATGCCCTCGACGGTGCCACCGGCAATACCGTCTGGACCAGCGCCAGCCCGACTGCCGCCGGTTCCTACGACGGCGTCGTCTTCGCGCCCGATGGCGACCTCGTCGTTGCCGACTTCCGCAACATCACCCGCATCAACAGCACCGATGGCTCCACCGTCTGGCGCGTCCCCCGCCTTGGTTCCGTCAGCGGAAACTGCGGCGGAGCCGCGACGGATACCGCCATCTTCATCGTCGACGCCTCCCCGATGGGCAACGTCATCAAGAAGTTCGATCTTGAAACCGGGCAGTTCCTGTATCAATCCTCTCCGATGGCGGGCTTCACGACGCAGAACTCGCCCTTCCTCTCGCCCGACGGAACCTCCGTCTACTTCGCTCGCTCGCAGAACAACCAGCCCGTGGACAACTTCTACGCCTTCACCGACACTGGAACCGCTCTCGTGGAGCGCTGGAACCGCCCTGTCAAGTGGACCACCAGCCACGAGCACGGCATTGGGCCCGATGGCTCGATCTACACCGTGATCCCGGGCGAGGCGGTCGGGGCGGACGACTTCGTTCGTCTTGATCCCGCGACAGGCGCGGTGCTGAACGTCGCGCCAGCGGTGCTGCCGCCGCGCCCCCCGCCCACCGCCGTGAACCTCTCGCCCAAGACCGCCGTCGACGCCTCGGGCATCGTCTACCTCTCCAACGGCTGGGCAAGCTCGCCCGCCACCAACGGCCGCCTCTGGGCCTTCCCCGCCGATCTGTCCAGCGTGCTGTTCACGCTCACGCTCGATCGCCAGAACAACGGCGGGCCGATCCTCACGAGCAACGGGGCGCTGGTTGTCGCCGACCGTCAGGGAGTGCGGGCGTACAAGACCAACCGCTGCCGCGCCGACTTCAACAACGATGGCCAGGTCGACTTCTTTGACTATCTCGATTTCTCGCAGGCCTTCGCCGCGGAAGACCCGTCGGCCGACTTCAACGACGATGGACAGGTCGACTTCTTTGATTACCTGGACTTCGCGGAAGCCTTCGGCGCGGGCTGTGATTGATGGCTGACCTGCCTCAGAGCCGACCTGATCAAGACCGGTGACCCCCAAAGCCGCTGACTTCAGTCAGCGGCTCTTTCCGTTCACATCTGGCATCGGTGCACGCGGGCCAGCCAAACTAAGCGAGAAGATTCGAACTTCATCGATGCTTGACCTGACGTTTCTATTGGATTGACACGCATATACAGGAGATACGGCCATGACGTTTCTCGGCGTTCCTATCGGTGTGGCTCTTGTCGGAGTCGTGACGAGCTATGCTGGGGCGCAGATCGGCACCGCGACATTCACCTGGCAGGCCTCGGTCGATCATGGGCAGACTTGGCAATCGAACTTTCTCCAGATCGATCAGTCCATGCGTAATCTCAAAGTTCGCGGCTGGCTCGACTGGTCGCCGGATGCTGGCGTGTCTGTCGCGGCCACGACTTTCGATTGCATGATCCGAACGAGTTCGACGGGCGATGCTGTTGACGATCCCACTCGACGCGAGCCTTTCAACTCTTTCCCGCAGCAGACGCTCGTCGCGACGCGCTTCGACGACACTATCAAAATTGATGATGTTCGAGACACCTCCCCCCCTGGCGTGGGCACGCGCGGCGTTGTCATTGGTCAAACCTGGGCCGACTCCGGATTTCCCAACACGCTCGATCGGCCCCTGTCGCTCTTGGACTTTTCGCTCCGTTTGAGTAGCGACCCCGGCGATCGCACGATCGACAGCGAGTTTCTCTGGGTTAGCCAGTTCGATGTGGCCATCTATATTTCTCGATCGGGCAGCAGGACAAACTTGCCTCTCACCACCACCGTCCCCCTCACTATCCGCGTCATCCCCGCGCCCGGGCCGATGGCGGCACTCGCGGCGCTCGCCGTGATCGCGACGCGGCGGCGGCGTGTGGAACACAACAGGCGGCCAAGTCGCGCGGTCGGCTCGGCCTCACCGGCACATGAAAAAACCGCCGACTGAAGTCGGCGGCTCTGAAACACAAGGGTTGCTCAACACAGCCTCGACGCGACCCCTTACTCCTTGACCTTGAAATCCGCGTCGATCACATCGTCCTTCGCCCCGCCGGAACCCCCGTCCCCGGAACCGCCAGCGCCCGCCGCCGCGCCCGCGGTTGCGCCCGGCTTGGCTTCCGCCGCGCCGGCCTTGCTCGCTTCGTAGACGACGCGTCCGAGCTCCATGCTCGCCTTTTCCAGTTCGTTCATCGCCGCCTGGATGGCCGTCTTGTCATCGGTCTTCAGCTTGGCCTCCAGGCTTGAGAGCGCCGCTTCCACGGCCCCGCGAACCTCGGGCGTCACCTTGCCGCCATGCTCTTCCAAGGCCTTGCGGGTCTGGATGAGCACCGCGTCGCCCCGGTTCTTGAGGTCGATCACCTCGCGCCGCGCCTTGTCCTCCGCCGCGTGCGCCTCGGCGTCGCGCTTCATGCGCTCGATCTCGTCCTTCTGCAAGCCGCCCGAGTTCGTGATCTTGATGTCGGCCTTCTTGCCCGTGCCCTTGTCCGTTGCCGTCACGGTCAGGATGCCGTTGGCGTCAAGTGCGAACTCGACCTCGATTTGAGGCACGCCCCGCGGCGCCGGCGGAATCCCACCCAGCTCGAACTGCCCGAGCGTCCGGTTGTCCTTGGCAAACTCGCGCTCGCCCTGCAGCACATGAATTGTGACGCTGCTCTGCCCGTCCGCGGCCGTCGAGAACGTTTCCTTCTTGCTCGTCGGGATCGTCGTGTTGCGCTCGATGAGCTTGGTCATGACGCCGCCAAGCGTCTCGACGCCCAGCGAGAGCGGCGTGACGTCCAGCAGCAGGATGTCCTTGACGTCGCCCACGAGCACACCGCCCTGGATCGCAGCGCCGACCGCGACGACCTCATCCGGGTTGACGCTCTTGTTGGGCTCGCGACCGAAGATCTCCTTCGCGATTTGCTGAGCCTTGGGCATGCGGGTCGACCCGCCGACCAGCACGACCTCGTCGAGCTTGCTCGGATCGAGCTGGGCGTCGCGCAGCGCGTTTAGGCACGGGGCCTTGAGGCGTTCGAACAGGTCGTTGGTGATGCTCTCGAACTTGGCCCGCGTCAGCGACACCTGCAGGTGCTTGGGCCCGCTGGCGTCGGCGGTGATGAACGGCAGGTTGATCGTCGTCTCCTGCATCGTGGAGAGCTCGATCTTGGCCTTCTCCGCCGCTTCCTTCAGTCGCTGCAGCGCCATCGCGTCCTTGCGAACGTCGATGCCCTCCTTCTTGCGGAACTCTTCCGCGAGGAAGTCAATGACGCGCTGATCCCAGTCGTCGCCGCCAAGGTGCGTGTCGCCGTTGGTGCTCAGGACTTCAAAGACGCCGTCACCGATGTCGAGGATGGAGACGTCGAACGTGCCGCCACCCAGGTCGAAGACCGCGATCTTCTGATTCTTCTTGCCCTTGTCCAAGCCATAGGCGAGGGCCGCGGCGGTGGGCTCGTTGATGATGCGCTCGACCTTGAGCCCGGCGATCTCGCCCGCATCCTTGGTCGCCTGACGCTGCGCGTCGTTGAAGTAGGCCGGCACGGTAATGACCGCGCGATCCACTTTCTCCCCCAGGTAATCCTCCGCGGTCTTCTTGAGGTCCTGGAGGATGAACGCGGAAATCTGCTGGGGCGTGAACTCGCCCTGGTTCACCTTCACCTTCACGAAGTCGTCGGCCGACCCAACGATCGTGTAAGGCACCTTGCTCTCTTCGTTGCCGCTCTTGCCATAGCCGCTCTCTCCGGTCGAAGAGACCTCGATCCGGCGGCGTCCCATGAACCGCTTGATCGAGAAAACGGTGTTCCGCGGGTTCGTCACCTGCTGGTGCTTGGCGGGCTGCCCGACGAGACGTTCACCCTTGTCGGTGAAGCCCACGACGGAGGGGGTGATCCGGTTGCCCGAACTGTTGATCAGCACCTTGGGCTGGCCGCCTTCCATGATGGCGACGCAGGAGTTGGTGGTGCCGAGGTCGATGCCGATGATCTTGGACATGGAGTGTTTCCTTGCAAGAAAGCTGCACCCCTGTGTGCAAGCCGGGTGCCAGTCGCAAACGGCACAAATTGCTGGCCGCTGGCGGTTGGAGGTACCAGCGAAACGACCTCAACCCCAGAGTGGCCTGCCGGATTGGCAGGATGCAGGAGGGCTTCCGGCCAGATGCACCCCGGTTGGCGATCGACTCCCGGAGTCATCGCCGCTCGAACGCCCAGTCGCGGTGAAGGGACGCTGAAACGGTGGGGCGTTCCACGGGTCGCTGCCTGTCTTGCGCCTTAATCGGACATTTGCGGTACAGCGCGGGATATCGCCGGAACTCGCACACTGCGAAGACGCGGCGTGGCTCGGATATTTCGGCGCGCAAGGCGATTCGGGGCGCAACCCTTCCAAGATGCCTCGCAAGCAGCCCATCTTGCCGCGTGATGTTGACAAGATCTACGCCCCCCGGCGCGAGCTTGCAGCATCAATGGCGGCTCCGCCTGAGCTTCTGCATCACTTCCCCTTCTTGTTCTCGAAGCTCACCTCGCTTGGAAGCTCGGCGTCGCGCGTGGTCGGCCTGCTCGAGTCGGCGTTGGCGACGACCGAACTCGGGAAGCGCAGCCCCCGCCCGCGACTCATCGATCTGGCCTGCGGCTTGGGCAATGTCTCCATCGAAGCCGCCCACCGCCTTGATGCACGCACCCTGGGCGTCGACGCCTATGCCCCCTTCCTGACGGAAGCGGCCCGACGTGCCCACCGGCGTGGCGTCGCACCTCGCTGCCAGTGGCTCGCGGCCAACGTACTTAGCCTGCAGCGAGATCACCCGGCCGCCATCGATCCCCCGTTCGACATCGGCGTCATGCTCAACCTCTTCGGCGCGATCAAGGGGCGCAAGGTCGTGCGCGGGCTCGTTCGCCCGGGGGGTTTGTATGTCGTTGACGATGCGTGTCTGGTCGTCTGCGATGACAAGCCTCGTCGCACCACCCTCGGCGGCCGTCGTAAGCCCCGGCCCACCGAGAGCGATGTCCGGCTCGGCGCGCCGACGCCGGCGCGAGTCCGCTCGGCAATCTCGCGCGATGGCGACGATATCTTGTACGAGCTTGCCCCGAGCCCCAGCGCCGTGCGACGCCAGTTGTCGGCCATGGAGGCCAGAATCGCCTCGCGCGCGGCGATGCTCTCCGAAAGTGAACCCGGCCTGCGTCGCCTCTTGAAGCAGTTTGTCGTCGACCTCGCACGCTCGCGAGAACTGCTCGAAACCCAGCTCCGTCCGACGATCTGGGTCGTGAGGCGAGCGTGAGCGAAGAGACGACGCGCGGTTGAGGACCTCGAGCGCCTCAGCCTCGGCGGATCACCGGGAGCGCCCGGAAGTTCGCCCCGAGCACCTCGCGGCTGTTCGCTTTCAGCCAGTTCTCGAGAATGCCCGCGTAGACCGAGCGGAAATCCATGCCGTACTTAAGATCGCCGTCGTCCAGGTCGCGCAGCGAGGGGTGATCGGTGAGGACGCCGGCGTTGACCATTGAGCCCATGAGCATCATCGGCGCCGCGGTGCCGTGGTCCGTGCCTTGGCTGTTGTTCTGTCCGACCCGCCGCCCGAACTCGGAGAACGTCATCGTCAGCACGCGGCCATCGTTGCCCTGCTTCTTGAGGTCGTTCTGGAACGCGCGCAGCGCCGTTGCGAGCTGGCTGAGCAACTGACCGTGCGTGCCGTTGGCCCCGCCCTGGCCCGCGTGCGTGTCGAACCCGCCCATCGAGCAGTAGTACACACGAGTCTTGAGGCCCGCCGCGATCATGCTCGCCACCATCCTCATCTGGCGTCCCAGGTCGGTCTGCGGATAGCTGACATCGGGCTCGCGGGCGACCGCTCGGCGAATCAGGTCGCTGGAAACCTGCGCGTCCATCGCGGTGCGAACGAGGAAGTTGGCGTTGGTGTCGGCGCTGGCAGCTTCCGCCTCCCGTCGCACCAGCGCGTCGTACCCGCCCGACAACCCTCTGTTGACGTCAGTCCCGATCCACTTGAAGAGTTCGGGGGTCTGGAACGCGGTCGGCTTCACCCGGCGCCCTTCCAGCGCCAAAGGCGACTCGCGCCCGAGCGAGATTCCCGGCGGATGCCCGCCGCCGGAAGCAGGGCCGGCATTTGCGGCTTCCGCCGGCGCGCTGGCGACGACGGGCTTGCTTCGGCTCGCCGCCCGTTCAACGCGTCCGCTCTCGCCCTTACCAAACCCACAGCACTGGCTGTCGAAGTAGCGACCAAGCCAGCCATCGCCCGTGGCGCTCGTGTCGGCGGTGTGCCAAATATCCATGGACTTGAAGTGAGACCGGTTTGGATTGGGATATCCAACGCCCTGCACGATCGAGACCAGACCCTGGTCGTAGAGCTCCTTGACGGGAGCCAGTTGCGGGTGAAGCCCGATGCCGTCGGTGCGGGGCCCGCTGAGCTTGAGCGCCTGACCTTCTTCGATGCGAATGCCGGGGCGAAGGCGGTGGTACTCGGGCATGCCAAAGGGCACGATGGTGTTGAGCCCGTCGTTGCCGCCTCCAAGCTGGACGACGACGAGGATCCGCTCCTCGGGCACGCCGGGGGCGGACGAGAGCCCGCCCATCGACGCGGCCATGGCCTTGGCGGAAGCCTGCAAGAAGCTCGGGGCCGTGATCGCTGCGGAGGCCAGCACCAGACCCGAACCCAAGAACTCCCGCCGCGTGAATGCCGTGTTCATGGAAGTGGTTCCAAAGCTGCCCAAGTGTCAAACTGCCTGATCGTCAAACTGCGGAAAAGCCACACTGCCGAAAAGCCACACTGAAGAACCGTCGTCAGTCGTTCTCGATCGTCAACATCCAATGCCCAACTCCCGATGCCCGATGCCTAATGCCTTGCCTCTCGCCTTCCTGCTCAGCACAACTGATACTCGGGCATGGCGGAGATCAGCAGCAGAGCGCCTGTCACGTTCGCCTGATCGACTCGCCCGCCGTTGGCTTGGAAGAACTCGACGAGAGTGTGCGTCGCGAGTGATGGGGCGTGCCCGAGCGCCAGCGTCAGCAGTTCCTGTGCGACTCGTTCGGGGTTGCGGGCGGCGCCCGAGTCCTTGGAGCGAAGCTCGCTCAGCAGTTCGAGCGGGTCATAGGGCTGGGTGTCCGCTGTCGCGTCGTAGCCGTGGGGCTTGCGCCCGGTGATCAGGAACACCATGGTGTTCTGGCGGATGAAGAGCGAGCTGGTGTTGATCCACGAACGCCCGCCATCCCAGCCCTTGACGCTTGGCGGATAGAACACGTTCTGGCCCATCAGCTCCAGCGCGTCGGCGACGATGTTCCAATCGCGCACCGGCGTTCCGAGCGAACGCGTCGCTCCGACCACGAGCTGCACCGGGCTCTTGATCTGCTGGCCCATGACTTCCGGCGAGTAGAAATGCTCGCTCAAGAACAGGCGCCTTAGCACGGGTTTGATCTCGTACCGGTTGGCCAGCAGCGTGTCGCCCATGGACCGGATTGCCGAGCGAGCCTCGGGGTTGATGCCCTCGTCATCGCCCCGCTCCATGGGAGGAAGGTCGGCGACAAAGGCGTGATAAAGCTTGCGGGGGATGAACCAGGCGGTGGCTCGGTGCGCCAGGATCGCGCGGACGAAGCCATCGCCATCGAGATTGTCACGCACGCCGAGGATGGTCTTCTGGCCGCTGTCGTGGTTGGCGCGCTGGAAGACGAACTGGTCGTCCTCGAACGTGTAGCCCGTCAGCGCTCGGGCGCCTTCCTTGATGTCTTGCTCGCCGTAGTTCCCGATACCCAGGCTGAACAGTTCCATCAGCTCGCGGGCAAGGTTCTCGTTCGCCTTGCCCTTTCGGCTGTCGTTGTTGTCGAGATAGGCCAGCATCGCGGGGTCACGGATGATCCCGAAGAGCAGGTCTCCAAAGTTCCCGAGCGCGTGCTTGCGAAGGAACTGGTTCTGCAGGTACATGTGATAGCTGTTCTCGATCGTGCGATAGCTCGTCGCGAAGTGTCCGTGCCAGAAGAGTGTCATCTTCTCTTCCAGCGGCCGCGGCGTCTCGATCATCCGTCGCAGCCACCAGCGCTGGATGTCGCGCATCTGGCGACGATCGTCGCGTTCGCGTTCTTGCCGGGCACGCCGGATCTGGGCCAGCACGTCCTCGTTCTGCGCGCGGCGGGCCTGCTGATACAGGGCCCGCTCCTCGCCTGTCGGCGGCCTCATGATGTCCTTGTCGAACGTGTCTTCCTTGGGCGATTCGAACGCCACCTTCTCGTAGTTCAGGATGTAGTCGACGGATTTCTCCGGACCCCACTCCGCAAGCAGGCGGATCTGCGAAGGGGTCCCGCCAAAGCCGGCACGCCAGAGCAGGTGACGCGCTTCGGGCTCCCCGAAGTTGCCGGGGCGGATGGGGGCGAGCGGGTTGCCATTCGACCGGCGGGGCCTCGCGCCGGGCGCCTTCGCGTCGGAGACCTTGGTGGTGCTCGCGGGAGCGGGTTCGGAGGGCGCTGCGTCGCTTGGAGTTGGCGTCGGTTCCGGTCGCATCACATGCCTCCTTCGCTCAGCTGCTGCCGTCCGTGCTTGCCGTCGGTGCTTGCCGTCCGTGCTTGCGGACCAAACCCGCCATCCGTCCCAGTACGAGCCAAACCGTGATTTTCCGGGACGCTTGTCGGTCGTGTGCCGGTTCAGCCTGGGTCTGCCCGGAACACTCCGTACGTCGACACCCGCATCTTCACAATCGGTGATTGTTCCCGCGTGCCATCACCGGGCGAGTGGCCACTCCGGCATAACGCCTCCCGACCGGTCTCTATTTCCTCTTTGGCCCTCCGTCGCGAGAGGTTTCACCCCGCGAGGGTCGGCCGGGCCTGCCAACCTGCGTGCGGTGGTTCCAATCATCCCTGGAGCCCGGGAGGGCCGGGGGCCCGAACTGGTCGGGAAGACCCGGGCGCCTCAAACGCTGGGCCCGAAATACAGGCCCAGCTTCGGCTCGTCCTCGTCGCGGCAGAAGATGTACACGTGATCACCCGCGAGGATCTGCGTCGGCCCCCGGGCCGCGAGGAGTTCGTTGCCCCGGACCACCAAAATGGCGCCCGCAGAGTCCGGAAACCGGATGTCGGAGAGCTTGGCATCGCACGCCGCGACCGCGGGCGTGATGTGATACACACGGACTTGTCCGTTGAGCTTGCGGAGTGAGTGGATCTCCAGCGCCGCCGCCGGGGCCGGCGCATCCGGCTCGTCGAGCTTCAGCCAGCGGGTCACGCGCACAATGCTGGCGCCCGGCACCAACGCGCTCACGACAACGATGAAGAACACGACATGGAAGACCTGCTCGCCATAGGGCAGTTGTGCCATGACCGGGAACGTGGCCAAGATGATCGGCACGGCTCCGCGAATGCCGACCCACGACACATAGGCGATCTCGCGGGAGCTCCACCCGAAAGGTGCCAGGCAGAGCGCCGCCATCAACGGCCGCGCAACGAAGGCCAGCCCGAGCCCGAGCGCGAGCCCGATCCACGCCACCGGCAGCAGCTTGCTCGGAAACACCAGCAGACCGAGCATCAGGAACATCGCGACCTGGCTCATCCACGCGACGGCTTCGTGGACGCGGGTCATGCCCGCCTTGAAGGGCAGTGGACCGTTGCCCAGCACGGCGGCGACCACGAAGACGGCCAGGAACCCGCTGGCGTGGACGAGTGTCGCAGCACCGAAGGCGATGAAGGCGACGCTCAAGGTGATCACGGGATACAGCCCGGCCGTCGTGAGGCGTGTCCGCTCGAATATCCATCGGGCCAGGAGCCCGATGCTGACGCCGACCGCAACGCCAGCGACGAGCTGCCAGGGCACAAGCAACGCGAGTTGCCACCCCGGGGCCTGCTGAGCGCGAAGCGCCTCGACCACCGCAACGGTCAGGATCACCGCCATCGGGTCGTTGATGCAGGATTCGACTTCGAGGGTGCTGCGGACGCGGTCCTTGACTCGAAGGCTCCCGCCTCTGAGGACGGCAAAGACCGCCGCGGCGTCGGTCGAGGAGACGATCGCCCCGATCAGCAAGGCTTCTCCCCACGAGAGGCCCAGACCCCGGGCGATGAGCGCCATCACGCCAGCGGTGCCCGCGACGCCCAGCGTCGCGAGCAGCCCGGCCGGTGAGGCACTGCTGCGAATGGACTTCCAGGTGGTATTGAGCCCGCCGTCAAAGAGGATCAAGATGAGGGCGACGGTTCCGACGCGGAATGCAAACTCGTAGTCGTCGAACTCCACGCCCCCCAGGCCCTCGGACCCGCCAAGCATCCCGAGGATGAGGAACAGGAGCACGACTGGGACACCAACGCGATCCAGCGTGCGGGTGAAGAGCACGCTGAAGGCCATCAGGATTCCAAAGACGGCCAAGAGGATGGCGGTGGCATTGGGTTCAGACAACCCAGGAACATACGCAGTTGCAGGCGTCGGCCCGACTCGCTGGGCGTGGGGCGCGCGCACATCTGACAACTCGAGTCCAATTCTCGTAACCGCGGGTCGGCTGGTGCGTACCAGAATCGGGACGAGCGGGCCCAGGGCGGTGCAGTTGCGGAATCTCTCCCGTCAGAGTGGCGGGCGCCGCGCATCGGGCCGATAGTTGTGGATGGTGCTCCGGGCGGGCCCCCTGTCGTGGGGGAACGGGTCGGAATGGACTGCTGTGCGGGGTTGCTTGCCGGGGGTTGCTTGCCGGGGGTTGGCTGCCGGGGGTTGGCTGGCGGGGGTTGGCTGGCGGGGCACCAGCCGGGGGGATGGGGTCGGGGGGACACGCCGGGCGCTCGCCATGATGGCGGGCGCACCTCTCTTGGGAGGTATCGCTTATGGCTGAGACACGAACCCTTGATGCGTCGGGCTCCAGCTCGGGACTGCTGGGCGTGATCGAATCCAAGCTCGATCGCCGGCGATTCCAGGATCAGCATTGGACCGGAAGCTTCTGGGAATATCTGGACACGTGCCAGAAGAATCCGGGCGTGATCCGCAATGCGTACCAGCGTCTGCACGACGCGATCCTGGCCCAGGGCAGCGAGAAGTACAAGCTCTTCCGGCGCGAGTGCATCCGCTACCACTTCTTCTCCGACCCGTTCGAGAACGGACAGGATGCGATCTTCGGGCTCGACTTTGCGCTCATGCAGCTCGTGGATTTCCTGCGCTCCGCGGCTGAGGGCTACGGGACGGATCGGCGCATCCTGCTGCTGCACGGGCCCGTGGGCTCGAGCAAGTCGACGATCGCTCGCCTGCTCAAGAAGGGGCTGGAGCACTACAGCCGGACACCCGAGGGTGCGCTCTACTCGTTCTCCTGGCTGCTCAATGAGAACTGCGAGGTCTCCCAGGCGGGTCCGGGCTCAAAGCAGGCCGAGGCGACGCACGAGTTCAACTGCCCGATGCACGAGGAACCCCTGGTGCTGGTTCCCAAGGAAGCCCGGGCGGCCCTGCTGGCCAACCTGAACGAGGGCTACAAGCCCCAGCACCACAACGGCGTGCTCAAGCTCTTTGGCGAGCCCGACCCCTTCTGCAGGAAGATTCTGGAAGACCTGATGCGCTTCTACGCCGGGGACTGGCGCTCGGTCATAAACCACGTTCGCGTTCGGCGGATCACGCTGAGCGAGAAGGACCGCGTGGGGATCGGCACCTTCCAGCCCAAGGACGAGAAGAACCAGGACTCGACGGAGCTCACGGGCGACATCAACTACCGCAAAATCGCCCAGTATGGCAGCGACAGCGACCCGCGCGCGTTCAACTTCGATGGCGAGCTGAACATCGCCAACCGCGGGATCTGCGAGTTCATCGAGCTGCTCAAGCTCGACGTGGCGTTCCTCTACGACCTGCTCGGCGCGACGCAGGAGCACACGATCAAGCCCAAGAAGTTTGCGCAGACCTACATCGACGAGGTGATCATCGGGCACACCAACGAGCCTGAGTACAAGCGTCTCCAGAGCAACGAGATGATGGAGGCCTTCCGCGACCGCACGATCAAGATCGACGTGCCTTACAACATCCGCCTCGACGACGAGATCCGCATCTACCAGAAGAGCTTCGGGCCCGATCGGATCAAGGGGATCCACGTCGCGCCGCACACCATCGAGGTCGCGGCGATGTGGTCGGTGCTGACTCGCCTGGAAGAGCCCAAGAAGTCGAGCCTGTCGCTCCTGCAGAAGCTCAAGCTCTACAATGGCAAGAGCATCCCCGGCTTTACCGAGGACTCGGTGAAGGAGCTGAAGGAAGAGGCGACCCGCGAGGGGATGAGCGGGATCTCGCCCCGGTACATCCAGGACAAGATCAGCAACGCGCTGGTCAGCCGTGCGGCGATCGAGGAGCGGGCAATCAATCCGTTCATGGTGCTCAACGAGCTGGAGGGCGGGCTCTCGCACCACTCGCTGATCAACGACGAGAACACGAAGAAGCGGTATCGCGAGCTCTTGTCGATCGTCAAGGAAGAATACGAAGACATCATCAAGGCCGAGGTGCAGCGGGCGATCAGCGCCGACGAGGACGCGATCCACCGGTTGTGCTCGAACTACATCGAGAGCGTGCGGGCGTATACGCAGAAGGAAAAGGTCCGCAACAAGTACACGGGCCGGGACGAGGAACCGGACGAGCGACTGATGCGATCGATCGAGGAGAAGATCGACATCCCCGACAGCCGCAAGGACGATTTCCGCCAGGAGATCATGAACTACATCGGCGCGCTGGCGCTGGACGGGAAGAAGTTCGCGTACAACACCAACGCAAGGCTGTACCGGGCCCTGGAGCTCAAGCTCTTCGAGGACCAGCGCGACACGATCAAGCTGAAGAACCTCGTCTCGACGGTCGTTGACGACGAGACACAGAAGAAGATCGACGTCGTGAAGCAGCGCCTCATCAAGAACTTCGGCTACAACGAGACCAGCGCGACCGACGTGCTCAACTACGTCGCGAGCATCTTCGCGCGGGGCGATACGAAGACGAAGTAGGCCGGGCCGAACGCGGAAACTTGATGCATCTGGAAGGACCGCCGACGCAAGTCGGCGGATTTCCTTTCTAGACTTATCGCATGGAGAAGACTCGCACGGCGTGGTTCACGGCGATGGCGCTCGCGTTGACGTTGGTGATAATCTTGGGCTCGATGGTCATGGCTTCCTGCGGCGCTCGCGAGCAGGATCAGCAGAACGCGCCTCAGGCAGACTCGGCAACACCATCCAGCCCGGGTGCGAGCACCGCTCAGGGGACGGTCGCGGCATTGTCACCCGATGCCGCGGTCTACACGACCTTTTATCCAACGACGTACTTTGCGGAGCGGATCGCGGGCGGCCTCGTGCGCGTGGTGTGCCCGCTGCCGGCGGAGGAGGACCCGATCTTCTGGCAGCCTTCACGAGAAGCGTTGTCGGCCTATCAGAAGGCCGCACTGATTGTCGTCAACGGCGCGGAGTTTGAGCAATGGGTTCGAACCGCGAGCCTTCCGATGAGCCGCGTGGTGGACAGTGCCGGCGGGTTCGCCAGCGAGTTCGTGACGTATGAGACGGTGACGCACAGCCACGGAGCGAAGGGATCGCACACGCACGAGGGTGTCGATGGGCACACGTGGGTGGATCCGCTGAACGCGGTTCGCCAGGCGGATGCGATCCGCGTCGCCATGGGCAGGCGCTGGCCCGAGCACGTCCGCACGTTCGACGAGAACTTTCGCGGCCTGAAGTCGGACCTTGAGAGCCTCGACGCGGCGCTGCGTGAAGTCTCCCCCGGGCTTGCTCGTGCGACGCTCATGGCTTCGCACCCCGCGTACAACTACCTTGCCAAGCGATACAGGTGGACGATCGAGAACTTCGCCTTCGAACCCGATGAGCCGCTGACGCCCGAGCAGGTGGGGGAAGTCGCGAGCTATGTCAAGTCATCGGGAGACGGGGCAGTTCCACCCCAGTCCAAAGTCATGCTGTGGGAGGGTGATCCGCTGGCAGGCAACGTTGAGGCGCTCCAAGCGCTTGGGGTTGTCAGCGTGGTGTTTACGCCCGTCGAGAGCCTTTCGGAGGCGGACCGCGCGGCAGGGCGGGACTACCTCACGCTGATGCGCGAGAACGTCGAGCGGCTCAGGGCCGGGCTTGCGTCGGGGATTGGGTCGGGAGTTGGCTCGGGTGCAGCTTCGGACGACTGACGCTGGCGGGGGCGACCGGCTGGGCCGGTAGCGGGGCGAGTGAGCGGTAGCGGGTCGAGTGAGCAGGTCTGGAGTCCGGGGCTCGCCCGAGCGTGACCGCGCCCCGGTTTGGGGTCGCGGCCCGGGGGATCGAAAGCTACCCTGACGACAAGGTCCGTTCGCGGCATGGCGACGGTTGGGGACCCGATGTCCGACAAGCTGATTCAGGAACTCGAAGAGGGATACGCCCAAGCCGCCAAGCTGATGGAGCGTGGCAAGACCGTCGAGGCCCTGACCCGCGCGCGTCAGACCGCATCCCGGGCCCGTGCGTCGCTGGGCGATCGCCATCCGATCGTCGCGCACGCATTGTCGGTGTTGGCGAAGTTCGAGCAGAGCGCGGGCAACCTGAACATCGCCGAGACGTTGCTGCGTGAGGCGTTGGAGATTCGCCGGTTCTTTGCCGGGAGCAAGGACCCCGCGCTGGTGGAGCCGCTGAACAACTTGGCGCAGGTCAACCTCGCGTTGAACCGTCCGGCGATCGCGAGGCCGCTGATCCAAGAGACGGTGGATATTTGCCGGCAGCAGTCGGACGAGCAGCCGGCGGCGCTGGCGATCGCGCTGACGAACATGGGCCGGGTCAACATGTCCGACGAGGCCTATGCGGAGGCGATCGAATCCGCGTCGAGCGCGCTGGCGCTGCTGGGCACGCCCGAGGATTCGGACGAGAAGCAGGCGCGGGTCGCAGCGTTGCAACTGCTGGGTGATGCGTCGATCGTCAGCGGGGATCTGGACGCCGCGGAGCGTGCCCGGCGCGAAGCGCTGGAGTTGGTTTCGGGGATGGTTGGCACTGGGCACCCGGAGCGCGTGGCGGCGCAAGAGTCGTTGGCAGCGGTACTGCTGGAGGCGGGTGAGTTTGCCGAGAGCGATGGGCTGCTGGTGAGCGCGCTCGAGACGGTTCGGAGCGTGGTTGGTGAGCGGACGGCGGAGGTGGCGATCAAGCTCTGCCAGCTTGCGGCGGCGCGGTCGCGCTCTGGGCTCGACGCTGACGCGTCGCGGTTGCTGAATGCGGGCGTGGGGATCGCCCGGACGCTCGGGCCCGATGAGGCCAGCACCAAGGCCCTCTGCCTCCGAGCGCTTGGTGAGTTCTTGATCCTCCGCGGCTGGGCGGCCGAGGCTCGCCAGGCGATCAGCGAAGCCATCGAGCTGGCCCGCAAGGAAGCCAGGAGTGGAATCCGCGTGCTGGCGGAGTTGCTCTCTCGCGACGCGCTCGCGCTGGCGGAACTTCAGCAGCAGCCCGAAGCGGCCCGGCAACTCAAGGCCGCGATCGCGCTGCTGAGCGGGCAGGAGCGAACCGACACCGAGCAGATCGCGAGCTTGCAGGAGCTGCTGGCATCGGTGCTGGCGGGCGCGGGCGACACGAGCGGTGCGCTGCAGGCGGCGGCCTCTCGGCGGGCGCTCCTGCAGCCACCAAGCGGGTCGGAGTCACGCCCGTCGTATCTCGGTGCGTGCGAGGATTACGCGGGAGCGCTGCTGGCGACGGGGCAGATCTCAGCGGCGCTGCACGAGCTCAAGCAGGTCATTCAGGCGTGGGAGAAAATCGGCTGGGAAGGGTCGAGCGGCTTGCTCGCGGCTCGCGCACGACAGGTCGAAGCGGTGCTGGCCCTGCACTGCCCTGCCACGGGCAATGACGAGCGGAAGGTTGGCTCCATAACGCCCGATCAGGTGGGCAACGCCAGCGCCCGGGAGCATGATTCCTCGGACCAGGCTCCGACACCGGAGCAGGGGTTGGCACTGCTGCGGGGCACGCTTCGGGATGCGATCGCGCAGACCCGCCGCGACATGTTGATCTCGGTCTCGCCCTTCACGCCCATCGCGGCGGCGTCCACGTCGATGCTGCTCTCGGGGCTGGTGGAGTTCGCGGTGACGCATCCGGAGCACGCCGGCAGCGCTGCGGAGATGCTGCTGGTCGGCGGTCCGATCTTGCGGAGCGAGGCGGTCGACGCGCGAGGCATGCTCAGCCTGTCGCGCTCGCCCGAGCTTCGGGCCCGGGTTCACTCGCTGACCCGGTCGCTGTGGTCGCTGCACGCGGCAGCGAGCGAGGATGTCAGCATCGCGACGCAGGCACAGCGCTTGCAACTGGCGACGCAGGCGCGCACGGCGAGGAGGACCTGGGAATCGATCGTGGAGGCGACGCCGGTGCTGGCGGCGCAGCATCGCGCGTGGGAATCGCCCCTGTCGGCGTTTGCCGCTGCTTTGCCCGAGAATGGTGCGCTGCTCGTCTTCATGGGCTGGACGCGGGGCGACTGGAACCAGGCGACTGGTCCAGTGCCTTCGCCTCCGGAGGATCTTCGCCTGGCGGCGGTGGTGCTGACGCCGGAGGGCCGCACGAACGCGCGGGTCGTCGATCTTGGTCCTGCAAGCGCGATTGAAGCGATGGTTCGGGCGTGGCATGCGACGGGGCACGCCGAGGCGGGGCTGAAGCTGTGGGACGCGATCCGGTGCGGGCTTGATGTTCGCGAGCTCCGTTCGCTGGCGATCGTGCCCGATGGCTGCCTGGCGGGTTTGTCGTTCGAGTCGCTGCCGGTTAGCGGGAGCACTGGCGGCGGGAATCGCGCGATGCTGCTCATGGACCAGGTTCGCGTTCGCCTGATGACGTCTCCTCATGGGCTGTTGGCGATGCCCGCTGCAAGCGAGCCCAGCGCGAGCCCGGTGCTGATGGGGCGCTCGGAGGTGGATGCGGTCGACGCCGCGGTGTTCCGCGATTCCGCGGAGCAGACGCCAACGTTTCGCTCGCCGCCTTCGGGCAGGTTGGCGGGCAGGCTGGACCGTGTGCTCAAGCGCCTGCGCTTGCGTTCGAGCACGCCGATCATTCCGACCAATCAGGTGACGCTCGAGCCCGCGGCACGGGAGGCGCCGTCGGCGTCGGCGGCGCTGTTGAAGGATCGCAACCAGCTGGGGCGCGAGGCCAGTCGCGAGGGTGCGAGCGAGCAGGAGGGCGTGCCCGCGTCGGCGATTAAGGTGCTCGCGCCGCGAGGGGCGTCGCTGGTGGTGGGCAAGGCGGCGAGCGGGCGGGCGCTCGCCGACCGTCGAGGCGCGTCGTGGGTTCATTACGCCGGGGCGTGGGGCGTTTTGCCCGACGTGCCCGATGGCGGAGAATGGTGGCGATGGACTGCTCGCACGTCGCTTTGGCGCGAGCGATCGACCCCGCATGACGAGACCCCTGCGATCCGTGCTGCGCTGTATCTGCACGGCGGGACGCCCCGCGCCGGGCGGGAGGACGAATGGCTCGGCATCCCTACGCCTCGTGAACTTTCGCGCCTGGATCTGCTCGCGGCGGGCTGCTTCGTGTTCGCAACGCTGCCTCGCACGCCGCGAGGCGACTCGAGCGGTGAGAAGGCCCGCGTAGGTCATGCCGCCTCGGCACACGCCAGTTCGGGCCCCGCGAGTTCGAGCACAGGCCCGTCCAGCACAGGCCCGTCCAGCACAGGGGAAGCCCGGCTTGCGCTCGCCCATGGGCTGATCCTCGCGGGCGCGAGGTGCGTCGTCATGCCCTCAGAGCGGGCCTCGGCGTCGGACTATGCCCGCGCGATTGATCGGTTCTATGTGCACGTCGCCTCCGGGATGCGTGCCGGCGACGCGGCCCACCGCGCGAAGCTCGACCTCCGCGAGGCGAACGACCCAGCATGGTCGAGCCTCGTTGCCTTCGAGCAGGGTTGACGGGGGGCGAGTTTCACTCGGCCCACGCGTCGACGCGGGGCTTCAGGCCCCCGAGCAGCAGCGTCCACACCTGCTCGGGCGTGCCCGACGCATCGATGCGCAGATATCGAGCGGGGTCTTGCTCGCACAGCGAGACGTAGCCAGCCCGGACCCGCCGGCGGAACTCGCGACCCCGGTCTTCCATTCGATCGGCAAAGAGCGACGACTGAGCGTCGGCGACGTCGGGCCTGCCCGCGGGCGCGACGATCCCGGCGCGGGTCGCCGCGATGGTGTCGTCGACATCGAAGACGACGTTCAAGTCGGGCTGCAGCCCGCCCGTGGCGGCCTTAGCGACCGCGAGGATCTCCTGCGGGTCGAGGCCGCCGGCGGCGCCCTGATAGACCAGCGTGCTCGCCACGAATCGATCGGCAAGAACGAGCTTTCCCTGGGCCAGCGCGGGGCGGATGCGTTCATCAACCAGTTGCGCGCGGCTGGCCATGTACAGCATCATTTCGCAGCGGACGCCCATCTCGCTGTGCGCCTTGTCCAGCAGCAGCGAGCGGACGCGCTCGCCGATCGGAGTTCCGCCGGGCTCGCGCACCTCGCACACGCCAAGGCCCGAGGCAATGCAAAGGTCGGCAAACCGCCGGTACTGCGTGCTCTTGCCACAGCCATCGGGGCCCTCAAAGGCAAGGAACTTCCCGCGCAGGTGATCAATCCAGGCGTGCGAAGCGGCGGCGGAGTCGCCCTGCGTCGATTCGTCAGTTGCAGCTCGGGTTCGTTTGGCCTTGGCGGGTGGCTTCGATTCGGACACGAGCGTTCTCCGTCGATGCATCGTCTAGGGCGTGGCTCTGGCGGTGCCGGCCGGAGCCCGCGCTATTCCGGCGCGTGCCGGAGAAAATAGCCCGCCATCCGGGGACGCCGCTCGGGGCGGGTAACATCGAAGCGTCCGCCGAGGCTGCCAGCGAGAGGGCTTGACGAGGCAAGACACAAAGCGGAAGCCAGCGAGATCGAACATGATGTTCAAGAACCCAGCCAGTGTTGAACGAGTCCGACCCCAGTCCAGTGGATTGGAGCGAGGCGATCGGCCCCAAACCAAACAGCCATTCGCGCTTTTTGCGAGAGCGTGTGCGCTGGGAGCCGCGCTGGCGGTGTCGGTCTTCGGCGTCCGTCCGGCGCTCGCGTGGGACGCGCCGGGTCATCGCACGATCACGCTCCTGGCGCTGGATTCTCTGGCGGAGCAGGCGGACGCGCCGTTCTGGGTGACCGACGAATCCACGCGGACCGGGATCGCCGACCAATCGGTGATGCCGGATCGCTGGCGATCGACTCGCATCGCGCAGCTCGCCCACGAGAACAACACCGATCACTTCATTGACCTTGAAGATCTGGAGCCGTTCGGGCTGACGCTGACGGATATCTCGCCCTTGCGTTATGAGTTCATCAAGCAGATGGTGCGAGCGCAAGAGCGGGCCGGCGCGGCGTTCAAGGGCAAGGCGGTCGACCCTGAGAAGGACTGGGCCAAGACGCTGGAGTGGCCAGGCTTTCTCCCGCACGCGATCATGGAGCACTTCGCCAAGCTGCAATCCAGCTTCAAGACGCTCCGGATCTTCGAGGCCCTGTTGGCGGAAGAAGTCACGGCGCTGGAAGCCGCCAAGGCAGGCGCTGCCGCTGGCACGAGCGACGGCGCGAAGGCAACGAACGTCCTGGCGGAGGCGGCGGTGCGCACCCGCAACGACCAGATCTTGATGGCGCGGGCGAACGTGATGTACCACATGGGCGTGCTGAGCCACTTCGTGGGCGACGCGGCGCAGCCCCTTCACACGACCAAGCATTACAACGGCTGGGTGGGCGACAACCCAAGCGGATTCACGACAGAGAAGACGTTCCACGCGTACATCGATGGCGGAATCGTCGAAAAACACCGACTGAACCACCTCAACCTGCGCGGCGCTCGCGCCCCGATGCAGCCCTTGATCGATGTCAAGGATCCGTGGCAGGATGTCCTGGCGCTGATCACGCGCTCCTTCGAAATGGTGACGCCCTTGTATGAGATGCATAGGACGGGCGAACTGGAGCAGGTGATCGGTGCGCGGTTCATCGGACAGCGGATGACGGACGGGGCCGCGGTCCTTGGGTCGCTGTATCACGCGGCGTGGACCAACAGCGCCATCACTGACAAGGACGTCGCGGAGTTCAAGAAGTACGACGGGAAGTGAGCTTGCTGCAAGGGTTGGGCGGGTCCAAGGTGGCTGCTACGCAAGGCGTCTGGCTGGACAGTCTGGGTGGGCCGTGTGGCAAGGCCACATTCCACCACGCTGCGAACTTTGAGATCCGAGTTTGCCAGATCCGAGTTTTGCGAGAGGCGAGCTCGGGCCACAGGACATCATGAGCAAGAAAAAACCCCGCGTGGATCGCGGGGTTTGTGGTTTGCGAGTTCTTCGAACTGAACCGGGCTTCGGACCGAGGCGGGTCACCGAGCCCAGTTGCCATTCAGAGGGGCTGCTTACTTCTCAGCCATGAGCGCCGCCTGCGCCGCCGCGAGGCGAGCGATCGGCACGCGGAAGGGAGAGCAGGAGACGTAGTCCATCCCGACGCGGTGGCAGAAGTGGACGGACTTGGGATCGCCGCCGTGCTCGCCGCAGATGCCGATCTTGAGGTCGGCCTTGGTCTTGCGGCCCTTGCTGATCGCGATGTCGACGAGTTGGCCAACCCCTGACTGATCGAGCGTCTGGAAGGGATCCTGCTCCAGGATTTCCTGGTTGAGGTAGTCGGGGAGGAAGCTGTTGATGTCGTCGCGGCTGAAGCCGAAGGTCATCTGCGTCAGGTCGTTGGTGCCGAAGCTGAAGAAGTCGGCGTGCTCAGCGATCTCGTTGGCGGTGACGGCGGCGCGGGGCACCTCGATCATGGTGCCAATCTTGATGTCCAGGCGGGGCTTGTAGTCTTCCTCGGCCTTGACCTTGGCGATGGTGTCCTCGACCTGCTTGCGAAGGACTTCCAGTTCCTTCCGGACGCCGACGAGCGGGATCATGATCTCCGGCATCGCCTTGATGTTGGAGCGGAGGCAGTCGATCGTCGCCTCGACGATGGCGCGAACCTGCATCTCGAGAATCTCGGGGTAGGTGACGCAGAGGCGGCACCCTCGGTGCCCGAGCATGGGGTTGGCCTCGTGGAGCGCGGCGACGCGCTGGCGAACCTTCTCCGCCGGAACGCCCATGGCCTGCGCCATCTCCTTCTGGCTCTTCTCATCGTGGGGGACGAACTCGTGGAGCGGGGGGTCGATGAGGCGGATGGTGACCGGGAGGCCCTTCATGGCCTTGAAGAGGCCGATGAAGTCGTCCCGCTGGTAGGGCAGGAGCTTGCCCAGGGCCTTCTCTCGCGACTCGCGCATGTCGGCGAGGATCATCTCTCGCATCGCCTTGATGCGCTCGCCCTCGAAGAACATGTGCTCGGTGCGGCAGAGGCCGATGCCTTCGGCGCCAAAGTCGCGGGCCCGCTGGGCGTCGCCCGGAGTATCGGCGTTGGCCCGAACACCAATCTTGCGGTAGCGGTCGGCCCACTTCATGATCTGCTGGAAGTCGCTGGAGAGCTTGGGCTCAACGGTCGGAAGGGGCCCGATGATGACCTCGCCGGTCGAGCCGTCGATCGAGATGACGTCGTTGCGCCCGACGATCCGACCGCTCTTGGAGGTGAACTGGCCCTTGGCGGCGTCGATGACAATGTCGCCCGCGCCGACGACGCAACACTTGCCCCAGCCTCGCGCGACGACCGCCGCGTGGCTGGTCATGCCGCCCGTGCTCGTGAGGATGCCGGCGGCCGAGTGCATGCCCTCAACGTCCTCTGGGCTGGTTTCCTTGCGAACAAGGATCACGTGCTCGCCGGCCTGCTTGCGCTTGACGGCTTCCTCGGCGGTGAAGGCCGGCTTGCCCACGGCGCCGCCCGGAGACGCGGGCAAGCCCCGAGCCAGCACGTGGTTGCCCGCGACCGCGAGCTTCTTCTTCGTTGGGTCGAAGCTGGGCAGCAGGAGTTGGGTAAGGTCGCCCGCGGGAATCCGGAGCACCGCGGTCTTCTCATCGATCAATCGCTCCTTGACCATGTCGCAGGCAATCTTGACAGCGGCGAGGCCGGTGCGCTTGCCCGAGCGGGTCTGGAGCATGTAGAGCTTCCCGCGCTCGATGGTGAACTCGATGTCCTGCATTTCCTTGTAGTGCTTCTCGAGCGTGTTCTTGTTCTTGAGAAGCTGCTGATAGACGGTCTTGTTCCACTTGGCCATCTGCTCGACGGGCTGGGGCGTGCGGATGCCCGCGACGACGTCCTCGCCCTGAGCGTTGATCAGGAACTCGCCGTAGAACTCATTCTCGCCCGTGGCGGGGTTGCGGGTGAAGGCAACGCCCGTGCCCGAGTCCTCGCCCATGTTGCCGAAGACCATGGCCTGGATGTTGACAGCGGTGCCGGTGAGGCCCGAGATGCCCTGGATTCGCCGGTAGGAAACCGCACGCTCGCCATTCCAGCTCTTGAAGACGGCCTCGATCGCCAGTTCGAGCTGCTTGAAGGGATTCTGCGGGAACTCCTCGCCCTTGTGACGCTTGTAGATGAGCTTGTACGCGTCGCAGAGGTCGACGATGCCCTGCTCGGGAACGTCGGTGTCGAGCTCGACCTTGTACTTGGTCTTGATCTTGGCGAACGCCTCCTCAAAGTGCTCGTGGTCGACGCCCATCACGACGTCGCCGAACATGTTGATCAGGCGGCGATAGGCGTCGTAGGCGAAGCGGCGGTTGCCGGTGCTTTGCGCGAGGCCCTCGACCGCCTGGTCGGTCAGGCCCAGATTGAGGATGGTATCCATCATGCCGGGCATGGAGACCGCAGCGCCGGAGCGCACGGAAACCAGCAGCGGGTTCTTCGGATCGCCAAATCGCTTGTCCGTCTCCTTCTCGATGAGCGAGATGTTCTTGTGAACTTCGTTCATCAGGCCATGGGGCAGGCGCTGCCCGGCCTTGTAATATGCGGAGCAGGTGTCGGTGGTGATGGTGAACCCGGGGGGGACCGGGAGCCCGATCGAAGTCATGTCCGCAAGGTTGGCGCCCTTGCCACCGAGAATCTGCTTCATCTCGATAGTGCCCTCGGTGCGGGCCTTGCCAAAGTAGTAGACCATCTTGCCGGGACGGTTTCTCATCGCGACCGTCGCCGGGCCCGCGACCCGCGAGGATGAGACTGGGGCTGCGTCCCCGTTCAGGGAGCCGTTCGAGCTTGCGGACTTGGACTTGGCGGCGGCTTTCGGCATGTTGACCTTCCTACGGGCGGCAGGACTGGAACTCAGCCCCGTGCCGCGGTGCGACCCCGATCCCCCTGCCCCCCTCAAACGCTTCCAACCCGCGCTTGCCTTGCGGTTCTCTGGAGGCGGGCTTCCGGCGGCGTCCGTCCATTCGGAGGCCGTCCGACCGGAGATCGGCATATGTTCGGGCGTGCGGTTGCACGTCCGTGAACCACAATCATAGAAAGGCAACCCGCGCTAGACGAGTTGCAATCGCCCGAACCGGGGCTAGAGTCGCCTCTTTTGCTCGTTTCGTGCATCATCAGGCACATTCATACTTGTGGTCTGCGACGAGTTTCGCCGGCGCATCCCTTGATCGGGTTACGCTTGAGGCGTGTCGGCCTCGCTCACTGCCCGCGTTCCGCTCCTTTCGCCCGTCGACCCGACGCTCGTCGTTCGAGCCTGGGCGGCTGATCGCCCCCTGGCCGCATGGGGACTTGGCGACGAATCGCGATGGTCCCGCTGGGCCATCATCGCCGAGCCGGTCGCGGCCGAGCGTGTTCCATGGCGCGAGCTCGCGTTTGGAACTGGCCTAGGCATGGCCCCGCCAAGCGACGACGAGCCTCCCTTCTCGGGTGGAAGCCTTATCTGTCTGCCGTTTGACGCTGGCTATGCGGTAGAGCCGGCGGCCCGCGACGCAGGGGCGATGAGCGGCGAGCGGGCCGATGCTGCGTGGCTCTGGCGGTGTCCGCGAGCGCTCTGCTTTGACAAACAGTTGAAGCGGTGGTGGCGGGTCGGGGCCGGCGCCCACGAATCGGATCATTCGTGCGAAGCGATGCGAGCGCTGCAAAGGGCGAGCGAAGTCGTTCGAACTTCGCTCGGCGAGAGTGAGCGTGGTGGCACGTCTCCGACGCCCACCTTGCGTCCCTCGCCCCCTTCACGCGGCGAACTGGACGCTTCCCGGGCGCGGTTCCTGGCGATGGTCACGCGGGCGAGAGAGTTGATTTTCGCGGGGGACGTCTACCAGGTGAATCTGGCCCATCGCCTTGACTGCACGTTCGCGGGCTCGCCTCGGGCGCTGCTGGCGAGGCTGTTGGCGGATGGTCGCCCGTGGTATGGCGCCTTGATGGAGCTACCAACCGGCGAGGCGATCGTTTCGGCAAGTCCCGAGTTGCATCTCTCTCTTGACGCCAAGACTCGGTCAGTTACGACTCGCCCGATGAAGGGCACCAGGCCCCTCGAGCAGCGCTTGGAGCTTCACGATAGCGGTAAGGACGGCGCCGAACTGGCCATGATCGTCGACCTTATGCGCAACGACCTCGGGCGGGTGTGCGAGTTCGGGAGCGTTCGTGTCGAGTCGGGGCGTGAGCTCGAGTCGCACGGCCCGCTTTCCCAGGGCGTGGGCACGGTTTCCGGGCGGCTCCGAGACGGGCTGGGGCTGCGTGATCTCATCGAGAGCGTCTTTCCCGCCGGGAGCGTCACCGGGGCGCCGAAGATTCGTGCCATGCAGATCATCCAGGAACTGGAGCAAGCTCCGCGGGGCGTCTACTGCGGCTCGCTCGGGTTCCTCAGCGACTGCGGCAACATGGCCCTCAGCGTGGCGATTCGCACCGCCTTCGTTCGAGCGTTGTCATCCCCGGCCCGTTCGCCCGCGAGCCACCGAGTCGAATACTGGATTGGCGCTGGCATCGTCGCCGACAGCGACCCAGAGCAGGAGTGGATCGAAACGCTGCTGAAATCCAGCGTGCTGCTGGGTGAGCGATGGTGGCACCAAGTTTGCTGAACAAGCCCCGGAGGTCAAGCCTGGGCGCAGCGGGGGCCGACGGACACTTCGATGAGCATCAAACTTTTGTGTGGAAGCCAAGAAACGGGAAGGAAGACGCCTACAAATAGCCCATGAAGCTCCTTGAAGGACGAGTCGGGCTTGTGGTGGGTATCGCCAACGAACGTTCCTACGCCTGGTACATCGCCAAGTCGCTGATCGAGCATGGGGCAACGTGTGCGTTCACGCATCTGCCCGGTGAGAAGAACGAGCGCCGGACGCGACGGGCGGTCGAAGCTCTTGGGCTGACGTCGGAGCCTTGGCTGCATCCGCTCGACGCGGGGAGCGACGCTCAAACCGACGAAGCGTTTGCCAAGTATGCCGAGCGGTTCGAGCGCATGCACTTCCTGGTGCATTCGATTGCCTTTGCCGATCGTGATTGGCTGCAGATGGGTAAGTTCCACCAGACGCCTCGCCAGGCGTATTTGAGCGCGATCGACATCTCGGCGTATTCGCTGGTGGCGATGGCTCACCGGGCCGTTCCGATCATGGCCCGTTCGCTCGGGCCAGCGCCCGCAGAGAAGGACACGCCCGCGCCGACCGCCTCCATCATGGCGATGTCGTACTACGGCGCGGAGAAGGTCGTTCCTGGGTACAACGTGATGGGCGTGGCCAAAGCGGCCCTGGAATGCACCGGGCGATATCTCGCCGCGGAGCTTGGGGCGCAGCGGATCCGCGTGAACCTGATCTCAGGCGGTTACCTTCGCACGCTGGCAAGTTCAGCGGTTGCTGGCACCGATTCGATGGGCGATCGCACTGTCGAGCGGGCTCCGCTTCGTCGGAACGTGACCGGGGAAGACGTGGGGAAGACCGCGGTCTACTTGGCCAGCGAGCTTTCGTCCGGCGTGACCGGTGAGACGGTTTACGTGGACTGCGGCGTCAACACGATCGGGGTGTAGCCGCGGGCGTCAACGCCGCTGGGGTCTCGAGAGTCGTCAAAACGATGAGGAAAGCCCCCGGGAAGTCGATAGAGGCGTCGAGCGTCGGCGGGCGGGGATGGCCACGCGGGGGGCGGCTTCGGGCGTTGCGAGCGCGCAAGACCAGAGGAGTCACGTGATGTGGAAGCGATTTGCCGCCGGCGCGGTGGTTCTCGGGCTGCTCGCGCTGCTGGCGGGGACGGTTGCCTTGGTGCGATGGCGAGATTCGAGCGCCGGGCCGGCCCAGGCCGGCTTTGAGCCCGCGGAAGCGGTCGACATCGTCTCGGTCACAACCCGTCCGTGGCAAGCCCGCGCCAAGCTGGTGGGAACGGTGTTTCCGATCCAGTTCATCAACGTGCGCAACGAGCTCGCGGGGCGAGTGACCGAGGTCAACTTCCAATCGGGGTCGCTCGTGAACGAGGGAGATGTCATCCTGCGCTTGGACACGTCGACCGAAGAGGCCGACCTTGCAAGCGCCAAGGCGAGTGAGAAGGTCGCTGAGGCCTCGATCCGCGTGATGCAGGCGGAACTGAAGTTTCAGGAACTCAACCTTGCTCGCGTCAGGGAAGCAGCGGCACGCGACGCCGCAGCGGGGACGGACGTCGATCGCGCGGTCGCCACAATGGACTCCGCCCGGGCGAACCTCGATCGCACGCAGGCAGAGCTGGCCCAAAGCAAGGCCCGGGTTGCGCTGATGGAGGCGGAGATCGCCAAGAAGACGATCATCGCGCCCTTTCGAGCGAGGGCGGGCATCCGAAATGTCCACCCCGGGCAATACCTGGCGGAGGGCGCCGACGTGGTCTCTCTACAGGGCGTCTCGGACGAGATCTTTCTCGACTTTGCAGTCCCGCAGAGCGAAGCTGTCCGGGCGACGCCCGGGATGACCGTCCGAGCCAACTCGATGATCCTCGGGCAGGAACCAGTCGAGATCCGAGTGGTAGCTGTCGACGCAGCGGCGGACCGGACCACGCGAAACGTGCGAGTTCGGGCCGTGGTGCCCAACCCCGATGAGCGGCTGAAGCCCGGCATGTTCGTCGACGTCGAGGTGCCCGTGGGCGATGAGAGCGAGCACATCGTCGTGCCGGTCACCGCGGTTCGTCGCGCCTCCTACGGCGACCATGTCTTCCTGGTTGAAGAGGACACTGGTGGACCTGGCGCCGGGGCGCCCGGTCCGGGCGCGCCAGAAGGCGGTCCGGGGGGTGGTCCGGGGGGTGGGCCGCAACTGCGGGCGAGGCAGCAGTTCGTCAAGCTCGGCCCCGTGCTCGGCAGCCAGGTCATCGTTCTTGAAGGCCTCAGCGTGGGCCAGCGGATTGCCACCAACGGCTCATTCAAGCTGCGTGACGGCGTTCTGATCATCCCTGCCCCGCCTGCAGCGGAACAGCCAGCTCCGGCGAGCCCTGGCAACCCCGGGGGCCCCGCAAGCCCTGATCAGGCCGGTGCAGAATCCAAGCCTCAGCAAGCCTCTCAAGAGCAGGCACGTCGCGGGTCCTAGCGCTTCGAACGGTCAACGCTCATCGGACGCGGGGCGTCCAGAGACGGACAAACCATGGCAGGCTCAAGCCCAACCAGCCTCTCGTCGTTCACCGACATCTTCGTCAAGAAGCCCGTGCTTGCGATCGTGGTGAACCTGATCATCCTCGCCGTCGGGTGGCGCGCGATCGGGTCGCTGCCCGTGAGGCAGTACCCGAGGCTGGAAAGCAGCAGCGTCGTGATCACGACCGCCTATATCGGCGCGAGCGCCGAAACGGTGCGCGGGTTTATCACAACCCCAATCGAGCGGGCCGTGTCGGCGATCGACGGCATTGACTACATCGAGAGCACCAGCGCCGCCGGCCTCAGCACCATCACCGTTCGGCTCCGCCTCAACCACGACAGCAACGACGCCCTCGCGGAGATCAGCGCCCGTCTGAATCAGGTTCGTAGCGAGCTGCCCGCGGAGTCCGAGGCGCCAGCGGTCGACATCCAGCGCACCGACAAGCCCTACGCCACGTTCTACATCAGCTTCACGAGTGACACGATGTCGCTGACGAGCGTCAACGACTATCTCGTCCGTGAGATCCAGCCCGAGCTGCAGTCGATTCCGGGAGTGCAGCGCGTGGGGGTCGAAGGGCCGCGCGAGCTTGCCATGCGCATCTGGCTCGATCCCGACAAGATGGACAGCCTCGACGTGACTTCCGAGGACGTTCGCACGGCTCTGGAACGGAACAACTTTCTCGCGGCGGTAGGGCGGTCCAAGAGCCGGGACGTGCAGGTCGATCTGCTCACCGACACGGACTTGCGCACCGTCGAGGAGTTCCGGCGGCTGATCGTCCGCGAGCGCGACGGAACGCTCGTGAGGCTCAGCGACATCGCTACGGTCGAGCTTGGGAGCGAGGAGCCCACGGGACAGGCGGGGTTCAACGGCGTGCCGGCGATGTACCTCTCCGTCTGGCCCCTGCCCCGGGCCAACGAGCTGGAAGTCGCCCACGCGCTCAAGGCCCGCATGGCGGAACTGCAGGGCAAGCTCCCCGCGGGCGTCAACATGGTGCTGGCCTACGACGGCACCTACTACATGGAAAACGCGATCAAGGAGATCACTAAGACCCTGATCGAGACCATCGCCATCGTCGCGCTCGTGGTGTTCCTCTTCATGGGTTCGATCCGCACCGTGCTGGTGCCCCTGGTCGCCATGCCGGTTTCGCTCATCGGCGCGTGCATCGCGATGGTCCTTCTCGACTTCTCGCTCAACCTGCTGACGATCTTGGCGATCGTGCTCTCGGTCGGGCTGGTCGTTGACGACGCGATCGTCATGGTCGAGAACGTCGAGCGGCACATCCGAGAGGGGATGAGCAAGCTGCAGGCGGCGCTCGTCGGCGCGCGCGAACTCTTCTCGCCGGTCATCTCGATGACGATCACCCTAGCCGCGGTCTACACCCCCATCGGGTTCCAGACCGGGTTGACGGGCATGCTCTTCCGCGAGTTCGCGTTCACGCTGGCCGCGGCGGTGATCGTGTCGGGCGTGGTCGCGGTGACGCTCTCACCGGTGATGAGCGCGTATCTCGCGCCCGCGGGCGGGAAGGAGAGCCGCTTTCAGCGGTTCGTCAACCGCATGTTCGCCGCCGTCAGGCGCCTGTACACGCGATTGCTTGATTTCACCCTCGACCTTCGCTGGACGATGGCGCTGGCCGCAATCTTGATTGCCGTCGCGGCAGTCCCGCTCTACTCCATGTCGCGAAAGGAGCTCGCGCCAACCGAGGACGAGGGGATCATCTTCGCGGTCGTCCAGTCGGCGCCCGACGCCTCGCTTCGCTACACGCTGGAGGGATTTGATCGCGTCGCCGAGACATATCTCAGTGTTCCCGAGACCCGGTTCTTCTTCCAGGTAGCGCAGACAACCAGCGGCTTCGGCGGCATCCAGACTCAAGACTGGCACGAGCGAGATCGCTCTACCCACGAGATTTTCCCCGAGATCTTTGGCAAGCTGATGATGATTCCCGCGGTGCGGTGCTTCCCGGCGCTCCCGCCGCCGCTGCCGGGAGCGGGCCAGTTCGATGTCGAGCTTGTCGTCACCAGCACCGAGCAGGCGGAGCAGATGGCGCCGCTTGCGGGCCAACTGGTCGGCGCCGCGTTCGCGAGCGGGAAGTTCCTTTACGCCGACACCGATCTCAAAATCGACCTCCCGCAGACGCGGATCGAGATTGATCGCCAGAAGGTCGCCGACCTTGGGCTGGACCTTGCCGACCTTGGGCGCGATCTGGCGGTGCTGCTGTCGGGCGCGTACATCAACCGATTCAACTACGAAGGGCGCAGCTACAAGGTGATACCGCAGGTTGCCGACGAGTTCCGCGCCTCGCCCGACGGGCTGCTGCAGCTCAAGGTCCGCACGCCCGAGGGCGGCTCAGTCTCGATGCGATCGCTGGTCACGCTTGAAACCGTGACCGCCCCGCGTTCGCTCACTCGCTTCCAGCAGCGCAACAGCTTCCGCGTCTACGGCGCCGTGGCGCCGGGCGTGACCAAGGAAGAGGCCTTGTCGGCCCTCGAGGACGCTGCCAAGGGCATCCTTCCTCCCGGGTATGCGCTCGACTATGCGGGCGAGAGCCGGCAGATCCGCACCGAGGGCAACAGTCTGGCCGGAACGCTGGGCTTTGCGCTCGCGCTGATCTACCTCGTGCTTGCCGCTCAATTCAGCAGCTTCCGCGACCCGCTGATCGTCCTTCTGGGCTCGGTGCCGCTGGCGCTGTCGGGTGCGTTGATCTTCGCGTTCCTCGACTTCACGACGATCAACATCTACTCGCAGGTCGGTTTGATCACGCTCGTCGGCCTGGTCGCCAAGAACGGCATCCTGATCGTCGAGTTCGCCAACCACCTGCAGGAGCAGGGCAAGAGCAAACGCGATGCGGTGCGCGAGGCGTCGATCACGCGGCTTCGCCCCATCCTCATGACTTCCGCCGCGACCGTCTTTGGACATTTCCCGCTGGTGCTGGTGACCGGCGCCGGCGCTCAGGCACGCAACAGCATCGGCATCGTGCTCGTGACGGGCATGGTCATCAGCACGGTGTTCACGCTCTTCGTCGTCCCCTCGATTTACCTGCTGATCTCGTCCCGAAAGAAGGCGCACGAACCCGTCGCCGCGGGCGACGCGAGCGCAAGCCTTCGACCTCAAGCCGGCCCGGGCTTGCTCGACGGGCTCGCCGTGCCGCGTGTCGCGCTCGCATCGCGCGAGCACTGATCACGACCGAAGCCGGGTGTCTACTGCGTTGGCGGCGGGGCACCGCCGTCCGTGCTGGGGTCCTTTCAGAGGTCCGTGCCGAGGTCCAGGCCGCCGCCCTTATTGGTCGCGTTGGTCGCCGCTCGTGCGCGGGCCCGGGCTTCCCGGGCATGGGTGTGCGCGTCGATCGTGTGCCGCACGAGTTGCTCGCGGAGGCGTTCGCGGACGAGGGCGATCGGCGGACACCGCTCGCCCAGCAGTTCGCGCATGCTGGTGACCGGCCGGCCCGCGAGCCCACAGGGCACGATGGTCGCGAAGTCGTCGAGCTTCGTCGTGACGTTGAGCGCCAGGCCGTGCAGCGAAACCCACTTGCGGACGCGGACGCCCATCGCGGCGATCTTGGAGAGTGTCGTTTGCCCGGGGACGTCCGGGTTGCCGCCGCTTCTTCCCTGGCGCACCCAGACCCCCGTCGCGGCAGCATCCCGCTCGCCAGCGATGCCCATCGGGGCGAGCGTGTCGATGACGACCTGTTCGAGCAAGCGCATGTAAGCGTGCAGCCCGAGGTTGAGGCGATTGAGGTCGAGGATGGGGTACGCCACCAGCTGGCCCGGGCCGTGGAAGGTGACATCGCCGCCGCGATCGGTCTCAACGACGTCGATCCCGCGAGAAGCCAGTACCTCCGGTGGCAAGACGAGGTGCCGCGCCGCTCCCGGGCGGCGGCCGATGGTGACGACCGGCGGATGCTCCAGCAGAACCAGAACGCCGACGAGAGCGAGATCGTCCTCTCGACCAGCAAGTACCTCCTCAACGAGGTCGTATTGAAGCTGGTGTGCGTCGCGATAGGGAACGAGCCCGAGATCGAGAACTCGAAGCAGCGGATTGGTCGTCGTTGGCGCTGGAGCTGCGGAAGAACCCGCTCCTGCCAGGTTGGGCGACGCCCGTGCGACAGCGTGAGGCAAACGCTCTCGACCGCTTGCCTCGTGGTCGGGAGAAGTCGGAGGCGTTGCGGGCTCCGTTGGCATCAAAGAGTCTATTGCGACGGCGAACTCGACGCCGGCGCGGATCGTTGCCAAGCTGATGTTTGCGGACGTGGTGCGTGCCCCGTTGCACCCGCGAGCGCGTCGCGACGGCGAAAAAAGGCCGCGAGGATGGTACCATGGGTCGTGCCTGCCGAATCAACGATCGATTCCAACCAGAACGCTTCCCGCATCAGCCCCTGGGCTCGCGTCGCGCCGACGTGCCAGATCGATCCCACGGCGGAGGTCGGGCCGGGTTGCGTGCTGGAAGGCGATGTCCGCCTCGCCCGCGGCGTAAAGCTCATCGGCAATGTCTATCTGCAAGGACCGGTTGAGATCGGCCCCGACACGGTTGTCTATCCCTTCGCGTGCATCGGGTTCCCTGGGCAGGACTTCAAGTTCAAACCGGGCATGGAGACGCTTGGGGTTCGCATCGGCAGCGGGTGCATCCTTCGCGAGCACGTCACCATCCACGCCGCCACCAAGCCCGAAGGCCCGACAACCATCGGGGATCGCGTGTTCATGATGGTCGGGTCGCACGCCGGGCACGATGTCACCATTGGCAACGACGCGATCCTGGTCAACGGCGCATCAATCGGCGGTCATGGCGTTGTCGGCGAACGCGCCACGCTTGGGGGCGGGGTCATGGTCCACCAGTTCACCCGAGTCGGACGCTTCGCCTTCCTCTCTGGAGGGAGCGCTTTTTCCGACGATGTCCCGCCCTACTGCACGGGCTGGGGACGCAACACGATGATCGGGCTCAACCTGGTTGGAATGCGACGGTCCGGCGTGAGCCGTGAAAACGTCACGCTTGCGCGACGGGCGTACCGCGAAGCGTTCCGCGCGGGGTTGCCCCGCAAGGAGGCGCTGGGCGTGCTTGAGCAGATCGGTCGGGAGTGTCCGCCGGTCGCGGAGATGGCCCGGTTTGTCGCGTCCGGCAAGCGCCCGCTTTCCAAACACCTCCGGTCTCGCTCTTCCTCGGGCGAACCGCCGGAAGAGGGAGCGGGCTAATGCCAGTCGCGTCGAGCCAGACGCCAGTGAGGTGCGCCGCGTGGGGCACCGTTGCATGACGAGCACACCGGGCATGAACATGCCGGGCCTCGCGTCGCGTCTTTCTGCCGCGGCGGGCGCAACCGAGCCTGCCCCGGCGTTTCCGCTCTTCCGCGCCGCGCCGCCTGCATTGCAGGAGCGCAGTGAAAGGGCCAACCGTCCCCGCCCGGACCGCACGCCCTTGCTCCCGTTCCGCTGGGTCGGCCCGCCCGGCCTCGAGGGTGCCTGTGAAGCACGCCTGTGCGTGCTGGCGAGTTCATCGGGGGGCAACTGCTCGGTGCTCGCGTGCAAGGTTGGCGCTTCAACGCGGGTGTGCCTGATCGACGCGGGCCTCTCGCCTGGCTTGACGCTCCGAACGCTCAAGCGGATGGAACTCTCGCACCTCACGCTCGACGCGGTGCTGCTCACTCACCTCGATCATGACCACTACCACGACGGGTGGCGGTCCAAGTGGCCTCGCAACGCGACGCTCCGCCTGCACCGTTCGCACGTGGGCCGGGCCGAGCGTGCAGGCACGATCGCCCCGCGCACGATCCCCTTCGACGGACCGTTCGAACTCTGGCCCGGTGTCCGTTGCGAGCCGGTGATGATGGCCCACGACTCGCTCGGGGTCGCCGCGTTCCGCATCCAGTTTTCCGATGGTTCGACGCTGGGCTTCGCGACGGATCTGGGACGAGCGCCGCGAGAGTTGATCGAACATCTGCGGGGCGTTGACGTGCTCGCCATCGAGAGCAACTACTGCCCGAAGCTCCAGGCCGCGTCGTCGAGGCCCGACTCCGTCAAGCGGCGGATCACGGGCGGCGCCGGGCACCTCTCCAACGAACAGGCGCTCGCCGCGATCGAGGCCATCCAGCCGCGCGAGCACGTTGTGCTGCTGCACCTCTCGCGCGAGTGCAATCACCCCGACGTGGTCTCGGCCTTGCACGCGGGCGCGGACTACGCGCTCACCATCGCCCACGCCCGGACGCCAACGAGGTGGATTCGCGTCGGCCCAAGCCCGCGGAGCGAACCCGCAGTTCGCATGCCAGACGAGGCAGGGGCGACGAACCAGTCCGAAGCGGGCGCCCCCGAACGCGCGAGCGAACCTTCTTCGGTCGGAGCTGCTTCATCGTGATCAAGCCCCGTGGTGAGCCCGATTCCGAACTGCTGCCGGCGGTCGCTTGGGAGCGAGCGCTGCGGGACGCTGTTGCGCCCGACGGCTGGCTTCCGCACGTTGTGGAGACGACGCCATCCACGCAGGACATTGCATGGGAGTTGAGCCGCACGGCGCCCGCGCAGCGGCTTATGGTCGTCGCCAAGCGGCAGACCGCAGGACGCGGCAGGCTTGGGCGCGCGTGGGTGGACGAGCGCGACAAAGGGTTGGCAGCGACGTTCGTCATTCCCGTAGCGGACGCGGAACCGGGCCTGCTCCCCCTTGCCGCGGGGCTTGCCGCTGCCGACGCGTGCGACGCGATCCTGCGTCGGGGCGGGTGCATGATCCGCTGGCCCAACGACGTTGTCGAGGGTGCGGGCGATCGACCCCGCAAGCTCGCGGGCGTGCTGATCGAGCGCCGCGACGACGTGTTCCTGATCGGCATCGGGATCAACGTCCTGCACACGCCGGCAGACTTTCCCGAGGCACTGAGCCCGCACGCGACCTCGCTCGTCCAGCTTGCACAAGCTGGTGCTGAACAGCCGCGAGTCGATCCGCGCCGCCTCACGACCGCCATCTCGCTGGCCCTGGCGCTGCACGCCCGCCTGAGGCAGCCGGGCGACGTCATCGCTCAGGCCTGGAAACGCCGCGACGTCCTGCGAGGACGCGAGGCGACGTTCGTCTGCGATGGAGTCGAGCGACGCGGGGTTGTGGAAGCGGTGGACCCCGCCGCCGCAATCGTTCTTCGCACGGGCGATGGGTCGCTCATCACTCTCCCGGCTGCCACGACGAGCCTCGTGCACCACGCGCCGGCCTTGCTTCGTGCGCGGCGGGCCGCCGCTCACTCACACCCGGAATCGAACGCGGCAACGAACGCGAGGTAGTCGAAGAGATCGACTTGGCCGTTCGCGTCGAAGTCTCCCACGCTGGATTCGCCTGCAAAGGCGCTGACGAAGTCGAGATAGTCGAAGAGGTCGAGCTGGAGATCGCGGTTCAGGTCGACGAGGCAGTCGATCGAGACGATGCCCGGGTTGGTGGTGACGCTGCCACAGGAATAGCTGATGATCGCGGTGTACGAACCGGCGTCGCGCCAGCCCGCGTCGGCGATGGTGAGCGTCGCGGTGTTCGCGCCGGAGACCCGCGGATCGTTCGGAGGGAGTTGGACGCCGTCCTTCTGCCAGAGGTAGGTGACGGGCACATCGCCCTTGGCCCAGCACTGCAGGCGAAGTGGTGTGCGTGCGATGCTGGCTTTGCTCGCGGGGTGGCGGAGGATGTCGGGCGGGAGCGGCTGGCCGTAGCGGCCGGGAATCTGCCCAAACGCGCTTCCCGTGTAGAGAGCGGGCGCCAGCGGGCCGTCGCCATCGTCGTCGTGGACGCCGAGCGCCCCAAAGTCCGGTCCCTGCGCGACGGGTCCGGAGAGCGTGCCACGCCACTTGTAGAGTCCCGAGGTGCCGAACACGTTGGCGTTGAAGTAGATAGCGCTGCGATTCGGGCCCGGGCCATCGTCGTCGAAAACGACCATTCGGCCCGCCTGCGCGTCCACGACGGAGGAAAACGATCGCCCATTGATCGAGCGTCCCAGGCCGGGAGTCTGCGTGCTGGTAACGTACAAGTCGTTGCCGAAGGTTGATCCTGTGCCGTCGGCATCGAAGACGAGGAACGCGCTGACGTCTTCGGCGGTGCCTGAGGTGGGCAGAAACTGGCTTCCATTCCAGGCCGCGACACCCCATCCGTTGTCGAACGTCCCGTCGATCACTTGGAACCCGCCCCCAAGCATGAGCAAGGGAAGGATGGGCCCGCTGGGTCCGTCGCGGTCGTAGACGAGCATGGTGGAAACGCTCTCGTCGACGCCGCCGCGCAGAGCAGACCAGACGCCGGCATTGGTGCGACGGGCGACGTTACTGGCCGCGACGCCTCCAATGGAAGAGAACCCGCCGCCCACATAGAGGTCGGCGGGCGAAGTTCCCGCGCCGTCGGCGTCGTAGGAAGCGAGCGAGGAGACGAAGCCCGTCGTTCCGGTTTCGAGCGCCGACCATGAGCCGTTGTCGTACCGAGCGATGCTGGCCGCTGGGACGCTGCCTCCCGCTTCGACGAAGCTCCCGCCCACGTGGAGGCTCTCGGCGGCAGGCCCAGATCCGTCCGCGTCGTGCATAGCGAAGGCATATGCACCGCCAAAGTCCGTTTCGCTGGCGGTGCGAACGCCTCCCGCGAACTGCGTCCAGCGTGAGCCATCCCATGCGGCGAGGCGGGACGCACGAACTTTGTCGGGCGCGTAGCGGAAGGGTCCGCCGGCGAGCAGCAGGGGCTGGGCGGGGCCTGGGCCGTCCGGGTCGTAGTCGAAGAAGGCGGCAGGTTGGCGGTCGAAGCCGTCTTCATTGCGAACCCAGCGACGGTCCTTGAGGAACGCCCCGTACCAACTCAGGCCGACGCCGTCGATCTGGGTGATCGAGTTGCCGATGCCCGCGAAGAGAGGCGGTCGCGGGCCGTCGAGATCAAAGTCGATTGTGTGGAGTGAATCGATGGAAGCGAACGGGCCCAGGTCGCCCGTGAGCGCGACCCACTGACTTCCTTCGAGTACGGCCGAGCGGGAGACGGCGACGCCTCCAATGGACGTGAAGCTGCCCACGGCGAAAAGAGCGGGCGGATTGGCTCCATCGAGGTCTTCGTCGATGACGCTGAGGCTGTTGATGGTGTTGTTGAACACGCCGCCCACGCGTTCCCACAGTGCGGACTCCGCGTTGTAGCGAGCAACGCCCTCGACATCCGCTCCGCCTGCGGGGTTGGTGACGCGACCGGCGGCGTAAAGCTGAGGCAGGTCCGGCCCTGAGCCGTCGGCATCGAACATCACGAAGCTGCGGGCGAACTTGAGCACCCCGGAGTCGAAGCGCGTCCAGGTTGAACCGTTCCACGCCGCGAGGTTGTTGGCGGTGACGCCGCTGATGGATGTGAACGTCCCGCCGACAACCAGCAGGGGCAGCCCAGGCCCGGAGGCGTCGGCGTCGTAGGAAATCAACGGGCCGATGCCGGCTTGGAACGTGTTGATGCCCGTGCCCAGGTCGGTCCAGGCGGTGCCGTTCCATTGGGCGATCCCGCCCCGCTGGATGGCGCCGGGCGGGAAGGGAAAGCCGCCCGAGGCGAAGAGCGTGGGCAGACCGGGACCGGGCCCGTCGGCATCGTGGACCGCGAGGTACGACGCGGTGGAGGGGAGGCCCGGGCCGACGGCGGACCAGCCCGTGCCGTCGTGCTTCATGATGCCGAAGGTGTTGTTTGGGCCTCGAAGATTGCCCACGAGGTAGATGGCGGGTCGACGCGGCCCGGGTCCATCTTCATCGTGGATGAGCATGCGGGCGGGCGTCGTCCCGTTGGGGTTCGGAACCGGCACGGTCTCCCAAGTGGAGCCGGTCCAGCGCTGGAAGAGCGGATCGGACGTGTTGTTCGCGGTGCTGGCGACGACCGCCGAGAGGCCCTGCGGCCCGGGGCCGTCCATGTCAAAGACGAGCAGATCTCGGACGTTCGTGGGAAGGCGAAAGTTCTCGTGTCGGTTGGACCAGACGAAGGTACATTGGGCAAGGGCGGCGGGGGCCAAGAATGCCTGGGCACAGATTGCCTGGACGAAAGCGATGGAGCACATCGCGGCGGCGGGGAGTGAGCGTCGCATGGTGCCGCATCATGCCAGAATCGCGGCGGCGTGGCAAGAGCGTGAGCAGGGTGGTTGCGAAGTGGTACATTGGAGGGTGGCCATTCGGCATCCCGCTGCGTGCACGACGGTCTCGTGAGCGTGGCAGTAGCTACGGGTTCAACTGGCGCCAAGTCGAATGTCGCGGCCACCTGGTCGCCCGCATGCGGCCGCCCCGGATCTAGTAAAACCACTGAAATTCGGTAGCTTCCGTCGACGGCTCCTCTATCCCAATAGGTGGCGAGAGTGACGGGGTACGAACCGCTGCCTTGGATGGTGCCTTGGCCGTACCTGCCTTGGGGGCGACCGCCACAGGCACCTTGGCCTTGGGGGCCGCAACGGCCGCCGCAGCCACCCGCTCGTAAAACCGCACTCCCTGATTCCTGAGCCAATGGAATTCCACATCGGCAGTGAGATGGTCCGTTCCAGTGGGAGAGGCAAGCCATCCCTGGACGAATGCCTCGTACGCGAGCAACCACTGGTCTGACTTCAGGTCTTGAGTGCTCATCCTCGCCTGCCATCGCGTCTTGTCGAGCGTGCCTTGCAAGAGTCCCGCAGCTTCGGCGTCAAGGGTCAGTAAGGCGACAACCGGATCATCCAGCCCGCCTAGCACCTCGGTCGCCTTTGCCGAGACGTTCAATCGCAATCTGAGCATCAGCCACAAACCCCATGCGAGCTCGCTGCTATTGCCACAGGGCGCGTGCCTGAGAATCGCGGCGTTGACGGATCGAGCGATGATTGGCTTCGCGATGGGTAGGCCCTTCCTGAAGGCCCCTTCGAGAATCTCCGCGACGTTTGCCCACACGCTCGAATCGGCGTTGGCGGCTTGCAGAAGCAACCCGGTGAGCATCTCCCAGTTGCTCGGCGCGATTGCTTCCTTCTTGAATCGCCCCACCCCGTAGCTCACGACGTGTTCATCGGGATGGCACTTGAAGTACGTGAACAGCCAGTCAAAGAAGGCAATCAACACCGCCGCCTGGGACGCGGGCTCAGTCCCGAAGTTGAACTTCGCGAGCGCGGAGACAAAGTCGTCGCCGAGATGATCGGGCAGAGCGACGATCTTGGTCTTTCGAGGGTTCAACGCCAACTCGTACTCGGCGAGCACGCCTTGCAGAACGGCAAGCCCGTGCTCGGCCTGTTCAAGCGAGTCGAAGCACAACTCAAAGTCGTCGTATATCCGAAAGCCACGGACCCCCGACAAACGGGCAACAAGCAACGAGTCACACGCGGTAAGCACAGACTCCGCTATCACAAAGGACGGGTCGGGACCGATCGCAATCCCCTTGGTGTGATTTGAGTTGCAGCGCTGATAGTGAAAGTCGAAGTCGTTGCCCAAGAGGCCGGGCGGTGTCGCGTTGATCCGATTCTTGTTCGCTTTCGCGGTCGGCTTGGAGTGAAGGGCCCAGGGGATGCTGTGTGTGTACAGCGTTGGGTAGAACTCGGCCAAGTCGGCACGCAGCAAGTACCGCGAACCCGCGCGATCCACCGCGCGGCGCACAGGTCGGGCCGCGAATCCATCCCTCATCTTGACGGCGCGACCAACCGGATCGTCAACCGGGACACTCAGGGACAGCGTTGAGGTTGCGCAGTGTGTGGCAATCGTCGCCCAGTGGTCCGCGAGCAATCTTGAGATCCGGTAGAACGCAGTGGGATGCGGTATCGTGAGCCTTCTGCGCAACATGCCGGGTCGCGCGAGGGCAAACATCACCGGCTTGGACTCAGGCAGCGATCCATTGGGGTCGAACTGCGACGGCCGTGTAGCCGTGGGCTCTGTGAGCGCCGCGGCGTATGTCGCCGTTGAAAAGCACGGCGGCAGTTCCTTGGGGAAGTAGCCGCGTTGAAGGATTCCGGTCAAATCAGGCATCGGATTGGCATTCTAAGGCGTGACGTATAGCGTAAGGATAACCGTTCGGACTTTCAGATGCCGGGGCTGCCGCCCCCGGCACCCCCGCTCAAGGCACTCGCAACGGACGACCAGCGCGACCGGCTGTTTTCCCGTGCCGAGAGAGGTACGGAGATGTATGCAGCGGGCCGCACCCCTCCCTGCATCAGCCGCGACGGTGACGAGTGGATTGAACCTCCGGCGGATCCTGTACGCCTTTCTCTGAATGTCTTCGCGCCGCCCGCCCTCCCCCACGTCGAACAAGCACTCTCGTTTCCGTCACCCCTCTCCGACTGCACCCCGCACCTAGCCTCTGCCGATGCAGCCTGGCTCTCCAAGTGAATCAGTGCGTGAATCGGTGGCGGTCGCGTCTGGCGGGCTCGGCACGCTCGACTGGGTCGTGATCGCCGCGTACTTCGCGCTGCTCGCGGGGTCCGGCGCGTTCTTCGCGTGGCGTGCCAAGCGGCGACGCAGCGTCGAATCCGCCGAGGGGTACTTCCTGGGCGCGCACGCCATGCCCGTGTGGGCGGTGGCAATCTCGATCCTGGCGACGGCGCAGTCGGCGGCGACGTTCACGGGCGTGCCCGAGCAGGCGTACGCCGGCGACATCTCGTACCTAGCGACGAACATCGGGGGCGTGATCGGCGCGGTGATCCTCGCGGCGGTCTTCATCCCGGCGTATTACAGGCTCGGGGTCTCGACGCCCTATCAGTTGCTCGAGCGGAGATTCGGCCCCGGGGCCAAGCTGGCGACGAGCTGGGCGTACATGATCGGGCGGGTGTTCGCGAGCGGGTCACGCGTCTACATCGGCGCGATCCCCGTTTCCATCGCGATCTTCGGCGACGCATCCTCAACGCACCTCATCATCAGCATCCTCGCGTTCATGGCCTTCGGCACGGTCTACACGCTCGCGGGCGGAATCACCAGCGTCATCTGGACCGACGTGATCCAGGTCTGCGTGTATCTCGGTGCGGCGGTGCTGGCGGTTGTGTTGCTCGCGAGCAAGATCGATGCGCCGCTGAGCGAAGTCGTTGACGCGCTCGGGTCGGGCGGGAAAGAAGGCGCGTCGAAGCTGCTGCTGGTGCCGACGGGGTTTGAAGGGGGCGGGTTTGATTGGAGCCGCGAGTTCTCGCTGCCGGCGATCTTGACGGGGTTCGTGCTGCTCACACTAGCGAGCCACGGCACAGATCAAGACCTCGTCCAGCGAATGCTGACATGCAAGAGCAAGGCCGCGGGAAGCAGGTCCGTCATCTTCGGCATTCTCGTGGGCGTGCCCGCGGTCGCGCTTTTTCTCGTGCTCGGGCTCCTGCTCTGGATTTACTACCAGCGGCCTGAGCTGATGGGCAGTGTGCGACCGAGCTCATCGCCAGGGCCTGCGAGCGAGGTGCTGCTGCGATACATCCTGAGTGAAATGCCCGCGGGGGCGGCGGGGCTGATGATCGCGGGAGTCATGGCGGCAGGGCCCGCGGGGATCAACTCCGGGCTGAACTCGATGTCGAGCACGTTCGTGAGCGATGTCTACCGACCCTGGAAGCCCGGCCGCCATGAGAAGCACTACGTGCGTGTCGGGCGGCTGGGCGTCGTCGCGTGGGGCCTGGTGCTCAGCGCGTTCGCGCTGCTCTGCATTCCGTGGAAAGCAGCGTCGGGCCAGAGCATCATCGGCTTCGTGCTATCGGTGATGAGCTTCGCGTACGCGGGATTGCTGGGCGTGTTCTTCACGGCGCTGTTCACCAGGCGGGGCAACACGAGGTCGGCGATCGCCGCGCTCTTTGCCGGGTTCTTGGTCGTGCTGGCGCTTCGGCCCGAGGTGGCCGGCGCGTGGACCGCGTGGCTGGAAGGCGTGACGCAGCGCGAGGTGGGCTCGCTTGCATTCAAGCTCGCGTTCCCGTGGCAGCTCACGATCGGCGCGGCAGTCGCGATGGCGATGTGCTGCGCGGGCGCGAGGCCCAAGGTCCTGCCGTGAACGAACAACGCTCGGAGAACGAAAATCGCTTGGCAAGAGATGTGGCGACTGATTTGCGTGTCCGACAAAGCACACACTGACTTGAGTCCGTGGGCGTCTTAAGAATGTGTTGCCCGCTGAAGAGTCACGGTTACCTGTGGCTTGTGGCGGATCTCAGCGAGGATCGGCGAGGATGCCGGCGAAGATGGGGGCGTTGTTGGGGCCGTGGGTGATAAAGAAAAGGAAAGGGCGGTTTGCGGCGAAGATGATGGGCTCCGGCGGTACGTCAGGGGCGGCGCTGGCGAGTTCCATGAGGACGGCAGAGGCGGCGGCTGCTTCGGTGCCCACTTCATCGACGGCGATGTTGGCGGCGTGGATGACGGCTGAGATGTATGCCGGGCGGTCGTCGGTCATGCGGGTGAAGTCGGCGTTGGGATCAAACGCGAGGCGTGCGCCCATGGCCTTGAGCATGTCGGCGCAGTCGAGTCTTGTTTCGAACTTGAACTTGGGGATGGTGACGACGACATCGACGGAGGGGCGTGTGAAGTCGAGGGTGGTGAGGTCGAGTGTGTCGAGGACCTGCTGAAACTTGCCCGCGTCAGGGAGGATGACGAGCATGCTTGCCCCGCTGAAGTACGGCAGTCGGACTGCGCGGCCGCCATCGAACTCGACGAACGGGAAGGGATCGGAGCGGGTGAAGGCGGGAGTGTTTAACTTTGAGCCGTCGGTGAGGTTGAATTCGAAGTCCGGGCAGTTGTGGAATGACTGCGTCCACGAGGCATTGAAGTAGACGGCGTTTGTGAGGATGAGTCCGCTTCTGGGCACGGCGTTGGCGCTAATAAGCGTGGGGATGCGTTTGCGTGTTTCGCCGGCGACCCAACTGTTGACCCGCCTGGCGACTTTTTCGGGATCAGAGAAAGCAAGACGCGTGCTTTCCGCGTGGAAGGAGGTGGACAGGGTACGGGTGAAGTCGGGCTTGAGGCGGACGGAGTTGTCGGCCCAGAGGTGGTTCGCGATGGAGAGCGTGAACGGCGTGGCGTCTCCTTTCATCGACGTGGGCTTGGGCGTTCTGGCGGCGGCGGTGAGTTGAGCATGGAGCGCGGCGAAGGCGGCATCGGCGTCGTCGGCTATGGAGTCGAGGCGGAGGGCGCGGGTGAGTTCATCGCGGGTTTGTCCGACGGCACCGACTCGGGCCATCGAGACGCCTTGCTGGATGCTGTATGGCGAAGCAATGAAGTTCTTGATGGTGCCTTTGGTGGCGGCGCGGAGAAAATCGATTGCGAATTGTGCGGTTGCTGGCACAACGCTTGGCGTTGGGGCAGGAGCGGGAGCGGGTTCAGCGGCGATGGCGATGGTGATAAGGAGTGGGAGCATGTGAGGTTTGGACTCCGCAGGTGGCATGGAGTTCCACCGTTTTCGATCGGTGCCTTGAAAACTTGATTTAGTTCCTTGCGGATGAACTGAATTGAGGAAATCGTCACAGCGGCCGCTGCCGATGGTGACGCTCGATTGGGCGACCCCATGTGCCGCGGACTTCAACGGGGACGGGCAGCCCGACTTCTTCGACTACTTGGACTTCGTGCAAGCGTTTGCTGGGGAGCTGATGTCGGCGGACATCAACTTCGACGCCACAGGTTGATTTCTTCGACTACCTGGACTTCGTGACGGCGTTCGACGCGGGTTGCGGGCAGTAACTCGGAACACCGGCGGCCTGGAAACGGACCGCCGGGGATTACTAAGGCGCGGTGTTGCAACACGCGCCATCGCGGGCGGCCGCAAACTTGGGCTCCTCTTCGCATGCTTCGGCGTGCATGTAGTGGGCCGATCCATAGCATTTCGCTTATGCCGGCACAGCCGCAATCAGAGATAACCCTCCGCCGGACGACGCAGTCGGACTTGAAGTTGCTCCACGCATTCGAACTCGACGGTGGGTCGAACGAACTGGCGGGCACCAAGCCTCGCGACTGGGACACGTTTCACGCTCGATGGGAGCAGATCCTCGCAGACGCGGACGGACGAATCACGGGGGTGACGCCGCGAGTCGTCTGTGTCGGCGGTGCTGTCGTCGGCTCCGTCAACATCTCGCCCGACCAAGGGGTCGACTCGATCGGGTACTGGATAGCGAGGGAGCACTGGGGGCGGGGTTTCGCCACCGCCGCAGTCGAACTGATGCTCCGGGAGTTCACACGCCGTCCGATCATCGCGACCGCCGCGGGGCAGAACCTTGCATCAATCCGCTTATTGTCACCTCTCGGCGTCAGACGCCCGAAACGGCTCGAACGGTGGCGAGAGAAACGGTGACCTTGATTTTGAATGCATGATGCGACCGAGTCAGCGGCCTAAGGGAGCCGGATCAGCCCGACCACAACCACGGAGCCAGCGGGCACGGGCCCATCCGGATCCGTGACGGGCCCGTGCTTATCTCTGGGCTTCCCACTGGCGTCGCAGCCCTTCCTCAAGGCCGATCTTCGCTTCGAACTGCAACTCAGCCTGGCTGCGCTTGGTGTCCGCCCACGTGCGTTTGACATCACCGGCGCGAGCGTCGGCGAGCCGCACATCCGCCGGTTTGCCTGCCACCCGTTCGATGGCTGCAACCAGGTCGGAAAGCGAGACGGGGTTGGAGCCACCAAGGTTCCAGATCCGGTAGCCGTAGCGAGGGATGCGTTTGAACGCCATGATGACGCCGAGCACGATGTCGTCGATATAGGTGTAGTCCCGGGCGGACGAGGTATCGCCAAAGAGCTCGATCGTCTCTCCTCCGGCCATCTTCCGCATGAAGGTGGCAATCGCCAGGTCGGGGCGTTGACGGGGGCCATACGCCGTGAAGAACCTCAGGCACGCGGTGGGGATGCCGGTGAGCTGGTAGTGCGTGGCGCCGATCAGCTCGCACGCCCGCTTCGACGCGGCGTAGGGCGAGATCGGCATGGAGACGTCCATGTCCTCGCGGAACGGGGCTTCGCTGGCGTTGCCATACACCGACGAGCTCGACGCGATCACGACGCGGTCGCACCCGTGCGTGCGGGCCATGCGCACCTGTTCGAGAACCACCGCGGTTCCGGTCACATTGACGTCCATATACGACGCCGGGTCTTGAATGCTGGGGCGAACACCTGCCTTGGCTGCCAGGTGGATCACGCCGCGCGGGCGGGCTTGCTCGAAAATCGGGTGCAGGTCGCTGGCCCGTCGGATGTCCGCTTCCACGAACGCCCAGCGATTGGACGCCCCGCCCGCTCCCACGTGGCGTTCGGCGGATGCCTGAATCCCCCGGAGGTTCGTGTCCTTGACATGCCTGGCGTAGAAGCCGTCGAAGTTGTCAACGCCCACCACGCTTTCGCCCATCGCCAGCAGCGCCTCGCACAGGTGCGACCCGATGAACCCCGCGGCACCCGTGACCAGCACGGGCGGTGAATCAGGAGAAAAACCGCTCAAGTTTGCAGGCATGCTCATCTGTTCCTGAAGGTTCCGCGACCCGGGGAAGTTCACCCGGCGAGCGCAAGCGAATGGGGCAATGACCTCGGGGTTCCAGTGCTCGGAAGCTTAGAGTCGGTCGTGCGCGTCCGTCCTGGAGTAGCGACGAAGCCGCAGAACTTGCGCGGACGCGGAATCGACCTTGACATCCGCTGCTGGCGAGCCAAGACATCGAGCGTTGAAATGTCGGCGCTTGATCGATACTCCGAACGTTTCTCGGGAAGGCGTTCAATCGCATCGAACGCAGAGCAAAAAAGAAGCAGGGCGCCATCGTCAGACAGCGCCCCGCTGGAGGAGAGAGAGATCAGAATTAGTATACGTTCATATCGGACGACAAGTTCCCCATCTTCGCAAAGATCGCAAAGATTTGATGAAATTGTTCACTTTTCGCCCTTCCGAACTCGGTTTTGGTTGACCAAGGCCCTGCACCCCGGGTCAAGGGACCAGTTGTCGCCCGAACCTTTCTGAAGCGTGACGAACTTGTGAACCAACTCTGAATGACTTGTCGGTTGTTCAGAACAACGTTGATGAGATTCGCGAAGCCTTGTGCTCGTCGAGGGCTCGCCTGCCCCTTGTGGGGGAAGGGAATCGTCGCCCGCGGACGCTGGTCGGAGGTCTTCGTTCGACGCGCAACCTCCGGAATGACAAGAACCTGCGCGGCTGCGCAGGTTCGTTGACGAACAGAGGGTTCCGTCTCCGAGGCATACTCCCCGGTCGGCTCGCCCGAAGGCGAGCATCGGGGAAAAGTCCGCCTTATCGCGGCTTGGTTCCGGTTTCTTCCATGGGGCTCGGCTCGTCGGGGCTCGGCACGTCGACCTCGTCCATCGAGGGGGCGGGCTTGGCATCGCTGCTCTTGCCGCGGCCCTTCCCGCTCTTGCCTTTTCCACCTTCCCCCTTGCCGTTGCCCGCGTCGCCTGCTGGCTTGGCGGGGTTGCCCGCCGCGTTGTTCCGCTGGTTGTCGAGACGCTGGCGGAGCCGCTCCATGGCCTTCTCGCGATCTTCGGGGCTCATGTTCTTGATGCGCTCGCGGAGTCGCTCGGGGATGCGCGGGTCGTCGAGCGTGAGAGGCTTGTCGGCCTTGCCCATGCGCTCGCGGAGCGCCTCGCCAGCGCGGCCGTTCTGCTCCGCCCGGACGCGATCGACCTCAGCGCGGACCAGCTTCTGCTGCTCGGGGCTGAGCACCGCCCACATCCTCGTCTGGGTTTCCTCGGGCTTTGGTGCGCCCTGGAAAATCTGGCGCAGGCGGTCGCGGGCCTTGTCTCTGGCGCGATCTTCGGGCGAAGCGTTGCCCATCGGGTCGCCCTGCATCTGATCGCCGGTCTTCCCGCTGGCCGCGTCGGCCTTGGCTTGGCCCTTCGCGCCGCGGGTGGCATTCTGCTGGCGGAGCTGATTCATCCACTGGCGGAACGCACGCTCATTCTCGCGGGCCTTGCCAGGCTCGTCGCTCATCGCCGGCATCGGCATGCCCAACGTCTGTCCGAGCGTGGCAAGCTCGGCCCGGTGCGACTGGACGTACTCGCGCTGCTCCTGTCGCAGCGAACGCTCGAGTTCGCGAAGCTTTTCCTCCTGCTCGCCGGTGAGCTTCACCTCCGGCGCGGCGGCGTCTCCGCGCAGCACGCGGAACGCACGCAGGAACTCCTCCTGGCCAACGCTGCGCTCGGCATAGCGGGCACGGGCGTCGGCAAAGGTCTTGTTCTGCCCCGGAACTTCCTCGGCGCGGCTCTTGGGCCCCGACAACGGCGCTTCACCCTGCGCCAACGTCGCGGACGAGACAAGCCCGGTTGCTGCCAGGCCGGCGGCGAGAACGATCGAAAGCTGCATTCGGCGGTCCACGAGTTGCTCCTTCATGTGAACGTGTTGGGCCCGGAAGCGAACACTCTCTACACGCTGAACGTCCCACCGGCACCTTGGATTGCATGCGAGCGGGCGTTGCACGCACCCCTGCGGAGATTGCATCGGCTCCCGCCGCCCCCGTGCGCCATTGTTCGAGCCTCCCGCCTCCCAGCACGAACCAGGGATCGAATGCTCGCCATCCGTCCTGGCTTGCGCAAAGGCCCGATCTTTTCGGCACCAGCCTTGGCTCTGCGAGGAAGCCCGCATCCGGCGTGCAACCGAACGAACTCCCAGCCTTGCGAGTACACTCGTAAGGCGGGCGTTCTCAGACCTTGAGTCGTTCAGGGCAAGGACGTCACGGGAGTGTGACGCGTGCGCACGAATAGCAATCTGGCGGGACGGGGGACAATCCGGGTGGCGTTCAAGCAGCGGCCACGGGCTCTCGTGTTCAGATCCGGGGTCGTCTGCTGTGCGGCGATCGGTCTGCTGGCGGGCCACGCGGTCGGAGTCGGCGACGAAGCGTCGGTCGCCCAGAGCCGCTCGCAGGGCTCCGCAGCCGCGAGCGTTGTATCCGGCGCTTCGACTCCCGTCTCCCCTCCCAAGAGCGAAAGCGAGCACGTGGAACGTGCCGAACGCCTGCGCGAAGAACTCCGCGCCATGATCGCCTCGGCACGAGATCGCGTCTTCCCCGCCCTGGTCAACATCAACGTCGTCTCGGTCAACTTCTGGAATGGGAAAGAGCAGAAGGGCCAGAACGTCGGCAGCGGCACGATCGTCTCCGCTGACGGGCACGTCATCACCAACGCCCACGTCACCGACCGGGGCGAGAAGTTTCGCGTCACGCTCGCCGACCGCCAGGAAGTCCCCGCGACGCTCGTCGGTGAGGATCCGCTGACCGATCTCGCGGTGCTCAAGATCGACGTCTCGGCGCTCAAGAACAGCAAGGACTTGCACGTTGCCTCGCTCGCGGACTCCGACACCATCAGCGTCGGCGACACGGTCCTGGCGATGGGTTCGCCCTTTGCGCTGTCGCGATCGGTCACCCTGGGAATCGTCTCGAACACCGAGCGAGTTTTCGCAACGACCTTCGCGGGCGATGACAGCATCGACGAGATGCAGGAAGAGGTGGGGGAGCGCACGGGCCTGTTCACGCGATGGATCCAGCACGACGCCGCGATCAACCCCGGCAACTCGGGCGGCCCGCTCGTCAACCTGCGAGGCGAGGTTGTGGGCGTGAACACCCGGGGCGGGTCGAACATGGGCTTTGCTTCTCCGAGCAACCTTGCGCGCAACGTGATGGAGCAGATCATCGCCCATGGCGAGGTTCCCCGCAGTTGGATCGGGATCACGCTCAAGCCCATCGAGCGCACGAACTACAGCGAGGGCGTGCTGGTGACGAGCGTGGTCGCCGACAGCCCGGCGGGCCGCGCGGGCGTCAAGGCGGGCGACCTGGTGCTGAGCATCGACGGAACGCCCCGCACGATCCGCTTTGCGGAGGAAGTGCCGCCCCTGCTCAAGACGCTGGCGGATAAGCCCGTGGGGTCGAAGGTCACGCTCCGCGTCCGCCGAGGAGCGGAGGAGACCGACCTTGCGCTGGAGACCGAGAAGTTTCTCCGCGACCGGGGCGATGAGACGGCGCTGCGTTCCTGGGGGATTGCCGTCGCCCAGATCACGCCCAAGGTTGCCCGCGATTGGCGCCTGGAATCGACGGAAGGTGCGCTCGTTGGCTCGATCCGCTCGGGCGGGCCCGCAGCGCTTGCCGACCCCGCGCTCCAGCCCGGCGACGTGATCGTTCAGATCGATGGAAAGCCCGTGCAGGATCTCAAGTCCATCGTTGAGATGTACAAAGAGATCATGCAGCGCGAGCCCTTGCCCGAGTTCGTGCTGCTCGATTTCACACGCCAGCGGGAGCGGCAGATCACGCTGATCAAGCCCAAGCCCGCCGAACGCGAGGAGCCACCGCGCGAGGTTCCCAAGGCCTGGCTCGGGGTGGCGGCCCAGCCCGTCGCCCGCGACCTTGCCAAGAAGCTCGGGCACCCCCGGCAGTTTGGCTACCGCCTCACCCGCGTCTACCCCGGCACCGAGGCTGACAAGGCCGGCCTCAAGGTCGGCGATGTGGTCTTTGCCATCGATGGCAAAAACGTGCTCCCGCGCAACGCGCAGGACACCGGTCAGTTGCAGCGGAGGATCCGCGAACTGGCGATCGACACCAAGGCCAAGCTATCGCTGCTGCGCGAGGGGCAGCCCGCCGAGGTCGAGGTCGTGCTGGAGCGGTCGCGCATCGGGCAAGCCGAGGCGAGGCGCAAGGAGAACAAGGACTTTGACCTGGTCGTCCGCGAGATCACCTTCTTCGATCGCGACGCGGAGCAGTGGGGCGAGGATGTGACGGGCGTGGTCATCGACCAGGCCGACCAGGGAGGCTGGGCCGGGCTGGCGGGCCTGGGCACTGGCGACCTGATCCAGCAGATCCAGCGTGAGACGGTGACCGACCTGGCGAGCTTCGAGGCCGCGATGGAGCGAGTCGGGAAGGAACAACCGGAACGGGTCGAGTTCGTCATCCTGCGGAATGGCCGGACCTTCTTCAAGTTTGCCGAGCCCTCGTGGAAGCCCACGACGCGCGAGGATGAGCAGAAGGCCGAACAGGAGAAGGCGGCGCAGAACTCGGGCAAGAAGTAGCGCACGAACGGTCGCAAGAACGCGGGCGGAATTCATCCGGCAGTGAGCCCGGGGCTCGTCGCGTTGTTGACGCGGACAAACGTTGGCAGGAAGGAACCGAAAGTTGGGCGCCGGCGTGTTCCGCCGCGGCGAGCGCCTGGACCATACCAAGGAGGCTCGCAGATGGAGTGTTCGCAAATGAGGGTTGCAAATGTCAACAAGTTCGGTCGGATGGCCCGGCGTTCCCGCGGACATCTCGTTGCCATGCTGAGCGTCATCGCCTCGTGTGCGGCGCTGGCCGCCCCCGGGGTGGCGCAGGCGCAGGGCCCGGCGGGCGGGGCTTCCGCTGGCTCTCATGCCGCGGAGTACAAGGCCCTGATCGAGAAGCACGCGGGTGCGATCGTCTCGGTGCGGTTCGTGATGAGCTTCGCGCCGGAGTATGAACCCGAGATGGAAACCAACGGAGTCATGGTCGATCCTTCGGGGCTGGTCCTGGTTTCCAACACGCTGATGGGCGGTTTCGCCAGCCAGGCCGCGGCCCGCATGGGGCGTCCCGCCCCGACGCCGAAGGAACTGAAGGTCATCCTCGAAGACGAGCCCGAGGGCGTGGAAGCCAGGCTTGTCGCCCGCGACACCGAGCTGGATTTGGCGTGGGTGCAGATCAAGGAGCCGGGCGACCGCAAGTTTGCCTCGCTCGATCTGGCGGCGTCCGCGACGCCTTCCATCGGCGATCGCACCCTCTCGGTCTGGCGGATGGGTAAGTTCTTCGATCGAGCTCCGACCGTGACGGAGAACCGCATCATGGGCGAGGCTAAGAAGCCCCGCCCGCTCTACGTGGGCTTCGGGGCCAGCTACGGCGCGCCCGTGTTCACCGCCAATGGACAGTTCATCGGCGTCGGCGTGCTCCAGCAGCCCGATAGCGAAGAGGAACAGATGGACGCGGGCGATCGCGCGTTCATGATCCTCCCCGCCGCACAGGTTGCCAGCGCCACCAAGAAGGCGCAGGAGGCCGCCAAGAGCGGGAAGGACCTGAGCGCCGAGGAGGCCGCCGCTGCCGAAGAGGCCGCGGGCGATCAGGAGCAGCCCGCGCCCGAAGAGCCGGCGGAAGAGCCCGCCCCCGCACCGGGCCAGCCCAAATAACTGCCCAAGTCACTGCCCAAGTAACTGCCCAAGTCACTAAGGGGCAGCGAGGGTTCGGGTTTGCCAAGCGTGATTCCGCGGACCGCCACCCGCTGGGAACCGAAGCGGTGGACTGACCGCCTCGTGAGTGCCAAGAACCGGCGCACGACGTATGTTTGACGCGTGCGCCGACCTCTCTTGCTCCCGCTCCGCATCGCGCTCGTCGGCGTCGTCTGCCTTGCCGTCCAGGCGTCGACGATGCTGCTCACGCCCCTCATCTGGTCGGGGCTGGCATTGCAGTCCGCCCCAGCATCGCACCCGCCAGGCGTGAAGCAGAACACGGGTTCGACGCATGCGTTCCGCGAGCTGATCACGAGCTCCGGTTTTTCGGATAGCGAAGGACATCGCGCTGCGCCGGGGCATGAGATGCTCCGGCGTTTTCGTGCTGGCGACGCCACTGCCATCGCCCCGCGGATGTTCGAACAGGTTTATCTGCGCAAGCCTCCGGGCATGCCCATGGCCATCGCGCTTGCGACGGCGTTGCTCGGTCCCCATGAGTGGGCGGCGCGCAGCGTGTCGCTCATCAGCCTGGCGATTGGGACGATGCTGTCGACCTGGGCGGCTGCACGCTGGATCGGGCCTCGCTGGGCGCTAGCCGCGGGCCTGGCCCATGCGCTCCTGCCCGTGCTGTGGAGTCCGGCCCGCAGCGCCGAGATCGAGTCGCTGCACAACCTTGGCGTGCAGGTCGCGTGCATCGCGCTGATCGAACTGCTCCGCACCCGAGAGCGTCGCTCGCTGCTGGGCGGCGCGAGCGCCCTGCTCGCTGGCGCGTGCGCCGCCGGGGGACTCTTTGCCGCGGCCTGGACCAAAGGCCCGCAGGCCATCCCGGTCGTCGTGGGCGTGTTGCTCGCTTCGGTGTTCGTCTTTCGCCCAGGCGCGAAGCAGTGGGGAACTGCCGCCGGGGCGCTGGCGCTCGGCACGGGGGCGTCGCTGCTCGCGCTGGGCTGGGTGTGGCGCGTCGCAAGCCGCGCAGCTTCCGAGGCCGGGCAAGCGGTGGTTGCACAGAGCCCGGGCGAGTTCTTGTGGGACCAATCCAAGCTCGGCGCGATCGCGGCGTTCCCGCTCGTTGCTCTCGCGGCGGCGCTTCCCTTGTCGCTGGGGATCACCCTTCCCTGGGGACCCGACGCGCAGCGGGAGGATTCGCTGGGTTCATCCACACTCGCGGAAGAGAGCGAGTCGCCTCGTGAGATCCGTGCGCATGCGAAGCTCTGCGCGCTCGGGGTGGCATGTTCGCTGATGATCTGGCTCGCCAGCGGCATCCATAACCCGCGTTACGCGATGCCGGCGTGGTTCTTGCTGCCACCGCTCGTGGCGTATGCCGCATGGGGGCTCCAGAGCGGGGAAGCGGGCTTTGTCTCGCACCGCCGGAAGATTGTCCGCGTGATGTTCCTCGGTTCGCCCAGGATCGCCCTCATAGTGCTTCTCGTGGGGTCGCTCCTGCACGGCGTGCTGACGGAGCGCTCCCTCATGGAGTCTTCCGCGAGGGAGGACGGCGTGTTGTTGGCTTCGAGCATCGATGGGGATGCCATCGTCTTTGCCGACCATGCGATCGAGGCTCGTCCGGAACTCCTGCTCTCCGCGGAGCACACAGCAAGCTCGAACGGTCGGAGATTGATCGGTCGATGGCTGCCGGGGCTGGATCTTGATGCAGCACGCGACGAGGCCCGTCGCCGAGGGATGCCGGCGTTTGTGCTGATCCGCATTGATTCCGGTAGCGATGAGCCCGCGCGAGTCTCAGGGCCGGTGATCTGGCGCGGGAAGGCGGAGGCGTACGAGTTTGGGTTGGTGCCGCTGGACGTGCCGGCGGATTCGGGGGCGAGCGAGCCCCGCCCGTCTTGAGTCACATCGAGAGTCACATCACGGGTCAGGGTTCGGTCCGGCAGGCGCTGGCAACGTCGTCGGCAAAGGCGCGGGCGGCGTCACGGATCGCGTCCTGCCAGCTTGTGCCGGGCTTCGCAGCCGCGGGGTAAATCACCGAGCGGCTCGCGTTGACGATCACGCCCGCTTCGCCCAAGGACGCCGGCTCGGGGCGGAGCATCTGGCGGACGTCCGCAGCCGTTCCGCCCTGCGCCCCGTATCCGGGCACCAGGAACACCTGATCGGGCATGCGTGCCCGGAGTTCAGCGGCATCCGCCGCCTTGGTCGCGCCGACCACTGCGCCCGCGCTGCTCAGCCCGCGCGAGCCCAGACGACTTTCGCCCAGCTCGCGGACTTGATCCGCCACGACTTGGGCCACCGTTCGCCCGTCGCGCCCTGGCGTGGCCTGCAGCGGATCCGAATCGGGGTTGCTTGTGCGCACAAGGACAAACACACCAAGGCCGGCATCGAGGAAAGGCGTGATGCCGCTCGGGCCCAGGTAGCCATTCACCGTGATCGCGTGAGCGCCGATGGCTCGAGCCGCGGCGGCGTAGTGCTCGCTCGTGGAACCGATATCACCCCGCTTGGCATCGAAGATCACAACCAACTGACGGTCGATGGCGTGCTGCACCACCCGACGCAGTACGCGCCACCCGGCTTCGAGGTATCGCTCGTAGCAGGCCACTTGGACCTTGATGCTCGGGACTGTGGAAGGCAGGGCGTCGATGACGCCCAATGAAAACGTTTCAATTGCGTCTGGGGCGGGCTGCCCGGGCGTGTTGCACGCCGGCGGAACGCGTTCCAGGACCGGATCCAGGCCCACACAGACCGGGGAACCGGCACGGTCGATGGCGGCGGCGAGAAGATCGGCGGGATGCATCGGGCGAGACATGGCCGCCAGCGTAGCGATCGCGAGGCGAGTCGGCGCGGGTCAGTTGGCCCGGTCGCTTTTTGATCGCATCTTTGCTCGGACGGGATGTGTTCATCTGTTTTCCAAGACTGTTTCAGACGGCGCTTGTCCGGTGGATAACCCGGCCGCAACCGGAAACACGGCGCATTTGCTGGAACAACCGGCGAAATGACTTGACAGGGAATCTGCCTGTGGTATGTTGGTTGAAACAGTTCCAAGCGTCCGTTGCATGTTTGTTCCAACGCGGTGTGAGCCGCCCGTGCACCTGGGACGCTGGTCCAAGCGTCGGCCCGGCGAGTTTCAACGCGAAGGGTCCGGGCGAGTCCACCTGAGTTCCGTCGTGAGCACCTCAAGCACAAAGATCCGCACGCCCGGTCGCCGGGGCCGCCATTGGCGCCGCCTCACTGGCGGATGCGCGGTGCGCGTCGGCGCTGGTCGGGCGCGTCGCGTGCGGGCTGAAGTGGGTGCCGAACTGGGTACCGAACTGGGTGCTGCAAGTTGGGAGGCGAGTCCGGGGCGTGGCGGGCCGGTCTTCCGCCAGTCGTGGTCGGTGTGTTTCGAGCGGCGGTGGTCTCCGCTCGTTGGTCCCTCGTATTCGCAAGGAACGTGTTGGGCATGCTGCCCGGGCTCGCGACAAACGTCGCGACAACGCTCGGACGGCTGATGCCGGCACAGCGGAGTGGCTCGTATGGCTTCGGTTCGCGCGATTGCCAAGAAGGTCGGGGTTTCCGCGGCGACCGTTTCTCGGGCCCTCAATCATCACGATAACGTCGATCCGAAAACCCGGGCCAAAGTGCTGGCTGCTGCCAATGACGCGGGCTATGCCCCAGCCGTCGGAAAGCGCGTCACCACCGTCATCGGGCTTGCCTACCCGGGCGAGCCGGTGCGAGCGGATTATGGCGGGTTCGATTCTGCGTTGCTTGCGGGCATTCTCCGCGGGCTCAACGAGCAGCGCTTCGATCTGGCCATCCTCTCGCTCCAGCGTGACAAGCGCCCCGACGAGTCGTTCACCCAGTTCTTCTATCGCAAGGGCGTTCGGGGTGTCATTCTCCGCACGTTCGAGGAAACCCGCGGCGTGTGCGAACTCATCGCGGCGGAGGCCTTCCCCTCGATCGTCGTTGCCGATCGCTTCGAGAGCGAGCCGATCAACTACATCCGCTGTTCCTCGCGGGACGACAGCCGGCGGGCGGTCGAGCACCTGATCGACCTTGGGCATCGCCGAATCGCGCTCGGCATGCACCAATACCCCGATACCGACCACCGCGATCGCAAGCAGGGGTATCTTGACGCGCTGCATGCCCGGGGCCTGAGCGAAGAGGGGATGATCTACGAGTTCTGCGCGTCCTCCGAGGGCGGCGCCTCGCTCATCACTCGGCTCATGGGTCTGCCCCAGCCTCCCACGGCACTCTTCCTCACCGACCCGCTCGCCAGCGTCGGCGCCCTGCGGCGATGCCTCGAGCTTGGGATTCGCGTGCCGTTCGAGTTCTCGATTGTCGGCTTCGACGACAGCGATATCCGGCGGCACACCTACCCGTCGCTGACGGCGGTCGTGCAAGACGCGGCGATGCTGGGCTTCGAGGCGGCGCGATGGCTGAGCCGGCGGCTTGTGGGGCGGGGCGAGGAGCGACTCCGCTCCGACCGCACGACGATGTTCGAGATCAATCACTCCACGGCGCCGCCGCCCCGAGAGCTTGTTCGCGTTCTGCCGGATGGGACAAGGCTGGGCCTGGCGATTGGGGCGTCGGCAGACACGGTCGGGCACGTCCCCGCCCAGGTGGCGAGTGCCAACGCCTGCGCGGCACCGGCAGGTTCGCACGCCGCGACCCCGATTTCGGATCTGCTTCCCGTTCAGGTTCGAACACCCCGGCTGATGCCGGTCGGGCTGGGTGACTCGGGCGGGTCGTTGAGTTCCACGGTTGGTTCGCCCTCGCTTTCCGGAGCGATTTCCTCCGCGGTTTCTGGGTCGGAGTCGGTGTCGGGTTCGGAGATGAGCAACGCCTCGGTTTGACGGTGCACCGTTCGAGGATCTGGGTTTGGAGCTTCTGGGTTTCGAACTTCTGGGCTCGAACTTCTGGGGAGTCGGAACGGAGGTTGGATCATGAAGACGACGAAGACGAGTCTCTGTCGGCCTATGGGCTTTACGCTGATTGAACTGCTGGTCGTCATCGCGATCATCGCGATCTTGATTGGGATTCTGCTTCCTGCGCTCGGCCAGGCTCGCGGAGCCGCACAGCAGGTCAAGTGCCTCGCGAATGTCAAGCAGTTCGGGCTCGCGACCGTTCTCTACGCCAACGACAACAAGGAGCGCATCTTTCTCGATAAGGTGCGGGATGCCCGGGGGAACATCGTCCCTGGCCCGGACAACCGCGCATACACCGCCTGGGCCCACCTGCCCGATCCGGAAGGCGTTGGCCGCGAGTACAACAACTTCCCGGTCCGCCACGGTTTGCTGTACCAGTACATGGACAACTACGACCAGGTCGGCGAGTGTCCCACGAACAAGCGGCGCGACGCGAACGGGAACTCCTCCGGAAACGCGTTTGGCGGTCTTGGAGCGCTCGACTTTGACTACACGTTCGTGCGGGGCGTCCATGGCGCGCAGCTCGGCACCGAGACGCGGCTTGGCTATCTCGCGGAACCGCAGCGTTTCGGCCTTGGTGCGCTCGCGCCCGCGTCGGTGTCGTTCACCGGCGGGCTCACGATTAGGCGGTTCCCGCACGTGCCCGTCTTCCTGGAAGAGGACACGCGTTTCAACAACAGCGAGCCGACCCTGGGGAAAGACGGGCTATGGACCGTGACCGACCAGTTCACGGTGCGGCATGCCGGCGCCGCAAACGTCTCTTATCTCGACGGATCGGCGGCGGCCTTCAAGCCGCCCGAGGGGGGCGACGCCCGCGCGGAGAACCCGGGCGACCTCAACGCGCTCGATGTCTACGCGACCGGGCGCGCGAACTGGGTGCGGATGGAAGTGGACGGGTCGGATACTGGAAGGCGATTTGGGTGGATCAACAACCCGACGTTGGCAAACAACTGAACGTCGGTCGCGGCGAGGGTGGTCTTCGCCGTTCGGTGAGTTCGTGAGAAACGTCCTTCGCAGCACGTGCTCCGAAGGGGGTTTTGGGTCGCGGGTCTTGCGCGAGAGCGTGGGGCTTGCCAGATGTGATGAGGAGGTTCCGTATGTTCGAGAGCATGAAGAAGCTGCTGGCTGCCGGCTGCCTGGTCCTTGCGGCGGGCGGGAGCATTGCCCACGGCCAGAACGCGCTGATCAATCCCGGATTCGAAGAAAAGTGCGTCGTCGCCGCCGACTGGACTTCGTTTGGAAACGTCGAGAACATTAACTTCTTCACGACAAGCGGCGCTCGCGCCATCAAGCTCTTTGGGCCCTTCAACGGCGGCCTCGGCTACAGCGGCGCCACCCAGCGTCACCCCGCCTCCGCCGGGCAGACCTACCGCGCTTCGGTCTTTGCGACCAGCCCCGATTGGGACGCCCTCTCCCCGACCGGCACCCGCGCGTTCGTGTCGGTTGACTTCCTCGACGCCAACGGCGGATTCCTGAACGCCTTTGACCAGATCTCGCCCAAGCTGACGGTCAGCACCGGCGGGTTCCCCGTCCCCCTCGAGACGCCCAGCTTCGTCGCTCCCGCGGGCACGGCGTTCGTCCAAATCACCCTCTACGTCGAGCAAGAGAACCAAATCGGCGGCGCCGTTTGGTATGACGACGCCTACCTCGAGAACACCGCCAACCCCGGCGTCAACATCCTCACCAACTCCTCCTTCGAGACCGCGCCCGCCAACTGCTTCGGCAGCGCGTTCGTTGGCTGGGTGAACTTCGGCAACGGCGGCAGCACCCCCGGCCTCAATCAGCGCACCGGCAACGAAGCCGCCAAGCTCTTCGGCGGGTTCAATGGCGACCCGGCCTTCTCCGGCTGGTTCCAGAACGTTCCCGCGACGCCCGGCTCTCGCTGGCGCGCCTCGGGCTTCGCTCGCTCCTGGGAGAACGACTTCACCCGCCCCGGCAACGACACCTTCATCCAGCTCGAGTTCTTCGACGCCTCCGGCACGGTCAACCTCGTCGGCGGCCAGGTCCGCTCGGCTGGTCACCCCACCTTCACCGCCAGCACCGATCCGGGCGTCAATGACTTCTACGAGTTCACGACCTCCGGCGCGTTCACCGCTCCCCCGGACACCGCCTTCGTCCGCCTCGTCATCCTCCAGATCCAGGCCGGCTTCGCTGGCGGGGCCACCTGGTGGGACGACATGGTCCTGGATGAAACCTGCCCGGCCGACTTCAACGGCGATGGCCAGGTCGACTTCTTCGACTTCCTTGACTTCTCCGTCGCCTTCTCGACCGAAGACCTGAGCGCCGACTTCAACGCCGACTTCCAGGTCGACTTCTTCGACTACCTCGACTTCTCGGCCGCCTTCAGCTCCGACTGCAACCTCTGATGCGAGGCACGAGCACGTCGCGAGGCAATCGAGCTGGTCGTTGACGGTCCGCGGGAGGTTTGTCTCCCGCGGACGCCCTGAGCTGGATGCGGCAAGGCGCTGGCTGCCCCGTGACATTGAGTGACCCAACACGTGGGGCGACGGGAGCGGGAACCCTCCGTCGCCTCTTTCTTTTGCAAATCTTGCGACCGCCGGGGGGCGCCATCTCGATACGCTGTGGTCGAGTGTCGCTCGCTGCCGCGCGGCGCGGGCGTGGCTGATTGCCGGCTTCGAACCTGAATCTGGTCTGACTCGAGAATCCGTCCATGGCCCGATCATCTTCGGACAACCGACCGCCCGGCGTTCCCGCTCGGGGAAGTTCCCCGGGCGATTCCCGCTGGGGCGCGATGTGGTTGATGGTCGTGCTGTTGTGCGTGGGATGTGCCGCGCTGCTGCTCCCGACCGATCGTCCGCAGGGCATCATGATGTGGACTTTCGCCCGCGAGCATCAACTGATGTACGAGCCGCTGGTCGAACGATGGAACGAGGAACTAGCCAGCGGGCTGGCGCCGGCGGATGGTTCGCCCCCGCTGCAATCGCCCTTCCATGTTCGCCTGCTCGGGCTTCCGGCGCTGCAGCGGCGGATGATGTCGCACTTCATGGCGGGCACGCCCTCAAGCGACCTGATGGAAGTGGAGCGTCAGATGGCCGGGCGGACGTTCCTTGGGCCGCTGGACGCGGTGGGGTTTGTCGACCTCACCGACGTCCTCCGGGATGAGGGCCTGCTCGAGAAGATGCCGGCCGCGAGCTTCAGCCCGTGGACGTCGCGAGGGCGGATCTTTGGATTGCCTCACGACGTGCATCCGGTGATGCTCGCGTATCGCGCGGACATCTTCGATGCGGCGAAGATCGATGTTTCGTCGATCGAGACCTGGGACGATCTGGAGCGGGTCGCGCGGCCCCTGATGGACGTCGACGGCGATGGCAAGCCCGATCGCTATCTGCTGAACATGTGGGAAACCCAGCGCGATCACCTTGAGCTCCTGATCCTGCAGGCGGGCGGATCGTTCTTTGACGCGGAAGAGCGCGTCGTCATTGATTCACCCGAGAACGCGATGGTGCTGGCGAAGGTCGTTCGCTGGTGCCGGGGGCCGGACGCGATTGCGGCGGACGCGCCGAACTTCAGCCCCGCGGGGAACAAGCTTCGCGCCGACGGCTTTGTGCTGACGGGGTTTGTGCCCGACTGGATGCTCGGAATCTGGAGCCGCGAGATCCCGAGTCTGGCGGGCAAGGTGCGGGTGATGCCCTTGCCGGCCTTTGAGCGGGGCGGGAGGCGCACGAGCGTGTGGGGCGGAACGATGCTGGGCATCCCCAAAACCGCGGCGCGGACGCCCGAGTCGTTCCGCGAGCGGTGGAGCATCGCCAAGCGTCTGTATCTGTCGAAGCAGTTGGCGACCGATCTCTGGAAGACCGGCGGGATCATCACGCCAGTCCGCGAGCATTGGAGCGATCCGGTCTTTGCCGAGCCCGTGGCGTTTCTGGGCGGGCAGCGGAGCGGGCTTGAGTACATCGCACTGGCGGACCATGTCCCCTCGCGGAGCAGTTCGCCCTTCAACACGCAGGCGCTCGAACGGGTGCAGCGAGCGCTGCAAGATCTTTCTGAGGATGCGCAGGCCGCGGGCAACTTCGACGAGGAATGGCTGCGCGAGCGGGCGAAGATCCACCTTCGCCGGGCGCACGACCTGATCCAGGCGGTTGTCGACCGAAACGTCTTCCTGCGCGATGACCGGGCCAACGCCACCGAGCGGCAGACGGCGCACACACCGGAGGCTTTGCGATGAGCCTGACGGCAGGAGTTCCAGCCTCGCCGCTTGATCCGCGACGCCGAGCGCCGCGCTCCAGGCTCCAGCCCCGCTGGGCCCCTTGGGTGTTCCTGACGCCCTTCCTGCTGACGTTTGTGATCTTTACGGCTTATCCGCTGGTGCAATCGCTCCGCCTGAGCTTCGAGCAGACGTTCGGGCCCGGGGCGAGCGAGTTCGTCGGCACGCGGAACTACGCGGCGCTGCTCCGCGATCCGCTGTTCTACACGGCGCTCAAGAACACCGCGTGGTACACGCTCGGGTCGCTGCTCGTGCAGCTCCCGCTGGCGCTCCTGCTGGCGATGCTGCTCGAGACGCCCGGCCTGCGCGGGCGGAACATCTTCCGCGTGCTCCTCTTCACGCCCGCGCTCGTGGGAGTGGTCTTTGCGGCGATGATCTTCGCGGTCATCCTCGATCGCAAGACAGGCCTGCTGAACCAGTCGCTCGTGCTGGCGACTTCTTGGCTCCCACAGACGCTCCGCTGGGACCCGGAGTTTGAGTGGCTCCCACGGCACGCGATCGCTGCGATGGTTATCGCCTCGCTCTGGATGTGGGTCGGGTTCAACATGGTTTACTTCTCCGCGGCTCTGCAGAACGTTCGCCGCGATCTAGTGGAGGCAGCGACCGTGGACGGCGCCGGACCGATCCTGAGGTTCTGGCACGTCACGCTCCCTGCGATTCGACCTGTCGCGAGCTTTGTGGTGCTCCTGAGCCTGATCGGATCGCTGCAGATCTTCGAGCTTCCCTACTTGCTGCTCGACGTCGCCGGGCGTCCGGACGATCGCGGGTTGACGGTGATTATGTATCTCTATCGCAGCGGCTTTGACGCGGGAGACCTGGGCTACGCCAGCGCGATCGGCTGGGTGCTCGGGCTGCTGCTCATCGCCCTCTCGCTCGTGGAGCGATTCCTGGCCCGAGGCGAGGCGGAGGGCGGCGCATGAATATGGGCGCGAACACCGGCGCGAACGGGGGAACAGTCGGCACACCGAATGCCGCCGCGAGCGGCAATCGGAGCACCTTTGGTGGGGGCATGGCGAGCGGGGGCACGGCGGGTCGAACCTCTGGCGTTCGCTGGTGGGCCATGGGTGTGCTCGTGGTGGCAACGGCGCTCACGCTGACTCCCCTGGGCTGGCTGGTGATCAACGCATTCAAGACCAGCGAGTCGATCACGAACTCGCTCTGGCTCCCGAGGGATGAATCGGGGCGGGTGGATCCCTCGCTGCTCACTCTGAAGAACTTCCAGACGCTTTTGGCGACGCTCGGCATCGGGCGGGCGTTGCTGAACTCGATCTTCTTGTCCAGTTCGACGGCGCTGCTGGCGACTCTCTTCTGCGCCGCCGGCGGGTACGCACTCGCTCGCTTGGATTTTCGAGGCCGCAAGCTGGTAACCGCGATCGTGCTCGCGGCGGTGCTGGTGCCCGGGCCGCTGCTGCTGGCGCCGGGGTATCAGTTGCTTTACTCGCTGAACCTGCTGGACAGCTTCGCGGGGCTCATCTTGCCGGCGATCGCCCCGGCCTTTGGCGTGTTCTTGTTCCGCCAAGCTGTGATCACGGGCGTTCCTCGCGAGCTCATGGAATCCGCCCGGATCGACGGCTGTGGCGAGATCCGTCTCTTCGCCTCGATCGTGCTGCCCTTGGTCAGACCCATGATCGGGACGTTCGTGATGATCACGTTCCTCGGCGCGTGGAACAACTTCATCGGGCCCCAGATCGTGCTGCAATCGCCCGAGAAGTTTCCACTCTCGGTCGCGGTCGCGCAGCTCCGGGGCCTTTACTACCAGGATTACGGGCTCCAGCTCGCCGGCACGTTGCTGGCGATCGCGCCAGTCTTTGCAATCTTCGTCCTGGTGCAGAAGGACTTCATCTCCGGCCTTGCGGCTGGCGCGGTCAAGGGTTGATCCGGCGCAGAGCCGGAAAGGTGTGGCGAGCAGGACCGGCGAAGGTGTCTTTCGTGGTGTGGGCGGCGCACAGTGGTCTTGGTCAGGTTGGTTCAAATGGTTTAGAAGGTGGTCCGCAGGTGCGGCGCCGGATTTGAGAAACGAGATTTCATGCCGAGGCGTTGCGACACGTCCCGGTTTGCTGAAGGAGACAGCATGTTCAACAAGAACTTCCTTTGGGGCGTCGCGTCCTCGGCGTACCAGATCGAGGGCGCCGCGAAACAGGATGGTCGAGGCCCCTCGGTGTGGGACGCGTTCTGCCAGGCACCGGGCGCCGTGGTCCGCGGGCATACCGGCGATGTCGCGTGCGATCACTACAACCGGATGCCCGAAGACGTCGCGATGATCCGCGACCTTGGCGCCAAGGCGTACCGCTTTTCGCTATCGTGGTCCCGGGTGATGCCCGAGGGCGTCGGACGCATCAACCCCGCGGGCCTGGCGTTCTACGACCGCCTCGTCGATGAGTTGCTCGCCGCGGGCGTCCAGCCTTGGGCGACGCTGTTTCACTGGGATTATCCGTACGAGCTGTTCCTTCGTGGCGGTTGGCTGAACGCCGAGAGCCCGCAGTGGTTCGCCGATTACACCCGCGTGGTCGTGGATCGACTGAGCGACCGCGTCCGCCATTGGATGACGATCAACGAGCCGCAGATCTTCATCGGGCTCGGGCATGGCGACGGCACTCACGCTCCCGGGCTGAAGCTTCCACTGGGGGAGCGGCTCCTTGCCGGGCACCGCGCGCTGTTGGCGCACGGCCGCAGCGTTCAGGTGATCCGTGCTCATGCCAAGACCCCTCCGGTGGTCGGGTGGGCCCCGTGCGGCAGGGTCGAGTTCCCCGCGAGCGACACACCCGCGGACATCGAGGCGGCCCGCAGCGCCATGTTCAGCGTCACCAAGCGCGATTGCTGGAACAACACTTGGTGGTCCGACCCCGTCTGCCTTGGACGCTATCCCGAGGATGGGCTCGATCTGTTTGGCGATGCCTCGCCCAAGGCCGCGCCGGGCGACATGGAACTGATCCGCCAGCCCCTCGACTTCTATGGCGTCAACATCTATTCCGGTGAACCGGTCAAGGCGTGCAAGGAGGGCATCCCCGAGTACGTCGGGCACCCGACCGGCTACGCGCAGACCGCGTTCAAGTGGCCAATCGCCCCGGCGTGCCTCAACTGGGGACCGCGGTTCTTGTATGAACGGTACAAGCTCCCGGTGTACATCACCGAGAACGGGATGGCGTCGCTGGATTGGCCCGATCTGGAGGGTCACGTGCGCGACCCGCAGCGGATCGACTACACGCGGCGGCACCTGATCGAGCTGAACAAGGCGTGCGAGGCAGGCGCGGACATCCGAGGCTACTTCCACTGGTCGATCATGGACAACTTTGAGTGGGCCGAGGGGTATCAGATGCGTTTCGGGCTGGTGTATGTGGACTACCAGACGCAGCGCCGGACGCTCAAGGACTCCGCAAAGTGGTACCGCGACGTGATCCGGACCAACGGGGCTTCATTGGCAACGGCCGCATCTTCCAGCGCCGAGAGCGGCGAACTCTCTGGCGTCTCGGCGTCAACGAGAAAGTCGTAACCCCCTGCGGTTTCGTGCGTAGGGGTTCCAGGTCGTTCAGACTCGCGGTGGGGCAGGTCGGCTTGAATGGGGGTTCGGGGCTTGGAGAGCGTCTCCAAGCCGGTTTCGTGACAGCAGTTCGTGCGAGGCAGTGTGTCGGGGCGGTTTCAGACACAAGGAGCGAGCGATGAAGGTCTTGTACGTTGCGGCGATGGCCTTTCCCTGCGTCCTCGCGGCTTCCGCGCCCAGCGCCGCACTGGCCCAGGGCACCCCTCCCCTCAACCCATGGATCGCGACCTGGTCGGACGAGTTCACCGGCACATCGCTCGACCCCGCAAAGTGGATGGCACAGAACATCGCCTGGCCCCACAACAACGAGCAGCAGTACTACTCACCTTCCAACGCCCGCGTCGCCAACGGCATGCTCACGATCACCGCGGAGCGGCGGCCCCAGGGCGGACGCAACTTCACGTCGGCGCGGGTCGAAACCCAGGGCCGCTTCCAGCAGATGTTCGGACGCTTCGAGGCTCGCATGAAGCTCCCGCGCACGCAGTCGCTCTGGCCGGCGTTCTGGCTCCTGCCCCAGGGCATGTGGCCGCCCGAGATCGACATCATGGAGATGCTCGGGCATGAACCCAACAAGGTCTACTTCTCCAACCACTATGGCCAGCAGCCCACCAACGGACATCTCACGACGTCCTACGTCGGTCCAGATTTCTCGGCCGACTTCAACACCTTTGGCGTCGAGTGGGAGCCCGGCAAGCTCGACTTCTTCGTCAACGGCGTTCGCCGGAGCACGCACACGTTCCGCGTTCCCGAAATCCCGATGTTCATCATCCTGAACACCGCGGTGGGGGGCTTCTGGCCCGGTTACCCCGACGCCACCACCGTTCTGCCCCAGCAGCACATCGTCGATTGGGTTCGCGTCTACAAGAAGCTCGACAACCCCGGCTTTGACTACTACGGCCCGGCGGCCAACCAACCACTTTGGGGTTACCAGACGTTCGGCAACGCGTTCACCGACTCGGCCCGCAAGCGCAATGGCTACTTCGCGCTCAAGCTCTTTGGTCGATTCACCGGGTCGTTCAACAACTCTGGTATCTTCCAGGACATGCCCGCCCAGCCCGGGCAGTCGTGGCGAGCCACCGGGTGGTTCATGCACCCGACCAACGACCGCCTGCAAGGCGAGAACTCCGCGGCCCTCAACATCGAGTTCCGCGATGCGGCGGGCAATCTGCTGTCGTTCGTGAGCACGCGCGCCCTGGATGCCGCAACCCCCGTCGATCAATATCGCCAGGTCATCACGGAGGGTGTCGCTCCCGCGGGCACCGCCCGTGCCCGGATCGTCCCAATCTTCTTCCAGCCCGCGATGGCCGCTGGCGCGGCGTTCATCGATGACCTGGAGTTCGGCACCTTCCTCGCGCCTTGCGCAGCCGACTTCAATAGCGACGGCACCAACGACTTCTTTGACTATCTCGACTTTGCCGAGGCATTTGCCAACGAGAATGCATCGGCCGACTTCAACGACGACGGCAGCATCGACTTCTTCGACTACCTGGACTTTGCCCAGGCGTTCAGCGAGGGGTGTTGAATCGGCGCGGTTCCCGACGTGCTGGAAGTCGTGCCGGGCGTCCACGAGGTGCCGTCACCCGGCTACCTTCTTCAAGCCCATCGAGGACCATCCATGGCAGCTGACATCGCGAAGAAGTCCACGCCCGCGCTCCTTGGTCGCTCATCCGGCGCAGCCGCAGTCGCTTTCCTGGCGTCCGCTGCGTCGGTTCTGCACGCTCAGGACCTTGGAATGAAGGCGCCGCCCCAGAGTCGCCCCATCGCGATTGTGGGGGCAACGGTGCATCCGGTGTCGGGGCCGCGGCTGTCGAACGCGCACGTCGCGTTCGACAAGGGCGTGATCACGTCGGTCGGTGCGGGCTCGCCCCCGCCCATCGAGAATCTGGAAGTGATCGATGGAACGGGGCTGCACGTCTATCCGGGCTTGATCAGCCCAATGACGGAGATCGGCCTGACGGAGATCGCGTCGCTGCGGCCGCCTCGGGACTTTGACGAGGTGGGCGACGTGACGCCCGAAGCGAGAGCCGCCGTCGCGATCAACCCGGATTCCACCTACATCCCGGTGACGCGTGCCGCTGGCATTCTGACCTTTGCCGCCTTCCCGAGTGGCGGCCTCGTGCCGGGCCAGCCGTCTTTGCTCTCGATGGATGGCTGGACCTGGGAGGACATGACGATCGAGCCCTCGCTGGGCGTGATTCTCAACTGGCCCATGATGCGACCCGTCACCGCGTGGTGGATGGATCGCTCGGAACAGGACCAGTGGAAAGACATCCGCCAGCAGCTCGAGCGGATCGACCAGGTCTTTGATGCTGCGGAGGCGTACCACCGCGCGCGTCGCGTCGAGCCAACCACGCCCGTCGATCTGCGCTGGGAGGCGATGTCGATCGTGCTTCCGCCCCCCGCCGGAGAGCAGTCGGGCAAGGGCGACGAGCAGGCAGCGAGGACGCAAAGGCCCGTGTTCATCCTTGCCGACGACATGGATCAGATCCGCGCGAGCGTGACCTGGGCCGCGGCTCGCGGGCTGCGGGTGGTTGTGGTCGGGGGTCGCGATGCGGCGCGAGCATCCGACGTGCTCAAGGAGCACCGGGTGCCCGTGATCATCGAGGGAACGCACGTCGTGCCGAGGCGAGCCGACGAGCCCTATGACGCCAGGTACACGCTGCCCTCGGAGTTGGAGGCTGCGGGTGTGTCCTGGTGCATGGCGAGCGCCGACCGCACGGCCCACGAGCGAAATCTGGCGTACAACGCGGGCACCGCCGTCGCCTTCGGGCTCTCGCCGGAGGCTGCGCTGCGTTCGGTGACGCTGTCCAGCGCGGAGATTCTCGGCGTTGCCGATCGACTCGGTTCGCTCGATGCGGGCAAGCAGGCAACGCTGATCGTGACCACGGGCGACCCTCTGGAAGTCACTTCCAACGTTGTGCGGGCGTTTATCCAAGGGCGTCAGATCGACCTGACGAGCAAGCAGACGGTGCTGCGCGACAAGTACCTCGAGCGCTACCGCCAGACGGGGCAACTCCGCCCGCGGTAGTCCGGGCGGCGATGAGGTCCAGCGCGTTCACGCCGCCGGGCGGGCCTCCGCCAGTCGTTTGCGCAGCAGGCGGTCGGGCCGGAGCCAAGCAACGCCGATCGCGGCGCCGGTCAGGATCACCAGCGCGTCGATCGCGCCAAGCGCCAGCGTGACCACCGCGATGACCTCACTGTCGGGCAGGTCCAGCCCCTTGGCGATCCAAGTGGTTCCGCCCTCGCGCATGCCGAGCGCCCCCGCGGGGCTTAGCACACCGATGAGGAAGTACGTCGCCGAGAGCAGTGTTGCCTGATCCCACGCGATAGTGCGACCGACGGCCTCGCCGATGATGACAAATCGTGCCGCCTGCGTCGCGACGTCCGCCAGCCTCAGCGCCGTTGCCAGCGCAAGAAACCGCGGCGACGAGAGCATTGCAAACCCGCTGTGCAGATGGTGGCACGTTGGCGTCCGTGCCAGGCGCGAGAGCAGGCCGGGCGCAACGGGAGATCGCGCCGCCCAATGCTGGACGAGCGCCAGCCCGCGCTCTCCTCGCAGCACCCGGGTCACGGCGCACGTCAGCGCGGCCGCCACCGCGATCATGGCGCCGGCGGAGATGAACCAGAGCGTGTCCAGCCTGCCTCGCCAGGCGCTGGCGACGACCAGCGGACCAAGGACGAGCATCATCGCGACGGCGCTGGCCGCAAGCCACGCCGCGATGGTGGCGAGCGGGATTCCGTTACGCCGGTTGTGGATCAGGAACCGCGATGCGACGCTCAGCTTGAATGGGAGATAGTTGAGGAACGCCGCGATTGCGTTGACGCTGACCACGTCTGGGGCGGGCGCGCGCGCCGTCGCGGGCTTCAGAATCGCCCAGAAGATAAGCCCGTTCCAGGCGAGGCTGAGCATCGACAGGGCCGCGACGCTCGCGGGCATCCAGGCCGGCGCCGTGCGGAGTTTCTCGATCTGCGCCCGGTTCTCCGGGCTGAACGCCTGCATGCCGCACCATGCAAGGAGCCCGAGCCCGAAGGCGAAGCCGCCAACCTGCACGACAGTTCGCAGCACGCGCTTGGCCCGTGTGCGGGGAGGCTCGGTGCTGCCAACGCTGGCAGTAGGCTTGTGCCCGCTTCCCTGTGGCACCGTGCTTGCCTCGAGTGGTCGCGACGCCTCGCCTGGTTCGTGCATGTGTGCTTGTCCGCTCAAGGCGAGCGCTCCAGCGAGCTATCGCGCTCCTCGCCCGACGCACGTTGGCCGAGCCCATACAGCCCGACGCCAAGGTCGGGCCACGCCCGCACCCGCGTCGCCCGTGTCTCCAGCCATTCAACAAGCTTGCCCGCCTCCGGCAGTCGCGGGTCTCGCCAACCGCTCGGGCGATCTTCGCTCGCTCCCGACCTTTGGTACCGCTCGAGCTCGCTCGCGTTCAGCAGCACGTGCGTCGCGCCCGCTCGCAGCAGCCCCTCGATCCAAGCCTCGGGGGCGTTTGGCGCGGCCTCGATTGCGAGCTCCAGTGGTCCGGCGTCCCACGTCGTTCGATACATCACGGGCTTCGTCAAATAGAAAGGCGTTGCATCGCCCACGAGGTACACGCGAGACTCCGGCGGCAGTACAAGATTCACGAACTGGATCGGCGAGAGCGTCGCTTCCAGCTCGCGCCGTGCCGCGGGCGGACGCGATTCAAGTTCCTGCCGGAACGCTTCACCCGTGAACACCTCTCCGCCATCAGGGCGTGCGGCGTTTGGATTGCCAAGCCACGATCGCGGGTCCAGATTCGCCTGGCGCGTAAAGATCGCCAGCAGAATCAGCGACTGCACCGCGATGGGCGCAAGCACCAGCGGCGCGAGGCGGCGTTCCCGGGGCGGCTGGTCGGCATCCTTCGCGTCCGTGCCTCGCGCCGCTCGCTTCGCCGCCGCTCGCATTCCCGCTCCAGCCAGCACGCCAAAGAGCACGCTGCCGGTGGTCGCGACGGGGAGCAGGAATCGCGACTGCACGTGCGTAAACGCGAGCCACGCCGCGAGCTGCAGCGCGATCCCGATTGTCAGCAAGGTTGCGATGCGGGGGATCGAGCGCTCGCCCTCCCGGCGATTGCTGAGTTCGTCCCCGCCGCGGCGCAGCGCTTGTCGTATCCGAGGCACGAGCAGACTGCCCATGCACAGCGCGACGAGCGGGAAGAACAGGCCCCACTGCGGGTGCATCAGGCCGCGATGCCTCGCTCCCGCGGGGTCGGCAGAGTCCGCAGCGAACATCAGTCGCAGTCGATCCAGCAGCGAGCCGTCAAAGTGGTGCGCGCTCGCATAACGAGCCACCTGCTCGGCGTTCCAGTGCCCATCGCCGAAGACGCCCACGAGGTATGGAAAAACGGGGTTGCCGCTCGAGAGCCAGTTCCGCACGAGCCAGGGCGTGAGCGCGAGAAGCCCCGCAGCGCTGCCCGATGCGACGAGCGCGACCCATTCGCGACGGGGTCGAACCCCAAGCAGCAGCATTCCCACCGGCGGTGCGACGAACAGGATGGCGGTCGCCTTCATGCCACACGCGACGCCCACCAGCAGGCCGACAACAGCACCCCGCCTCCAGGCGGGTATGCCGGCGGCGAGTGAGAACGCCAGCGCCGCCGCGAGGCAAGCCGCGAGCCCCATCTCGTTGTACGCGAGCGAGCCGGTGACGACGACCCAGGGTGTCGCGATAAACAATCCGCAGGCGGCCACGCGGGCCACCATGTTGGCAGCGTCGCGCTGCGCCTGGCCTTGGATCGCCAGCCGCGCCGCATCGCCAGCGGCAAGGGCCGCCGCAATCGCGAACATCGCGTGCATCATCTGCGACGCTATCCCAAACTCCGGACGCGCCAGCCCCGCGCCGAGCGTGAATGCGCTCTCGAGCATCCCTGGCAAGTACGAATAGACATTGAATTCGACAGGCCAGACGCGACCTTGCGCGAGCCAATCCAGCGGGAGTTGCAGGTGATAGCTGAGCGCGTCGAACCCGCGGAACTCGCTATCCCACAGCCATCCGGGCGGGCTCGATGCCGCGACCAGCAGGATCGCCACGGGTAGCGCCGCGACAATGATCAACTCCCGTGGCACGCGTGGCGACGCGAGCCCTGGACGTGTCACTCCTCCGGCTTCGCGCTCAAGGTGCTGGTCTCGCCACGCTTGTCGCAACAAGAACCCAAAGAGACCGACCCCGGCAACCACGAAGAGCACCCGGCCCGAAACGCTCGTCCACGCGCCGAGCATTCCCGGCACAAACCCGACGAACGCGCCAATAGACGCGCTCGAGGCCAGCAGCACGCCGACGCCCACTGGTGCTCCGCGCCCTGCGGTCGACCCCGTGGCGATGCCCAGTAGCCGGAGGGCGAGCCAGCCCCAGCCCGTCAGCGCAAGAAACAGCACGGGTCCGACGCTCGCCAGCGTGCTCCGCACTCGCGCGGCAAAGCTGGCAAGGTCGAGGGGGGCCCCAATGCTCCCCACCAGCCCGAGCAGGAGCAGAAACCCGCCGCCGGCGATGAGCGGACCGATCCATTGCGGGGCCTGTGCGCCGCTCGTGCTGCTGCCCGGGTTCTCGTGTTGTTCCTGCTTCACGCGGCGTTAGGATAGATCATGCGCCATCCGCCGACGCCCTCGGGCGTAGCCCGATCCGCACCGACCGCGCCCCGCGGCGCGAATGCCGCTCGCACCGGTCTTGCTCCCGGTCCTGCCATCCACCCGGGTTCGACTCCCGATGGGGATCTTTCCATCATCGAGCCGATTTGTGCCGTCTTTCGCCGCAAGCTCAAGAGCGAGGGGCTGAAGTACACGCCCGAGCGTGCCCGGGTGCTGGACACGATCGTCCGTCGCGAGGGGCTTTTCTCCGCGGAAGATCTGCTCACCGAACTCAAGAGTGGTGGAATGCGCGTGTCGAAGGCCACCGTGTATCGCACGATCAAGCTGCTCATCGATGCCGGCATCCTCCAACGCCTCATCATCGACGATGAGCACGCGCTCTACCAGTTGCTCTACGGCAGCAAGCCGGGCGACCTGATCATTCGACTCGACACCAAGCAGGTGATCGCGCTGGACGCGCCTGAACTCATCGCGCTACGCGACCGTCTCGCGGCCCAATATGGCCTCATCGCCCACGGGCACCGGCTCCACGTCTTTGCATCGGCCCAGTGACTACCGCGCCGGACGGAGAAACGGGCGAACGCATGCAAGGATGGGCGTGCGTGGCTCAACTTGCTCAGCGGCGGCGCCGAGCCGCGACCAAGCCGCCCAAGCCCATGAGCGTGGCAACGCCCGGCGCCGGAATCAACGTGCCGCTGATCTTGATGTTGTCCAGTCGCGCCGCGCCGTTGCTGTTGGCGTTGAAGCCGCTGAACTGTACCTTCAAGAAGATCGACGCCTGATTCTCAAGCGTGCCGATCGAGCTCAGGTCGATCACGCGTGCGGCGGCCAGAAATGCCCCGCTCCGCGTCGTTGAATAGCTGGTCACGGGGGAGTAGTTCGCGCCATCCAGCGATGACAGGATCGACACCAGCGTCGGCCCGCTGCTGGTGACCCGCTCCGCGTAGCTCAGCACCAGATCCTGATAGTCCGTCGTATCCAGGCGGATGATGATCGACTTGCCCTCGCCGCGGTTCAGGCTGTCGTTGCGCAGCGAGAGCGCCTGGCCCGCATCGAATCCGGCCTCGGCGTTGACCGTGCTGCCGCTGAAGAGTTGCAGGGAACCCTGCTGCAACGCAGTTGGGTTGACCGTCCCGTCCCACTTCGGCGCGTCGGAGTCGATGCCCGCCGTCCCGGGCGTGAGCTTCACGTCGGGTTGGATGGGAAAGGTGATGTTGTAGTTTTGTGGCGGCGCGCTCTGCGGGAACGCCCAGTACGCGATCGTGGTCTGCCCGAACGCGACGGAACCAACGCTCGCCACCGCGAGCCCAACAAGCAAAGAACTCTTCATGTCGCTCTCTCTCCTCAGGGTCAGGCGGAGTGACCCAAGGTCGATTCTAGTCGTTGAACCGCGCCCAGCCGCGTGCATCTTCCCGCTACAGCGCTTGCTCGGGCGCGGGGCCAGGCGTGTTGGCCCGGTCACGTTGCGTGTGCGAAGGGCCTCGCTCGCCCGCCGCGTCGCCCGTATCCTCGCAGCACCGATGCCCCTGCCCTCGCTCTCGGTCGTGGTTCTGAGCTTCAATCGCCGGGAAGCGCTGCGCCGAACGCTCCGCGAGCTTGAAGCTCTTGCACGCCAATGGCGGGCTTGGGGCAGCGACTTCCAACTCGTCGTTGCCGATAACGACTCAACCGACGCTTCGCCAGCCATGGTTGCCGAGGAGTTTCCGGACGCGGAACTGCTGGTGTTGCCTCACAATCTGGGCGTCGATGGCTTCAACCGAGGTGCGGAGCGAGCTCGCCACGAGTTCATCCTCATCTGCGACGACGACTCGTGGCCGGACCCCGAGAGCCTTCGCGCCGCTGCGGAGCGGGCACAATCGCCCGGGGCCGATGGCCGCGCGGTTGGGGGGGTCATGCTCCATCGCCGCCACCCGCGCACCAACCGCCACGAATGGCCGGGCGATGACCATGCGCTCCGCGGCCCCCAGCACCTTTGGCCCGACATGGGCTGCCTCAACCTCGTCCGCCGCGACGCGTGGATGAGGGTCGGAGGCTACGAGCCCGGCTACTTCCTCTATCGCAACGACACCGACCTTGCTCTCAAGCTCCTCGCCGCCGGGTACGACGTGATGTTCGACCCCGCCTGGTTCGGCTGGCACGACAGCCCCTTCGTTGCCCGCAAGAGCCTGCGCTGGCTACACCTCTCAACGCGAAACTGGCTCTGGATGGCCCGACGCCACGCGCGGGGTGCGGGCCTCGTTCGCGGCGCCGCGCTGGGCTGCCTTCGTGCCCACATGCTCGCTCGCGCCAGCCTTCGCGGGCACGCCGCCGTGGTCCGAGGCATGCTCCAGGGCATCACGCAGCGCCCGCCCCATCTTCCGGAGGGCCTCGCGCCGTCGCCCCAGCACTACGAACGCCTCATCCAACTCAAGATGCGATTGAGGTGAGAATCAGCACAAGCTCGCCCGCCTCGGGTCGCCCACTGGCTTGCGTCTGCATGCTGATTTCGGGTGCCGATCCACCTCCCGCACGGATCCATGCCGCCCACCGGATTCCCACGTCTATTCATCCCGAACGACATCGCCCGGGTCGATGTACCAGTGCAGGTACGTGACCTCCGGCCCATACAGAGAAACAGAGCCGCCCGAAGGATTGAAGCGAGGCGAGTACGTCGCTTGATCGGTGAGCCAGTCGCTCTGGCGTGACGAGAGGCTTGCCGCGTGCCCGTCGGCAAAGGTCGCCGGTCGTTGTGCGAGCCGGTCGTGGCTCCCTCGGTTGTCATCGTCGTAGCGGCTGGGCGGCTTGACGAAGTCGCGCCCGAAGCCGTATGCCGCTCGCCCATCGCGGTGCCCATGCGCCGCATCGAAGTAGTTGACGCTGCAGGCGATGGTCAGGAGTCGGGCCGGATCTCGCTCCTGTCCGCGTCGGCGCCAGTTCGCTTGTCCAAACCGAGATTGCCAGGGCGTGAGCGCCTCGGAATCGATGATCACCCGGTTGATCTGCTCGTTGATCAACACCGTGCTGAACAGCCATTGGTTCGGTGCGTGATGGATGTAGCCCTCGTGCGCCATGCGCTCCGAATCGCTCGCCACCTCGGGGCAACGCCAAATCCCGACCGGGCTCGGAAATCCGGGCCCCGACGGCATCGTAAACTCCTGGTTCAGAAAGCGAGCCAGGCCTCGGTTGAAGAGAACCTCCTCGCTCTCAAATCCGTCCTCGGTCGTTCGCGTCAGAAAGCTCAGCTTGGCGGGCAGGTATTCCGCGAACGATTGCGCGTACAGCTCCACAGCCTGCTGCTGCCCGCGAACGTGAGCCAGGCACTGCGTGATGCGAGCCTGTGCCCGCGCCTGCCCGAGCGCGGGAAGCAGCACCGAGATCAGCACCGCGATGATCGCCATCACCACCAGCAACTCGATCAAGGTGAACGCGTGCGAGGAGCAGGCGGATCGCCCCAGTCGGCTCGCTGGCGACGAGCCGACCTTTGCCGCGGCGTTCATCGGGCCTTGAGATCGCGCCATGGATCACCTCCTCGTCCATCGGAAGGTTAGTGCCGGTCGGGGGCCATCGCGGTTGGACGGAACTCACGACGGAGCGCATCCTCGCAGGGGCGTCTTTGCCCCCGTATTGCGACAAACCGCCGACGTCACAGAAGCCGTAGAGTTCAATCCATGACACGCCGCGTACTGCTGGTGATCAATCGCGAAAAGGCGGAGGCGGCGTCGACGACCGCGGCAATCCGCACGCTGCTCGCGGGGCACACCATCGTCGGCGAGATCGACGCCCTGCAGCCCTTGCCCGCTGATGTTCCAGACGACATCGACCTGGCCATCGTGCTCGGGGGCGATGGAACCTTGCTCGCGCACGCGCGTCACTTTGGGCCAAAGGGCGTGCCGCTGCTGGGCGTCAACATCGGGCGTCTGGGCTTCATGGCGGAGTTCGACCTCGACGCGTTCCGGGTTCATGCCCCGCAGTTGCTGGAGCAGCCCCGCCTCAACTGCCGCGACTTTTCCGCGCTCCATGTCCGCGTTGTTTCGTCCACGGGCGAGAGCTTTTCCAGCCTCGCCATCAACGACGCGGTCATCACCGCCGGCCCGCCCTACCGCATGATCTCCGTCGCCCTCAGCATCGATGGCGGCGACGGTCCCACGGTCAACGGCGACGGGCTCATCATCGCCTCCCCCGTCGGCTCCACCGCATACAACCTCTCCGCTGGCGGCCCCATCATCGCTCCCGAAGTCGACGCCCTCACCATCACCGCCATCGCCCCGCACACGCTGAGCTTCCGCCCCATCGTCACGCCCGGCTCCAGCACGATCACCGTCACCGTGCTGCGAGCCAACGCCTCGCGAGCCAAGGGCGGCACTACGCTCGTGCTCGACGGGCAAGTCGAGCATCCCATCGTCGAGGGCGACCGCATCGTTGTCACGCGAAGGCAAAAGGCCGTGCGCTTCGTCGCCAACCCGGCTGGCAGCTATTGGCGAACGCTGCTGGAAAAGCTTCGCTGGGCCGCGACGCCCCGCCTCGGACACGTTTCTCCAGTCTGATCGCTGGTCGGGCGCTGGCGCTTGGTTGCTTGACATTGGCGCCGAAGCCTTCATCGCGTCACTTCGGCGCCCTCTTCTCTACCATCCCGCATGACCATGAACCCCGCCATCGCGCGGCGTCTCGACGAAATCGCCTCCATGATCGAACTCCTCGGAGGCGAGACCTTTCGCGCCGTGTCCCATCGGCGCGCCGCCCGAACCATCGAAGGCCTCACCACCGACGTCGGCACGCTCTCTCGCGATCAGTTGCTTCAGATCGAGGGGATCGGGCCCAAAATCGCGGACAAAGTCGTTGAGTTCGCCCGCACGGGCGTCATGAGCGAGCACGACGCACTCCGCGCCCAGGTGCCGCAGGGGGTCATGGACCTGCTCAAAGTCTCCGGCCTCGGACCGAAAACCGCTCGCGCGATGTGGACCGAAGCTGGCGTCACCAGCCTCGCCGAGCTCCACGCCGCGATCAACGATGGCCGCCTCCTCAAGCTCCCGCGCATGGGCCAGAAGAGCATCGACAAGATCAAGGCCGCCCTCGCCTTCGTCGAGTCGTCGGGCCAGCGGCTCAACATCGGGCTCGCGCTCCCGCTCGCCGAGCGGATCGCCTCCTCGCTCCGCGGGCTTACCGGCGTCGAGCGAGTCGAATATGCCGGGTCGCTGCGCCGGGGACGCGAAACTGTGGGCGACATCGACATCCTCGTCGCGCTGAAGCCCGGCTCCAGCACCGATGCCGCCGCCAAGATCAGTGCCGCTTTCCGCGGTATGACGGGCGTCGTCCATGTGCTGGCGTCGGGCGATACCAAGTCATCGGTGCGTCTGGCCGTCAACGCCAACCTGGGGCGGTGGGATGCCGCCGACCAGGCCAAGCGAGATCCGGAATCGCAGCGTGCACTCGCCGAGGCCGCAGCGAGCGGCAGCGTTCAAGAGCCGGTCGAGAGCATCCAGGTCGACCTTCGCGTCATCCCCAGCCCCGGGTTCGGCGCCGCTCTGATGTACTTCACGGGCTCCAAAGAACACAACGTCGCCATGCGCAGCCGCTTCTTGGCTCGAGGTCTCACGCTCAACGAGTATGGCCTCTTTCCCAACGACGACGAGGACACGCCCCCGCAAGCGAGGGGCATCAAGCCCGTCGCCGCTGCGACCGAGCACGAGATCTACGCCGCACTGGAGCTTCCATACATCCCGCCCGAGCTGCGTGAGAATCTGGGCGAGCTGGACCTCCGCCAGACCCCCGAACTCATCAGCGTCGAGGCCATCCGTGCCGAACTCCACGCCCACACGACCGCATCCGATGGCGTGCTCGCCATCGAGGAACTCGCCGCCCGCGCCAAGCAGCGAGGCTTCCACACCATTGCCGTCACGGATCACTCCCGCTCGTCCGTTCTCGCTGGCGGGCTCACGATCGAACGCCTCATGACCCACGTCGAGAATGTCCGGCGCGCCGCGAGCAAAGCCAAGGGCATCACGATCCTCGCTGGCTCCGAAGTCGACATCCTCGTCGACGGCACGCTCGACTATCCCGACGATGTCCTCCGCGAGCTCGACATCGTGGTTGCCTCGCCTCATGCCTCACTCGCCCAATCTCCCGAAGCCGCGACAAGCCGCCTTCTCGCGGCGATCCGAAATCCCTATGTCGACATCCTCGGGCATCCGACGGGCCGCATCATCGGCCGCCGCGCCGGACTCGCCCCCGACCTCACCCAGCTCTACGCCGAGGCCCGGCGTCAGGGCGTCGCGCTCGAGGTCAACGCTCACTTCATGAGGCTCGACTTGCGCGACCTGCACGTGCGCGGTGCCGTCGAGAGTGGATGCCTCGTCGCCATCGACTGCGATGTCCATGAACCCGCGGACTTTGACAACCTCCGCTTTGGTGTCACGACCGCCCGCCGGGGTGGGCTTCTCGCATCAAGCTGCGTCAACACCTGGGATGCCCCCAAGCTGCGCGAGTGGCTCGGACGCCGACGCAGCCGCGCACTGGCATGATCCCGCCTTGGGCCTGCTTTCCGTCCCTGCCCGTCGAGCGCGACATGATTGTGCGCAGGCCTAAGGCGAAAAGCGCCAGGCGACCTCCTCCAGTCGCCCGGCGCTTGAATCGTCACTCGAACTGACCTGACAACGGAAATGAGAGCCGTGGGCACAAGCCAAAGGGAACCCATTCCTCGTGCTGATCGGCGCGTGATCAGCACATGACTTCAAGTGCCCAGTGGGCTTGGTCCGGCGGCTGCTCCCCCAATCCTGACTCAGGCGCGACGACGCCGCGCCGCCATCAGGAGCCCGGCCAGCCCGACGCCGATGGCGCCCGGCGCGGGAACCACGACGTCTTCCACATACTCGATGGCGGCCTCGTGCACCGCTTCGTCGAGCCCGTCGTTGATCACCAGCCAGAACGAATCGGAATCCGCGATCCCATTCTGATCGGTGAAGAACCGCAGTTCGATCGAGTAGATGCCGGCACCGGTGCGGTTCTCAACGAAGAAGTTCGGGTGATCGTCAAAGTCGCCCGCGCCCGGGAACGTGAACGCCCAGCCCGGCGTGAACACGTCGGTCGCGGGCGTGGTCACGTCCACCACGCCATCGGGGCGCTCAAGCCGCAGCGCTTCGCTCGCGACCACAAACGTCTGGTTCACCTCGTCCCACTTCCGCAGGGCACCCATGACGTTGAACCCGAGCTGGCTGCCCAAGTCGAGCGTGCCCGCCTCCCCGAAGAAGCCCGGCTCATCGCCGAAGCCCGGGATTGTCAGGCCGATCTCGCCGCCAAAGACCCGCTGCCCGGGAACCACGACCTCGCCGGAGCCCGTGTCTTCCACGATGCCCACGGTGATCCGCTGCCCGAGGATCGTGAAGCCGACGTCGCCCTCGTGGGCAAGCGACGAACCCGCGACCGTGCCAAGAACGCCAACGACGCCCAGAACCATCTTGCTCGTCTTCATCTTGATTCTCCCTGTCATCCTCAAAGAGTGACCCGGTACGGATTAGGTCACGACACACAACCTGTGAGCGGACTCGCGACTCGCGAGTCCCTATTCCTCTCGCCCATTCACTCGCTCAGGGGCAGCCCTGCTCGAACGCCTGAGCAAAGTCGAGGTAGTCGAAGAAGTCGACTTGCCCATCGCCGTTGAAGTCGGCCGATGGGTCGTCCACTCCGAACGCCTGGGCAAAGTCCAGGTAATCGAAGAAGTCCGCCTGTCCGTCGCTGTTGAAGTCCGCCGCGCAGAGGAAGTTCCGCCGAACCCACTCGATGGCCGCTTCTTGCTCCGCGACGGGTCGATTCTGGTTGAACACGATCCACGTGGGCTTGGAAGGCCCGATCGAGGGCGAGTTGGTCCAGAGCTCGAACTCGTACAGATAAATCCCCGCCGCGGCCGGTGCCTGCAGCGTGTAGCCAAAGTGGTGGTGATACTCGCCCGTCGACGACACAGCGAGCCCGAAGCCCGGCGTCCGAACATCGGTGGTGGGGGTGCGCACCGGCCCCAGCGGCCCAAACCGCACGCTGATCCGCTCCGCCGGGATCGTCGTGAACGAAGAGCCATCCCACACACGAAGCGCCCTCAGAATGTCAAACCCGAGCACGACGCCCGCCGGGAATCCATTAGGCCCGGTGTCGAAGCCCGGATCGTTCGTGAAGTTGGGCGACTCGCCGAACACGCCGGGAAACACCCGCACATTTCGCTCAAGGCCGCCGCCCGATGACGCTCGCCCGGTCTCGATCCTCCCGTTCTCGACGTAAGGCACGATATCGCCCGGGTCGAGCTGCGCCATCGCTGTTGGCGAGCCCGCCCAAACCGCGGCTCCGGCAGCCGCGAAGACACACACACTCATCCACGACCTTTGGTGATCGCTCATGGAAACGCTCCTTGTTTGTTCGTTCAAAGAAAGAGAGCTGGCGCTCCGCACGCCGGGAGCCGCTGATCGCGCCGTCGGCGGTCGAATCCGTCAACCCACAGATCCATCATGTTCTGACGCAAGTTCAACAGATCCACCGTCGGACACCATCGCGAGCAGCCAGTTCGCCTCGCCTGTTTCCAAGCTCAACGACACCTAGTGCGCGACGTCCGGCATGAACTTGTTGTCGCCGAAGTCCTTGTACACATGCTCGAACTTGAGGGTCCGAGCGCTCCCATCCAGGAAGCCATAGTTGCTCATGGCGGTGTTCGACCTTGGGATTCCCCCGTGCGCCGCGATCTCGACTTCCTGCGCCGCGATGCCCGGCGCCGAGCCATCCGGCCCGTCGCTCCAGCCCTCCGCGTGCGTGTGATCGCTCCGCGCAAAGCTGCTCCCGTCATCGCCAAACGTCATCATCAGGAAGTGCACCGTCGCCGAAGGCGTTGAGATCTTCGACATCCGGTCGAAGGGCTCGCGCCCCGGGTAGAACCCGGGCGAATAGCTCCGCGTCGTCCAGTTATTGAGCCCGTAGCTCGTCCAGCGCGCCAGTTGGCTCAGGTTGGGCGTCAGCCCGTCCTCGAGCTTGTCCGTTAGCTCCCGCAGCGTCATTCCCTCGAATGCCCCGCCCTCCTGAACAGCCCAGAAGCGGCTGCGATCCACCGCCGAACGCACCACCAGCGTGCCCTCGGTGTAATCGCGCAGCACATAGGGCCACGCCCGCTTGACGCCCGCCAGCGTCGCCACACCGCCGTGGGCCAGCCCCGCGTCGACGAACAACTCCTTGTTCGCGTCGGCATAGAGCGCGTGCGCCAGTTCGAGCTGGCGGATGTTGCTGAGGCATTGCACCGTCCGGGCCGACGCGCGGGCCTTCCCGAGTGCGGGGAGCAGAATCCCGATGAGCAGCGCGATGATCGCGATGACCACGAGAAGTTCGATGAGCGTGAATGCTCGCTGAGGCATAAAGCCTCCAAGATCGCACCGCCGAGCGGATGGAGCCCAAGGACCCAAGGCGTCCGGCAACTCCGATCGCTCGCAAGGCTCGATTCAGTTCTACCAGGGGGGGAACGCGATTGCCCACACGGGCGGCCAACGCACCTTTACAGGCCTTTGCAGCGATCTGATCGATGCGCAAAGGTCCTGGAGTGCCGACGCAAAATCATGCCAGGCATGATGCGCCGGGTATCTCAGGCAAGTGGTGGGCCGCGGGCTCGGGCCGCGAGCAGGGGGCGAGAAGCCGCCCGCTCGTCACCTTCGGGCGGAGCGAAAGCAGTGCGCTCGGCGACCCACATCGCCGGGCTGAAGCCCAGTGGCGCGACCAGCGTCTTGCCCATGACGATGAGCTGGCACGTCGGACAGTCACGATCCGGGCATCTCCGCTCACCCGGCACACCGCAGGGCGCGTCGGTGAGCGTGGACAACACGTCCATCGTCGCGGAGGCGTCAGGCGAATCCGCAGCCAAGCGCTGGCTGCCCGTCGACTGGCCGTCCGTCGATTGGTCTGCCGTCGCTTGGCCTTCGCTTGCATGAACAGGGTGCGAGCAGCCCGCGTGCATCGCGGCTAGCGTCGCGGCGTCGATCAGCACGCCGCCCTCGGCGTCCAGCGCCTCGATTGGCAAACCCAGTGGCGGCGTCACTGGCGCTCGGAGCACATAACGCTCCGGAGCACGAGTCGACGACTTTGCCGGGCGATGCGTCGCCGGCATCAGGCCCTGCACAATCAACACCGCGATGACGGCATAGACATACAGCGAGCCCCGAACGCGAAACCAGCCCGAAGCCTTCCGCCCCAAAGCCCGCCCGAAGGCCACGTCCTGTCCCGTGGTGTGGGATCGCTGGCCTTCAGCAATGTGAGAATCATTTCTCACGACCAGTAGCATACCAGCTTTCAACGATCGGCGTCAACCAGGATTCCGCAAACAAAAGACGGGCGGGAGATCCGCCCGTTTCAGGGGGCCAAACAAGATGATTCTGTACGGATTAGGCCGTCGCCGCCACCTTCTCAAACGGCGGCGGCGCGTCCAGCATCGAGAGCCCCGCTCGAATGGCGATGCGGGCGAGCTCGACCCGGTTCGTCACGCCAAGCTTGTTGCCCAGCGAGACGCGATGCCACTCGACCGTCTTGACGCTCCGATGGAGCCGCTTGGCGATGTCCGCCGTCGAAAGGCCATCGCCGATCAGCGACAGAATCTCCAACTCCCGGCCCGTCAGGCTCTGCAGCGGGCCGAGATCATCGTGACGCGCTTTGATGACGTCGTTCTGCCGCGGCGTGTTCTGGTCCACGCTCGAGACCGGCCGGCTGATCAACATCACGCGCTGTCGGCCCATGGAATCCTGGGGCATCGGTCGGAAGGTGCTCAGCCTCCGGGCGCCCCGCGAGATCTCCTCAATCGTCACCGGCTGTCCCGTCGCCAACGCCTGGCGAAGAAAGCCCTCACGCTCCGCGGCGTACTCGGGCGGAAAGAACTCTCCCAGGCGGCGTCCGAGAACCGCCCCCATGGTCGTTCCAATCATCTTGCACGTGACCTCGTTGGCGAACAGGAATGTCCCGTCTGCGTCGAGCGCCGCCACCGCTGCATTGGTGTCGAATGCCAACGGCTCCCAGCAGAAAGGGGGCTCGCCATGGAAAATGTTCCGGGCCACGAGCATCGTTGATTCTTGCGAATGATTCGTGTCGCTCATCGGTTCTCCCGTCTACCCCGGAGGACGGCGCGCCGCCACGCCCCGAACGCTGCGTCAAGCGCGTCCCAATCCCGAAGTCAGAGTGTGTCTGCAGGACCCGCTTGGTGGTCCCGTCAAGCTGGCTCAATCAGAGAAAACGCCTGTGTCTCATCCACCTGCGATGCACTTTCTCCTTTGCCAGCTCTCCAGGGAGACCATGAATTTTTCTACAGGCTCAAATCAGCCCCGTGAACCCCTGAGCAGTCGGTCAAGAGGTCCTGCTTTTCGATTCGTCACCGCTCGACTCTGACCTCGACAATTCCCGGCCCAGTGTTCCATATGGGTCATCCCAGTGTATGGTTCGTCCGTGGCGCTGGGCGTGTTTCAATCATCAACCCGCCCACCCGCCGATCGCGGGGGTCGCCCGCCGACCAACGCCCGCAAACCCTTGAAAACGCGAGGGTTACGACTCTTGGCTCCGACCCTCGCTGGGGTCTCCGCTCTCCCGGGAGTTTTGAAAAAACCGGAGGTTTCCCTATGACTTCTCCAGACTCTCCAGATTCCCGAACTTCCGAGAACCGTGCGGGTCCTGGGGGCAATGCTTCGTTCCGTCGTCTGCCCAGCGAAGAACGCTTTCTGCTGGGCCCGCTCTGGAGGCGATTCGAGCTAGGCCGCTTGTTCCGAATTGGGGTCGAGTTTCTGCGAGGTTTTCGGGCGTTGCACTTTGTTGGTCCGTGCGTGACTGTCTTTGGCTCGGCCCGCCTGCCGCAGAGTGACCCCGCGTGCCAACTCGCGCAGGAGATGGGGCGTCGCATCGCGCAGATGGGGCTATGCACGATGACGGGTGGGGGACCGGGGATCATGGAAGCTGCCAATCGCGGGGCCAAGGAGGCGGGCGGCTACTCGATAGGGCTCAACATCCGCCTGCCTCGCGAGCAACGGCCCAACCCGTTCGTTGATCGCTGGATCGAGTTTCGCTACTTCTTCGTTCGCAAGGTCATGCTGGTCAAATACTCGTATGCGTTTGTGGCCCTCCCCGGTGGCTTCGGCACGCTGGATGAGATGTTCGAGATCGCGACACTGGTGCAAACGCAGAAGGTGCCTTACTTCCCAATCGTTCTCATGGGCACGGAGTACTGGGCGCCGCTGATGGAGTTCTTGCGCAGCCGCGCGCTGGAATCGGGCACGATCGACGCGGAGGACCTGGACCTGATCACGCTGACGGATTCGCCCGATGTCGCGATTGAACAGATCCGTCGCAGCGTCGAGGTTCACGAGGAGTTGATCCGTCGCCGTCCAAAGCCCCTGCGTTGGCTGGGCGAGCGAGGCCGTTCGCCTCGGAGTGTCTCTGGCTGAGTCGAGTCAGGCTGAGTGGAGACACTGCACGTTACTGGCACACCACATCACCGGTTTGCACGAGCCTGTAAGCCAACCCGGGACATGTCCTTAGGTGAGTTTCCTACATTGGGATGAACGCAGGGATTGTCCGCGGATGAGAGCTATTTCACCGATTTGGTGATGCGCTTGTGATATTCTCTCCCGGTGCTTCGAGGACTCGTTACGGGCAGAACAGGCGAGCCTGATCCAAGGAAGCTGACGGCCCTGGCCGTCGCGACGCACGGGAGCTCGCGCTGGTAACGACCATGGCAGCATCTGACGGAACATCGCGGGCGCCGAGTGGCGAAGACGGTCCGAGTGGGGGTGGCGATTCCTCTTTGGAGCCGGGAGCTGTTTCGCAAAGCACCAGCCGCGGTCGTGAACTGCTCGACCGCCTCGAAGCGCTCATGCGTGCGCAGAGCCGTGTGATCAGCGGGTTGCTCGAGGGTCGTTCGCTCCCGAGAACGTTGGGGCAGCTCGTGGAACTGCTGGAGCAGCACGCTCCTGGCGGGCGGGTCTGCGTCGCGTGGGGATCGCTTGCAGAAGGAAGGGCTCAGCATTGCCTGGCGCCGCGTTTGCCCGGGCTCGCGGACGCGCTCACGGGTGTCGCGCTCAGCCCCGGCGTTTTCTCAAGCGCCCTGGGCGCGAGCGAGCAGCCCTGGCTGGCGCTGTGCGCGCGGCTCGGGGTTGAGCGTGTCCGCGTCAGCACCCGGGATGCTGCACCGGGCCTGCGAGTCTGGGTGCTGGTGTGCGAGGCCCCAGACCTTGGCGAGGATGGCACGATTGCCGGCGTGGCGTCGCTGGGTTCCGAGACGGCGGCCCTGGCGCTTCAGATCCACCAGCGGCTGTACGAACCATCATCGGCGCAAAGCACGATCGCGAATCCGGACGAGGTCGCTACCGCGCATACCCCAGCGCTCGACGGGGTGCGATATCGCGCGATCGTGGATGCGCAGCTCGAGATGGTGTGTCGATTCCGGCTCGATGGCACGATTATCTACGCCAACCACGCGTATGCCGGAGCGAGGGGCCTCACGCCCGAGTCGATCACCAATGCCAACTTCTGGCAGTTCATCCCGGAGAGCGAGCATGCTCGCGTGCGGGCGATGCTGGATCGCCTGACTCCAGAGAACCCCGTAATCCAGATCGAGAACTGCCTCCAGACGCTCGCTGGCCCGCGGTGGACGCTCTGGACGAACCGCGCGCTGGAATTTGACGCGCAGGGGAAAGTGATCGAGGCGCAGTCGACGGGCACCGATATCACGGAGCGCCGACGCGCGGAGTTGGCGCTGAAGAGCAGCGAGCAGCGGTTCAAGCTTTTGGCGGATTCCGCCCCGGTCATGATCTGGCAGAGCGACCAGAGCGGCAAGTGCGTGTGGTTCAATCGTCGCTGGCTCGACTTCGTCGGGCGGTCGCTGGAACAGGAAGCCGGCGACGGCTGGGCGCAGGGGGTCCATCCCGATGACGCCGAGGCGTGCATGGAGACTTTTCTGCGGGCCAGCGCCGCGCGCCGGTCGTTCGTGATGGAGTACCGCCTCAGGCGGTACGACGGGGTGTACCGCCTGATCCTCGATCACGGCGAGCCGCTCATCGACGAGCGGGGCGTGTTCCGCGGGTTTATTGGTTCGTGCTTGGACGTGAGCGAGCAGGCCGAGGCCCAGGCGGCGCTGCGCGAGAGTGAGGCGAGGCTGCTTGTCGCCAAGGACGCGGCGAAGCTTGGCATCCATCAGTTCGATATCGCCAGCGGCGAGTTCCAAACCGATGATCGCGTGCGGGAGTTCTGGGGCCTGGCGCCCGAGCAGCCGTCGACGATTGAGACGTTCTTCGAGGGCGTTCACCCGGATGATCGCGAGCATGTGCGCGACTCGGTGCGGCACGCGATTTCGCAAGGGCGCGATGGGCGATACGAGATCGAGCACCGTGTTGTCAGCCGCGAGGATGGGCTGGTGCGCTGGGTGGTGGCGATGGGCCGGACCACGCGTGGGGTCGATGGTCGCCTGCTGCTTGTTGGATCGGTCAAGGACATCACAAGCCGCAAGCAGGCGGAGGAAGCGCTTCGGGAGAGCGAAGAACGATCGCGGCGGGCCCAGCAGGCCGGGCGCGTGGGAGTGTGGGAGTTCGATCCGCGCACGCTCGCGGCCAAGTGGTCCGATGTCATGTGCGAGCTGCACGGCATGGACGCCTCCGACGGTGGGTTCGTCGACGAGAAGTTCTGGATCCGGGTCCATCCTGAGGATCGGGATCGGATGCGGGCCAAGCGCGACGCGTGGATCTGGGGCGCGTTCGACCTGCTGCACGAGGAGTACCGCGTCGTGCTGCCGGATGGCTCGGAACGCTGGCTGGAGGTCAAGGCCGACGCCCGGCGCGACGCGATCGACTCGAACTCCAGGGCGACGCTCGCCGGTGTCGTCATCGACATCACCGAGCGCAAGCGAACGGAAGAACGCCTGACCAGCTCCGAATCGATCCTTCGCCTGGCGACGCAGAGCGCCCAGCTCGGCGTGTACGAATGGCGCGTGCGGGAGGATGTTGCGATCTGGGGCAACGACCGCATGTACGAGCTCTTCGGGCGCACCCGCGAAGAAGGGCCGGTAAGCCCCGAAGAGTTGTTCCGCTCGTATCTGCACCCGGACGATGCGCAGGCGGTGCGCGACGAGCTCGCCCGCGCCCACGCGAGCTGGGACGTCGTTCAGTTGTGCGCCCGCGTGCGACGCAAGGGAGATGCGGCCTGGCGCTGGTTTGAGTGGTTCGGTCGATTCGTCCCGGCGGAAGGATCTAGCCCCGAGCGCCTCTTTGGCGTGGTGGGCGACGTTACCGATCGCAAGCTCGCGGAACAGGCGCTTCGCGACAGCGAACGACAGTTCAAGATGATCGCCGACGCGGCGCCGGCGATGCTCTGGGTCGTCGACGAGCGTGGAGTCACGACGTTCCTCTCGCACGCGTGGTACCGGTTCACGGGCCAGGCGTTCACGGGCCAAACGTCCGGGCAGGGCGTCGGGCACGGGCGGCTTGAGATGATCCATCCGGACGATCGCGCGGGCGTGGCCTCCGCTTGGGCGGACGCGCTGGCAAGGCGTGCTCCATATGCGCAGGACTACCGCGTCAAGGTCGGCGACGGGACCTATCGCTGGGTCGCCGACTCCGGTCGCCCGCGTTTTGATTCCGGAGCGGCGTTCGTCGGCTATGTCGGCAGCATCATCGACATCCACGAGCGCAAGGAGGCCGAGGCGGCGCTGCGACAGAGCGAGGAGCGCTTCCGGACGCTGGCGGACAACATGTCGCAGCTGGCGTGGATGGCCGACGCGAGCGGTTATCTCTTCTGGTACAACCGGCGCTGGTATGAGTACACCGGGACGAAGCTCCAGGACATGGCGGGCTGGGGCTGGCGCGGGGTCCATCACCCCGAGCATCTGGACCGTGTCGAGCGGAAGTTCCGCGAGCACCTGATGGCGGGGGAGGCGTGGGAAGACACGTTCCCGCTGCGGTCCGCCTCGGGCGAGTATCGCTGGTTCCTCTCGCGCGCCATCCCCATCCGCGATGAGAGTGGAAACGTCGTGCGCTGGTTCGGCACCAATACCGACGTCACTCGGCAGCTCGAGGTCGAGCGGCAGTTGGAAGAGCACAAGGCTGATCTGGAGCGGAGGGTCGAGGACCGAACGCGCGAACTCCTCGCGACCCACGAACGCCTGCGTCTTTCGGAGCGCATGGCGATGATGGGGTCGCTCTCGGCGGGCCTCGGGCACGACATGGGAAACCTGCTCGTCCCCGTCCGTGTTCGCCTGGAGTCGCTCGCGCAGCACGTGCAAGGCGGGCCAGCCCGCGAGGACGTCGAGGCGATCCGCGTGTCGGCAGAGTATCTCAGGCGGCTTGCCAGCGGGCTGCGCATGCTCGCGATCGATCCATCCCGCTCGCCGCGCACCGAGGTTACGGACGTGGTGGCGTGGTGGAGCGAGGCGCAGGGCGTGCTCAGGAGCGTGCTCCCCAGGGGTGTGAGCTTGGAAGGCGAGTTCAAGCCCGGGCTGCAGGCACGGGTTTCGCGTGCGGCGCTGACGCAGGTCGTGTTCAATCTCGTGCAGAACGCCGGAGACGTGCTGAAGGATCGACCGGGCGGGCGGGTGCAGGTTCGAGCGAGGGGCGGGGGGCCGCTTGGGGTGCGACTGGAAGTCACGGACAATGGCCCCGGGATGACGCCGGAGGTCGCCGCTCGGTGCATGGAGCCCTATTTCACGACCAAGACCCGCGGAATTTCGACGGGTCTGGGGCTCGTGCTGGTGTTCGGCTTGATCCGCGAGGCCGAAGGCACGGTTGCCATCGACTCGACGCTCGGCGTGGGGACGACGTTCCGCATCGACCTGCGCGCGGCGCAAACTCGGGAAGACGTTCAGCGCTCGCCGCGCACGGCGGTGGTGGACCTGGGAGATCCCCGGTGGAGGTCGTTCGTCGCAAGCGAGTTCAAGTCGCTCGGCTGGCGAGTTGAAAACGCCGTCGGCGTTGGTGAGGGGACGTGCGACGTGGTCGTCACCGACGACGCCAGCAAGATCCACGGTTCACCCGCGCGGGCACGCGTGATTCTCCTGGCAGAGTCGCATCATGCGACGACCAACGGGGGCGCTTCGAGCGGGTGGTCCGGGGGTTCTGGGGGTTCCGGCGGAGTTGGCAGTTCGGGCGGGAGTTCGAGCGGGGGTGCAGGTGAAGCGCTGGGTGATCACAAGCCCGAGGATCGCCGCGTCCGAGTGCTGGGGTCGCGACCTGGCATGCAAGTTTTGCGCGAGGTCTTGCAAGAAATTACAATGTCGGTTCGAGAGCCATCGGATAGTATCTAGGATTCAGTTGCGCTGGCGGAGGGAAACCCTGGGCTAAACCGACCATGTCGACTACGCCTCAAGTTCGTGTTTTGTGTGTCGATGACAATGAGCACGTCGCCCAGGCGGTGGAGTTGCTCATCGCGCGGAACTCGGGCTTCTGCTGGCTTGGGTGGCTATCCACCGCCGATGACCTTGTCGACCACGTCCAGCGTCTGCGCCCGGACATCGTCCTTTTGGATCTCGATGTTCCCGGCCTCGACCCGCTTGTTGCCGCGAGTCGCCTTTCTGACGCGCAGTTTAGCACGAAGGTTGTGGTGTTCAGCGGACACGTCCGCAAGGACTGCATCGACCGGGCCATCGATGCGGGTGTGTGGGGGTACGCCTCGAAGAATGATGATGAGAGCAAGTTGCTCGAGTTACTCTCCTCGGTCATGGCGGGCAACGTTGAGTTTTCGCAGGAAGTCCGCGACGTGCTGAAGCTGGCCTAGCAGCCGCGGCACGTTGCCAGCATTTGTTGGTCCGCCCGGGCGTGTCAGCCGGTGCGTTCGGAAGGGAACGCGGTCTGCCCCGCGTGGACCTGGCGGAGGGTCTGGAACATCTCGTCGGGAGAGGCGAGCTTGTCCAAGTACCCCCAGGCGCCGGAGTCGAACGCCGCCTGAAGGAGTTCGGCGTCGGTCCGCCCGCTGTAGATCACCACTCTAACTTTGGGCTGCGAAGCGACAAGCTCTCTTACGGCGACGAGCGGATCGATTCCGGGCATCGTCAGATCAACGACAACGACATCGGGCGTGTAGGCGGCGACGGCCGCGGGCAGTCCATTGGCGTCGGGGAGCGCGGCGACCAGTTCAAGGTCGGGGACGCCCTGAAAGAGTGTTTGCCAGGCGAGACGCAGCCGAGGTTCGTCGTCGACCAGCAGCACGCGAATCATGCATCACTCCATGCAAGAGCGGACACGGGGGGCGAGCTGAGGGTAAAAAAGGCTCACATAGCGCCGACAACGACGGTTGCCACGGGCAGGCCTCACGAAAACACGCATTGGCTTCAAGGCCACGAGCACACGGGCTGTCCGGCAGGGGTGCAACGTATGGAGGCTGAGGTAAGGGGTCGGTGGACCGGAGCCGCTGGCGGGACAAAGGCCGATGATCCAGTCTTGGCCACGGGCACGACAAACGGGGGTCAAGGAAAGGCCGGGGTGGGATTCGAACCCACGAAGCTTGCGCAGCGGATTTGCAATCCGCTCCATTTGTCCACTCTGGCACCCGGCCGTGGGAGCCCGGTAATGGAACCAAGACACTATGTGGAGCACGTGGGTAAATCAACGCACGGGGAACCACTCGGTGCGGGTTGGAGGAAATCCCGGCGGAAGTCGGTTGCCGGACCGATGACTGTGGGACGGGCACTACGCTGGCGGCATGCGGAGCGGCATCAGGGGTTCAACGATGGTCAGCCTTGGGATGGTCAGGCTTGGAATAGGTGCGAAGCTCGGAAGCGGATTGACGCTGGCGTGGCTGCTCGCAAGCGGGCTTGACTTGCCCGGGCTTGATTTACGTGGGCTTGGTGTTTTCTCGCCCGGGCTGGCCTCGTCCGGTTTGGTGATGGCCCAGAGCGTGCCGGTGGAACAGCCCGTGCCAAGGCCACCCGCTGACCGCGGAGTTCGGCCCCGCTCGCTTCCTTCCGTCACCAATCCCGCTCGCTATCCGGAAGGAACGTTCTTCTCGCGGCTCAGGGGCGAGCTTTCGGTTTCGACCAGTGGGGATTTCGTCTTCATCCCCTCGGGAAGCGACGAGAGCGGTGGCGAGCAGGGTTCCGCGTCGCCCGAAAAGCCCCTGACGCTGCTGCCCAACATGCAACTCGAGCGTCTGCAGGCGGCGGTTGGATTCGATGATTCCAGTGCCGAGGCCCGATCGGGATTGTCCCCCGGTCAGGTCCGGCGCGACGTGCGTCTGAGCGGGCAGATCTTCACGTACAAGGAAGGCATGTTCCTGCTGGTGTCCGCGTTTTCCATCTCGGCCCCCACCCCTGGAACGGCACCGGCTCCTGGAAGCGCGCCGGCTCCTGGAACCGCGCCCGGAGAGGGGACGAAGGAGCCGATGCCAGCGCAGGATTCGACGCGTGGCGCCAGCGGCGAGCAGGCGCAGCCCGCGGATCCGACGACGGCGGAACTCATCCGCGAGATCGAGTCTCGGCGTGCGCTCCCGCGGGGTATCGACCCACCAGAGCCCGCTCCGAGCCCGGTGACGACTCCGGGGACGCCGGGCAACGAGCGAGCGCCCGAGGGCGAGGACGGACGGCCGCAGACAACGCCGACGCCCGGAGCGCCCGCGGCGAGTGCAGCGCTTGATGGCAAGTTGCTCTCCGGGCGGCGTGGTCGCATCGTGCGGGGACGCGGAGGCGGCTTCTACTTCACAAGCGATACAGGGTTCTCGGGCGCGCAGGGCGAAGCCGGGGCGAAGGGCGAGCCTGCCATGGGCCTCTTGCCTTGCAAGACGCTAGAGGTCATGGAAGCCAGAGGCGCGGGAGACGATCGACTCGAGTTCCGGGTTAGCGGACGGATGTTCTCTTGGCGTGGGCGGACGTATCTCCTGCCGACGCTGGCGGAAGTCGTGCCGCCCGGCGATCTCACGCCCCGCCAGTAGCATTCTGTGGCCCGGTCGCTCGTTTTCCGCGACGCGCCGAACCCGGTGGCGGTAACCCCTGGCGACAGTGATTGCGGTCCGGAGTGATGAGTGAGGACGGCAACGAGGCATGCGGCACCAAGGCAGGCCTAGGTACGCGGCACCAAGGCAGGCAAGGTGATTGTCGGCCGCCAACAAGGAAACGCGCTCATGGCTTTCTTCGCAATCGTTGTGGGGGTTGTGGCGCTTGGCGCGATCGGTCTGATCGTGGCGCTGGTGATCAAGCGGGCGTCGCCGGCCTCGAGCATGAGCGAGCATCAGCGCAGCGCAAGTGACGGGTATGTTGGTTCGACGTTCATCGGCAGCAGCGATCATGGTGCGCGGGATGACGCACGCGACGGTGGGGGGCGGGAGACCCTTGGCGAAGGTGCTGGTGACGGCGGCGGTGATAGTGGCGGCGGTGATAGTGGCGGCGGTGATGGGGACGGCGGTGATAGTGGCGGCGGTGATGGGGGCGGCGGCGGAGGAGGGGATTGAGTCTCAGCCGAACGCGGAATGTGGGCGCCGCTGTGTTGGATTTTCTGGTTCGATTTTCCGCAGCGAGTTCGGTATGCTGAAGCCGGACATGCCCGAGGCGTCGAGGTTTCAGAATCCTGAACCGATACCGAGCGACCAGCACGGGCTCGCGATCGCGTTGGAGCCCACACTCCGCCAGGCGTGCGACGGGCGGCTGAGCGACGTTGGGTGGTTTCACAGCGGCTGGCAGCACAGCGGGGCAGAAACCGGCTTTGCGACGTGGACGATGCGCGACGGGCGTCGGGTGGACGTCGTGATCAAGCTCCCAATCAGCCCGAACGAGCTGCGCTGGACATCGCTTCTGGGCGGCGTACGCGAGGAAGAGTTCGACGCGCCGCAGCACCGCGACCTTCCCGTGCCCCGAGTGTTTCGATCGGGCGATCAGCTGGGTTCGTACGACCTGGCGTGGATGGTGGTGGAGCGGCTGCCTGGCAAGACGCTGGCCTCCAACCTGGGCGAGGCGAGCGTTCGCTCATTGATCGTGGGGCTGCATCGATTTCATGAGGCGGCGCGCCGGCGGCGTCCCGTGAGCGGGCAGCCCACGCGCGAGGATTGGGACGCGCTCCTTCAGAAGTCTCGAGAGTCGCTCCACGAGCACCAGGAACTGCCCGAAGTGCAGCGCTGGAACGAGGCGGTGAAGAAGGTGCAAAGGCACGTGCCATCCCTTGTGTCAAGGTGGGAGGGCAGAACGATCTGCACGTGGTGCCATGGCGACTTTCACCCGGGCAACGCCATGCGCCGAAGTGGCGACGGGGCCTCTTGCGACGCTAACGAGGGGTGCGTGCTGGTCGATCTGGCGCTCATGCACGCGGGACATTGGATCGAGGACGCGGTGTATCTGGAGCGGCTGTATTGGGGGAAGCCGGAACTGCTCCACGGGGTTCGGCCTGTCGCCATGCTCGCCAAGCTGCGCCGCGATCACGGGCTGCACAACGACGAGGATTACCCCAAGCTCGCGGCGGCGCGGCGCGTGCTGATGGCGGCAACCGCTCCGGCGTTCATGCAGACCGAAGGACATCCGCGATATCTGCACGCGGCGCTCGAAGTCATGGAACAGCAGCTCGCGCTGGCGGTTGGGTGACGCGGGGCCCCAAGGCGAGCGCCGAGAGCCGGTTTGCCAGAATGTTCGTATTTTGATCGGAAACTGAGAGATGCGCGGGCCAGGAAGCTTGCTTGGCGCTCCGAGGCTGGAACTATTGGACGTACGACGCAGCGCCTGGAGAAACATGTGGACGCATTCGATCGGATCAAGAAGCTTGTGGCTGAGGCGGACGAGGACATGCGCAAGGCCGAGGGCGGAAACAAGGCCGCGGGCACCCGGGTTCGCCAGTTGATGCAAGACGTCAAGAATGCGGCTCAAGAGGTTCGCGAGAAGATTCTGGAGCTGCGGGATGCCGGCAAGCCCGAGTGAGACCGAGGGAGCAAACGCCAAGGCGATGCTGTTTGACATCAGCGGCATCGACCTGACGCGGACCGTCCGGACGCGCGACGAGTTGACGCGGTGGAATCCCCACCGTGGAGACATGGCGCTGCTGGACGGAATCGTGTGGGAGTCGCCCGACCACACGCGGTGTATCGCCGTCAAGCGGGTGCGTCACGATGAGTTCTGGGTGCCGGGTCACTTCCCGAGCAAGCCCATCATGCCGGGCGTCCTGATGGTTGAAGCTGGCGCGCAGCTCGCTTGCTATTCCTGGCAGGTACGCCAGCCCACGCCCCAGCTCGTGGCGTTCTTGCGAATCGAACAGGCCCTCTTTCGGAACATGGTCGAACCGGGCGACACCCTGTACATCCTGTCTCAGGAAGTGACCAACGGGCGTCGCCAGTTTGTGAGCGACATCATGGGCGTCCGTGGGGATATGTCGATTTGCTTTGAAACGCGTGTGAAGGGCATGGCGATCGGCCCGCGTCCCGAGCCTTGAACGTTCGCAGAAAGAAACGACATCGACTCCTGACTTGACGCCGGTCGCCTTCCGCGTCAGGCTGTGCGCGTGTTCTTTGGTCCTGTTCCAGGTTCGCTTGCGGATGCACCCACCCCGGTTGCCGCGCGGCGTCGGGCGCTCCTGACGCTCGGCGCTGTTGGCCTTGGGCTCGCGCTGGCACGTGCGCTCGGCGAGCATGGCGTTGGCATCATGACGGTCGCGGGCGTGGCGGCGGCGCTGGCGGGCCTCTTGGCGTCGCTTTGCTTCGTGTTGCGCGGGCGGTGGGCGTGCGCGTGTTTGCTCGCGGCGTGCGTCGCGGGAGCCGCGGGCTGGTATCAGATTCGCGCTGGCGGCGGGCCCGGGGCAGCGACCGAGCTGGAGCGAGTTTTTCACGAGGCGTCGGCGCAGGCGAGGGCGATCGGCGGGGATGACGCCGCCCGCGTGCTCGTTCGCGGAGTGGCGATGGACGATGAGCGAGTCGTCGAGCCCGCCGGGGAGCTTGGCGCACTCGGCTTCGATTCCCATCGCACACGGTTCCGTCTGAACGTGCACGACGTTCGTGAGGGTGAGCGCTGGCGGCGTGCGCGGGGCGTTGTGTGGGTGTCGCGCCGATTTGCTTCGGCACCGGACCGAGCGGACCTGGTCAGGGGCGGGACGTGGGTTGAGGCTTCGGGCGAAGCCCTGACGGTACGGGGGCCGGTGAACCCGGGGGCGAAGGACCTGCGCCCCTGGTGCCGCGAACGGGGAATCGCCGGGACGCTGCTGCGAGCGATCGTGGCCGACGAGCGAGCGATTGTCGAGCGCGAGGCGCAGCATGGCGCGTTGGACGAGGGCTTTGCGTCCCAGGCCGATATCGACGGGCGGGAATCAACCCGTGCGTGGCTGGAGAGCACGTGGCGCGGGGCGATCGCGAGTTTGAGGCGTGGCGCGATCGACGTGATGGAGGGGGCACTTACCGAAGAAACGCGAGACGGAGAGCTTCAGGCCGAGCGGCATGGAATGGTGCGCGGGCTGATGTTGGGCCTTGTGCTGGGGGCGTCTTCAGGCGGCACGGACGAAGTCTCGGAAGCGTTCACGCGGATTGGCCTGGCGCACGCGCTCTCGATCTCAGGATTCCACCTCGTGGTGCTGGCGTGGGTGGCGCTGGGGGTCGTGAGGCTCGCGGGCGATCGCGGCTGGATCCAGCCCCTACTCATCGGGTGTGCCGTGGTCGTGTATTTGGCCATCGTGCCCGCGCAGACGCCGGTGCTCCGCGCGGCGGCGCTGGTGCTCATCGTCCTTGCTTCCGAGGCGAGCGGGAGGCGATACGACGCTCTCACGCTCGTGCTCTGGCTTTGGACGCTGGCGCTGCTCTGGAGGCCAACCGACGCGTGGGACCTTGGAGCGCAGCTCAGCTTCGGCATGACGGCGCTCCTGCTCTGGCAGGGCGCGAGCTTTCGAGATCGCCTGCTCGGGGTCGCCCTTAGGACGGGGCGCGAACCCTTCGAGCCGACGGTGCTCAGTCGGGCCATGGACGGCGTGCGCTCGCTGGTCGCGACGAGCGTGATGTGCTGGGCTGCGGCGCTGCCGCTGATCGCACACCACCTCGGGGTTGTAAACGTCATCGGGGCGGTGGCGAGCATCGTGCTCATGCCTGTGCTCACGCTCGTGCTGGGTCTTGGCTTCGCGGTGCTGGTGGCGGGCGCGGTGTGGGACGCAGCGGGCCATGTGCTGGCGGAGATCGCCGCCGGGCCGACGAAACTGGCGATCGACGCGGCGCTGTGGATGGACGCGCTTCCCTGGTCGAGCATGGGGGTTCCGCAGATTTCCGGGATTGAAGCGATGGTCCTGACGGGCCTGGTGCTGGCGCTCGTCGCCTGGTGGCCTTGTTCCCTCCGGCGGGAGCGGGTTCGCGTCGGAGTGCTGCTCGCGATGAGCGTCGCGGTGGTGGGGGGCGGTGCTGCATGGCCCGGCCTGTTCGGGAAGCCCGTGCCGCCCCGCGAGCGGGTGCGTGTGGACATGCTCGACGTGGGCGACGGAACGTGCGTGCTGGTGAGGTCGGGCTCGGGCTCGGGCGAGGACGCGGTGCTCTGGGATTGCGGCTCGCAGAACACGGGACGAGGTGTGCGGATGATTCCGATGGCATGCCGATCGCTCGGGGCGTGGCGGGTCGCGACGATCGTGGTGACGCACCCGGATCTTGATCACTACAGCGCCGTGCTCGATGCGGCGCCGCAGCTTGGCGTCAGGCGGGTGCTGGTGGGGGATCGGTTCCTGGCGCAGGCGGAAGCCAGGCCGGAGGGTGGGGCGGCAGCCTTGATCAAGGGCTTGCAAGCGAGGGGGATCTCCGTCGTCCGAGTCGGCGCGGGCGATTCAGCCCGAGTCGGGCGGGCGACGATTGAGTTTGTCGGGCCGCCAAATGGCGTTGCATGGGAGCAGGACAACGAGCATTCGCTGGCGGCGCGGGTGACGCCCGCGGGAGGGTGGCGATCGGTGTTGCTGACCGGAGACGTGCAGGGCGCCGGGCTGGCTTCGCTCAGCGACACGGTGCTCGCGTGGGCGCCCGGGACCGTCGCGGTGCTGGAGTTGCCCCACCACGGGTCGGCCCGAGGCGACGCGATCGAGTTTGTCAAGGGGCTTCAGCCCGATGTGGTGATGCAGTCGACGGGGCGCAAGCGTTCGATGGACGATCGCTGGGACGAGCTGCGCCGTTCCGCCCTGTGGTGGGAGACGGCATCTCACGGAGCGGCCTGGGCGGAGGTGTTCCCGGACGGACGGGTGCGGACCGGCGCGGCGTGGAAATCACAGCCGTAAGGTTCATGAGATGAATCAGAGCAAGCAGACAGCGCGTGGGAGTGAGTCCGGCATCGACCGCCGGTTCGTGCAGCCCGGGGCGGACGTTTTTGCCGGTGTGGCGGCGCGCGAGCGAGCGAAGCTCGGGCCAGGCGAGACGCTGGTCTTTCCGTTGACGCTGCGCCTGCTGGCGGACCAACTCACCCCGGTTCTGGCGTATCGGCGCCTCGTCGCGCCCGATGAGCGCACGGCGCCGTCGTTCTTGTTTGAATCGGTCGAAGGCGGAGAGCGGCAGGGGCGGTACTCGATCTTGTCGTCGAGGCCCACGCTGGAAGTCGTCGCCTACCAGAACGAGGTTCGCGTGCACGCGCACGACCCGGAGGCGTGGCCCGAGGGCGACGCGAGGCTGCACGAACCCAGGCCGCTCGAGGTTCCCCGACGCCTGACAAGGCGGCACCGCATGGCGCGCTTCGAAGGACGCGAACTTGGCAGCCCGCTCCCGGCGTGTCTGCTCGGGGGCTGGGTCGGGTTCGCGGGCTACGACTCGGTGCGATACGCGGAGGCGGAGAAGCTGCCATTCTCGGCGGCGCCGCGCGACGATCGCGGGTTGCCCGACCTTCACTTTGGCTTCTACGACGGGGTCGTGATCTTCGACAATGTCGAGAAGACGGTCGTGCTCGTGCAACTGGCGATGATCCCTCCCGGCGCGGATGCCGGCGCGTGCTTCGAGCGTGCGGCTTCAAAGCTCGAGCGCCGCGCCGCGGAGATCCAGGCCCAGGCCCGACCCATGCCATCCGGATGCATGCCCCCCGCGGGCAGCATCGACCTGGCCAGCGCGGGCTCTCGGGCGACGTCGAACTTCACGCGTGAGCAGCACGCCGCGATGCTCGACAAAGCGCTTGGATACATCCGCGCGGGCGACATATTCCAGGTGGTGCTCGGGCAGCGGTTCGAGCGCGAGAGCAGCGTGGACCCGTTCGACGTCTACCGCGCGCTGCGTGCGGTCAACCCAAGCCCATACATGGTGTACGCCCAGGGGGAGGGGACAATCCTGATCGCGTCGAGCCCGGAGATCTTGTGCCGGGTGAGGCGCAAGGCGGGGCGCGATGGGCGTGAGGCCATGGTTGTGACCAATCGACCGCTGGCGGGGACCCGCCGCCGCGGAGCGACGCCCGAAGAAGACGCGGCGATGGAGAAGGAACTGCTTGCCGACCCGAAGGAACGGGCGGAGCACACCATGCTCGTCGATCTTGGTCGCAACGACTTAGGCATGGTCTGCCGGGCGGGAACGGTGAGCCTCGACGCGGTGATGGAGATCGAGCGGTACAGCCACGTGATGCACATCAGCTCGACGGTCACGGGCGAGCTGCGCGACGGGCTGGATTGCTGGGATGCGCTCGCGGCGACGCTGCCGGTCGGAACGATCTCGGGGGCTCCGAAGATCCGGGCGATGCAGGTGATCGACGAGCTTGAGCCCGTGAAACGCGGGCCTTATGGCGGCGGCATCGGCTACGTCGGCGTTGACGGGCAGATGGACGTCGCGCTCGCGCTGCGGACCATCGTCGTGCCCGTCGCAAAGCGCCGGGGCTCCAAATGGGTGTATCACCTCCAGGCCTCGGGGGGAATTGTTGCCGACTCGAAAGCCCAGCCCGAGTTCGAAGAAACCGTCAACAAGGCGGCGGCAATGTCGCGTGCCGTCGAGGTCGCGGAGCGGGCGTTCGGCACCGTACAGTGAGCCCCATGACATCTCACCCATCTCGGAGCCTCGCGGGCATGGGCCTGCGCCGGGCCCTCTTCGCGAGCGTGCCTGCGGGCCGCTTTGCTCGCTGGCCGGCAAACGTCTCTCGCACCTCGGCCCCCGCACGCTCAACACGCTGGGGGCGCTCCTCGCTCGTGCGTCTGGCGTCGAGCGTGCTTGTGATCGTCGGCGTTCTTGGCGCCTCGCCCACGCGGGCGGCGACGGAACCCCCCACGCAGCCAAGCGGGGAATCAAAGCAACTCCCGGCGGCGGAGCGACCGCAGATCTACGACCCTGCCTCGAACGCCTCGAAGGATCTCGAAGCGGCCTTGGCCCGGGCGAAGGCGGATCACTCACGCGTGCTGATCCAATGGGGCGGCAACTGGTGCATCTGGTGCCATCGCCTGCACGACCTTTTCAAGAGCGATCCGGCGATCCGCAAGCTGCTACGTGATGAGTATCAGGTCGTTCTCATCGACATCGGTCGGCGCGACAAGAACATGGACCTGGCGGAGAAGTACCACGCCGATCTGGATCAGGGCGTGCCCTTCCTCACGGTGCTGGCCAGCGATGGCACGCTGGTGCAGCACCAAGAGACCGGTTCGCTCGAACGAGGCGACGGCGTCAAGGCGCACGACCCCGCGAAGGTGCTGGCCTTGTTGGAAGCCCATCGGGCGCCGCAGGTCGCGGCGCAGGATGTCCTCGACGCCGCCCTGGCGCGGGCCAAGCAGGAGAACAAGGGTGTGCTGCTCCACTTCGGTGCGCCCTGGTGCGGCTGGTGCAAGCGACTGGAATCATGGCTCCACGCGGACGAGGTTCAACGCGTGCTCGAGCCCGCGCTCGTGCTGGTCAAGATCGATGTCGACCGTTTCACGGGCGGGAGGCAAGTGCTGGATCGATTCGCCGGGGGCATCAGCACCGGGCTTCCGTTCAGCGTGACGCTGAGCAGTGGCGGAGAGGTCGTTGGCGCCAGCTTCATCGACGGGGCCAACATCGGCTTTCCAACCACGGATCCGGAAATCACGCACGTTGGCGCGATGATTCGAGCCGCTGCTGCCCGAATCGACGCTCGTGAGCTTGAAGCGATCCTCGCTCGCCTGCGTCCGGAACCCGCCAAGGGCGACGGGCCAAAGAGCGTGCCGGCGACGAAGCTGAAGCCGATGTCTCCATCCGCGCCCTCGCGCGACCCAGGCGTTGATGCCTCGAAGGACTCAGGTCCAGACTAACGACGAGATTCGATATGAGCTTCCACCTCTTCCAAGCCCACGGCGTCGAGTGCGAATACATGATCGTTGATCGGGCGACGCTCGACGTCCGTCCGATCGCCGACCGGCTGTTGAGGTCGCTCGCCCAGGCGAACGCTGAAGTAGTCGAGGAAGTTGAAGGCTGGCCCTCGGAGGTTTCGCTCGGCGCGATCTCCGCCTCCAACGAGCTGGTGATGCACGTCGCGGAGCTCAAGCTCACTGAGCCGGCGGCGAACCTTGACGACGCGGGCACGCAGTTCCAGGACGCGGTGCGGCGCGTCAACCGCGCGCTCGAGGCCGAGGGCTGCCGTCTGCTCGGCACCGCGATGCACCCGTGGATGGATCCCGCGAAGGACAAGGTCCTCTGGCTCCACGGGCACCGCGATGTCTACGCGACGTTCGACCGGATCTTTGATTGTCGCGGGCATGGCTGGGCGAACTTGCAATCGGTCCACCTCAACTTGCCGTTCACGGGCGATGAGGAGTTCGGGCGGTTGCACGGCGCTATCCGATTCCTGCTCCCGATCATGCCCTCGCTGACGGCAAGCTCCCCCGTTGCCGAGGGGCGCATCGGGGTGATCGTCGATCAGCGGATGGAGGCGTATCGGACGAACTCCGATCGCGTGCCGCAGGTTAGGGGGATGCTTGTTCCGGAAGGCGCGAGGACGCAGGCAGAGTACGACGCGATGGTGTTCCATCCGCTCTACAAAGCGATCTGGCCATACGACCTTTCGGGCGTGCTGCAGCGGGAGTGGCTCAACGCCCGGGGCGCGATCGCGAGGTTTGGCCGCGGAACGATCGAGATTCGCGTCCTCGACGTGCAGGAGCACCCCGGAGTTGACGTCGCGGTGTGCGCGCTGCTCTCGGCGACGTTGCGGGCCATGGTCGAAGGCGAACTCGGATCGCTCGATGGGGCGTGCGCCTGGGACACACGCACGCTTGGGGGTTTGATCGTGGAGTGCATCGCGGATGCCGAGCGTGCGCGGGTGCCGCGTGAGTATGCCCTCGTACTGGGCGTCGCGTGCCAGAGCCCGAGCATGACCGCGGGGGATCTCTGGCGGAGTGTGCTGGATTCTCGCGGCGTGCGAGCGAGGCTCAGCGCACAGCACCAGCAAGCGATCGCTTCGTTGCTCGATCGCGGGTGCCTTTCCAGGCGGATTGCCCGGGCGCTGGGCGTTGATTTCTTGCCGCCGAGCAGCGAGGGGCGGGGCGGTCCCGGATCGGGCGTGCCCGTGCCGCGTGACTCACTGATGCGCGTGTACCAGGAACTGGCGATTTGTTTGGAGCAGGGTCGAGCATTCGAAGCATAGAGCCCGGTCGGTTGCGCTGGCCCTCATGTCGGCTGGTCTTGATCTCGGCTGGGATTCACTTCAGTTGGCTGGCTGCGTCGGCGTGACTCGGTGTGTGATGAGAAAGGGCGGTCGCTGTGGGGGGGAGTAGCGAAGGCGGGTTGGGCGAAGCGTCGGGTGGAGAAGCTCCATCCGGGCAGGGCGTTGCCCCGCGCTCGCGGGGCGATGGCCTCCGCAACAACCTTCGCTGCTCCATCGTCGATGGCACCGCGTACATGTGCATGGTGGGCGTCGCGGAGGCCTATTTCCAGGCGTTCGCGTTGGAGCTCGGGCTGGGTGAGGTTGTCGCCGGGTTGATCACGACCGTGCCCTTGCTCATCGCGGCTGGGCTCAACTTGCTCACGCCGTTCTTCGTGCGTCGACTGGGGTCGTATCGCCTGTGGGTGGCCGGCACCGCCGCGTTCCAGAGTCTCTCGCTAATTCCCCTGATCGTTGTTGCGATCGTCGGAACCGTGCCCGCGTGGCTGCTCTTCGGCCTCGTCGCGATGTACCTCGCAGGGGCGATCATGGGCGGCCCCGCATGGCAGGCGTGGATGGCGGTCATGGTGCCCCGACGCCTCAGGGCAGGGTTCTTCGCCAAGCGCAACCGCTGGCTCCAGGCGGGCCAGTTCGTCTCGATCATCTTCGCGGGCGTTGCGATCCGCGTGAGCAACTTGGTCGATGGCACGGCGCGGGCGGAAGAGCAATCGGCTGATGGGCACGAGGGGGCGGAACTCGCTCCCGGGCAGGTGAAGGCGGGCTCCGCGGTCGACACCGCGGTTGGTGGGGACGCGAGTAGCCCTGCGGCGGAGCTTGGCGCCCCGGTTGGCGGTGAGGGCGACGCGTCGCTCTCGCTGATGGACTGGCATGGCGGCGATCTCACGCTCCTGACGTTCGCCGGATTGTTCGTGGTCGCTGCGCTCTGCCGGGCTGTGTCGACGATCTACCTCTTCAAGCAGACTGAGCCGCGTCCGATTCCCCACACCGAGCGGGGCGTGGGTGTTCGCGCGTTCATCCATCGGTTGATGCACGGGCGGGAAGGGCCCGTGATCGCGTACATCCTGGCCTTCCAGTTCGCGCTCCAGGCGGCGCTGCCCTATTGGACGCCATATGTGCGTGAAGAACTGGGGCTGGACTACGCCGCGTATGTGCTCCTGCAGGCCGGGCTCTTCCTGGGCCGCATGCTGGCGCTCCCGATCCTCGGGCGGATTGCGACGCTCTGGGGGCCGACGCGAGTGCTCGTCGGCGCGGGATGGGCGGTCATCCCGACGTCGCTGTTGTGGCTGTCCTCCCCAAGCCCGTGGGCGCTGTTTGCCGCTCATCTGGTCATCGGGGCGATCCTGGCCGCGTTCGAGTTGGCGTCGTTCATCCTCCTGCTGGAGACGACGACATCGGAAGAGCGAACCTCGGTGCTGGCCAAGCACACGCTCCTCCAGTCACTCGCCATGGTGGGGGGAGCGTCGTTTGGTGGCTGGCTGCTGAGCATGGGCAGCGATGCCGCTGGAGGCTATGGGCTCGTGTTCATCGCGGCGGTCGCGCTCAAAGCGCTCACGCTGCCTTTCCTGTGGCGGTTGCAGAGGTCGATGCGCGCGGCCCGAGCGCGGGAGTCGCGAAGCGAGTCGTGACCTGTGGAGGCCTGCCGATGGCGTCGGTGTAGGTTCTGGCCGTCACGTGGAGGCCGACGGTGCATCCAAGACTCTGTGACGCGTGCGGCCCAAGTCAACATGAAGGTGGATTCATGTCAAGTCGTGTGGCCACTTTGTGGTGCTGAATAACGCCAACAGGATTCGCATCCGCTTGCATCAACGATCGAACTTCACTAGTGTGTGGGGTCGCCCGAATGCGACGGGTTGGTGGGGCGAGCGGTAAGTCCCGCGTGGAGCAGGAAAATCCATGGCAACGACCACAGCGATTCGCGTCGTGTTGGCCGACGATCATGCCATCGTGCGAAAGAGCCTGTCCGACTGGCTGTCCCGAACCCAGGACATCGTCGTGGTGGGCGAGGTAGGCGATGCCGAGTCGGCCATCGACTCGGTGCTGGCGCACGAGGCGGACGTGGTCGTCTTCGACATCGACATGCCGGGAAAGCTCTGCTTTGACGCGGCCAAGACGATCCTCAGCCGAAAGCCCAACATCAAAATCCTCTTCTTGAGCGCGTTCTCGAACGATCGCTACATCGAGCAGGCCCTGGCGGCTCAGGCCTCCGGGTATGTGACGAAGGGCCACCCGCCTCAGACCCTGGCGGAGGCCATCCGCACCGTGGCCCAGGGGGGCGTCTGGTTCTCGCCCGAGGTTCAGGCGAGGCTTGTCATCGACCATGGCGGGGCCCGCCTCGCCGGCGAGGGCAAGACGCGAGCCAGCCTGCTGACCCCTCGAGAGCTTGAAGTTCTGGGCTATTTGGCCCGCGGTCTTTCCAAGAAGGAGATCGCGGGAACGATGCACCTGTCGGTCAAGACAGTTGACAACCACACGACGAGCCTGATGGCCAAGCTCGACATCCACGACCGCGTGGAACTCGCGCGATTCGCGATCCGCGAAGGGCTGGCGGTGCCCTGAGTTTCGCCCCGCCAAGCCGTGAGCCCGTGAGCGAAGGCCATGCAGCCCGGTTGTCAGGCGGGCCCATTCAGGCCGGCCTGAATCAGGCCCGCCATTGACAAAGGTCATTCACTCGCGGGCCACACCAGCGCGGCGGAGATGCTCCAGCATGTCGCTGGCAAAGCCCCGAACCTCCGCAGAGCCGAAGATGCTCCCGTGGTCGTACCCGGGCACCACCTTGATGAACCCGTGTTCGCCCTCCGGCAAAGCGAGGAAGCTCATCGCATCGACTTCGTCCTTCAGCATGGCAACGGCGCGCTCAAGATAGAAGTTGTCCTGGTCGCCCACCACGATCCGAATCCGCTGCTTGAAGACCGGGCCCAGTTCGCCCGGCTTGGCCCGCAGACGCTCCGCGATGTCGAAGGCGCGATATCGCTCGCTCTCCGCCCGATCGATCGCCCCCGTCAGCGGGTCAAAGAGCGCTGCTGGGTGAGCGTCAGTCGCGCGAGAACCGAAGACTGCCTGCCATGAATCCCACTGCTGGGCGGAGGTGTTGCGGGGCCCCAGGACCTCCTCCATCCGGTTCTCTTGCTCGATGGTCATGAGCTCGGCGCCGCCCGAGCGATAGCTCGGCGTTGCCGCCCCCGCTTCGTCGTGGTACATGGACTTGCCGGCGAAGATGTCGACAAGCTGGAACGCGCGAAAATCGACGGGGTCGGGGCTGCTCGACCACGCGCCGCCAAACGTCTCGGGGTAGGTGATCGCGAGCCAAACGCTGGACCAGCCCCCCGACGAGTGCCCGCGAACGAGACGGGCCTCGGGCTTGGCGATGAGATTGAACTCCTTCTCGAGCGCGGGGAGCAGCTCCTCAACGAGCGCGCGGCCCACGGGCCCGTTGTTCGCCGAGTCGGCAAAGAGCGTGTGTCCGTTCGGGGATTCCGGATCGAGCACAATCCAGAACGCCGACCGGTGCAGCGCCGCGCGCGGACTCTTGTCCGCGGCCTTTGTTCGGTCCGCACCTGCTCCCAACATGCGGGCGACGCGCTGGGCCGAGCGATGGTCGTCGCCGAAGCCTGGAATCTCGTAGACCGCCGGGTACGCGCGCGCGGGGTCGTGGTCCGTCGGAAGCACGACGCCCGCCCGGAGAACAACGGGGTTGCCATGGAACTCCGATAGCAGCTTTGAGTCGACCTGAAAAAACCGAAGCTGGTCGCGGCTTTCCGGTTGACCTCCCTTGGTGCGTTCGTTCAGCGTGATGCGAATGTCCGTGATATCGCCACCCGCCGACACAAAGCGGATCGGGCGGGAAAACAAGTTTCCCTCGTCGCGCTTCCACTCGCTCGTCGCGCGAGTGGTGATCAGCACGGCCTGGGCGGTGTACGAGCCGTCCGCCAGCTCGCTCGCCTTCACCGGGAAGAAAGTTGCGCCGTCGTCGACAACGGCCTCTTCGCCCGGCGCGAGGCTTCGTACGTCGATCCCGAACATGGGCTGCGGGTCGCCCCAGAACGGGCCATCTGTGGGCTCGGCGTTGGGCTGGACGCGTGCTCCCTGGCGGATAAGAAACACGACGAGCCGGCCCGAGGCGGGGTTCTGACTGAGCGACTCGGGGAAGCTCACCCGGAAGCGCACGCCAGCCAGCGCGGCGGGCGCCGCGAGCATCGCGCCGAGCATGCCCACCAGAACCGTGATGGCGAGCCGCCCGCGAAGCGTCTGCGAGCAGTGGGGCGGGGCAGGATCACGTTGATAAAGGTCGACCATGCGTCGGAGCGTAGCGTGGGCGAGGGTGTTGCTGTCGCGATGACAGGCCGACAGGTTCTCGCAAGCTGGCCGCTTGCCGAGAGCGGACGAGGTGAGCCAGTGTTCCCTGGCCGCGTCTCAGAGATCCGCGGCCTTCGGTGGGGGAGCCTTCGATGAGCGGCGCTTGCACGCTGGCGTTCCTTGGCGAATGATGGCCCAATGCCCGACGCGGACAGCATCTACGACATGCCGGTGCTCTACGACGTGCTGCACACGCCCGGGACCAGCAAGGAAGTCACGGGGCTCGAGAAGATCGCCAAGCGGTTCTGCCAGTTGCCCGCGCGGAGCGATCCGCGTCGGGGCCGAGCGCCCGTCTGGCTCGAACCAGCCTGCGGCACCGCGCGATACCTCCGCGTCGCCGCCCGGCGGGGTTACCAGGTTCGAGGCGTCGATCTGAGCGAGCCAATGCTGGCGTATGCCGCGGACCGATTCAAGGCCTTGGGCGTGGCGCGCCGGGCTCGCTTCATCCCGGGGGACATCACCCGCCTCGACGAACTGCTCCCGCCGCACAGCGTCGATTTTGCCTTCAACATGATTAACTCCATCCGGCATCTGCGGAGCGATCGCGACATGATCTCGCATCTCAACGCGATGGCCCGCGTCCTGCGTCCGGGGGGCGTCTATGTCGTTGGCCTCAGCTTGAGCTGTTACGGGTTCGAAGCCCCAACCGAAGACATCTGGCGGGGAGTCCGGGGGCGCTGCCGCGTGACGCAGACCATCCAGTACATCCCCGCGACGGCCCGGCAAGGAACTTCGGGGCGGTTCGAACAGGTCATCAGCCACCTCCACGTGGAGACACCCGCTCGTGACAGTCACGTCACGACCACGTACTCCCTCCTCAGCTTTGATCTGGAACAATGGAGTCGGACGATCGATCGGACACAGATGACGCTGGAGGCGGTCGTCGACGAGCATGGGCGAGACACGCCCCCGGCTGAGCCCGGCTATGCCATCTATGTACTTCGCCCTCGAACGTTGACGTGAACGTCCGGATTGAGAGGTCTCGTTTTGGATTCAGTTTGGTTTGCGGGCCAGGTGAATGACGGGTCGCGAGCCCGGGATCATCTCGTTGGCAGGGCGTTTCCCGGTCGGCGAGCCTTGGCGAACTGGAAACGATCGGCGGACGTTACTGTCAGCGCCGGCGGCTCCACGGCCGGCCGGTTGGAGTGAAGGAGCTTGGTACTCATGGCGCAACGGATCTCAGCGAACGGATTGAAGATCGGCATGCTGGCGGGGGTCCTGGGGATTGTCGTGTGCGCGGGGCCGGAGGGCCTGGCCCGGGCCCAGGCGACGGGCCAGAGTGCCCCGATGGCGACGCCCGATCCCGACGCCGCCAGCGCCACGGACATGCAGTTCGCGCGAAGCCTGAGCCGCGTTTTTCAGTCGGCGGCTGGCAAGATCTCGCCCTCCGTGGTGAACATCACGCAGTTCGCCAACCGCCGGGTTTCGCAGTCGTTCTTCGATCCCGGCACGGTGCAGCGCGTCGTGGTGGGGCAGGGCTCGGGCGTGATCGTTTCCGAAGATGGCTTCATCCTCACAAACAACCACGTCATCCGCGGGACTGCGGAACTGCGGGTCAAGCTGGCCGACGGGCGCGAGTTCGAGGCCAAGCGTGTCGGGGGCGACGAGCTCACCGACGTCGCGGTGATCAAGATCGAGAGTTCGGGCCTGCCCGCCGCCCGGTTTGGCGATTCCGAGCGACTGGAAGTTGGCGAGTGGGTGGTCGCGGTCGGGAGCCCGCTTGGCTTTGAGAACACCGTGACCGCGGGCATTGTTTCCGCCAAGGGCCGGACGGGAATCCCGCTCCCCGGGCAGAGTTCCGCGGCATATCAGGACTTCATCCAGACCGACGCCGCGATCAACCCCGGCAACTCAGGCGGCCCGCTCGTGGATCTCGACGGACGCGTGGTCGGCATCAACTCCGCGATCGCGAGCCGAACAGGCGGATACGACGGCATTGGGTTTGCGATTCCCACCACGCTGGCGCGCAGCGTGATGGACTCGCTCATCGAGACCGGGAGCGTGGTGCGGGGCTTCCTGGGTGTGTCGCTGGCAGACATCGCCCGTGATCAGGGCGAGAACAGTGCCGGCGTGCTCGTGTCGCGCGTCGTGCGGGGCGGGCCCGCCGATCAGGCCGGGCTGCGCAATGGCGACGTCATCACCAGGTTTGCCGGGCGCCCCGTTGACCAGGCGGCGCGCCTCCGCACCGCGATCAGCGTCGTCCGTCCCGGCACGAGCGTCCCGATCGAGGTCCGGCGTGGGGGGAGCGTTGTTCCCCTCAACGTCGTCATCAGCGAGGCCACCATGGTCTCTGCGCTCGACAGCTTCGGCGTCCGTGTTTCACCCATCGACGAGCGGACGCTCAGGCGTATGGGTTACGCCGAAGTCACGGGCGTTGTGGTCGATGCCATTGAGCAGGGAAGCTCGGCGCAGCGGTCCGAGCTTCGCGTCAAGGACATTATCATCGGCGTCACCATCAACCGGCGCGAGTTCCGAGTCACCAGTGTCGATCGGCTTGATGAGATCCTCCGCAGCGTCGATCCCTCCCGGCAGGGCGTGCAGTTCCTCATCATCCGGGGCGATGACTGGGGCTACTTGGAGATGAAGGAGTAGGGCGCCCCTTTCGGTCGAGCGTCGGGCGTCCGCGCTCGCGTCATTCACCGATGAGGGCGATGCCGTTGGGGATCTTGCGCTCGCGCCCATCGGACGGGCGATTGGCAATCGATCCCTTCTCGCCATCGGCAAACCACATCGTCGCCGAGCCACCGCCATCGAGGTTGAGCGCCTCAACGCAGCCAAACTCGCGGAAGAGCTGGGCGAGTTCTGGGAGCGTCATGCCGAGGCTGTGCCCGGGGCGTCGACCATCGACGACCAGCAGCACGCCGTGGGTGGCGCTGCGCCCAATCGCAGTGCGCGGGTGACGCGGCTCGTTGGCCTTGCCCGAAAAGACAACTTCGCCATCGAGCATGAGCACCGGTCCGCCGCCGATCGCGTGGTGCATCCCTTCCGGTTCGACCCGCACATCCAGTTCCACCTCATCACCGAGGCGAAGCTGGCTTGCCCAGGTGAGCGATGCCGCAAGCGGCTGAGCAGTGCTCGTCGGTGGAGAACTCGCCGCTCCGTTCGGGAGCGACAGCACCCAGCCATCACCGGGGATCGCCATGTCGCCCGCGTCGCTGGGAGGCGTCACGACGACCCACCGCGAGAAGGCTTGTCGCTCGGCGCCGGTTCCAAAGGCGGCGCCGATGGCCGCCATCCCGACGCCCTCGAACGCGATCTCGATCCGTCGCGGCTGGTTCACCGGCGCTTCGTCCGCCTTGGTTGTTGCTGCGGGTTGGCGGGTTGGCGTGCCCGTGCTCGTGCCCCAGCGCCCAGTGAAGATCACCACCTGCTCGCGCAACGAGTCGAGCGGGGCGTTGATCGCGGCGACCGAGAGAAGTCCGCCGGGCGATGGGCGAGGTTGGTCGACGCCGGCGGGCGTTTGGTTATCCATGATCACGGGGGACGCCGGTCGCACGGAGCAGGCCAGGCTCTGCTGGCGATGGACGTTCAACATCGCGCCGGGTCCAAACGAGACGAACGCCCGCCCCTGCAGCCCTGAGAACGCCAGTTCCCGATCCTCGATAAAGAGGCCCACCGGTGAGCCCGCTGCGTCTCCCCGCATCGCAAAGAAGTCGGCATTGAACGCCGCGAGCACGCGGGGGCGACGAAGCGAGGGCTCTTCCGGCACGCCCATGGGCATGGTTGCTTGCATCGCTCGGGCTTCGGCTTCGACCTCGAGCTTGCGAGCAAGCGAGGCGACCTGCCGGCTCAGCGTCTCCAACCCGCGCCGGGCTCGGAAGACATCGCGATGCAATGGCGCGTGGTCTTGCAAGCGAGGAGAAAGTTCGCCACGCACGCCGGTGGGGGCGAGCGCGAGCGAAGGGTGTTCAAGCTGCCACACGACGCCGAAGATCGCAAGCTCGGGCTCGTTCGACCCTCCTCCGCCACCTGGGCGCTGGATCGAGAATCGCTGGACGCCCTGGGAAAGCTCGGCAACAACGGCATCTGCGGGAAGATCGATCGCAGAGGCCGGCAAAGACAGCCAGCCCGCGGAGGCGGAGACGCACACCGCCGCGACGACGAAGCTGAACGGCCCAGGAAGCCGGAAGGGTCGAACCATGAGTAGTTTTAGGTCCTGGTGACAGCCGGGCGAATCCGCAAGCTCGGTGGACCAGGGTAAACGCCTAGCGTGGAAAGCGTCTCAATCTGGGCGATTGGAGTTCAAACCGTCTTGACAGAAGCACCGGAATCGGGGACACTGGAAGCGTTTACATCGCCCGGCCTACGTCCCGTTGCGTCTCCGGGGCCGGCTGGCGCCTGGGGTCCGCTCGCGTCATGCTCGCCAACGCCTACGGCCAGTTCTCACCCGATGGTCGCGCATTCACGATCAGCGACCCTCGCACCCCCATGCCCTGGGTCAACGTCATCTGCACGGGGCGGTACGGGCTTGTGGTGAGCCAACGGGGTGGCGGGTTCTCCTGGTTCGATGACGCCCAGCACAACGTCCTCACCCGCTGGGAGATGGACCTGGTTCGCGACCAGCACGGAAAGTTCTTGTACCTGGTCGATGGCGACGACCAGCGGCTCTGGTCGCTCGCGCCCACGCCCTGTTCCCCCGCTTACGACGCGTTCAGTTGCACGCATACCCAGGGTTCGACAACCTTCGAATCCTCCCTCCACGGCATCGACGCAACCTGGGAACTGGGTGTCGCCTTCGACGCCCCCATCGAGATTTGGCTCGTCACGCTCACCAACCGCTCCGAGCGCACGCGCACCCTCAAGCTCGCGTCCTACTTCGAGTGGACGTGCGGCGTCGCGCCGGACTCCAAGCGAGAGTTCCACCGCCTCTTCTTCAACACCAGTTCCGACGCGTCGCGCCAGGCCATCTTCGCGACCAAGAACATGTGGGACATTCGTCCCAAGAGCGAGCGGGAACACTGGAACAAGCCTTGGCCCTACGTTGCCGCACATTCAGTCGGGGGCGATCTCACCCCTGCAAGCATCGTCGCGATTGGCGACAAGAGCACGTTCCTGGGGCGGTATGGCGACACCACCCGCCCGGCGGCGCTTCTCTCGCAGCCGACGGAGAAGTCGATCGCGTCGAGCTTTGGGAGGTTTGGCGACGCGGTCGCCTCGCTGGGTGGCACGGTGAAGCTCAAGCCCGGTGAGTCGGCGCGCGTGTTCTTCACGATCACGATCGGGAACAAGCACGCGGAGGCCGCGGCACACATCGACGCCATTCGCACGTTCGATGCCGCCGCAGGCTCGCTGCACGCCGCCAAGCAGCGCTGGCGCGAGCTGCTCTCGCCCACGCAGGTGTCGACCGAGCGCGATGACTTCAACCTGCTCAACCAGCACTGGCTGCCCTACCAGGCCATCAGCGGTCGCCTCTGGGGACGCACGGGCTACTACCAGCAGTCAGGGGCGTTTGGCTTCCGCGATCAGCTCCAGGACAGCCAGGTGTGGCTCCCGCTCGATCCCGCGGGAACCGTCAAGCAGATCATGCTCCACGCGGAGCGGCAGTTTGCCGACGGAAGCGTCTATCACTGGTGGCACGCGCTGGCCGACTTTGGCAACCACACCGCCTGCAGCGACGACTATCTGTGGCTGCCTTTCCTGGTCGCGTCGTACATCCGCGAGACGGGCGACGCGACCATCCTGGATCGTGTGGCCCCCTTTGTGGACGACGCGACGCCCACGAGCATCGTCGAACATTGCCGACGCTCGATCGCCCGGGCTTTCGCCCGCACCAGCTCCCGGGGCATCCCGCTTATCGGTTCCTGCGATTGGAACGACGGGCTCTCCGCCATGGGCATCGAGGGCAAGGGTGAGAGCGTTTGGCTAGGGATGTTCCTCTGCGGCATCCTCGACGACTGGGCCGAGATCCTCTCCCGGTATGCGAGCGCAGCCCCAGCGCTGCGCGATCGAGCGGGCGAGTACCGCCAGAAGCGAATGGAGTACGCCGCGGCGATTGAAGCCGTCGCGTGGGACCCTGTGGGCTATTACCGCTATGGCACGCGCGACGACGGGAAGTGGGTCGGTGCATCGGAATGCGTCGAGGGCAAGATGCATCTCAACGCGCAGACCTGGGCCATCCTGACGGAGCTTGCCCCGCCCGCGCGTGCCGCCTCGGCCTGGGACGCGGTCAAGAAGCACCTTCTCACTCCCTTTGGTCCGCTCCTGGTTGATCCGGCGTACACCGTTCCTGACGCGGACATCGGGTACATTACCCGCTACAGCCCGGGAAGCCGCGAGAATGGCGGGGTCTACATGCACGCGGCGACGTGGTGCCTCGCCGCGGCGTGCAAGCGCCGCGACGCCGACACCGTCGAGCGCATCTGGAACTCAATCTCTCCCGCGTGGCGCGGGCGCGATGCCGACGCTTACGTCGCCGAGCCCTATGTCACGCCCGGCAATGTCGATGGCCCGCTCTCGGACAAGCCCGGGCGTGCGGGGTGGACGTGGTACACCGGTTCGGCCGCGTGGCTCAACCGTGTCAGTCTGGAATGGGTCCTGGGCATCCGTCCGACGTGGGAGGGATTGCTCGTGGACCCCTGCCCCCCGGCCTCGCTTGGCAAGGTCGACGTCACGCGAACGTGGCGCGGGCGGCGCATTCGCGTCCGCTTCGACGCCGCTGAGTACGACCCCAAGGCGACACCCGCGATCGTGCTGAATGGCGAAGCTCTGGCGGATAACCAGATCCGGCCCGAGCAGCTCGGCGCATCATCGGAGGTGGACGTCGTCGTGCGCTGGGGTTCGCCCGGTGCGACCGAGCCCGAACCGACGGTCGTCGTCTCGAAGCAACCCGCCATTAAGCAGGCGTCCCCGAAGCAGCAACCCCATAGGCAACAAGTCTGAAACGGAGGTAGGCCCATGCGTGCGTGTCGCGGCAAGCACCACCCGAGTCACCCAGTTCAACGCAAGGCCTTCACGCTCATCGAACTGCTGGTCGTCATCGCGATCATCGCGCTGCTGATCAGCATCCTGCTCCCCTCGCTCGGCGCGGCACGCCGAACGGCCTGGACGGTGATCTGCCAGAGCAACATGAAGCAGATCTCGCTGGCGACGCAGCTCTATCTCGACGACCAGAAAGACCCGCAGATGCCCAACATGCGGGCCGGTCCCAACCCGAACTTCCTGTGGTATGTCGGAATCGTCGATGCCTTCAACGAGTACATGGGCAACGCGGGCAACAAGCCATACGACTGTCCGGCGGCCAAGGGGCTCTCGAGCGTTCGCAACCCCGAGAACGTGCAATATCTCCAGGAAGCACAGCGCGTCTACACCTTGCCCCTGTTCAGCGATGACGAGATCACGACGTACACGGAATACTACTTCAACGACTCAGAGATTCGTCGCGAGACGTCCTCGATGTTCGAGTCGGGCATCTCATCGCGCAAGCTCCGCCTGATCCGTCGTCCGGACTGGGTGGTCTGGGCGACCGACGCCCTCGACGAGTTCCCGCGTCACCAGTCCCTCGCCAACACCGGGGAGCAGCGTCGGGGACAGAACAACGTGCTCTTCCTCGATGGGCGCGTCAAGCTCATGAGCTACGACGAGTATTACCTCAGCCCCGATCCCTACGGAGCCGCGCCACCCTTCTACAACTGGGGGCATGCGTATCCGCGCAATCGTGGCTGATCCGTCCGCTTTGAGACGTTCAGTCTCCCTTGGGAGTGCGCCATGCCATCGCTCCGCGAGAATCTCAACAAGAAAGGCCTGGGTTGGGTCGTCGCGGGGTTGATCCTGCTGGTGGCCGTCGGCATTCAGGTCTACCGCTCGTTCGCCAGCGACCCGAACGATCCCGCGTTCTACCAGGAGAACGTGACGATCCGCTTCACCGATACGGGCAAGGAAGTCACGATGAGGCGCGGACGCTTCGAAAAGGAGCTGCGCTTGCAAGACGGTCTGCTCGACCCGGCCAAGGGCATCCGCAACCCCGAAACGGGCGAGTTCAGCGGCATCCTCGTCAGCAAGACGGAATGGCAGCAGACCGTGGAGCGGATCAACGCTGAAAAGCGTATTGCCTCGGAACGCGCCGCCAAGGGTGTCGCGCCGGGCGGGGCGGCGGCCCGGTCTGCGGGCGGGGGCGGGGGCGCGACCAGCAGCGGAGACCGCTGAGCCGGCGGTCGTTCATGTGGGTGTTTTCTTCGCCCCGAATCGGTGAGGAATCGCGAGCGGTCCCGGGCCAGCGCGAGCCGATATGACACCGTGCGCGCCACCACACTCGCTGAACGTCCTCCGAACAACGCCCCGACTCTCCAGGCTTCGCCCGCGGCCCCTCCCGCGGCTGCTTCGGCAAGCGCCTCTGGCGCGTCCGCTCTGGCCTCGCCCCGCGGGCGCGACAAAACCAATCGCTCGATCGCCCCCGAGGCCCTGCGGGCGCACTGGTCCCTGGATCCTGCAATCACGTTTTTGAACCATGGCTCCTACGGCGCAACGCCGACCGAGGTGCAGTTCGTTCAGCAGGAGCTTCGCCGTCGCATTGAACGGGACCCCGTGCGGTTTTACAAGGTCGACCTTGAGCCCCTGATGGACGAGATGCGAGAGCGTCTCGCTGGCTTCCTCAACTGCGATGCCGAGGGCCTGGCCCCATTCCCCAACGCCACCCAGGCGATCGGCACGATCCTGCACTCGATCCCTTGGCAGGCGGGCGACGAGGTTGTCGTCACCGATCATGAGTACATGTCGCTGGTCAACGAGCTGCGTCGCTTGGAGGTCACTCGCGGCATCCGGGTCGTCACCGCGAGCATCCCCTTCCCGTTGCCAGAGGCAACGACCACCCCGCGGGAGCTTGCGGAGTCGGTCACACGCCTCATCACGAGCCGGACGCGCCTGGTCGCGTTCAGTTGGATCACCAGCGCGACTTCACTCGTGCTCCCCGCGGGCGAGATCGTTCAAAGCTGCAATGCCCGGGGAGTCGACGTTTTGGTCGACGGCACCCACGCGCCGGGGCAGATACCCGTCGACATCGCCTCGTTGGCTCCAACGTACTTTGTTGGCAGCGGGCACAAGTGGCTCAGCACGCCCAAGGGCGTCGGCTTCCTGTGGGCAGCACCCCAGGTGCGGGAGCAGATCCGCCCGCTCGCGCTCTCGAGCCGGGCGCACAAAGTGCGGGCCGATCGCAGCTTGTTTCTCCGCGACTTTGACTACCACGGAACGTCCGACGTCTCGGGCGTGCTCTGCCTCCCCGCGGCGATCGATTTTTACGAACGGAGCCTCGGTTTCTCAGGGTTTCGCGAGGTGATGTCGCGCAATGCCCTGGCCATCCGCGAGGCCAGGAGCATGCTGGCCCGGCGCTTGGCGCCCCTCGGCGTCACGCCGGGAGTTGGTCCCCAGGCGACCGACGCCGGCGACGACCCGTTCACCGGGACGATGGCCTCGTTCCTGCTTCCCGAGCCCGCACCGGCCATGCTCTCGCGCCCAACCCGATACGACGACCCACTCCAGGACGCGCTGGTTGACGCGCACCGTGTTCAGATTCCCGTGTGGCGACTGGCATCGGACAACCGCCGCGTCTTCCGCGTGAGCGCGCAGGTATACAACTCGCCCGAAGACTACCAGCGACTTGCCGACGCTCTGGAGCAGGAGCTGACGTTCGAGCAGGGCGGCTCGCCCCGCGGCTGAGGGCGGCGCCGCGTTACGTCGTCACCCTCGTGTAGTCCGCCGACATGAACGACGTTGGCTTGCCCTCGGCATTGATGAGCTGGGCCCACATGAGGCGACGCCCGTCGGCGTGGAGCTGGTGGACATCCTGATAGCGGGCGGTCTTCGAAGGGTCGGACCAATCGGGCCCGGTGGTGTGGAGCGGAAGCGTATGGGTTTTTCCGTCGGCGCTCACCTCCAGGTGACCTTCGTAGATATAGAGGTGGGTCATCATGGATCCGAGCCAGCTGCCGACGAAGAGGTCCCTGGCGGGGTCGTAGCCCAGGGTCATGAGCGTGGATGCCGGCCCGCCGCCGCCGGGCATTTCGCTCTCGCCCTCGAAGACCAGCCAAAAATCGCCGACCATGCGGACGCGTTCGCGGCCCGAGGACTTGAGGGGTGGCTGGTCCGGCCCCGTGACGCACTGGGCCTGATATGTCCAATCGCCAACAAAGGACTTCAGCCACTGGTGGTGGGCGTGGGGGGGCGGCACTTGCATAGTTGCGTCTCCGGTGGGCCAGCGACGCCACTATACCCGAAATGCCAACATCGGCTCAGTCGCGAAGACTCACGACGCTGACTCCTGCGCCAACTCCCGCGAAAGCTCGTGCCGCTTCAACTCAGAACATCTCCAACACCCCGCTCGGCCTTGGCGACGAAGGGGATGGCACCCTCAACCCTGGCTGACGGGTCCATTTGCTCGATCTGCACGGGGGCTTCTGGCCCGAGCTTGGCAAGCTGCGGGAACCCGCCGACGGGCTCGAGCGATTTCATCTCGAACGTGCCCCGGCCATCGAAGCTCGTGCCCGTGTTCCACGACGACTTCTCGGGCACCGTCGAATCGTCGATGCCAGTGTTGACAAAGACGTAGCTGACTTCCTGGATCTCTTCGTTCATTGGGAAGTTGTTGGGGATGGGGTGCGCGGAGCGGCCCCCGAGTTCTTCCCAGGCCGCGAGCCACTGGTTCTGGTGCATCGTGTCGCGCGCGATGAGGAACCGGAGCATGTCCTTCATGCCGGCGTCATTGGTCATTTTGAAGAGTTGCACCGCGAGCATGTGTCCGGTGGATTCCGCGACGGCGTTGGCGAGCATGTCAGCAGCGGTGTTTCCGCTGGCGTAGATGTGTGAACAGTTGAATGGAACGCCGCTGGCGTCGACCGGGAGCGCGACCATCGCGCCAGACAGCACGTGCTGGATCTCCATGCCCCCGAGGACCGCGGCGATGAGGGGGTCCTTTGCGGCTTTCTCCTGTTCCAAAGGCGCGCCCTCGAGGTTGAGAGCGACCGCCGTCGCGAGCATCTCGATGTGGGCCATCTCTTCGGTCCCGGTCTCCAGGAGCATGTCACGGTACTTCTTTGGGCCGCGAGCGCCCCAGGCCTGGAACAGATACTGCAGTGCGACGCGAATCTCGCCCGGCACGCCCCCGATCGCCTGCTGAAGCGCCTTGGCAAAGACCGGGTCGGGGCGGTCGACGCGGACGCGGTACTGCAACTTGCCGCCATCGTGATAGAACATGCTCAGGCCTCCGGTGAATGGAAGGAAAACTCCTGCGCCAGTCTGTGGGCTCGGCGCGGGGCTCGGCTGAAGACTGCGTGAATCTCGCCCCGAGTTGGACTATCCCCCGGGTGCGTCGAGGGCGCGTGCCCACCGCCGGAACGGGTTCTGCATGCAAGCGACTGGACGCCCCCCTGGAACTCAACGTCCCGGATCGCCGGGCCGATCTGAAACGTGGTGGAAGTGCGGCGCACGGACGTCGTCGCGCGAAGGTGTGTGGTGACTTGCCGGGCGCGGGCTCTTGGTGGCGGCGCGCTCGGTCAAGCCAGGGAGGGCAAACCATGGTTTCCTTTGCATCCCCGTTTCAGGGCCCATTCGAGGCCCCGGTTCAGGGGTCCTTCGACAACTCGTGCGCGAGCGTGCTTGTGGCGTCCACGCCCGGCCCGGCGATGGCAGTGATCGACGCCCCAGCTGGCGAGCGCAGCGCGACCTTTGCGCCTCGCCACGTCGCTTCCTATCGAAACCGCAACCGTCCCTTCGCCCGCGACCTGGCTCCCGAGGCCGAGCGGCGGCGCTCACCCCGCGTGCCCCTCTCGGGGACCGCGATGGCTTCGTTCAAGACGGCGCAGGGCGACTCGATCCTGACCCGGATCGAGTACGTCGATGCCGCCCTGGGCGGCTGGGGCGTGCGCAGCAGCGTTGCCGTCGAACCCGGCGCGACGTTTGCGCTCTACTCCGGCACCGTGGGCTGCCCTGTTCGCAAGGGGCGCGTCGTTCGCTGCGAGCTGGGTGAAGAAGGCTTCCACCTCGGTCTGAGGATCGAAGCCGGCCAAGCCGCGGCGTAACGAGCCATTGTGTCGATCCGGCGTCAGCCCGCGTCGGCGGGCGTTTCGGGCGCGGGCTGCGCAAGCTGGATCAGCGTGCCGTCGGGCGCGACGCGGATCTGGTCGGATTCCAGCAAATAGTTCAGCACCGAGAGGCGCAGATTCGTGCGGGCCTGGTCGCGCTGGTTCTCGGCGCGGAGCAGTTCGTTCTCCGAGTCCACGACGTCCTGAGGCGTGACCTCGGCGATCTTCAGACGCTGCTCTTCCAATCGCCCCCGGTTGATCTCGACCTGTTGCTCGGCCAGCACCAGGCTGCTGCGCGCCAGGTCGATGCTGCGAAGCGCCGCGCGAACCCGCACGATCGCGGTGTCCCTCGCCTGTTCGTACTCGCGCTGGCGGCGCTCCAGGTCGATCTGGGCCGTGCGGACGTTCAACCGCTCGATACGCCGGTCCAGCGGGAGCGAGAAGTTCATCCCCGCTGAATAGGTCGCGTCCTCGGCGCGGGGCGCGAGACCCTGCACCCGGGCCCGCGGATTGGTCGGGAGCGTGGTTGTCGCGACCACGTCAAGATCGGGCAGCAGATCGTTCTTGGCAAACTCCACCCGCCGCTTGGCGTCGGCCACCAGGTCGCGCGAGGTCTGCAAGTCGAGGCGATATTCGAGCGCCAGTCGAACGCCCTCGTCCAGCGCGACGTCCGGCTCGGGAAGTTCAAAGGGCGAGTCGAGGATCACCAGCGGGCGTTCGACGTCGACCCCCAGGCGAATCTTGAACTGGTCGAGTTGGAACTGGTACTGCTCGTACAAGTTCTCCAGGGCCGCACGAGCGCTGAGAACCTGGTTCTCCGCGATCTTGCGCTGAAATGCGGCGCGGCGCCCGGCGGCGACGCGGTCCGCCTCTGCCTGTTCAAGATCCTGAAGGCTTCGCAGTTGTCGACCTTGGTTCTTGATCCGTTCGCGAGTCTCAACCAGGCGGTAGAAGTCGGTCGCGATCGACACCAGGAAGGCTCGACGGAACTCCTCAAAGTCGCGGGCGGCATACACCAGGTCACGCTCCGCCTGGATCAGGTCCTCGCGCGCGACGCTTCCCGCGCCGCGCAGCAGCGGAATGCTGGCGTCGAGCACGAGGTCCGCAGACTGGCGATACCTGCCGGTCGCCTGCTCGCGGAGTTGCTCGGTCGCGCGGACGATCCACCGGGCTTCGACCTGACCGCCAAAGGGAAGTCGCTGGTTGACGCGAAGGGTGTTGATGACGTCCAGCGCGTGCTCGAATCGCCCGTCGGTTCCATCGCCCGAGATGCCGGCGAACGTGTCGTTGAACAGGCGAGGCGTCCACAGGTGCCGCTCGATCAGCAGGCGGATGGACGTCAGGATCAAGTCCTCTTCCGCACGGAGGTATTCCCGTGCGGTTTGCTGCGAGGTGACGAAGGCCAGGGGGAGGGTGAGGCGCAGCGCGTTGGCGTCCGCCGCGACTTCGGTCTCATCGAGGCCTGCCAGCTCGTCAAGGTTGGTCAGGCTGTCGCGGGCGAACTGCTTGAGGCGGGCGGAAACATCACGGGCCTCGTCGGCGATTTGGTACCCCAGCTCGCCGGGCGGTGGGTTTCGGGTCGGGGGCCGGATCTCGAGCTCTTGGGGCGACAGGGGGGAGGCAGTCGCGGAACCGCCCGAGCGATAGGGAGCAACTGTTTCTTCGCCGAGGTCGCCAATGCGTTCGCGGAGGGTGGCGTCGATGCGCCGGTCGACGCTTTCAAGGCTGGGGCTGCAAGATGCGGCAACAAGGAAGAGCAGAGGTGTCGAGCGGAGCAGGGCGCACGGGACAGAGCAGACGCTGCGGGAAGATCCCACGCGGAAAGGACGAAGGCGATGGGACACAGCGGCTCCTTAAGTACCGGTACTTACGGCGATGGAACGGGGAGGATGGGGAAGGCACGGGTCGGCACCGGGATATTGTCGGCGCGCTGACGCCGTATTTTCCAATGGTTTGCGCGCCATGTTCGTCCGGAACAAGCGGTTTCATTTGCGAGTGCAAAAACAAGAGTCTATGCTTACCGCCTGCCTTTGGAACCAGCAAAAACCGCGCGAAGTCAGGTCAATATCCCAGTGCGTTGGTCCCCCTGAGTTGATGCGAGTCGAGCGAAGCTGGCGTTTTCCCGGGGAATCCGTTCTGGCGGGGTGAACCTGGGGAAACTTGCGTTCCGAACGTCTTCCTCGGGTCGCAAGATCAGGGCGCCGGGTCGGGACCGACGAGTGGGCTGAGCGGGTTGGGAGCACGGGGCGAAGCGCCCTCACGACCGCGGCTGGTGGCCTGGGCTGCGCATCGGACACCCCGGTGCGATGACGGAGTCGGCGTCGGCGCGAGGGGAAGTCCCTCGGTCGCCGGGGCGGACGAGGATCTTTCCGCCCGCGGGCGACCGTCCCGAGGGCCCACCAAACAGCATGCAGGCGTTCCGGCATGCAGGAGACGTCGCGTCGATGGCTTCAGTGACCTATGACGGCCGGAGTTTCATGGTGGACGGACGCCGCATCTGGCTGATGTCCGGAACAGTTGCGTACTCGCGCGTCCCGAAGGACCAGTGGCTTGACCGGATCCACGCGGCGAAGCTGGCGGGGTTGAACGCGATCGACACGCCGGTGTTCTGGAATCGGCACGAGCCGCGCCCGGGGAGGTTCGATTTCTCGGGCGACGCAGACATCCGCCACTTTGTGCAGTTGGTGGGCAAGGCGGGCATGTACTTGATCCTTCGCCTTGGGCCTTACACGGGTCGCGGCTGGGACATGGGTGGCTTGCCGCCCTGGTTGCTGGAAGCCAAGCAGGTTGCGCTGCGCACCAACAACAGCGCCTATCTCGAAGCCTGTTCACGGTTCATCAACGCGGTGGCGGAGCAGATCCGGGATCTGCAAATCGCCGCGGCGGGGGCGGGCGGGCCCATCTTGCTCATCCAGCTCGAGTCGGGCTGGACGTGCGGGCACGACGAGCTGGCGACGGCATACCTGGGCGAGCTCATGCGCTATCTGCGCGAGTCCGGGCTCATGGTCCACGTCGTCAACGACACGAACCTGTGGCAGTCGGCGGAGGGACAGATCGATTGCTGGCGGGGGAGCGCGCACATGTTCTCCACCATGCGTCAGCTCGCGACGGTGCGTTCCGACCAGCCTCGTCTGGTGATCGATTTCGACGCCGCGGGAACGCCCCTGGACGTCTGGGGGCGCGAGGCGCTGCGGCCCTTGAGCCCGGCGTCGGTGCAAAGGCGGGTTGCCGAGGCTCTGGCGGCGGGTGCGCAGGTGAACTTCAGCCCGTTTGCTGGCGGCACGAACTTTGGTTTCTGGGGCGGTCGACTGGGAGGCGGGCACGATCAGTTCGTCGCCTCCGGCGCGGACCAGCATGCGCCGATCGGGGAGACGGGGGTTCCGAGCCGCTCGTACAACGCGATTCGGCGCATCAGCACATTTGCGACGCGGTTTGGTCGCGTGCTGGCCAGCCTTGACCCGGTCTATCAGCCCGTTGCTCTCGACCCCAGCCCGGTGCTTGCGAGCACCCCGGCGGCGGGCAAGGCCAAGTCGAGCCCGGCGGGCGGGGTGGATCGCGCCCGCGGTCAGGCCGTGATCCACACCAGCGGGACGCAGGGCGGCGTGGTCTTTGTCTTTGGACGCGACCCCGAGGGTGAGAACGTCGGCGAAGAAGAGCAGACGGTTTCGCTGCTCATGCCCGATGGCTCGCCCTTGAACGTGCACTTGGGCTCGCAGGCGGTCGCGTGGATGCTGATGGAGTGCAACCTGAGCGCCCGTGCTCGGCTTGACTATTCCACGTTCAACGCGCTGGCCATGATCGGCAAGGTCTTCGTCTGCTATGGCCCGGCGGGCAAGCGCGGGGTTGTTTCGATCAATGGGTCGCCGCTTGACGTCGAGGCTCCGGCCGCCGGTGTGCGCAAGCCCACGATCGAAGAGCACGAGGGCGTCTTCGTGGTCGCGCTGAGCGAGGAACTTGTCGATCAGACGTTCCTCACCGACGCGGCGGTATTCGTGGGCGTCGCCGGCCTCACGCCCGAAGCCAAGCCCATCGTCGCCCCCGGGGTGAAGCAATTCATCCGCGTGGACACGAACGAGGGAGGCGTGAAGGTGGTGACGGTCGGCGCGGCGAGCGCCGTTGCGCTGCACGAAGAGAAGGCCCCGGCCGCGACCCTTGGGCCCTGGAGCATCGCCAGCGCGGATGAATACACGCGGGGCGAGAGCGCGCGATTTGCCCGCATCCCGGGCCCGGCGGAGCTCGCTTCGCTGGGGTGCGCGTTTGGATATGGCTGGTATCGACTCGATCTTCCAGGCTCCAGCGCGCACAAGGCCACGGTGGCGTGTGTCTCAGGAGGCGACCGCCTGCACATGTTCGTCGACGGTGAGTGCCTTGGAATCATGGGCCTTGGGCCGGGCGCGACGTCGGACATCGCGCTGCCGCTGAAGAAGGGCGCGCAGCGACTGGTGGTTCTGGCAGACAACCTGGGTCGCTTCTCCGAGGGTTCGCAGCTTGGAGAGCCCAAGGGGCTGACCGGGCACTTGTGGGAGGTGTCGCGCGCCAAGCTCCCGCCGCCCAAAGTCGTGCGGGGCGAGCCGATCGAGGTGCTGTCGTTCCGGGCGCCGCTGTGGGAGGTGCGAGAGGGCGACCTGACGGCGTCGAGCCGCGTGACGTGGACGCTGGCGCGGCGCAAGCGCGGCAATGTGCTGATGCGTCTGAACCGGATGTCGTGGCGGGCACTGCTGGTCGTCAACGATGCGCCGCTGGCGTACGTCGACCAGGCGGGTCCGGCGCACCTGATCCTCACGGAGGAGCAGCTCGGTCGCGGGAACGCGACGGTGCAGCTCGTATTGCTGGCGGATGGATCCGGCGCTGCGTCGCAGGAGACCGAGGCCCACGCGGCGGCGGCGGAGCTCGGGGAGACGGTGGAGTTTCTGGATCTTGACTCGGCGGTGACCGAGCAGGCAACCTGGCACTTTGCCAAGTGGGAGCCTCCGGCGGCTGGCGCGTTCGAGGCCGCGCCGAAGACCGTCAAGGCCACGGGGCCGACGTGGTGGTCGGCGCGGTTCCGCGCTCCGGCGAGCGAGCACCCGCTCCACGTGCACCTGACGGGAATGACCAAGGGGCAGATCTACATCAACCAGAGGCACCTGGGGAGGTACTTTGTCGCAACCAGCAAGGGCACCCCGGTGCCGCCCCAGGAGAGTGTGTTCATTCCGCCCTCGTTCTTGAGGCATGATTCTGAGAACGAGATCATGCTGTTCGATGAGCACGGCGGACAGCCGGCGAAGATCAAGTTCGCGTACGACGCGGCGCGAACGCCCTTGCTCGCAAGGTCTGAGAAGAAGTGACCTGACGAGTCCAGCACGGGGCTTCGACGCACCGCGGTGTCGGGTCAAGGAAGGCACCGAGGCAGGCGGCACTCGGGCAAACAGCAGCGGGCAGAGGGCATCGGGACGACGGACCGCGATGCGCGGGGCGAGGCCCGGTTTGCTAGACTTAGCTTGGGAATGAGTCTTCACGCTACGACGCCGACCGGGGAGCACCGCTTGGACTTTGCTGAACCCGAAGTCCGGGCGGCGGGTGCGGCCGGGCTGTCGAGTGGGCTGGCGTCTGGGCCAACGACTGGGCTGGCGGCGGGCCTCGCGGAGGGGGCCGACGCGTCTCCGGGCGGCTTCGAGCTCACCGTCGTCATCCCGATGTATCGAGAAGCCAAGCGGATCGAGCGAACGCTTCGCGACGTGGTTCGGACCCTGTCGAGGTGGGGACGAGCGTCGGAGGTTGTGCTGGTCAACGACGGGTCGGACGATAACACGTTGCAGGTTGTGGCCCCGTTCGTCGAGGCGGGCTCGCGATTGCAGGGTGAGAGCGACGGTGAAGGTGCTCGGGCCGGGGGGGCTGGGCAGCCACGGGTTCGCTTGGTGAGTTATTCGCCCAATCGCGGCAAGGGTGCGGCGGTCCGCGAGGGGCTGGCAGCGGCTCGGGGGCGGTGGGTACTGGTGATGGATGCGGACAACGCCTGTCGGGTGGGCGAGGTTCGAAAGCTCTTCGGGCTCGCACAGCAGCGGCCCGAGGTCGGCATCGTGGCGGGCTCGCGGCGCACCGCCGACGCGGACGTGCGAGCGCTTGCGACGCGGCGGCTCACGGGAGATCTCTTTGCGCTGGCGCTCTGGGCGCTTGGCTTGCGGCTGCTTCGTGACACGCAGTGCGGGTTCAAGCTCTATCAGGGCGGGCTTGGCAAGCTCATCGCCACACACGCACGAGAGAATGGCTATTGCTTCGACCTGGAGCATTTGCTGATCGCCAAGCATGCGGGGTATCGCGTAGGTGAGGTCGGTGTGGCGTGGGAGCATCGCGATGGCGGGCAGGTGAGGCCGATTCGCGATGGCCTGCGGATGCTCTCGCAGGCGGCGCGCTTGCGATGGCGGTGGATTGTCGATCGCCCGAGGCTCGATGATGCCACGGGGTTATCGGCGTCGATCATCGAACTGCGTCCCCAAGATGCCAGCGAGCGGGGGCTTGGTGCGGGCGACGCGAGGCTTGTCGGGCTTGACGGTCTGGCGGACGACGAGCAGGGCGACCCAAAGGCTGCGGACGGGGTTGGGCGGGGCACGGCGCGACGGGCCGTGGTGAGCGGGCAATGATGGCTCCCAACTGATTGCCACGGGCGCGGGGTTGCCGCGGGCCGACGTGGAATCTCTTTCGCACGGAACGCGCGGAACTCATGCCAACTACTCGTGTGTCGCTCGAACAATCCAATCCGTCGGCTGGGGCGGTGGCGGGCGCGCTCGCGCCGTGGGGCTTGCTGCTGACCTTCTTCGGGGTGTGCGGCATTCTGGTGAGCTTCAGCTTCGCCAAGGGGCAGTCGGGCGACTTTTTCCATTTCTATTGGGCCGCAAAGGCGATGGCTGACGGGCAGGACATTTACACGTCCGGGCACGTCGGGTACATCTATCCGCCGCTGATCGCGTTCGTGTTCCAGCCCCTCACGCTGGTGGGCGAGATGAGCGCGGCGTGGATCTGGTTCTTCTGCGGCGCGGCGCTCACCCTCGCATCGATGCTGATTCTTGTGCGGACGCTCAACGAGCGGTTCCGCTGCGGGCTCGATTGGACCGGCGTGGCGTGGGTCGCGTTCCTGGGCTTGATGCTCACGGCGGACAAGGTCCGGTGGGAACTGGAGCTTGGGCAGACCGACAGCATTCTGCTGCTGTGCCTCGCGCTGGCGTTGCGATGGATGGATTCAAAGCCGATCCTGTGCGGGGTTGCACTTGGGTTCGCGGCGAACGTCAAGTATCTCTCGCTGGTCGCGCTCCCGTATCTCGTCGTACGAGGCCGCTGGCTCGCGGCGGCGTCGACGCTCGCGTCCTTTGTCGTGTTTCTGTACCTTCCGGCGCTGGGGGCTGGCTGGACGACCAACGCGGGGTATGTCCGCCGCGCCTTTGGCGGCATGGTGAGCATGATGGGCGAGTCGAAGGAGCGTGAGGGTGTCGCGAACGTGCAGCCCCTGACGTGGCTTCGAAGCGTGTCGATCCCCAGCTTCTTTGCCCGCCTGCTTGGGGAGGGGTCATCGCGCACGGGTGCCATGGCGCTGGCCGCAGCGACCGGGCTGGCGATCCTTGCTGGTGCGTGGGCGATCTACGCTCGCGCTGGCATCGAGCTGTGGCGCGCCGGGCAGGACCGGGCAGAGCGGTGGCTGCCCCGGGCGGGAGCGGTGGCGCTGGAGTGGGCGGGCATCGTGGTTGTGGCGTTGACATTCAGTCCGCAGACGACAACGAGGCACATGTATTTGCTGTTGGTCCCGCACGCGGTGGCGGCGATGCTCTTGCTGGTTCCGCGACGGGGTGTCTCGCGCGTGCCGGTGGTGCTGGCCATGGGCTTGATGCTTGCGGCGCTAAACCTGCCCCCCGGCGGCGCGGGGATGGACGAGGCCGTGGCGTGGTGGAGGCGGATCAGCGGCCCCGGATGGTGTGCGCTGGCGTCCTACTTGCTGTTGCTCTGGACGGGACTGCACTACGCCCGGGCGGCGGCGGAAGAGCGCAAGGTGGTGATGAGACCCGGTGAGCCGACAAGCCGGCGCGTGGGGTTGACGGGCGCGGTGTAGGAACATTCGCGGCAGAAACACCCTACAGCCTTCGATGGGCGGGGTGCGAAAGATCATCTCGCGTGGTCTATGTCCTCGTCATCGTTTCGTTCCTGGCGATCTATCTCCATGACCTTGCCGGCGGTTCCGGCGTGGACCTTCTTGGCTTGAGCGAGAGCAACGGGGATGGTTCGCTCGCGGACGCGGGCGTTGCCACGGTTCTTCCCCTGGTCGCTCTGGCGGCGCTCGTTCATCTGGCCTGCTGGAAACTCGCGGGGCGGGTTGACCAGGGCAGTGTGCGGGCCATTCGCGTGAGCGACCGACTCGTTGCCGTCTCGCGGGCCTGCGCGCTTGGATGGCACGTGCTGGCGGTTCTCGGGCTGGGGTGGCCAGCGCTCGTGCGGAGTTGGACGGGCGACATCGTTGCGATCGACGAACTGGTGATGATGACGCCTTTCCTGCTATTCGTGGTTGCGGGGTGGTCGGCGTGCTATCCGATCGAGCGGCGGGTGAATGAAGCGGTGCTGTTCAGGGAGCTGGAAGAGTCGGGCGCGGTTGTGCCGCCCGTGGGGCGCTGGGCGTTTGTCGTGTCGCGGGTTCGCCATCAGCTGTTGCTGGCGCTGGTGCCCTTGCTTGCGGTGACGAGTTGGAGCGAGGCGCTGGACCGCGGCGTGCGGATGATGGAGCGGGCGATCGAGCGTCGGGCCGATCTCGGAGTGCTCTCCGGGCTGCACGAGCTTCGCGACCCTGAGGGCGTCGTGGTCATGGCGGCGGGGGTGGTGCAGATCGTGGGGGTCATCGCGATCGTCGTCGTCATGCCGCTGCTGTTGCGATTTGTCTGGGATGCGACGCCGCTGGGCCCTGGTGCGCTGCGCGACAGGCTCATGCTCACGTGCCAGCGCCACGGCGTTCGTGTGGCGGAGCTTCTGGTGTGGCGCACGCACGGGACGCTCGTGAACGGAGCGGTGCTCGGCATCGTCTGGCCATTTCGATACATGCTGCTCACCGATCGCCTTCTCGAGACGATGAGCTGGCGGCACGTGGAAGCGGTCGCGGCGCACGAGGTTGCCCACGTCAGACGCTGGCATATCCCCTGGCTCGGAGTTGTGACCCTGGCGACGCTGTCCTCCTCGGCGCTCTTGACCGAGGTGATCTTCGCGGCGCTCCAGCTCAGCGAGGAGTCGCGCACGGCGATTGGGGTTGGTTCGATCGCGTTCACGGCGCTGGCGGTGCTGGGCGTGTTCGGGTTCGTCAGCCGGCGGTTTGAATGGCAGGCCGATGCTTTTGCGGCAATCCACATGAGCGGGGCTTCGCGAGTCGGCGGCAGCGAGCCGACGCAGGCGGATGGTGCGCGGGCGGACACAGATTTTTCGCCGGGTGCTGTGCTGGGAGGTTCGTTTTCTGACCCCGTGCGGTCGATGCCGACGGTCACGATCGAGGGTGTCCGCGCGATGGCGGGCGCCCTGCAGGCGGTGGCCGATCTTAACGGGCTGCCGGTGGAGCGGTCGTCGTTCCGCCATGGGTCGATCGCGACGCGGCAGCAGAAGCTCATGGAGCTGGCGGGCTCGCCGGCCCACGCGCTCCCGATTGATCGCCAAGTCCGGGCGATCAAATGTGCCGCGGCAATCGTGCTTGGCGCAATGCTGGTGGTTGGCGGCGCGGGCGTGGTCGTCTAGCTATTCTCGGTTCTTGAGAGTGCGGAAGGTCGTGAAGCTCTTGAGCTGGAGGACATCGCCATGGCTCTCGGCGAAGTTGAACAGGCGGTGTGTCGGACGATCGAAGGGAAGCGAGCGGAGCTGCTGGCGGATCTGCGCCTGCATGTTGGCTTCGCGACGGGCCTAAACAACACGCCCGCGCTCGATCAGTCGCGCGAGCTTTTTTCGCTTCGACTGCGGGCGCTTGGTGCGATGCAGACACTGGTTCCGGGCGATCCGAAGCCCGAATGGCTCGATCGAGGGCCCGCGCGCCCGAGCGAGGCGGCTTCCGGCGGCGCGACGCGACCGGTCGAGGCGAACCCGGGTGCTGAGATCCCGCCCACGGCGGTGCTGGACCGCACACGCACGCGAGGCGGTGCGCGAGTCATGCTCGCGGGGCACCTGGACACCGTGCACGATCCCGCGGGCACGTTCCGCGAGCTGGTCATCGCGCCCGACGGGCGAACCGCCACCGGGCCCGGCGTGGTCGATATGAAGGGCGGGCTCGTCATCATGGTCGCGGCGCTCGAGGCACTTGAGGCGTGCGGCGTGCCGCTCGCGTGGACGGTTGTGCTCAACAGCGATGAGGAGACGGGCTCGTATCACTCCGAGCGTGTGCTCTCCGAGCAAGCCCGCAAGCACGATGTTGGCATCGCGATGGAGCCTGCGCTGCCCGATGGATCGCTGGCGATCGCCCGCCCGGGGAGCGGGCAGTTCCGGTTGGAGTGCTTCGGCAGGGCCGCCCACGTTGGGCGCGACTTTGTGCAAGGCGTTTCGGCGGTCACGGCGCTGGCTGAGTCGCTGCTGAAGGTCGCGAGCTTTGCCAATCCCGACGAGGGACGCATCGCGAGCGTCGGGCCGATCGGAGGCGGGCATGCCACCAATGTCGTGCCCGACTTTGCTTGGGCCGCGGGGAATGTGCGGTTCAGTACGCCCGAGGCAGAATCGTGGCTGGCCGCGGCGATCGACGGGCTGGCGGACGATTCCCTCGCGGGATCGATCGCAGCCGGTATACCAGCGCAACGGAAGCCGAGCGAGGCGAGCGCGATCAACCCCCGAGCCACCACGCGCGTGTATCGCAGCTTCAACCGAGCTCCCAAGCCCCGAACACCCGGCACCGAGAGGCTGGCGCACGTCGCGCAGCTCGCGGCGGAGGACCTCGGGCAGAAGCTGCCTTTCGCAACGACGGGCGGCGTCTGCGACGGCAACATCATGCAGGCCGCCGGGCTCCCGACCATTGACACGATGGGCGTCCGCGGCGGGGGATTGCACACGCCCACAGAGTGGATCGAGCTGGCGAGCCTGGTCGAGCGTTGCCAGTTACTGGCGGTGACGCTGGCTCGGCTTCACGCGGGCGACGAGGCGGATCGAGCCGCTCCATCGACATGAGCGCGCGAGCGACGATTGCCAAAGGCCGGGGTTAGCGGAGCATCATGACGAGAATTCCGACGACGGGAATGATGGCGAACATGGCAGCGACCGCGGCGAGGACGCCAATGCGATACCAGCGGTTGGCTGCGGCGCGACGCGACCCGGGTGGCTCGTGCAGGTTCGCGAGGTAGAGAGCGACAAGGGCGGGCCAGACGACGACGCCGAGGACCAGGGCGCCCCAGAGCGTGGAGAGGAGCTTCTCTGAGCCGCCGGAAGCCAGGGCGCAAGCGAGCGACAGGGCGACGCTGGGCATGGTCATGATGGCGACGATGGACTTTGGCTGGGGCCACTTGGCGTATGTGATGGGCGTGGGTGGCTCGTGCAGGCAGCCGCACTCCGGGCACGTGAGGCTCGCGGCGTCGGCAGGCGCGCTGAGGCCAGTCAGGTCGTAGCCACACGAGGCGCATCGCGGCGCAGGTGCGAACTGGCGTGACTCTCGATGTTGGTGCGGGGAATGGTCGATGCCGGGCGGCTCCAGGGAGCGGACGCCACAAGCCTATTGAGGCACCGTCTCCGGACACAACCTACCATTAAGCATGACTACGCGGCTGCGAATCTTGCAGCGGCGGAGGCGCTGGGGCTGGCGGCTGCTTGGCGCTCTCGGCGTGATGTACATCGTGACGTTTTTCGTCCGCGTGGATTACTCAAGCGCCGCGACGGGTATCGTGCTGGGGTTGCGCAGCGGGGGGAACGTCCATGTCGGTTGGCAGCCTTCGATCGCCCCGGAAGTCCGGCAACGTCTTGGTTTCAGGCCCGGTTTCTCGATCAACCCTCGCGTCGGCCCAACTCGCTGGATGCCCGAACTGCATCGGGGAACCTCTCCTGGCTTGAGCCCGGGTGACCCTCCCCGGCAGTGGGGGATGTTGCTGCTCCCGATGTGGCCGGTGCAACTCGGCGCGATCGTGTTCGTGACGAGAACGACGTGGCAACTCTCGCGTCTGCGACGTGGCGGATGCCCTCACTGCGGCTACTCCAGGCGAGGTCTCGCAGCGGACGCGCCGTGCCCCGAGTGCGGGCTGAAGCGGAAGGGTGAGGAATCGAGCACGGCCAACGCTTAGGGCGGGCCAGGGCGAGCGCTTCGGCGCACACACGGAGAAACATCGTTCGCGCAATCTTGACACGATAACCCGTGATTTTGGTTACGGCATGGGCGAGTTGGTGGCATATTTGCCAGGGTGAGTCCAAGCTCACGCCGGGCGCTTGCGTTTCCGGGTTCGTGCCTGCGCTCTGAAAACGATTTCCGGGGAAGGAATGCGGTTCCCCGGGGGGAGCTTCACATGAAGCGGTCGACCAAGAGTCCGATTCATAGTCCGTTCGGAGGGGGGCAGGGGAGCGCTAGGACACCGATGGTGTGGCCTTTCGCTCGCGGGGGTTGTCATGGCGTGCGCGAGTCCATCTCGGGCCTCACCTGACACGATCGTGGTGGGTGGGCCTGGCGTTGTGTTCGGCGACCCAACACTTGACTGGTTCTTCCGTGTCGAGCGCGACAGTGCTCGGCACGTTGCATAGGAGGTCACGCCATGGATCTTGCGTGCCCGGCCTTGCTAACACTTGGTCTGTCTCCAATCGCGTTCGCGCAGCTGTTGAATTATACATACGAGTGGAGCCCATCAGGAGGCCACGTTGTTACAAGCATGACCGAGCGCGGCCAGAATCCAGCCGATGGTGTCAGGAGCTATGACAACTTTCGTTCCCCGTCACTCGGAGGACAGTCATTGTTGCGACAGTCCGTGCCTACTGGCGGTGACGAAGTAGGTGATGAGCTTGAACTCGTTGACTTCGCTTCCGCCAAGGTCAACGACGCCGGATGGACAATCCGTAACAATGCGACGACAACGATCACTTCGTTCCGCGCTCACGTGCGATTCTATAATTGCGAGCGAACGTTAGTGTTTGACGACAACTCTCGGATTAACGCCCCTATTCCTGCAGGCATTGGTGCTCGATTTGAATCTATTGACGGCTTCTACTCCCGCTTCTGGACCATTCCAACCTCAAGCACCATGTACATGTCCGTGCAGTTCAGCGAGCTTGTCGGGGGCGACATGTCGGGAGTCGGCACCCTCTCCGGCGGCCCGATCACCACCGGCAGCAGCAGCACCTTCATCCAGAACTTCACGACCGGCCAGTCCATCGACCTCGGCCCCAACAACAACCTGGGATTCTTCATCGACACCGTGCCGATCCCCGCGCCCGGCACCGGCGTGCTTGTCTTCGTCAGCGTGCTAAGCGCTCGCAGGCGGAGGCGGGCGTAGGTGCCGTGGAGGTGCTGGGCATGATTGTGTCCGGGATGCCGTGGGGCTGCAGGCACGCGGGCGGCGTGTGCGGGGTCATGGGAGG
>JANRJU010000004.1:0-2136 GCA_033763815.1 Planctomycetota bacterium
GAACCGAGATCGGCTGGACGCGAACCTGCGGCTGGCCGAATCGCTTGGAGGGACAACGCACACTGTCGCGGGCGAGAATGCCGCCCGGGAGTTGATCGCCTTCGCCCGATCACGCAACGTCGGCAGGATCGTCGTCGGTAAGACCGAGCGGCCTCGCTGGAGAGAAGTTCTGTTCGGGTCCTTCATCGACAACCTGATCCGCAAGAGCGGCGACATCGACATCTACGTGGTGCGGGGCGATGAGTCGGTGTCGGGCATAACTCAATCGGTTCGGAACGCAGGAACGAACGGCACTCGCGCAACCAAGCCGCCCGCTCGCGTTGTCGGCGAACTCGCGGCGTCGGCGGGGGTGGTCGCGGCATGCGCTCTCGTTGGACTTGCGTTTTTTCGGCCCCCGGATCTCTCCGAGGAGGCCCTCATCCTCCTTGCGGGCATGATTGTCAGCGCGCTGTGGTTCGGCCGCGTCGCGGCCATCTTCACCAGCGTCCTCTCGGTGCTGGCCTTCAACTACTTCTTCACCGAGCCGCGCTTCACGCTGAACATCAATGACACCGGCTATCTGGTCACGTTCTGCGTCATGCTCGCCGTGGGTGTCGTCGTCGGCACGCTTGCGGCTCGCGCACGAGAGCAGCGGCTCCGCGCTTGGTCCCGCGAGCGGGCGACGGCGGCCCAGCACGCGCTCTCGCGCGAGCTCGCAGCCGCACGCGATGCCCGCAGCGTGGCCGCGATAGTTGCACGGCACACGCACGACCTACTCCAGGCTGATGCAGTCGTGTGTACTCCCACGCCGGGAGCGGGAGCCGGTGCCTCGTCTCGACGGAATGGCCTTGCTGTTGCTGCCGCCGCGGGGTTGGGTGGTCCTGACTGGTACTCCGGCGAAGGTGCCGACGCGGCCCGCGAGCGCGGGGTGGCTCAGTGGGCCTTCGACCATTGGAAGCCCGCTGGGCGCGGTACGTCAACGCTTCCCTCCGTCCAAGGCCGGTACCAGCCTCTCATTGGGAGCCAAGGCCGGGCTGGAGTGCTCGGTGTGCGAGCCCAGATGAACAAGAGCGTCGAACCCTTCGACGCGCCTCAGCTCGCCACGCTCGATTCGATCGCGTCGCAAGCCGCTTCAGCGCTGGAGCGCGTCACGCTTGCCGAGTCCGAGCAGTCCGCACGTATCAACGCCGAACGCGAACGGCTACGCAGCGCGCTGCTCAGTTCCGTGTCCCACGACCTCCGCACACCGCTCGCCAGCATCACCGGTGCCGCGAGCACGCTCCAGCAGGCGGATGCCGCCCAGAGTTCCGAAAAGTCCGAAGGCCCCGGCATCGACGAGCCGACGCGCGCGGCCCTCCTCCGAACGATCGTCGACGAGTCATCCCGCCTCAACGACATCATCGCCAACCTCGTCTTTGCCACTCGGCTGGAGTCCGGCTCCGTCGACCTGCGGCGGGAGTGGACCACGGTCGAGGAAATCGTGGGGGCCGGCCTCTCACGCCACCGCAATGCTCTCGCCTCGCGTCCCTTCCGTGTGCATGTTCCCACCGACCTGCCCATGATCCGCGTCGACAATGCGATGCTCCCTCAAGTCGTCCACAACCTCGTCGAGAACGCGCTCCGATACACCGCGCCGGGTACGCCACTCGGGGTATCAGCGTGGACCAGCGAGACGAATGTCGTCGTCAAGGTCTGGGACGAGGGTGCTGGGCTCGCCGATGACGAGTCATCCAAGGTGTTCGAACGCTTCTATAGAGGCCGCGCCAGCAAGACGGTCGGCCCGGGTTCCGGTGCTGCGGCATCGACGGGCATGGGCCTGGGCCTGACGATCTGTGAGGGGATCATCCGCGTGCACGAGGGAAGAATCTGGGCTGAGCCCAACACCCCGAAGGGTGTCGCCTTCCTCTTCTCGTTGCCGGTCGAGCACCCGCAGCCCGCACTTCCAGCCAAGGAGGACGCGGGAGAGAACCGGGGCATGGCCAACGTGTCGCGGACAACAGACGTTGGGCTGACCCAAAGGAGTGCGTCATGAGCGACTCAACTCCTGGTCCCGCACGTGCGCAGCAACTGCAGGCTGGTGGGATGCCGCCCGCGCACATGCCCCTCGTGCTCATCATCGAGGATGAGGAGCCGATCCGTCGCTTCCTCCGCGCCACG
>JANRJU010000005.1:0-2362 GCA_033763815.1 Planctomycetota bacterium
ATGCAGCGCTCGGCCACGACGGTGAAGCGCGTGACGCAGGAACTGGGCGGCAAGTCGCCGAACATCATCCTGGAGGATGCCGACTTCGCCAAGCTCGTCGCAGGCGGCGCCGCGCATTGCTTCAATAATTCGGGGCAGAGCTGCAACGCGCCGACGCGCATGCTGGTGCCGTTCGCGAAGATGCAGGAGGCCGCGGCCGTGGCCAAGAGCGTCGCGGACAAGGCAAAGGTCGGCGATCCGCGCGCGGCAGACACGACGATGGGGCCTGTGGTCAACAAGATCCAGTGGGAGAAAATCCAGGGACTGATCAAGGCCGGCATCGACGAGGGCGCGACACTGGTTGCGGGCGGCACGGGCCGTCCCGAGGGCGTCAACAAGGGCTACTACGTGCGCCCGACGGTTTTCGCCGACGTGAAGAACGACATGACCATCGGCCGCGAGGAAGTGTTCGGGCCGGTGCTGTCGATCATCGGCTTCAAGGACGAGGAAGACGCGATCAAGATCGCCAACGACACGAACTACGGCCTCGCAGGCTACGTGTCCTCGGGCGACGTGGAGCGTGCGCGTCGCGTGGCGCGCCGCATTCGCGCGGGCAACGTCAACCTCAACGGCGCGCCGAACGAACGTGCCGCACCGTTCGGCGGTTACCGGCAGTCGGGCAATGGTCGCGAGTGGGGCAAATTCGGCCTCGAGGAGTTCCTCGAGGTAAAGGCGATCGCGGGCTGGGGCGCGTAAAGCGCCGCCTTGGGCGGCGGTTTCTGCCGCCGCCCGCTGTCTGCAGCAGTTGCCATCCCGGACGGCGCATCGCGCCGATCCGGGATTTTTTTTGTGCCCGGGGGGCAGGGCGTCTATCGTGACGGCGTGACGTCGATCGCCGCCTTCGCGGGGATGACGGTAGTGTTGGTGCGGACGCGTCGCACACACTCAACGTCATGCCCACGCAGGTGGGCATCCACGCATCCTTCGCACTTTCCGCGCCGCTCGCATATGCCGCGACCCGTAGGTCGGTTAGAGCGCAGCGAAATCCGACATTGTCGAGCGTGTGTTGGGTCGCGTCGGGTTTCGCCTTCGGCTCTACCCGACCTACAGGGCTGTGGCGGGTGTGGCGTTGAGTGACGCCGATGCTCGCGCAAGGGTGCTCGCGCTCCATTCAATCGCAGCGCGGTCCCCTCTCCCCATGCCGCGGAGCGGAGTGGGGAGAAGGTTAGGGTGAGGGGCAGAAATTTGCTCCGAACCCGGAGAATGCTGCTGGACGCGATCGCTGCACCCGCCGAATATGCTGCTGCCCCTCACCCCGGCCCTCTCCCCGCAGGCGGGGAGAGGGAGCAGATAGGCGCAATTCACCTCAACGACTTTGTCCCCGCTCGCCCAGGCGATGCGATGATGTGCCCATCGCCGCCCACGAGGGAGTGCCATCGCGAGGCATTTCGATTGTACGGGATGGCGGGACTGCGGACGGTGGACCTCTAGCCGGAGTGGCTGATCGCCCACCACCTGCCCGGGAAAGAACGTTGGGTCAGACGTGGCTCACCTCGGACGCCGTGCCCGGGCGCCGTCATGTCAGTCGCGGGGCGCCGACGCCCTTTGAAACTACCCGAGCCAGGCCGAGACGCCCCGCTCCCTCTCCGCATCACCCGGACGCGCAGGCGTGCCGGGCAATCGGCATGCGTGCTCTGACGCTACCACTTCATTTTTTTGCGTCCCAGGATGGCGCGAACGCGCCAGTCCGGGGCCTTGCCCGACAGTTGGTGTGCGCCAACCGTGACGCAACCTGCCGTCAATCCTCGCGCTTTCCGGGAATGCAGAGGGAGTAGGTTGTGGTCTCGGTCGTCAATCACGCACTCTGCATCAACTCATCCCCCTCAATTCTGCATCACCGGAAATCGCGCAAGCGCGATTGTCCGGTGTCTTGCCGCGTAGAGAGCCTTGCAACCGGGCAAGATCCCGGACAGGCGCTACGCGCCTTCCGGGAATGCAGAAAACCGGTGAGCCCTCACGCCGCGCCGAACACGCGCCTGAAGATCGTGTCGACCTGGGCGGTGTGGTAGCCGAGGTCGAAGAGGGCCGAGAGCTCGGAGCCGCTGAGCGCCTTGGAGACGTCGGGGTCGGCCTTCAGAAGCGTGAGGAAGTCGCAGCGCTCGCGCCACACGCGCATGGCGTTGCGCTGGACGAAGCGGTAGGCGTCCTCGCGCGAGACGCCCTTGTTGGTGAGCGCGATGAGGATGCGCTGGGAGTGCACGAGGCCGCCGAGGCGGTCGAGGTTGGCCTGCATGTTCTCCGGATAGACGACGAGCTTCTCGATCAGCCCGGCCGCGCGGACGAGCGCGAAATCCAGCGTCGCGGTGGCGTCGGGCCCGATCAT
>JANRJU010000006.1:0-481469 GCA_033763815.1 Planctomycetota bacterium
CATGGGAGGGGCCTCGCTGACGGCCGGGCTGCATGCTCTCTGCGTCCCTCAAAGAGCGGGGGAAGCGGACTGAACCGGGTGCGGTGGAACGCCGATGGTGACGATGCCGAAGCGTGGCGAAGCTGTGCGGGTGTTGCCGCCGGGTGAGTGAACACGCAGGCCTGGGAGTTTCCGACGTGGATCTTCATGAGATTCTGCGGGTCGCGCAAGAGCAGGACGCGTCGGACATCCACCTGATCGCGGGGCAGCCGCCCGTGGTGCGCATCCACCAAGTGATGACGCCCATGGAGTTCCCGGTGATCACGCCTGACCAGGCGAGGAAGATGTTTGAGCAGATGGCGCCGAAGGAGGCGCAGGCGACGTTTGAGAAGATCAAGGATGCGGACTTCTCGTACTTCGTGCCGGGCCTGAGCCGCTACCGCGTTAACGCCCACATGCAAAAGGGCGCGATCGGGATGGCGATGCGTGCCATCAAGACGAAGGTTCCGCCGCTCGAGAAGCTGAACCTGCCCGAGGTGATCTCGCGCCTGACGTATCTTCCCCGCGGGCTGGTCCTGGTGACGGGCGACACGGGTTCCGGTAAGTCGACGACGCTGGCTGCGATGATCGAGGCGATGAACACCCGCTACGCCAAGCACATCATTACGCTCGAGGACCCCGTCGAATACAGCTTCGAGAGCAAGAAGTGCGTGTTGGAGCAGCGCGAGCTCGGCGCCGACATGCCCAGCTTTGCTTCGGGTCTCAAGCACGCGCTGCGTCAGGACCCGGACATCATCCTGGTGGGCGAAATGCGCGACCTGGAGACGACGGCGCTGGCGATCTCCGCGGCAGAGACGGGCCACCTCGTGCTAAGCACGCTGCACACCGTGAACGCGTCGCAGACGGTGGAACGCATCATCGACATGTATCCGGGCGGGCAGCAGAACCAGATCCGTTCGATGCTCTCCAACACGCTGCAGGCGGTGATCAGCCAGACGCTGTTCAGCCGGATTGATCGTCCGGGGATGGTGCCGGCGGTGGAAATCCTGCTGTGCACGCCCGCGGTGCGAAACCTGATCCGCGAGGCACGCACGTTCGAAATTCCCAACGTGATCGAGACGAGCCGCGCGATCGGGATGAAGACGCTGGACTCCGCGATCGCGGAGCTGTACTTCAACGGGTTGATCAGCAAGGAAGACGCGATCGCCTCCGCCGCACATCCGGACAAGCTCGAACGTCAACTGGCGGCGTAGAACCGCGTTTGGGCTTCGGGCATCAGCATCAGGATGCCCGATCGTGGGACGAAGAACAACACGGCGCAAGGCTCGAAGACTGATGCCCGAAGCCTGATGCCCGGTGCCAGAACCAATGCCCACGTACCGATACCAAGCCCGTTCGCCCCAAGGCCAGGTGCTCCCGCAGGCCACGATCAACGCCGACTCGGCGACGACGGCGGCGGCGATCCTGCGCAATCAGGGCCTGCACGTCCTGACGTTGAGCGCCGTCGCCTCCGGGGGCGACAACGCGACATTTGCCGAGAAGCTGGCGCAGCTCAACGCCGGAAAACCGACGCAGAAGCACATCCTGGACTTCACGACGCAGCTGGCGGTCATGATCCGTGCCGGCATCAACCTTCGTACGGCGCTGGAGGGCATCGCGGACCAGACGACCCACCCCGGGTTCAAGCGCATCATCGAGGGGCTCAAGAACGACGTGGAGGGCGGTAAGCAGTTCTCCGAGGCGATCCTGAAGCACCCCAAGCTGTTCGGGCCGCTCTACGTCAACATGGTCAAGGCGTCGGAGATGGCCGGCTCGTTCGCGAAGATGCTCGACCGCATCGCGTCGTACATCGGTCAACAGATCGAGACGCGGAAGATGGTCATGGGTGCCGCGATCTACCCCGCGATCATCGGCTCCATGGCGGTGCTCGTCACCGTCTTTCTGCTCACGTTCGTGCTTCCCAAGTTCTACTCGGTCTTCGAGGGCAAGGAGCAGGTCCTGCCCTGGGCGACGAAGTTCCTGATGGGCCTCAGCAAGTTCATGGTGGCCAACTGGCCCTATTTGGTCGCGGGGATTGCGGGCATCGGCGGCTCGATCTACGCCGTGACGCGGACCGAGGTCGGATCGTTCTGGGTGGACAAGCTCAAGCTGAGTATCCCGGTAGTGAAGACGATGTTCCGCTCGCTGTACATCAGCCGCTCGCTGCACACGATGGGTCAGCTCATCAACGCGGGCGTCCCGATGCTGGACACTATCGCGATCACCGGCGACATTTCGGGAAACCAGCTCTATCGCTCGATGTGGCGCAAGGTGTATGGCTCGGTGAAGCAGGGCAAGCGGATCAGTTCTGTCCTCGGCAAGGACGACCTTCTGCCGCGGAGCGTCGCGCAGATGATCACCGCGGGCGAAGAGGCCGGCAAGCTTGGCGAGGTGCTTGACGAGATCTCGGTCTTCTATGCCAAGCAGCTCAAGGACAACATCAAGGCCGTCACGTCGATGATCGAGCCCATCATGATCATCTTCATGGGCGGAATCGTCGGCTTCATCGCGATGGCGATCATCCTCCCGATCTTCAAGATGAGCCAGCTCGTCAAGTCGTGAGTGCCTGTGTGCCCGGCGGGGTGCGACGCTCCGCCGGAGTCTTGGGGCCGGGATCAGGCCCCAGATCGGGTCCGAGCACTCGCACCCATCTGCCGCAGTCTGGCAGCACTTGATTTCGAATCACGGCCCGAGAACGCTCCTCCGCTGGCGCGGCGCACGGGTATACCGAGCGATCGCGACGCCTGGGGAACCCGGGCAGCGTGGGGCGGCGGGGGCCGACGATCGCGGACAAGTAACCGCTCGATCCGGTCGATGATCGGAGCATGGACAGCAGCGATCTGTTGCGAAGCGCCGAGACGGATCGACTCCGAGCGCGGAGCGGAACCGCTCCGAAGCCGCCCGGAGGCCCGCGCCACAGGGCCGGGTTCTCGCTCCTTGAAACGAGCATGTCGCTCGTCATCCTGGGGGTCGGAGTCCTGGCATTCGTGGAAGCCCAGCAGTCGTTCGTCGACGCCAACTCGTGGTCGACCCACGCCGCCACGGGCACGTTCCTGTGCAACGAATTGCGAGAGTTCACGCGACGCTTTCCGCGGCACGACCGCGTGACCGGGCTCTTCTTCCAAGGCAGCGGGGCCTCGGCAGTGCTCACGGGCTGGGGCCGCGAGACGGGCGAGGTTGCCGTCTCCGATCTTGACGATCTCGACGATCTCGATGGCCTGCGCTTCGGCGTCGATGGCGACTTCGCCGGGCCCATCAACGCCTTTGGCGACGTGATCTTCGATCTGGACGCCAACGGCAACCCCGACATGGACGAGGAATCGCGCGTTCCGCTTCGCGGCTGGTTCCAGCAGATCATCGTCGAGAAGGTCGACCCCTCCGACAACGCGACCGTGCGTGCGGACAACTACTGGGTCCCCGCGGTCGGCGGCGTTCCCGCACGAAACGTCGACCGCTTTCCTCTCCGGGTCACGATCATCGCTGAATACCAAGGACCATACGACGCTGAGGCACGAGAGATCTCCCGCGTCTCTTGGATCGTCCCGCCCTGATGTTCCCCCGGGAGCGGCAGGCCGGGAGCGGCAGGCCGGGGGCGGCAGGCCGCTCCCACAGCGTGCGGGTGGCGTCGCAAGAGCGGGCGAGTTGTCGAGCGTGCAGGCGAGCGAGTTGGCTCGCCACCAGGCACGCGAACAGGCCGACGAGTTGGCAAGGTTGAAGGAGGACGAATGGGGTCGGCGCGAGTTCCAAGCACACGGGCCCGAAGCGGGGGCGACGTCGCGCGGCTGCGGAGCGCGGCCGGTCGGGCGGCCGGCCGGGCGGGTGCGCCCGAACGCCGAGGCGTGACGACCATCCTCTCGATGATGTTCCTGGTGCTGTTCGGATCGCTGGCGACCGCCATGGCGATCTCCAGCCGGGGCAACATCCGCACTGCCGCGACACACCTTCACGTCGTCCGGGCCTTGGGGGCGGCGGAGACCGGCCTCAAGATCGGCGAGCGACGCTTGGCGGAGGCGGCGTCGCGATTCGTGATGGCGCGCAGCGATATCTCGGGCGACTTTGCCCACTCGATCTGGACGGGCAACATCGACGCCGGCGAGAGCTACACGGTCCTTGCTCCGCGCTACCGCGAGGCGGAATCTCCCGAGCCGGGAGGAATCGTCATCGCCCTCGCGAACGAGCACTCCGAAGACCTCAACATCGTCGAGGGCGTCGGAGTCAACGCCCCGACCATCGGCGGGCCCTTTGCCGTCCTGCGCGACGCCCGGGAGTTCCGCACCAGCGGGTGGCTCCACACCCCGGCGATCGGCGTCGAAGCGGCCAGCGAGGATCAGGAAGTCCGGCCCACGGCATACGTCATCACCTATGCGCCGCTGGCCAACGGAACCGACATCCGCATCATCTCGACGGGGTACGACTTTGGACACTCGGGCAACAGCCGCCCGATTACCCGGACCGTGATGCAGGACTTTCGACTCGTGAAGCGCGTGGAGAACGCGATCGTCGCGCCTTCGCGCATCCTCATCGGGAAGAACGTGTCGGTCACGGGCGACCTCGGCGCCAAATACACCGATGTCGCGCGCACGGATGGCGACCCGCTCATCATTAAGTCCGACTTCCGCGGGATCGACTCGAACCTCGACCGCAAGCTCGAGGATTTCTACACGGCGCTCCGCGGGGCTGGCGGGCCCGGCTCGGGCGACGTTGATGGCGACAATCGCCTTCGTGTCCGACACCCGACCGAGTCCGCGGTCATTCCTTCCGGCACCACCGACTACGACGGCGATGGTCAGGCCGACGAGGCGTTTGCCGACGCCACCAGCGACGGATACGTCGACGAGTTCGACATCTTCATGACCCACTTCGATCGCGACAAGGACGGCAAGGTCGTGCTCTCCGAGCCTCTCACCGCGGGCACGCCACACGCGGGCATGACCCCCGAGTTCGTCAAGTCCGACGGCACACCCTTGGACGACGATCTGGCCCTGCTGGTCGACTCGGCCAACCCCGATCGCAACCGCAACGGCATCCACGGGTTCATCGATCTGAACAACAACGGGAAGTGGGACGCCGGCGAGGCGATGGCCGACTACGACGACGTGAACTCGACCTTTGCCGATCAGGTGCTTGGCTATCGCGACGGCGTGATCGACGCTCGCGACCTCTATGCCAAGGTCCGGGGCACGATCAGCTTCGACGTGAGCGATGCCGCGTGGCGTGTCGCACAAGGCGACTACACCACGAAGCTGCAAGGTCCGGTGCGTCCTGGCGAGGGCGAGAGCGCGCGAGAGTTCAACGCGGGCGATTCGCCCACCATCGATGCCGACAGCTTCCAGGGATCGGAGAACGCGCTGCGCGCCGCCGCCGACGGGGGGACGTTCGCGGCTCAGGTTGCGGCCAACCTCGGCATCTCCGAATCGCAGCTCTCGACCTATGTCGAGAGCGGGACAGACCCTTCCCGTCCCCGGTACTTCCGCCTCGATGCCGATGCCGACCTCGACGGGAGGCCGGACAACTGGGCGACGGCGTACTTCGAGAAAGTCCCTTACAACTCGCCCAAGTTCAGCGACTATTACTACCGGCCTGTCTATGAGAACATGACGTTCCGCGACGTGCGCATTCCGCTTGGCAACAACGGGCTCTTCAGAAACTGCACGTTCATCGGCGTCACCCACGTCGCGACGACGACCACCAACACACACCCGCTGTGGACCGAGTATGGCAAGCTCAAGCTCGATGCCGCGACCCAGCGCCCGATCGCCGACGCGCCGCGCATCGTCTTTGGCGATGAGGCGGGCGAAACGTCGTACCCCGCGATGCTCCCCTCCACGGCGCGCCCGCCCGAGCAGATGGTGCTGATGTCACTGGCGCGTCCGATGGACAAGGCCGACATCCCGGCCAACCAGGCGGCGGCGACCAACGGGTTTGATCTGTTGCCCGACCCGCTGCTGATCGACGGGCGCCGCGTGACCGACACCAAGCTCTACAGCAACAACGTTCGCTTCCACGACTCGCTCTTCGTGGGCTCGATCGTGAGCGACAAGCCCAGCAACTTCACGCAAACCCGCAACAAGCTGCAGTTCACTGGCGCGACCCGCTTCACGCAGAAGCACCCGGATGAGCCGGAGAACCCATCGAAGAACCCCGATGCGGGAGACCTGGCTGAGATCGCCAAGAGCCAGATGATGCTGCCCAACTACTCCGTCGACGTGGGCACCTTTAACAGCCCGGCGGAGCAGGACGTGCGCCTCTCCGGCGCCATCGTCGCGGGAGTGCTCGACGTGCGTGGCAACGCCAGCATCGACGGAGCGCTCCTGCTCACCTTCCGCCCCGTCCATGGCGAGGGCCCCCTCCGCGATGTTGCCGGCAACCCCGTCGGCAACCCCGCCCTGTTCAACAGCAGTATCGGGTACTTCGGTCCCGAAGACGGCGATGAGGAATCGCTCGATCCCACCACGCTGCCCATCGTCAACGGAGTACGGATCGTTGGCTGGGACACCAATGGCGACGGGCTCTATGACGTCCCCGCGACCCAGAGCCAGCCCCCGGGGTCGACAGCCGTGCAGTTCCATGGCTTCGGCGGGATCCATCTGCGATTCAACCCCAACATGCAGCTCCCCGACGGCATCATGGTCTCGCTGCGGACCGTTGCGGTCGCTGGAACCTATCGGGAGGGCAAGCCATGAACCCCGGCAAGAGCCTCGCAACACGCCTCGCCAAACGCCGCGCGTTCAGCCTCGTTGAAGTCTTGATCGCGCTCACGATCACCTCCGCCTTGTTGACCGCCACCCTGGTCGCGCTCGACGCGTCGTTCAAGTCGTACAAGGTCACCACCGACGCGGCGTCCAATCACGTCGTCTCCCGCATCGTAATGCACCGCGTGCTTGGCATGATCCGCACCGGGCAGGAGTTCGGCCCCTTCCCCGCCAACGTGCTCGATAGCACCCTCAACCCGCTGAACTCGAACTTCGTCGAGTTCGAGACCCGCGACGACCCGGTGACGGGTGAACGCCAGATCGTTCGCCTGGAACGACGCACCGCCGCGAACACGGAGAGCGGACCCTTCGAGCTGTGGTATGTCGAGAGCAACTTCGAGAACGGCGATCCGGTGAGCACCGTCGAGCGTCCGCTCGTGGGCAACGTCGTCGCGGTCAACTTCCAACTGCTCTACGACGTCGGTCCTCGCTTGATGCGTGCCACCGTCGACCTGACGATCCGCCCCAATGAGCTGAAGGAAACCTCGATCGGCACGGATATGTACGCCAACAACATCCGGCTCGTGTCGTCGGTGACGCCCCGCAGGCTGGACGAGGTTCCGTAGACTGTCGCGAGACCCGATGCCGGCTTTGGCGTCGATCGCTACTTGGCCAGCACCATGTCGTCGATCATCCACTCGTCGCCAAGCTTCCATCGCGGGGCGCGGCGCGACTGGACAACCACCGCCGGGATGGTGTCGATGCCCAGTGCGATTGCCGCATCGACGCTGGAGCGAACTCGTGCCAGCGCATCCGGGGTTGGCGGGTGTTCCTTCGCGAGTTGGGCGAGCATGGCCTGCAACTCCGCTTCGCCGCCCCGGCTCATCGCGTCCATGAGCGCCACGTGAGCACGGACCCTCGCGGCAACATCGCCGATCGACTCCACCTGCGCCGCCAGCGCGCACAACTGGTTGGTGCGACCCGAAACCAGGCGGTTGCACGTGCCGTCGGCCGGGAAGTGATGGAACAAATAGCGAATCGGCGCGCCGCCCGCCGCCAGCCGCCTGACCTCGGCGTCGAGTTCTGCGGTGAATCGCTCGCCATACGAACCGAACACATCCACCCGGACGACGCCATCAACTCCGCTCGCCTCGTGAACGACGATGCCCTCCTTCATGGGCAGTACGGGCTGCGCGCGCCAATCTTCCAGAACTTTCTGTGCCGCCGCTGGGGGGGCCACCCGCCTTGGGTTGCTCCCCGCGGCGTCGAGGGCTCGGGCGATGTCCTCGGCTCGCCGCCAGCCGCGCAGTTCAACCCCGTTGATGAACGCCAGGGGCGTCCGCATCAGGCCCAGTGATATGGCCTCGTCCACGTCGTGCCGGAGAGCTTGGGCCACCTGAGGCTGGGCCATCGTCGCACGCAGCGCGTCCGCGTCCATCGCGAGCATTCGCGCTGCCTCGTCGATCGTGAAGACACCCCCACGCGCAAAGAGCCAATCGTGAACGCGCCAGTGCATTTGATCCCCACCCACGATGCCCGCGGCCTCGGCAAGCTGCGCCGCCTCGCATGCGCCCGCATGCAGTGTTCGCGGCACGTGGGGGTTGCACGCAGTGGAAAACGGGAAGTGCTTCGTCGAAACGCTCACCCACGGCCGCGATCGCAGCGCCGCGGCCAGATGCTCTTCGAACACGCGGCAGTCCGGGCACTGGTACCCAGTAAAAACCACGACATGGACGGGAGCATCAGGCGATCCGCGCAAATACCTGCCTCGAAACTCCGAAGTGCCAGCGGCAGAGTCGGTGCTCCAGGCTGGCGCGGCTGAACGCAGCTGCTCTTCGGTTGATGCCAGTTGCTGCTCGGCAAGACGACGCTGCGCACCGGAAACACCCCAGTGGAGGAACCCGAGCGCACGAGCGCAAGCGTGAAAGTCCCGCCTCCCACTCGGTATGTTTCCGATCGTGCGCGCGCCTCGCGAGGCGAAAACTCGACGCCGCCAAGGATCGCAAACGTGCATGCGTGCGATACCAGGCAGTAAGCGCACCACCAGCCTTCCCGGAACGAGATGGCGAGATAGAAGATCGCGGCAAGGGTGGCGAGTCGTGCTGGCAGCAGCCCGCCTGCCAGGTCGGGGCGGGCGCGCGTCGCAACGCGCAGCACGCTCAGGAAGTAGGCCAACGCGATGCCCGCGACGGGGAAGTTCACTCCCGGAACTCGTGACCACGGGCTTCGGGCCGCGGCGGCGCAGTCGCTGTCGGCGGCGCAGCCCGGTAACGCCGCGGCGTTCCACGACGACAGGAGCAGGAGCACGCACGACGCCGCGCCCAGCAAGGCGGCAAATACGACGATGGCACGGGAGGGTGTGGGCACGGCACGGTCCGAATACACGTGGCGATGCGGTGGGGGTGGGAGGCCAGAGTGGTTGGAGCAGGTTATCCGGGTCGGGTGAGGACTTGGGGTTCCATCGGGAACCGGAATCGGTTATATTCGCTCATCCGGGTGTCGGGCGTGGTCGGAGATCGGACGCGGCGCAGCAAACACGGGGCGAGATTAGAGAGAAGCCATGGCACAGGACGTGACTCGCGGCATGGGCGTTTCGAGCTTGAACGGACGGATCGGATTCCTGGTGAGCGGCGCACTGGTCGCCGCGGCGGGGATGCTCGTGGCCTCGGGGCCCACGGGTCAAACGCTCGAGAATGAGGATGGACGCGGCGGTTCGCCTGGAACCTCGGGCCCGTCGGCGAGCGTCGTTCGAGCGAGTGATCAAGATGGCGTTTCGGCGGTGTTGCCCGCGGCTCGAACCTCCCAGGAGATGCTCATTCACCTGAGCGAGGTCCGTCGTCTGCACGTGACATCGCTCGGGCGGATCGTTGAGGATCGTGTTGTGCCGCTCGACCAGCAAACCGGCCAGCAGGAAGGCCAGCAGGAAGGTGAGGGGCATCCGCCGGGGCCGGGTGGAGGTCCGGGTGGCGGATCGCTCGGGCCCGGGTGTCAGCAGGTCTCCACGCACACGGATGCGAACTTCACGGGCGGCTCGTTCCGCTTGCAAGCCGGGATGGGCGAGGGCGAGGCGTTCGCGGCGACGTACTCGGTGCCGGCCGGGCAGTTTCCGATCAAGCTCGATCTGGCGGAGGTGATCTTCGGCACGTCCGGCGCGACGGTGCCGACAACCACGCAGTGGTCCTTCTCGGTGTGGAGCGGCAACCCGCAGACGGGGCAACTCATCGACGAAGTTGTTGCGGACGATGTGATCCTGCCTTATGTGAGGCTGGGCGTCGGAACGAACGGAACGCTGCTCCAGTTCTCGGTGGACCCAAACGATCCGGATCAGATCATCATCCCGGCGCCCGCGGACGGGAGCAACACCTTCACGATCTCGTTCAAGATCGTGAATCACAACAATCAAACGTCGAATCCGTGCGTCGTCGCGCCGCCGTCGCAGAGCAACGCCTTCATGGCGACGGACGTCTCGGGGCTGGCGCAGCCTGCGAACAACTGGCTGCTGGGTCTCAACTGCGGGCCCTTTGGGTGTCCGGCGAATGGCGGGTGGTCGCGGTTCTCAAATCTCGCGAGCTTTTGCCGCCCGACGGGCGACTGGGTCGCGCGGGCGACGTGGTCGCCCGTGACGTGCGTGGACGCGGGCGCGTGCTGCCTGCCGAATGGCACGTGCCAGATTCTGAGCAGTTCGGATTGCCAGACTCAGGGGGGAACGTATCGCGGGAGTGGGACGGAGTGCGCCACGGCGAACTGTCCAACGCCGACCGGGGCCTGCTGCTTCTCGAACGGCTTTTGCATCGTGCTGACCGAGGCGAACTGCGTGGGTTCGCAGGGAACGTGGCTGGGGGCGAACACGCAGTGCGGAGCGAACAACACGTGCCCGACCGGCGCGTGCTGCCTGCCCACGGGGTCGTGCGTGAGTGGTGTCACGCAAGCCCAGTGTCAGGCGCAGGGCGGCGCGTTCCGAGGCGTGGGGACGAACTGTTCGACGCCCTGCCCCCAGCCCACGGGCGCGTGCTGCTTGAGCAACGGGTTCTGTCTCGTGTTGACGGAGGCGGATTGCCAGGGGATCCCCGGCTCGACGTGGGGTGGCGCGCTGACGACGTGCGCTGATGGAAACGGGAATGGTCAGGCGGACATCTGCGAGCCCGAGTGCCGCGCCGACTTCAACGCCGACGGGCAGGTGGACTTCTTCGACTACCTGGACTTCTCGCAGGCGTTCGCGACCGACGATGCTTCGGCCGATTTCAACCGCGACGCGCAGGTTGACTTCTTCGATTACCTCGACTTCTCGCAGGCCTACGCGGAGGGGTGCGACTAAGGCGGCGCGGAGCTGATCGACCGGTGAGAGTGCGTTTGTGACTCGCGATGTTGGCTTGTCGTTTAGGTGTAACGATTCGACTAATCTAAGCCAGTTGCGAGTCTTACAGGCCCACGGGGCTGGCTGATTGTGTTGATCGGGCTGAACTGGGCTGCATTGGGCTTTACTGGGCTTTACTGGGCATGGGTCTCCGCATCGTCTTGATCGCGATCGGCAGCGGCGGCGACGTCAATCCTGTGCTGGGGATCGCTTCGCGGCTGCGCGATCGCGGGCACGACGTTCTGTTCTGCACCAACCCGCACTTCCGCCGGTCCGCGGACGAGCTCGGGCTTGCGTTCGAAGCGATCGGTGCGGAGCAGGAATACTTGGACGCGACGCTGGACACGCGGCTTTGGAATCCGATGCGCGGGCTGGAAGTCGTCGCGTCGGGCGTGGTTGCGACGCTGGAACGAACGCGCGACTTGGCCCGCGAGGCGTTGCGGGGGCCCGGGCCGGGCGTGGTGGTAAGCGCGGCGCTCGGGATGGGCGCGCGGCTGGAGCGCGATTTGTCGAGCTTCCCGCTGGTGACGCTCCAGCTCGCGCCGTCGGCGCTCGTCAGCGTCGATCAGCCCCCCCGCCTGTTGCCCGGGGTTGATCTTCGCCGGGTGAAGAAGTGGTTCCGAAGGGTGACGTACGCCGCGACGGGGGCGATCACGGACTGGCACCTTCGCGCGATCAACCACCGACGGCGGGAACTGGGCTTGGCTCGCGAGCGGCGGTTGTTGCTCCGCTGGGCGAACTCGCCCGACCGTGTGCTTGGGTTGTGGCCCGCGTGGTTCGGGCCCGTCGCTCCGGACTGGCCAGCGCAGTTGCGTTTGACGGGGTTTGCGACTTTCGATGGGGTGCGTCAAGCGGAAATGGCGCCGGATGTCGACGCGTTCATCGCTCGGCACGGGCCGCCCGTGGTCTTCGCGCCCGGCACCGCCAACCGGTTCGCTGGCGGTTTCTTCGCGGCGGGGCTGGAAGCGTGTGCTCGCCTGAAGCGGCCCGCGCTGATGCTCACGCCCTTTGGTGAACAGGTTCCGCAGCCCTTGCCAGGCGCTCGGGACTCAAGCAACGGGGACGCGGCGATGCACGCGAGGTATGTCCCGCTGGCGGCGCTGCTGCCACGGTGCGCGGCGCTGGTGCATCACGGGGGAATCGGGACGACGGCTCGGGGCTTTGGTGCGGGGGTGCCGCAAGTCGTGTGCCCGATGGCGTTCGACCAGTTTGACAACGCCGAGCGGGCGATGGGGCTCGGCGCGGCGCGGGTTGTCGCGTGGCGTGAGGTGACAGCACAGACCCTTGAATCGGCGCTCGGGGCGGTGCTTGGGAATGCTCACCTGCGCGATGCAGCAAACGAGCTTGCCCACCGCGTGCTCGCGCACGATGGGATCCACGCCGCGGCGGACGAGATCGAGGCGATGGGCGGAAGGGCTGGTTTGCAGGCCTAAGGAAGTGGGCCTGAAAAGTTGGCCTGAAGAGTGACGTCGCCGAAGCTCGGCTCAACGCCAGCGGAGGACCGCGGAGACGGGGTAGTGGTCGGAGATGGGCTTGCCGCGGGGCATGGGGCGGTCGATTGAGGCATCGATGGTGGCGAGTTCGTCGCTGGCGAGGATCCAATCGATACGCGGGCCATGGATGACGCCAGTCCAAGCCGAGAAGGTGGCCTCGTCGCTGTCGGAAACAGGAAAGAGCGAGCGGAAGGTGTCACGCACGACGAACGCGGGCTGGGACGAATCCGAGGCCGAGCGATCGGCGGGCCTGAGTGCCGCCAGCGCATCCGGGCTGTCTGCGGGCATGTTGAAGTCGCCCAGGATGATGACCCCGGCCCCGTCGGCCAGCGAGCCAGCGCGACGGAGGATGAGGTTGAGCGACTGGCGGCGGGCTTCGACGCCCATGTGGTCCAGGTGCGTGTTGAGCACGAGCAGGGGGCGCTCGCTGCGCCGATCCACCAGCCGAACCCACGAGGCCATGCGTTCCAGGGCGGCGTCCCAGCCCTTTGAACCCGGCACGTCGGGCGTTGGGCTCAGCCAGAAATGTCCGCTGGAGAGGAGTTGGAAGCGATCGCGATGGAAGAGGATCGGGACGAACTCCCCTCGGCGCTGTCCGTCGGTGCGGCCAACGCCGTGAAAACCGTGTTCGGGGAACGAGGCCTGGAGCCAATCCGCTTGCAGGGCTTCGGCCTCCTGAAAGCCCGCGATGTCGGGCCTGGCGCGGCGCAGGAACGAGGCGACCTCGGGCTCGCGGTGGGGCCAGGAGTGGGGACCGTCGGAGGCGCTGCCATAGCGGAGATTCAGCGAAAGCACGCGGAGATCGGGGGCGACCGCGGACGCGCTGTCGCCAGTTGTGGGCGGGCGCTCGGCGGAATGGGGACGGATCTCCTTGAGCTGTGCGATCGGGAGGCGGAACAACTGACCGCGACCTTCGTCTGCGATCAGCAGGTTCTCCGAGTTCTCGAAGCAGACCGCCTCGCTGTCGCTGTCGCCATCGGGGTAGCGATACGCTCGGCGGCTGATGCGCCCGGCAAAGAAGGGCTCGTCAATCGAGCGGCGCTCAAAGAGCCACACATCGAAGTAGGTGAGGATGGCGAGGCGCAAGCCGTCGTCGCTGGCGTCGGCTGCGGTCGCCTGACCCTGCAGATTGAAGCGGTCGATGTAGGTGACGACGTTCACCTCGTTCGGGTCGCGCCCGTCCACGCGGTAGAGCTTGGTGAAGGTGTCGGACCGGTGCTTGGTGAGGATGAAAATCCCGTCGCCAACGCAAAAGATCGCTTCCGCGTCGAAGTTGAAGTCGTCGCGCGGCGCGGGGCGGGAACGCTGATCGGGATACCGGAATGTGATCTTGGAAAGCGGAGCGGTGCGGCCCTCGGTCGGCTCAGGCTCCGGGACAACATACAGCGTGAGATCCGCCCGGGCGTTGCTGTTGTTGCCAAAGTCTGCGACGATCAGTCGCCCCGAGGCGTCGATCGTGATGTCTTCCCAGTCGTTGTTGGTCGCGCCCGCGATCAGCACGCCCGGCGTGTCGGGGTATCGCTGCGCTGGCACAACGCTCCCGTCGATGCGAACCGGGTAGACGCGGGGTTCATCGCCCGAGTCGTTGTGCGTCCAGAAGACGTCGGGATATGCACGCCCCCGAACGATGCCGGAGTTTTCCTTCGAGGCGCCGGGGCCAAGCGAGGCGACCGGCTCGAGGACGATCGCATCCCGAGCAGCGGCTGCCGCGAGGGACTCCGAGCGAACGCTGGCCATCAGGCCCAGGCTGGCGGTTGCGATCGCGAGCGCAGCGAGGGCCAGGAAGCGCGGGCGCCCCGGCACGATCGCCCGGTGCGGGGGTTGTAGGCGCTCTGGGTCGAGCGGTTCGTTCCCGGTGCGCATGGATGTCTCCCGCGGTGTTGCAATGGAGAAACGGTGACGCTCAGGCATCCAAGCCTAAGGCCGGAGAGCGGTCTGGAGGCCAGCGCCTGACAGCCCGTTCACGCGCTCAGTCGGCGGGCACCAGCGTCGGCTCGCCCTGAATTGTGCCGACGAGTTTGTTCTTTCCCTGCCCCCAGAGACCGCCCGCGAAGAAGCGGTCCATGTTGGTGAGCAGGACCGTGTCGGCCTCAGGAGCCAGGCGGCGCTCCGGCGTGAAGGCGCCGGTGTACAAAGCGCGCGGGGTGAGACGGACGGCATCGATCTTGCCAGAGAAGTGGGACACGGCACGGTTCGGGCCGTCCACGTCTGCCCCGATCACCAACGGGAGCTTGTTCTGCTTGCGAGCGCCCGACCCCGTCGTCTCGGCGGCGAGCTTGCCATCCAGGAAGACGCGAACGGTCGAGCCATCGAAGACACCCGCGACGTGATGCCACCGGCCTGTGGCGAGAACGGGACCCGCGGTGCGGGCGGAGGCGTACTTGTCGCCCAGGAAAACCGAGAACTCGAGGCGGCCATCGTTCACGAAGATGCCGTAGTCCGAGGCCTGGGTCTTACAGAGCAGGCCGGTGCGGGGGTTGAAGTCGTCGGCCTTGAACCAACATTCGAGGGTGAACGGGCCGTCGGGAAGCGGGATCTGGTCGTTCGCCACCAGCACGGCGTCGTCGCCATCCAGTCGCAGCGCGAGATCGGCCCCTGCTTGCTCGGAGCCGTGCGAATCGAACGCCGCGTCGTCGGGCATGGCGGAGAGATCGAGCGTGATGGGAACTCGCTTCTCGGGCATCGAGTAGCGGTGCGTGGGCATCAGCACGTCGGCGTTCACGACCAGTTCCGGCAGGCGCAGATATGCGTCGGCATGACCCGCCGGCCTCCGCACCTGGAACGACACCTGCATCTTCGAGCCCGGTTCCATGCGCCCGTGCCGGTGGTCGGGGGTGAAGACCCAGCGAGCGTCGGGCGAATCCGGCGTGAAGTTGACGTCCACCGGGCGGGAAGTCGGATTGGCGAGCGTCATGGTGACGGTGGCATCGGTGGACCCGTCGGCGCGAACCATCAGTGGCGACGCCACCGCGACTTCCTGCTGGACGAACGCGGCGCACTCGTCGGCGAACTGTGCGGTGATCTCACGGACATTCATCGTCTCGCCCACGGGCACCCCCGCCATCGCGACCTGGTCCTTGCGAACGGTGACGACGTGGAAGTGGTGCAGCCAGCCGGCCTCGGGCACCAGCCCGCTCTGCCCGCCGCCGACCGTGGCGAGCGTGACGTACTCGATCCCGTCCTTGGGGTCGTAGCGCATGCGGTGGATGTGTCCGGCGAAGACGGCGGTGACGTTCCCGGCACTGACGAGAAGCTGATGGACGCGGTCCCAGCCGTCGCCATACCGACCTCCGGTCCAGCGCGGGTGGTGGAGGAAGAGGAAGACGTGGTCGGCGTCCTTGGCCTTGGCGAGAGTGTCGCGAAGCCAGGAGAACTGGGCCTCGCTCATCTTGTGGTTTTCCGGGTTGTTGAAGTTGCGCTCGCCGGTCTCGGGGTTGGCCTCATCGCTGTGCAGTGCGATGAACCAGGCGTTCTTGTGCTTGAAGGCGTACCAGAGCGGGCCGAAGTTTGCCTCGTAGTGAACTTCATGCTCCTCGGGCGGTCGGTTGGGCCCGCGCCAGTACACGTCGTGGTTGCCCACGACCGGGAACCACGGGCAGCGCAGCTCGCCCATGATCTGCTTGTACTCGCGCATCTGCTCCATCCACTGGTCGGTGGTGTTGTAACCGTTGATGAGATCGCCGACGGTCATGACCAGGTCGGGCTCAAAGAGGTTGGCGTCGCGCACTGCGTCAGCAAGGACCTTGACGCCGTCGACCGGGCCACCCGTGCGGTCGCCAAAGACGACGAACGTGAACGCGTCCTTTTCCTGAGGCAGCGGGAGCACGACGTCGCTGGCGCGGCTCGTCACGAAGCGAGCCGGCGTCGGCGCCTCGGTCGGGTGCTTGGGATTGTGATGATGCGTGTGGCGGGTGTGGCCGATGTTGTCGCGGACCTCGGTTTCCGTCGCGGCGGCCTGGCGAGCCACGACAGGGGTCAGGGTCAGGCACGCGGCAAGGATTGCCAGCGGCGTGCGCACGACTCGCTTGTTCCCACAGGCGTTTTTCAGCGATTCAATCAACAGTCCTCGACGCATGGCGGTAGTCTCCGGCGCTTGATGGCCAAGGCCTTGGCCAGCGGTAAGGGTTCCGTGCGTCAGCCCCGGATCAAGGCCCCTTGCGCTAAGGTTGCGCATAGAAGTCCCGTCACGGGGTTTTCATCCTGCAACAGCTCATTGGACTTGCCGATCGTGTTGCAAGGAAGCGCGGACCCATGGAACGGCGGTCGAAACACGCGAACCAGCAGGGATTTTTCCCTCAAGTGGGAGTGCGCCGAGCGACCGCGCTCGTCGCGATGGTCGCGGTGCTGATCGTGCTGTCGCTGATGACCACTGCGGCGGTCCTGGCGGGCGGGCGAGCCGCCTCCCAGGGCGCGTTGCGCGTGGATGGTCATCGCGCATTGATGGGCGTGACGGCCGCTGGCCACATGGCGATCAAGGAGGTCATGGACGGCGCGGACCTCGACGCCGACGGCGGCATTGGCTCCATTTCGGGGGATGGCAACTCGAACAACGATCCACTGCTCGCTGGCGACACCCGGATCTCGGCCCAGCGGACCGATATCGGCGGACAGATCGTCCTCAGCCTCGAAGCACGCAGCGGGAGCGCGGTTCGCCGGGCCTCGCTCACCATGTCGCCGGGAGGGGGAAGCGGCGGCTCTGGCACTGGCAGCGACGTGTTCTTCTCAACGAGCAGTAGCAACTGGCTTCGCCGAGCGACGTTCAGCACGTCTTCAATGACCTGGTCGGCTGCCGCCAACCTCGCGTCATTCGCGACAACGCCGATCTGGGTCGCAGCGGCCCAGGGCTCCACCACGACGCACCTGCTCGCATCCAACTCCGGCAACGGACTCGCGTACGGTCGACGGGCCTCTGACGGAACCGTGTCCGCGTTCTCCACAGTGTCCACGGACATCGCCAGCACCAACTCCCGGCCATTCGATGTCGCGGTCGAACCCAGTTCCGGCGATGCGCTCATGGTCTACTGGGAGGCCACGGCGAACGCCCTGCGGTTTCGAACCTTTACCGGTTCAACGCTCTCCTCGGCGTCGGCCATGTCCCTCTCGACCAACACCGTCAAGTGGGTGAGACTCATTCCGCTTGACAGCACGGGAGACGAGATCATGGCCATCACGATTGACACGAGCAAGCACGCTCGAGCGGCGCGGTGGACGGGCTCAGCATGGACGGGCGCCACAGCGCTCAGCACCACGCTGGCTGAAGAAGTCCGCGAGGGTGTGAGCGCCGCGCACGAACCGGTGTCGGGGCGGCTCATGGTGGTGATGCACGACTCGAACAACGGGATGTTCCGCTACCGCACGTGGTCCAGCGGGGCCGGGTCCGCCGCCAGCACCCGCAGCGGATTCGGGAGCGTCAAGCTGCACTGGATGAGGGTGGTCGGCGTGCCGGGCTCAAACCGCATGTTCTTGGCGGCTTCGGATGAGAACCAGGGGCTCTGGACGAGCCAGTGGGACGGCTCGACGTGGAGTACCCCGGTCCAGACCCTGAGCGGGTTTCAGAGCGCCAACGCGCGGCGATTTGACATTGGCGTGTCCGCCGACGGAACTCGGGCGGCGCTGTTCTACGCGAGCAGCAACTCGATGCGGTACCGTCTCTGGAATGGGACGGCGTGGGGCTCGGAGGTCACAGCGTTCTCGCCGAGCGGACAGCCGGAAGTTATTGTCGCTCGCCCGGGTCCGGTCGTGGGGTCCATCATCGGGGCTCTTGGTGATCACGGGGGCGTGAACGCGTGGTACTTCGCCGGCTCCACGTTCACTCGCAGTCGCGTGGGGACGACATCGACGTCGTACTCGGAGACGGAGTGGTTCGCGGTTCCTGTGGGTGCCGGCTCATCAACGAGGCCTCGCGTGCTCGGGTGGATCTCCACGATTCCGTGACGATGTGGGCGGGTCGGCGAGGAGCGCTACGCTGGCTCCGTGCTGCTCAAGCAACTGATCTCGGGGCTCGAAGGCGCATTTGGCGTGCGGACGTTGTGGCCCGGCGACGCGAGCATGTTTGGCGTCGGTCAACTCGATGCTGGCAAGGCCAATGCTGTCCAGGCTGGCCCAGGCCGATTAGACGATCCGATGGCAACCCGAATCTGCGATCTGACCGAGGACAGCCGCACGGTGCTACCTGGGTCGCTGTTCGTCGCCCGGAGCGGGACCAAGTCCGACGGGCGGCGCTTCGTCGCCGACGCGCGCGCCAGCGGAGCCGTGGCGATCTTGATCGATTCGAACGATGATGCTCGTGCGCGGGCCGCGGTGGAGGCTGCGAGAAGCAACACCTCGGGGAGTAGCCCGGCGATCGTGCTCGGAGCAGCCGATCTCTCCGGTGCGGTGGCCCGAATCGCCGACCGATTTTATGGCGAGCCTTCCAAGAAGCTTCGGGCGATCGGCGTGACCGGAACCAACGGCAAAACAACCACGACCTGGCTTGCGTGGAAGATCCTGAACTCCTGCGGCATTCGCAGCGGGCTGGTCGGAACCGTGGTCGTCGACGATGGGCGCGAGGTTGCTCCGGCATCGATGACCACGCTCCCCGCGATCGAGTTGAGTCGCTCGATGGCGTCGATGGTCGAGGCCGGATGCCGTGCCGTCGTGATGGAGACGTCCAGCCACGCCCTGCACCAGAAGCGCGTCGATGGAGTCTCCTTCGACGCGGGGGTCTTCACGAACCTCACGGGCGACCACCTGGACTATCACGGCTCCATGGAGGCATATGCCGACGCGAAGGCCAGGCTCTTCTCGCTGGTGAAGCCTGACGGCGTCGCGATCGTCAACGGGCAGGACGTGGCGTCTTCACGCATGCTCCGCGATTGCACCGCCCGCATGCTCGCGTGTCACCAGGCGAGCGAGGAGCCAGCAGCGATGTTTGGCGCAGAGCGCGCCGGCGAACGGGCGACGGCGCGGGTTCTCGCCTGGTCGCTCCGGGGCATGGAACTCGCCCTCGATGGTCCTTGGGGCATCGTGACGACCAAGGTCCCGTTCGTCGGGGCGTACAACGTGATGAACACGCTTCAGGCGGTCGCGGCAAGCCACGCCCTCGGGCTGACCCGGGACCAGATCGCGGAGGGCTTGGGGCGCGTGACGCCCCCGCCCGGAAGGCTGGAGCCTTGCTCACGTGCTGAGGACGATGTGCTGGTGTTCGTGGATTACGCGCACACCGACGACGCCATGCGCAACGTGCTGGGCGCGGTCCGCGCCGCGATGAACGACGCCGCCCAAGGCGCAGCGAACTTGTATGGAAGTGGGGACAGTGAGTCCCCCGGACGCCCCGGACGCCTGTGGATCGTGTTTGGGTGTGGTGGAGATCGAGACAAATCCAAGCGGCCCCGCATGGGTCGGGCGGCGAGCGAACTGGCGGATCGCGTCGTGGTCACCAGCGACAATCCACGCACCGAAAAGCCCTCGGACATCATCGCGGAGATTCTCGCGGGAGTTCCCGCGGATCTTCGCAACAAGGCGATCGTTCAAGCCGATCGTGCCCGTGCCATCGCCTACGCGATTTCGGGTGCGGCGCCGGGCGACGTCGTCGTCGTCGCCGGCAAGGGACACGAGACCGAACAAATCCTTCCCGACGCTCGGGGCGGTACGCTTCGCCAGACTTTCGACGATCGCGTCGTCGCGAAACAGGAGTTGGCGGCACGCCGCGCGGCGCGCCCAGCGACGTGAACGGTGCCGTGCCTTGGCAAGCGAGTGCGAGTCGGCGTGTTGCCTGCCGTATCGCTCATGGCGGTCGCTCGCGGCGGATTGGCGGAATGGTCGGGTGATTTGGCGAGCGGTTTGGACGAGCGAAGGGTGAGCTCGAAGGGGACGGCTCAGGATGAGCTTCTGGACGCTGGATTCCATCAAGTCGATCGTCGGCGGCACGTGGATTTGCCGCCCCGAGTCGCTCGCGGAGCGGATCGCCGCCGGGGAAACGCCCCTTGGGGGCGTCAGCACCGACACGCGTACGATTCGCCCGGGGAATGTCTTTTTCGCCCTGAGGGGCGATCGCTTTGACGGGACTGCGTTTGTCGCCGCAGCGGCGCGCGGCGGGGCTCCGCTGGCGATCGTCAACCCCCATGATGGCCCGGGGGAATCGCACCCGGTGCTGGCAGCGCTGGAGCCCGAGGCGCGGGCCTCGATGGGCGTTCTGGTCGCGCCGGACGACACGGGCGCCGCGCTGCTCCGCCTCGCCGGCGCGTATCGCAAGACGCTCGAAGGCACGCGCGTGATCGCGGTGGGGGGTTCCAACGGCAAAACCACTACAACCCAGCTCATCCATGCTGTGCTCGGGGAGCAGTTCCGAGGCTCCGCGTCGATCAAGAGCTTCAACAACGCCGTGGGCGTCCCGCTCACGATCTTCGGCGCCCGCAAGGGCGATCAGTACCTCGTGTGCGAGGTTGGAACGAACGCCCCTGGAGAGCTGGCGACGTTGGCCAGCGTCATCGCGCCGGACATCGCGGTGATCACCAGCATCGGGCGCGAGCACTTGGAGGGCCTTGGCTCATTGGCGGGCGTCGCGAGGGAAGAAGCGAGCCTGCTCAGCTTTCTTCGCCCGGGCGGGGTGGCAATCGTGCCCGCCGATGCGCCCGAACTTGGCGATGCGATTCGCGTGCTGGCGATCGGGGAGGGTGCCCGAGCGCCCACGTTCGTTCGGTTTGGCGTGGGCGAGCAGGCGGATCTGCGCGTGACGAGCGTCGAGGCGAGCCGATCGCCCGAGACGCCCGGCGTCCGCTTCCAACTCAACGGACGCTTCTGGTACCAGATTCCGCTGGTGGGCGAGCACAACGCGCTCAACGCCGCGGCGGCGATCGGTGTAGCGCGGCGCCTCGGCATGGTGCAGGCGGATATCGAGCGGGGCTTGCTCTCGGCGCGGGGCCCGGCGATGCGCATGGAGCTGCGCTCTGCCACCTTCGCGGGGGGCGAGCTCCGCGTGCTCAATGACGCGTACAACGCCAACCCGGATTCCATGCTCGCGGCCATCCGCACGCTCGCCACGCTCGGGGCTGGTGCGACGCGAAGGGTCGCGATCCTTGGCGACATGCTCGAACTGGGTCCAAGCTCGCGCGAGCTGCACGCGGAGATCGGGCGCGCCATCGCCTCAAGCGGAACCGCCGACCTGTGCGTGTTCGTGGGCGAGCACATGCAGCACGCGGCGGCGATCGTCCGCACGACATCTCCCCAGACACGGGTCGTCAACGTGCCTTCGAGCGAGCCGGCGGAAGTTGCCCTCATGCTCCGCGAGCTGCGCCCGGGCGACTTCGTGCTGCTCAAGGGGTCGCGACGGATGGCGCTGGAACGCGTGTTGGTTGCGATCGAGGCCGACGGCCGCGAGGCTGGTGGCGTGAAGCACGAGAATGATAAGCTGACGGCGATCGAGCCCAAGGCTCCGACGCCGGCCAAGGCGCCTTGAAGCGGGTTCTCGCGACGCCGCGCCGTGCTAGGCGGCTTCGCTGACGACGCACGCTTCCACAGCCGGCGCCGCCACGACGCACATCGCCAGGACCGTCACGTCGTCATACTGATGGAGCGAACCGCTCTGGTGATCGATGATCGCGGCAAGGTCGCTCAGCACCCGCCCATCGCTGCGCACGCGGAACTCATCGCCCGCGAGCTTGCGAAGGTGTGAGAGGTGATTCTGCGTTGGGATAGATAGGTGCTTGGCCTCGGCGTTGGGCTCCGGGAATGCAGACTCGAGCCCGTCGGTGTAGATGACCAGCGAGTCTCCGACGTTCATCGAGACGCTGACCTGCGTGAACTCCGCCTCCTCGAACACGCCCAGGATCGGCCCGTCGGTCTCGATCCGCGTCATGGCGTCCTGCGAAACCAGCAGGGGAGGCGGGTGTCCTGCGCCCGCGATCGTCACCTCGTGTGTTGCCAAATCCATGATCGCGTACACCGCGGTTGCCATCCGGTGGGCCTCGTCCTCGTGCGAGCAGAGGACTCGGTTGAGCCGCGCGAGGACCTCGGTGGGCTCAAAGATCACGCTGACGCCCGCGCGTCGTTCCCGCGTGACGAGTGCTCGCGTGAGCGCCATCGTCAGCAGCGCCGCCGGCACCCCATGCCCGACAGCGTCGGCGAGGAAGATCCCGATGCGCCGCTCATCCAGCCGCCGCACGTCGTAGACGTCGCCCGAGACATAGCCGCACGGGCGGTAGAGCACGTCGAGCGCCAGGCTGCGCGTCGCGGGCATCTCTCGGGGCAGAAAGTGCCGCTGAACGCGGGAGGCCAGTTGCAGCTCGTCGTTCACGGCATCCGCCCAGCGGCGCATCTGCGCCGTTGCCTGCTCCAGCGCGGCGTGCTCCGCCCGGACATCGGCCAGCACCGCCTGGCGGACATGCAACGCCGCCAGAATCGGCGCGATCGCTCCCGAGGTCACCTCGTCCCCGGAAACGCTGACCCAGCCCTGCTCGGCCATGCCAAATGTGACGTCGGAGCGTGCGCTGACGACCACGCCAGGCGAGAGTCGCGAGGCCAGCGTTGCCAGCAGCGTGCGCCACGTGCGCCCGTCGGCGCAGCCACGATCGATCAAGAGCCAAACCGCGTCGGCGTCGTCGCCCGACCGGGCGTGCGCGAGCGCCGCGTTGAGGTCGAGCGTTGTGAGGTGGGGCCTGGGGGTGGTGCGGGGCCAGGCTGAGAGAATGGCCGAGGGCCAGGAACCGGCGTCCGCCGAGTCATCCAAGACCACGATCACCTGGCAAAGGTTCATGCCCTCTCCGCAAGTCCCAAGTCGGACCGATACCAGGTCACGCTCGACCCGCGGTTCATCGGCTTACTTGGCGCGGGCCTTCAACGCGGCGAGGTCCAGGTCGATCTTGTCGCCCACCTTGACCTGCAGCTTTTCCAGTTCGCCGCCCCTGAGCTCGATCGCGAACTGGGCGGGTGACCGGCTTGGATACTTCTTCAGGCGGAGCTCGTACTTCTCGTTGATCCCGAAGATATTGAGTTCCTTCTCGTCCTCGCCCCGCGGAGCCTCGGGAAGCATGGCGTGGGTCGCAGTGACGCGCCCCGCGGAGTCCAGAAAAATCACGTCGATGGGAACGGGGCAGTCGCGCATCAGGAACGAGAGCCGCTCAGCCCTTGGGAACACGAAGAGCATGCCCCCGGTCTCGGGGATCGAATCGCGGCCACCAAGCCCCTTCTCCCGGGTCTTTGGGTCCAGCGCCAGATCGAGCGTGTAGGTCCGCCCCTTGATCGTGACGCGGGCAGTAGACTCCCCGATGGCGGGCTTCTTGCAGGACGCCGTGCCGAGCGACATGGCAGCCAGAGCGCTGACCAGGAACACGCCGGACCAGATCCGCCAGGTTAGGAACGCCGAGAGCGCAGCCATGCATCATCCTCCGCAGTGAACACGATGTCGCGACGCGGAATGCTACCGGGATCGAGCACGCGAGCGAAGGTGGCGGCGTCGAGTTCGCGTCGAGGGCCGGGAACGCCCGACCAGAAGGCCACCAGGCCGATCACCGCCTCAGGCGGAACACCCAACGCCCGATAGCTCTCCAGGCGGGTATCACCGTGGCGCTTGGCCAGGCGCTTGCCGTCCGCCCCGCGAACCAGCGGGAGGTGGAAATAGCGTGGTTCCTTCGTGTCGTCCGCGTCCCGCTCGCCTCGGAGCGCTCGGAACAGCAGGAGTTGCCTCGCCGCGGAATCGAGCAGGTCGTCGCCCCGCACGACGTCGGTCACGCCCTGGCGGCGGTCGTCCACCACCACCGCAAGTTGGTACGAAGGTTGCCCCCGCTTGGTCCAGATCAGAAAATCGCCGACGGTGTGAGCTGGGCAATGACGCTGCCGACCTGCGAATCCGTCGTCGAACGTTACATCAACGTCCGGCGTGGCAAATCGCCAGTTCCGCTCGCGGGCGTCGAACGGTCGCGGCTCCAATGATGGGCGAAGTTCGCGTGGGAATGCGACCTCATGGCTGCCCTCTTGGGGTGCCGACAGGGCCCCGTCGCCGGAAGTCTCCAGTTCGCTCCGGGTGTGGTCGCTCGGATACGCCAGCTTTCGACCCGCGAGCGACTCCATCGCGCCCACGTAAGGCGAAAGGTCCGCGCTCTGAATGATCGGGCCCTCGTCCCAGTCAATCCCCAGCCAACGAAGGATGTCGATCGTGCCTTCGATGGCGCCCGTTTTGACTCGAGGTGTGTCGAGGTCCTCGATGCGAAGCAGGATGCGCCAGTTGTTCGTTCGCGCAAGTGCCCAGTTGATCAAGAACGTCCGCGCATTACCAAGGTGCAGCGCCCCCGTGGGCGAAGGCGCGAGGCGAGTCACGCCGCGCGAGATTGCGGTTGCTTCGGGGAGTTCAGGCACGGGTGACTCTCGGCGCACCATCGGACTGAGCCGGTTCGGGCTGGGTCCGTTCGACGGTCATTATCGGCAACGTGCTCTCAGCCAGCGCGATTGGCGCCGCCCGTGGCGCCACCGAGATCTCTGGCTTGGCCTCGAGCACGCCCTCGCTGCTGTCCTCGACTGGAGCGAGGCTCAGCCTCCCGCCAAGGGCACGATCAAGCTCGTTGAGGATGTCGCGATCGAACGCCGCCTCGCTGAACCGTTGGGCGTGCAGCACGCACGCCGCGCCCCCGAGCCCACGGGCTTCGCAGCGCCGCGCGGCCTCAACCAGCGAGCTCGCGGTCGGCTGGTCGAAGAACGTGCCGGTGACATCCTCAACGACGCTGTCGAGCGCCCCGCCGGCACGCCGCGCGACGACGGGCGTGCCGCACGCCTGCGCTTCGATCGCAACAATGCCAAAGTCCTCGACCTGCGGCATGAGCAGCATGCGAGCGCTGCGGTAGAACTCCCGCAGTTCCGGATCGGGAACACGACCGACAAGACGCACCAGCTCCGAGCCCGCAGCAGTGTTGCCGCGCGCCGCCCGCTGGCGGAGCGCTCGCTCCTGGCTGCCCGTCCCGACGACCACAAGCTGCTCGCGAGCCGCCAGCGCGGCATCGATCGCCAGATCCACGCGCTTGTGTGGCTCCATTGCTCCAACGACGAGCCAATGCCTCTTCAGTTCGGACTCACGCACGCGGCTCGAGGCCCCCTCGGGCACGAAGTACGTGGTGCGTACCGGCGGCGGAATCACCCGCGCTGGTCGGGCGTATGCCCGCGCGATCTCTTGCGAGACATGGGTCGAGTTGGCGATGAAGGTCGTGACCGATCGGCTTCCCGCGTGATCCCACGCGCAGAAGCGACGTCGTACGAGACGAAGCCCGGCCCGTCTTGCCAGCGAACCTTCCGCGTGGTCGGGCTCGGCCGACCACGCCCAACGCGCCGGACAGTGGCAGTAGCAGACGTGCGCAATGCCAAAGGTGTTGAGGTTCTTGATCGCGGCGGAACTCGTCGACACGACCAGATCGATGGCCCGGCGCCCGTGCTCGCGAGCCAGATCGTCGCTCAACCAGCCGACGGCCCGGGCGTACATCGGCAGCAGCCAGCGACGGGCCGGGCCAGCACCAAGGCGAGTCGCGCCCGCGGGCCAGACGTGGCGCGGAAGCCGGTCGATCGCGGGCGTCAGCGGCTTCTCGTCCGCAAACATCGTCCACAAGCCCACAATGTCGGCCCTCGGCGCGAGCACGCGGATCAAGCGGTCGAGCACGAGCTCGCCCCCCCGCAAGCCGCAAAGCCAGTCGTGCGCGAGGGCCACGCGGGGGCGTTGGGCTGATGGTCGGAGGGTGTCGGACGGTGGTCGATTCATCTGCAACGCCCATTCTACAGTCGCAGATGCCCGAAGCTTCTGGCCCCGCCCTCCAGCGCCGAGAGAACAACCTGTTTGGCATCGACTACCGAGCAGATGCCGCGCAGTTTGCTGCGATTCCGGGCGGCATCATCGACTGCCACACGCATGTCCACGGTGTGCGCGCCAGCCGGCTCTATGGCGAGGTGGCCAAGCTCTTTGGCGTGGTACAGACCTACACCATGACGCAGCTCCCGCTCGCCGCCGCGGTGCGGGACGTGCTGGGCGACCGCGTCCGCTTCATCGCCTTCCCGAGCTGGAGCGATCCGGACAAGAGTCAGGTTCACCGCGCGGGCTTTCTTAGGGCCATTGAAGCGTTCCACCGCGACTTCGGCGCGAGGATGCTCAAGATCTGGTCGGCTCCGCGCCTCAGGGAGCTGGTGCCCGACGGCGCCGAAGACGTCTGGCAGATCGACAGTCCGTGGCGTCGCGAGGCGTGCAAGCTCGGCCAGAGCCTGGGCATGATGTTCATGGTCCACGTCGCAGACCCCGACACCTGGTTTGCGACAAAGTACGCCGACGCCTCGAAGTATGGGAAGAAGCTCGATCATTACATCGGGCTGGAGCGCATGCTCGATGACTTTCCTTCACCCTGGATTGCCGCGCACTTTGGTGGCTGGCCCGAAGACCTTGGCTTCCTTGATGCGCTGCTGACCCGGCACCCGAACCTGCACCTGGACACGTCGGCGACTCGATGGCTCGTGCGCGAGCTCAGCAAGCACCCGAGCGACGCGTTTGTCGGCTTCCTCCGCAAGCACTCCACGCGAATCTTGTTCGGAACGGACATCGTCACGACCGACGATCATCTCTCCCCGACGAAGGCCAACCAGGAGAGCCCAAAGTCGGACCAAGCCTCCAACGAGGCGGAAGCGTTCGATCTCTACGCGAGTCGCTTCTGGGTGATACGCCGGATGCTGGAAGGCACGGGGGAGTTCCGGTCGCCCATCGCGGATCCGGATCTGCCGATGATCGATCCGACGCGGTACGGCCCGGATTCCTCGCCCACGGTGCGGGGCATGGGTGTGCCGATGGAACTGCTGCGGGCGATCTATCGCGACAACGCGGTTCGGCTCCTCGATGCGTGGTACGGTCCCTCCCCGAAAACCTCGACGGCAAACGCCGGCTAAACCGCGGGGGCCAAGGAACACGCTACGGAACGTGCCAAAGAACTCGCGGTAAGTACCTCAGGGAAACACGCCGGGCGATCCGTTCGCCGACGCCGACCGCTTCAGGAGGATCGTCTTCGATGAGCCACACGAAGGTCCGCGTCCGCAAGCTCAACGCTCGCGCCACCGTTCCGGCGTACCAATCTGCCGGCGCCGCCGGGCTCGACCTGTGCGCATGCCTCGATCAGGATCAGTCGAAAGCGATCGAGCCCGGGCAGATCGTGATGATTCCAACTGGCGTCGCCCTTGCCATCCCCGCGGGTTTCGAGGGGCAGGTTCGTCCGCGATCCGGGCTCGCTAGCAAGCACGGCGTCACGCTGCCCAACGCGCCAGGGACGATCGACAGCGACTACCGGGGAGAGCTCATCGTCCCGCTGATCAACCTCGGCCGGACGGCCTTTGTCGTGACGCACGGAATGCGGGTCGCGCAGCTCGTCATTGCCCCGGTCGTGCGGGCGGATTTAGTGGAGGCCGACGAGCTCGACGAGACACCCCGAGGCCAGGGCGGGTTCGGTTCGACCGGAAGCATGTAGACTACCCCGCCCGCGACTCCCAGCCGCTCGACCTCAAGCTCTCGACTCCAAGCGTCGCAAGCCCGGTCGGCCGCCAACAAGCCAACCCAACCCAACTGAAGCCAACCCAACTGAAGCCAACCCAACTAAAGCCAACACCAGCCGACTCAGCCGTCCACGTTGGCCCGCGCAAAGAAACAAGCCCGCTGCGAAGCGGGCTTGGGCACCGATGGAGCGTGTTCTGCGCTGAAGGCGGATCCGCCGACTGCGGACTTACCGGCCCGGCAAGTTGCGGACGTTGAGGAGTTCCAGCTCAACGGTGAGGTCGACGTTCTGGGGCCGCGTGACGGGCAGGCCCGGGGGCGCGACGTTCATTTCCTTGGGGATGACGATCTTCCGCTTGCCGCCGACCTTCATGCCGTCCAGCCCGTAGTTCAGGCCTTGCAGCTCGTTGGGGATCCAGATGTAGGGCTTGGCCGAGTCGGAGCGCTCGAGCTCCTTTCCTTCGGCGTCCTTGATGACGTGCGAGCAGACCGCGACCCAGGGGAACCGAGCTTCCTCGCCCGTGCCCACCGTGATGTCCTCGACCTGCACCGCGTTGACGAGTTGGATCACGAAGACCAGGTCAGCATTGGCGGGAATGGTCGGTGGACGCCCCATCTCGCCATAGGCGAGGGCGGCAGGGATCGTGAGCTTGCGGACGCCACCGATCTTCATGCCGGGCACGCCTTTCCCCCAACCCTCGATCACGCCGCTGAGCGGGAAGCCCACGGGCTCGCCCCGCTCGAAAGACGAGTCGAAGACCTTGCCATCGGACTTGAGGGTGCCGTGGTAGTGGGCGACGACAGCGCCACCGGGCTTGACCTCATAGCCTTCGCCGATCTTGATGTCCTCGAGCATGAGCCCGCCCTCAAGCTCCTGCTTCTTCACCACCGGGCCGTCGGGCACGGGGATCGCGTTGGAGACTGGCGCGGGGGGCTCAGCGCCCGCCTGCGCGACGGCCTGGGGCTGGCCTTGGGTTTGGCCTTCAGGCTGACCGGCAATGCCAAAGCCCGCGGCAAACGCAAGCCCCGCGGCGAGGGCGAGAGAAACAGCAATGCGCATACACGTCCTTTCTTGGATAGAAGGCAAGAATAGACGCGGCGAACCGCCCACGCGCCCGGCGGCCCGCCGAAGCCTCAGCGGCGATCACCTCCGCCGATCCATGTCCAAGGCTTCGCGCCACCGGGCCGCTGCTTCCAAGTAGCTCAAATCAGCGGCGTCCGCATCGCCATCGCCGTCCAGATCCCGTGCGGATCCCGCGTGCCATGCGTACACGTCCTCGCCGTCGATTTTGCCATCGCCCGAAAGATCGAAGCTCGGAGCGGTTGGCACCGCGGGCGCGGCCCGCAGGCCCTCCAACTCCGTGCAGGTCACAAACACCCCGCCTCGACTGCCGTCGCCTCCCGCAAGCCCGGAGACGCGAACGCCGGTCGCGGTCACCGTCCGTCCGTCGGCGAACGTGAAGTCGAGATACTGGAATGGGCGAGAGGCGTCCAGCGCCTCGGACACCACGCCATCAGCGCCCGGACCGAACACGCGAACCCACGAGCCGCCCACCAGCAACTCCGCCGTGATGGTTTCAAACCAGCCGCCCCGGGCGTTGGCATCATCGAAGTGGTCGCCTTCGATGAATCGAACGCCCACGAGATCCACCGGGCGGTTGTACGTCACCGTCAGCGTGTGGGTGGCGCCCACGGGCTGAGGGCTCGCGGGGTTCAGTGTTGAATAGAACCCGCGCTCCCAGAACTGGTCCCGACCGGCGAATGTCGTTTCCACGGCGTTGGCCATCCGTTCGGGCCATCGCTCACCATATGTGGTGGCAGGCGCAGGGGGGTTGGAACTGACGCTGCTGCTCGCCGTCGCCGTGCCCCCGGCGCGACGCACGAACAGGGTTTCCGCTTCGCTGATCTTCCAGAAACGTTGGCGTGCCCTCGACCGGACGCGCCAACTGGCCTGCCTGCGCGTATCCAACGACCGGCGGGAGCAACCACCGTGTGTGCGTGCTTCCGGTCCCGCTGACAACTCCTCCCGCGGCGATGACCTCCCGCTCGGCGATTGCACTACAGCGGTCTGCCATCAGCGCGAAGGTGTCGTCTGCTGGCGATGAGCCTGGCACATAGTCCGGCATCGCGTCCCGCGTGCGCGCGACCCAGAACTGATCGCTCAGCGCCTGACCGGGAGACTGAGCCCGCACTTGTCGAACGATCTCGTCGTGCCCCAGCATCAGCCCGAGCAACCCGCCCATCGTCGCGGTGCCGTTATCGCTATCCCACCCGCTGAGCGTCCCGATTCGCACGGTACGGAGAAAATCGCCCTCCCCGTAGAGCATGGCGATGAGCCCACCGGCAAAGTTGACACTGCTCTCGGTCCAGCCGCGGTACATGAATCCATGCGTCGACGCGTTCTGCTGATACCGCTGATACACCAAGTCGCGGGTTCGCTCCCAGTTGTCCCGATCGGTGTTCGTAAGGTAATCATCGCGCACCAGGCGGGCCACGTCCGCCGCCTTGCTCTCTGCCGGGATGAACGCGAGGGCCTTCTCGTAGATCCAGAGCAGTTGGTCGCGCATGGGCAGCGAGCGATCCGCCTGCGTCGCTAGCGAATAGAGCACGACATAGAACTGCGAAGCGTGGGCCGCGTGGTTGGCCGCAGTGGTGCGGATGGGCAAGTCCGCCATATCCAGCGCCCGCTCGGGCATGCCCGGCGCCAGCGCACCGAAGAACTCGGTGGTGAGCTGCGCGTCGATCTGCATCCAATGCACATTCGCGGAAGCAAGGCTCGTTGAGGGCGGCAGCACACCGCGGCCCATCAGCTCGCGAGCCCTCACCCAGATGAACCGGTTCACGTGCCGCCGCCATCCTTCAGCGAGCTGCTCGCCGGTCAGCCGCTGCGTGCCGAGCGAGTGCATCAGATGCAAATACACGGATTCGATGTCGGTGTCGTCATCGGCTCCCCACGGGTTCTGCCCGAACACAAAGCCAAGCGGAGCACCGCCCTGGAAAGGCTGTCCCCAGTCGGCGTCGGTGAGGAAGGGTGGCGCGATCGCCGCGCCTTCCGTTCGCAGGCCCGTCCAGTTGGCGATAACCTGCCCAAGCCACATCGCTCGCAGGCGGTCCGCGTAGTCCGCCCGTTCGATCACGCGCGTCCGCTCCCACGCCGCCTGGGCGTATGCCGACGGCCCGCCCAGGCCAAACGCGGCGAGCGCTGCGACAAGGCCGAACCTCCAACCGAGACGCCCACACGAGCAGCGAGCCATCCCTCACCTCCCTGACACTTTCGCCTCGACGAGCTTTGAGCGAATCTCCATCTTATCAGCCCGTCGGTCCGGCCCCGACCTTGTACCATGCGGAGCCCTTGAGCGATTCAGCGCCAACCCCGCCCGCTGGCGAAGCCACCGCCGAACGACTGCCATCCTCGGCCGCTCGGCCGGCTCGCACGCCTCGCTCCATCAAGGCCGCGGCGATTGCGGGCGGCCTCGTTGCCGCGTTCCTCTTCGCCCTTCTTGCCATGCTCGTCCGGTCGAAGTACGCCCCGATGGACCGCGGCGCGTTCGACGAGATCAACTTCCACCTTCCCGCGATCCGCCAGTTCTCGCTCGAGTGGCCCTCATTCGTCCTTACTGATTATCTCTCCGCGACCACGCCCGGATATCACGTCGCGCTCGCAAGCGTGCTCAAGGTCGCCGGGAGCCTCGAAGCCGTGCGGCTGTCCAACCTGGGCATCAGTGCCGCGTTCCTGTTTCTCATCGCGTGGGCCGCCGCTCGTTTCCGCTCGAAGCCGAGTCACCCCGCCGAGAGAGAACGCCTGGGGCCGACCAGCGACCGGCACGACTCGGCGTCGACGACCCTTTCTCGCGCGCTCTTGGCGTTGCCCTTGCTCGCCTCGATGCACGTGCTCTTCCCCGGCGTCTGGCTCCTGCCCGACAACCTCGCCTGGCTCCTTGTCGCGGCGATCGTCCTCCTCGCGCTCCACGCTCGCTGGTCGGTCGGCGTCCTCGTCGCCATGGGCTTCCTGGTCTGCATGCTCGTCCTCGTCAGGCAGATTCATCTGTGGACTGCCGCCGTCGTCTGGGCCTGGGCGCTTTTCAGCGAGCCCCGCCTCGTCCGCGTGCTCTCCCGCGCCAGCACGTCGCACGAGTGGATGCACGAGGAACTGCTTCCAACCATCCGCTCCAGCGCTGGCGGCGCCACGCTGCTGCGACTGCTCGCCGCAGTGGGGATCACCCTCCCCGCCTTCGTGCTTGTCATCGCCTTCGCGAGTGTCTGGGGCGGGCTCACGCCGCCCTCGTTCCAAGGGCAATACCACGCCGCCAACCCCGCGGCTCCTGCGTTCGTCCTCGCGCTCTTCGGGCTGTTCTCCGCTTTTTTTCTTCCCATCACACTCCGAGAGTTCTTTGCTCCGCGCGGGGCTTCCTTGCGGTGGCCCCTCGCTAGGTTCCCGTGGGGCTTGGCGCTCGCGGGAGGCCTGTGCGGGTTCGGGTTGAGCGTCGTCCCGCCAACGACCTACTCCATGGCCGATGGGCGCTGGAGCGGGCTTTGGAACATCGCGGGCAAGCTCCCGACCATCGCTGGCCATAGCTCGCTCTTGATTGTGCTGCTCGCCGTCCTGGGCGGCGCGGCGTTCGCGTTCGTGCTCTCCCGCCTCTGCCTGCGTCGGGCGATCGTCCTCTTCGTCACGCTGGCAGGCTTCGTCGCGGCTCAAGCGGCAAGCTTCCAGCTCTGGCAGCGGTACAGCGAGCCCATGATCCTCATGCTCCTGGCGATCGTGACGCCGCTGACGCTGGACGCGAAGCGCACGACCGGGCGCAACCGACCCGAACTGGACGATCCTCCGAGCGGTGCCTCCGCAAGTCGCGCCGCACCGTGGCTCCGGGCATTCGATCTCGCACCCGTGCTGCTCGCCTTGCTCCTGGGTGCGTACGCCTTCGTCTGGCTTCGACGCGCCCAGCCCGCGGACTACTACGCCTTCCGCGTCGGTGACGAGCGCATCAAGGCGTTCGTGCGAGGCGAACCCGTCGAGCCGGTCGCCCGCGGCCCCGTGGCCCCCGACGTGTACTGGAAACCCGTCGATATCGCCCCCTGACGAGCGCCAGCGGGTGTGGGCACCTAAACTCTCCGCCAGCTACCTTGGAGAAACCATGAAGATCCTTGAACGTGTCGCGCTGCTTTCCGTTGCCTTCGCCTCCGTCGCGATCGGCTCGCATCTGCTCTTCCGTGCGCCCGCGTTCGCGCAGCCGGCTCCGAGCCAGACCGTCGTCCCGCGCATCGCCAGCGTGGACATCCTCGCCGTTGTCGACAAGATGCTCGCCAGCGAGAGATACCACCCGCTCCGGTTTGGCAAGGCTCAAGAGTTCAACGCCCAGCTCGAGCCGCTTCAGAAGGAGTATCGCGACGCGGAGTTTGGCGTCGTCTCCACGCCCGAGAGCGATCCCACCCGAGCCGAGAAGATCGAAGTCTGGCGGCAGAAGCGCCAGGCGTTCGAGACCAAGCGTCAGGAACTCGACCGCCAGTTCGACGAGTTCTCGACCTCGCACGCCGTTGAGGGCTATCGCATCGCCATCGAAACCGCGCAGGCGCTGGCGCGGGCTCGGGGCTACACGCACGTCTTTGCCTCCCGCTCCGGCACCGACCTGCAAACCCGCCTTCGTGCTGGCTTCTCCATCGAGAGCGCAGGTCGTCCGCTGCTCATTTCCCCGCCCGAGGACGATCTGACCTCGGCGGTCATCGCCGAACTGAAGGTCGAAACCGCGTGGAATCCGCCGGAGGACAAAAAGGACGATCACGCCGGGCACGATCATTCCGGTCACGACCACGCGGGCCACGACCACTCGAGCGAGAAGAAGCCCGAGGGGGCCAAGGTTCCAGAGAAGAAGCCCTGACCTGGGTCTCCAGCAGAGAACACACACGCTGAAGGCGCCAACCTGACGCCTGGACGATTGGTGTGATTTGGAGCCTTCGGGCCCGCTTCAGGCACGCAACATCTGGAGCGCCCGCTTCCGCCTCCGCGCTCGCGCCGAGCCCGTGTAGACCATTACAGTGCCGACGACCAGCGCAGACGTGCCCGCCGCGCCGATCAGCGCGCCGCGCATCATTGCTTGCGAAACGCCTTGCTCTTGGCCTTCCGGCGCGTTGAGCGGGTCGCTGAGATTCTGCTGATAGAGACCGACGAGGGCCCCCAGCGCTTCGAACGCGCCGTAGCCGGTGATCGCCAGACCGACAAGCACAAGCACCCAGCCGATCAACCGCATCGATGGCTCCGGCTCTTCGGGGAGCTGACCTCAGGGCCGCGGCACGCGCTCGACGCTTACCGGAACATCGGCCTTGGAAGACCAGTGTACCGACGCCCGGGGCCACCAGAGCAACCGCTCGGCCGAGTCGCTGCCAGCACCCAGCACGGGCGATTCCAGCTCCTCGAAGACCACGCTTCCGTTGGCGATGCTCGCCAGCGCCGCACGCAGCGAGCCAATTCCCTCAGGGGTTGCGGTGGTGGAGGCGACGAACGCCGTTGCGGAAGTCATCGCCCGGGCATCCGCGGCGACACTACCAAGAGATTGCTGGCGTGCCGAGTCGGTAGACCGTTCGCCCCGAGCGGGACTTTCGCGTAGCTCTGACTCTTGAGCCGCCGCGAGCGGTTCGCGCGCCGTGAGCCCGGGCGTCACGAGCGACGTCGGCAGCGGGATCTCGCTCACCTTGCTCACCAGTTGCTGCGTCCGATCCATCGCCATCGCATACTCAATCGCGGGCGCGCTCCGGAGGGCCTCGTCCGCTCGGGTTCTTGCCCATGCCAGCACCGGCTGGGGAACATCGCTCGAGAGTTTCCAAGAGCGCGATGCCGTCACGATGTTCGCAGCGGTCTGGAGTTTGCGCTCGGCGCGAAACGTGCTTGCGACGAGCACCCGGACGCCCAGCCGCCCTTCACGCGCCAGCTCCGCGGCCCGCTCGAGCGAAATCTCGGTGTCTCCGCTGGTGGCGAGCGCTGCAAGCCTGAGCGGAGGCAAGTACGCGCCAACATCGTGCGTGGCGTCGTCGATCTCGGGCGTCTCATTCATGAGCATCGCTTCTGGCCCCGCCGCCAGCAGAGACGCCTCACTCTCGTTCGCGCCGGAATCGTTGGCCGCGAGTTCATCGCCGGGCGAGAGCACCTTTGCGGCGCGCCGCGAGTCGCCCGCCATCAGGGAGGTGATCGACTCGCCAAACCAGATAGCCGCCGACACGCCGAGGAAGGCGATGCTCGCGGCAACTGCGCCCCACACCCGGGGCGACATCCACACGCGCTGCACGTGGCTGCCGATCGGAATCGGGCCAATCGCTTTCGACTCGCGCTCGACGCGAGCGAGCTCTTGCCCGATTGCCGAACCGGTGCCGCTCGCGATTCCTGAATGCCTCACGCCACTCGCGCGTCCAAGGGCAAAGGGCGCCGAGTCCAGCAGCGACTCTCGCTCCAGGACCATCTCGACGCGTGCGAGCAGGTCGCTCGGGGCCGATGCGTGCGCTAACTCTGCGATGATGGCCCGGTCGCGGATCATCCCCTCAACTCGGGCTCGAATCGCTGGAACCGCTGCGAGCGCTCGCTCCACCCGAGCCCGCTCGCTCTCGCTCAGCGTGTGCTCGACGTACGACAGCAACACCTCATCGCTGAGGCGAGGGAACTCGGTTCCGCCCGGGCCGCTGCCCAAGCCGCCACCCGATGCCCCGCTCGATCCGTTGTTGGACGGTGTGTTGCTCATCTCCAGTGTCAAGCCGTCGTCTGATAACTCACGTCGTCATCGGTCTGCCGTGAAGTTTCATCAACTCGATCCCAAACCGGGTCCCAATCCTGACCCTGATCCCGATCCCGAATCTGATCCCATTCCCGGTCCCATTCCAGAACCTCGAGACTCTTCGAGCGCATCGCGGAGGGCGCTGCGTGCCCGGAAAAGCCGACTTTTGACGGTTCCCACTGCGATTTCCAGCACCGCGGCGATCTCGTCGTACTCCAGCCCGCGTCCGTCACGCAGCAGCAAGATGTCACGATGTTGATCGTCGATGCGTTCCAGCGCGGCGAGAAGCCGCCTTCGAGTCTCTTCCCCTTCGACGCCCCGTCCCGTCCAAGGTTCCCGCACTTGCGCAATGTTCGCCCGCCGGTCGTTATCTTCCACATCGCGTCCAGTGGAACTTTGGCTCCCCTCAAGGCTGGCGTGCTGGCGGTAGCGCTCGGACCTGAGCTTGGAATAGCAGACGTTGAGGGTGATCCGGTACACCCAGGTGGAAAGGCGTGCCCGCCCGTCGAAGCTTGAGAGCCCGCGGAGCAGCTTGACCATCACGTCCTGGGTGAGGTCGGCGGCAAGTTCGGAACTGCCAACCTTTCCAAGGCATAGGCCAAAGACCTTATCTTGGTACCGGGTCAGCAAATCCCGCCATGCGGTGGCTTGTCCCGCCCGAATAGCCCGGACCAGTTCCAGGTCAATCTGGGCGTCCCGCTCGCCCGCGTCGTCCAAGGGGCAGTCCGCAGCTTTGGGGGTTTCGCGGGCACCGCCGGCAGTTGGCGAGGGGTGGGCGTCCGCACCACGCGTGACGTGGCGTCCCCCGGCTGCGGCACCTTCGCGCTGCATCGCCATAATGCCGTATGGTACACGCGAGGGCGGCTGGCTCTTGTTCGCCCGGGCGGGAGAGTCGGCGTGCGCGCCATTTCAGCTTTCGTCGGTCATCGGGGCCTTGTAGCCTGGTGCTTTGCGTTGTTCGCTCTCGGGGCTTGCATCGCTTCCTGCGATCGAAGCCACACCGGGTCCGCGGCTCGAAGCACCCCGCGGCTTGCGGCGCCCAGCCAACCCCGTCTGGTCGCACTGAGTGCAGGCCTTGGCGTCACGCTGCGCGACCTGGGACTCTCGCACCTGGTGGTCGGTCGCCATGGCTTTGATCTGGCGCTCGATCCGTCGATTCCGGTGTCCGGTGATCAGAGCGGGCTGGATTACGACGCGCTGCTGCGGGTTCAACCGACCCACGTGCTGCTGGAGTGGGGGGCGAGGCCTCTGCCCCCGCGACTGATCCAGCTTGCCGAGCAGCAAGGCTGGACCATCAACAACTTGCCCAACTTGACTCTGGACGACATTCGCCAGACCACCGCGAGACTGCAGCGTGACTTTGGCGATTTCCGCACGCCGCATCAGCAGTCCGACTGGGTGCAGAAGCTCGATCGTGCGTGGCAACGCCGGGGCAACGGCTTTGCGTCTCTCGGACGTGTACTGCTGCTCGGGCAGTCCGATCCGCCCGCGGCGATCGGCCCCGGATCGTTCCATCATCAGATCCTGGAGCGTGTCGGGGGCGTGCCAGCGATCTCGCACGGGGCACCATGGATCGAGCTGAGCGCGGAGGACTTGATCCGTCTGAACCCCGATGCTGTTGTGCTGGTGATCCCGCGAAGCCCGAGCGCGCCGCCCGCCACGCAGCGGCATGGGGCCGCACTGCTTCCGCTGCTTGGTAAGTTTGGCACTTTGAAGCTTGCCGCAGCGGAGCGAGGGACCATCGCACTCATCGACGATCCGTTTGCGCACACCCCGAGCACCGCGATGGCGGCGTTCGCGGAGGAACTTGTCGAGGTACTCGAACGCTGGGACGAGTGAAGCAAGAGGCAAGAGGTACGAGGCAAGAGATACGAGGCACGAGGTACAAAGCGAGAGCCCGCCAAGTGCCAAGTGCCAATCGCCTCCCGGCGCGTACTGGTTTACTGAAAGATCGATGTCGCCTGTCCGCCCTTGATGACGATGACGTCAAAGTCGTTCAGGAGCTTGGCGAGGATGAGGTTGAGCGCGATGATCGCGAGGAAGCCGCTCACGAACGAGTCGGTGGTGGCCTGGCCGACGCCCTCCGCGCCGGGCTTGCAGTTGAAGCCCTTGTAGCAGGCGATGAGGCCGATCGCGGCTCCGAAGAAAACGCTCTTGATGAGCCCGTTGGCGAGGTCAAACCAGCCGACGAAGATCTCGGTGAACCGCCAGTAATCCGAATCGTCGGCACCGAAGTAGCGGGTGGTCACGAGCCAGCCGCCGACGACGCCACAAAGGTTGGAGATGATCGTGAGCGGGGGAATCATCACGACGCAGGCGACGAAGCGTGGAACGACCAGGACGCGGATCGGGTCCGCGGCCATGGCTCGCATCGCGTCGAGTTGCTCGGTGACGCGCATCGAGCCCAGTTCGGCGGAGAGCGCGCACCCCACGCGTCCGGCGAGCATCACGGCGGCCAGCGCCGGTCCGAGCTGGCGCGCGAGCGAAAGGTTGATGACCCCGCCTAGTCGACCTTCCTGCCCGATCGACTGGAACTGAACATACCCCTCGATGGCGAGGATCATGCCGATGAAGGCGCCGGTGAGCGCAAGGACGGGCACCGACATGGTGCCGACGAAGGAGAACTGGCGCATGATGCGGTCGCGCCGCGCCCAAGTGCCCGGGTGCATCAGCCCGGCAAACACCGCTCCCGCGAAGCGAGAGAACCGCCCAAAGGCGGCGATCCGCTGCAGCGTGTGATGCCCGAGCCAGGCGATCTGGCTGAACGGGAAGGTGGATTGGAGCGGCGAGTTGGGAGAGGGCATTGGCGCGAGCAGAGAGTACGCCGGTTTGAAGCGCCATAGGTTGACGCCGCGGGTGGCCATCTCGCTGACCCACGCGGCCCGAATGCACAGCATGCTCCCGCGTTGGCGCTGGTCTCAATCGGGTTCTTTCGGATCGGTCTCTCTCGCAGTCCGTATCCCCAGCGTACGGGGTCGCAGTCTCGAAGCGGGCGGGGCGCGGAGCTACCGATTGCGATTGAGAAAAACGCCCGATTGCTCGGGCGTTCTCACGGCGTCGTTCGTCTGGTGATTTTCTCGTTGTTTACTTGTTGATGTCCGGGCGGCGTGTCGGAGGAGCGGAGCGATCGACCTCGCCAGCGATGGGCTCAACGGGGCCGCCGGCGTCGCCAATCGTCATGTCGCCGCTGGTCGGACGCGGACGGGTGAGGAAGATCTCAACGCGGCGGTTCTGAGGCGTGTTGCCCGAGGGCGTGTTGGGCACCATGGGCTTGAACTCGCCCCAGCCGGCAACCTGAACCTTGCCAGGCGTCACGCCCGTGCTGACCAGTTCGTTGCGGACCGCGATCGCGCGCCCAACGGAGAGGTGAACGTTTGTCGGGAAGCCACGGGCCGTGGCGGCGCTGATGCGTTGAGAATCGGTGTGACCGACGACGATCACTTCGTACGGTGCAGCAGCGGGGCTGCCCAGGATCCGCGCCAGGGCGTCGATCGAGGGCTTGGCGGAGGGCTTGACGTCCGCCCGACCGGAGTCGAACGTGAGGTCCGCCGAGAACCGAAGCATGCCAAGGGCCGCGTCGTACTGGATCAGATCGGGGTACTGATCGGCAAGCTCGCGAAGCAGGCGATCGGTCTCGGGGTCGAGCGCCGAGAGCTGGAGCCCGCTGAGGCGGTTGCCGAGTCCTTGCAGATCGCCCATGAGCTGGTCGCGCTGCCCGGTGAGCGCAGCGAGCTGTTGGTTAGCGTTCGCCAGGGCGCTGTCGCAGCGGCTGAGCTGCGTGCGGAGCTGGTCGATGGTGACGCGGAAGTCCTCGTTCTCGGCCTTCAGGCGTCCGTTCTCTTCGCGAAGGCTGCGGTTGGTCTCGTAGAGGCGGTCGTAATCCGCCTGCCCGACGCAGCCGCCCAGCACGAGGCTGGCCAGCCCGAGCGTCGCGACGGCGACGCGCAGAAGGCTGCGCCCCGCGCGGGGAGCTTGAACCGACTTTGCTTCCGAGCCTGGCAGGCCCGCGATCGAGATCGTGCGGATGACGTCCATGTCCATCGAGACTCTCCTGAGAAATGATCCGAGCACTTCAAGACCCGAGCACGCAAGGCCCAAGCCCCAGAGCGAGGTCCTGCAAAGCCCGGGCACCGTGACGAGCGGGGTCGGCGGTCCCGGCCCAAGCGCGCCAAGCGTAGCCCGGGCCGCCAGAGGGGGATGATCCCCGACAACCGGGGAGCATGGGGCTGCGTGCGGTACTATCGGCAAGACCGAGGCGAGCGGATCGACTTCTCGCCTTCGTCGCCGGTTTCCGAGCCCCATCGGGCTTCCAAACGCGAGTGGAAGGTCTTGATGATGACGCGAGTGCGGATCCTGGCGGCGGGTTGCTGCGACGGCGCGGGGTTCGCCGCGGCTCCCGCGGAGTTGCTCCTGGAGGTCGAATCGACTGCTGAAAGCCGCTTTGGACGTGTCACCCTGCTGGCGGCAGGTTCGACGAGCGAAGTTGCCTCCCGGGCTCGCGGTCTGGCGCTCGATTTAGCGAGCTTCGCGACGGTCGAGATGCCTCAGAGCGTTATCCTGCCGGCGCTGGTCAATGCGCACACGCATTTAGACCTCACCCACATTGGGCCGCGCCCGGAGCTGGGGGCCGGGACCGAGGCTGGTGCTGGCGGGCCCTTTGCCGACTTTGCCGCGCTGGTGAGGGACCGACGCCTGGCGGATGACGCAGACATAGCGGCGTCGGTCCAGCGCGGGATCGAGCTGTCGATCGAAGGGGGTGTCGTCGCGATTGGCGATATCGCGGGCAGCGTCGCCGGCGGGACGCCTCTGACGCCCTGGCGCACGCTTGCCGCCTCGGGGTTGCAGGGGGTCAGCTTTCTGGAGTTCTTCGCCATCGGGCCCCGGGAACGGGCGAGCTTGGAGCGCATCGAGCGGACGCTGGCGGTCGCGCACGACGAGGCTCGCGCGACCCGCGGCAGCGATCGCGTTCGGATCGGCATCCAGCCTCATGCGCCTTATTCGGTGTCGCTTGCGGGATATGAACGAGCCAATCGACTGGCGAACGCGATCGACCCGCGCGTGCCCCTGTGCACGCATATCGCAGAGTCGGGCGACGAGCGCGAGCTGATCTCGCGGGGAACCGGCCCGCTGCGAACGTTCCTGGAACGCGTCGGCGCGTGGGATGACTCGTGCTCTCGGGAGTTCGGGCAGGGGCGGTCGCCCGTGCAGCACCTTCTCCAAGGTCGCGAGCTTCGGCCCGTGTGCGTTCACGTGAATGACGCCAGCGATCCCGACCTTGAACTCATGGCCTCCCGGGGCCTTGCGGTTGTCTACTGCCCACGTTCGTCGGCGTACTTCGGTGCACCCGCGCGATTCGGGCCCCATCGATGGAAGGACATGCTTGCGCGCGGGATTGACGTCGCGCTGGGGACGGACTCGATCATCAACCTGCCGGGGGACGCCGCCAGGCACGGGTCGGGGGCTTTTTCGACGCTCGGCGAGATGCGACATCTGTGGCGGACGGCGGCACGCCCAGGTCCGGATGAGGCGGTGACGCTTCTCAAGATGGCAACGCTGAACGGCGCGAAACTGCTGGGACTCGAACAATCCGCCTGGCGGCTTGCAGGCAACAACCCCAGCGGGGGACGCGTGATCGCCGGACTGATCGCGGTGGATGTGAGCGGGACAGTTCCCGTTCGTTCGCCCGCCGAGCGAGTGCTGGACTCGACCGCGGCGCCTGAGTTCTTGTTTGCCAGTAAAAAATCTCCAATGGCGAGATAGTTGCGGAGACTGAGTCTCGATACAGCCTACCGTTTGTGTCCCGAACGAGCGATCCCCGAGCAACCCGACTCGGGAGCGCTTGGGACGGTTCGGCTTGTGGCTTGGCTCAGGTGGCACACGGTTGCCAGCGGAGTTTGGAATGAGCTTGAAGTGGCGGCGAACGAAGGCTTGGGACGACGCGAACCTGACGGGGCACCTGCGGCCTCTGTGGTACCTGCTCCGGATCTTCAGTTCGATCGCGACTGCGGTGGTTTTGCTCACGCTCGTGGCGCTCTATGGCGTGGTTGCCAGCGTGCCCATCGGGATGCTGGCACAGATCCCGACGTGGCTTCTGTACGGACTTTCCGCCGTCGGCGTCATGCTGCTGACGGGCGGGCTTCCCGTGCTGGCGCTGCGCAAGCGTTCGGCTTCAACGCCCCTCTGGCAACTCGTGGTGGTGGCGTGCATGGGTGCGTTGGTTGGGCTGGCTGCCTGGGCCCGGTTCATCTGGCCCGAGCTGCGCTATGTGCCCGGACCGGGTGGTGGCGGCTTCCGTTTGTTCGGGTCGTTCATCGACGCCAACATCGCGACGACCCTCCGCCGGTTGCCCATCCTCGAGATGACCGAGCTGGAGTTCTACTCGTGGTGGCCTCTCAAGCTCATCCTCGGGCTCTTCGTCGTCAACATGGTGGTTGCGACGGTGCGCCGAATCGAGTTCACCTTCAAGAACATCGGCGTGCTCACCGTCCACACCGGGATCGTGCTCATCGCGCTCGGCAGCATCTACTACGGCGGTCTCAAGCGCGAGGGCGACACGCTGCTGATGGCTGGGGTGCCCGGGCGCGACGGCACGCCGGCGCCGGGTCCGCTGGTCAGCCGGTTTTATGACGGCATCAAGCCCGCGCTGATCGTGGCTCAGAACGGCAGGACGGAGCAGAGGCCGCTCACGGGCTTGCCCCGCTACAACGATTACAACTTGGCGGCGCTCGTCGACGAGGCGCCGACCCGATCGGCGCTGCAGGTCGCGGGGATGCGCGAACCCTGGGACCCCGCTCTGCTGGATCGCCCGGGAAAACCAGCGAGGCGGATGCTGGGGCCGCTCGATCTCGTGCCCGTGAGCTTGGCGGAGCGGGCAGGCGTGCAGATCCTCGACCCTGACATCGCGCTGCGCGTGGTGGGGTATGCCTCGTACGCGGAACCCAGAGAGGACTGGCTTCGGGTCGAGCCTCGCGAACTGACGCGGATCGCGCCGGGGCAGTCGCTGAACCCGCTTCGCGTGGTCAAGTTGGAACTGAACGTCCCCGGACACCAAGACCCGGGCCATGGCGAGCCGGGGCATGTCCATGGGAGCGAAGATCAGCCGCGATCGGCGAGCTTCGCGTTCACGCTGCTGCCGACCTCGCCCGCGAAGCGAGTCTCGGGCAACGCCGCGATCTCGATCGAGTATCTGACGGACGATCCTGGTGCGCCGTTTTCGACGGTGGACCAGCGATGGACGGATCTGAGCGAGTCACTGCCCGATGGCACGGAGCATGCGCTGGTCGTTGAGATTCCCGGTCCGCCAAGCTTTCGGCGGGTTTATCCTCTGCACCCGGGCCTGGAGATCGAGGTGGGGGACACGGGCTGGAAACTGGACGTGCAAGATGTCCGGCCCGAGCCGCCCTTTCCGATCATCACGAAGGGGTACGAGGGCGCGACGAGCAGTGTGGCGATCGTGCGGGTGACGCCGCCCGAGGGCTCGGCGGGCGCGGGCGGTGTCTTCGAGCGGTACGTCTATCACCGCTTTCCGGAGATCGCGCAGGACATGCAACCGGCGGCGGAGGGCGAGATGCCCCGTCGCAGCGATCCAGACGCGAGAATCCGGCTGTCGTACATCGACGCGACGAAGCTCAACATCTATCTGCGGGAAACGCCCCGGGCGGGAGGGGATCGCGGGCCACAGGTGAGCGAGACCGAGCCGCTAGTCCGCGCGATCGCCCGGATTCCCGGCGGACAAGTGGTCGTGGTCGACGAGGTCGCGATCGGCGGCGCAGGTCTGACCCCGATTCTCGATGAGATCGTCAAGCTTGGGGTGGTCGCGCGATGGGACCACGCCGAACGCGTTGAACGCCCCGCACCGGTGCCGGAGGGAGACCGCGACCGCGAGAACGTCGGCAACCATGCCAAGGCGATGGTGGGCGTCGAGGTTGCGATTAGGCCCGTAGACGCGGCGCAGCCAACATGGTCGCGCGTCGTATGGGTGCCCTTTGCTCGTTACATGGGGATTGGCAACTCCGAGCGGCGGGTTCAACTGCCCGACGGGCGGTCGATCATGCTCTCGTTCGGTCGGCTCCAGCACCAGCTTCCCGGGTTCGATCTGCAGTTGCTCGACTTTGAGATGATCGCATACGACCACCGCGGCGCGCCGCGCGACTATCAGTCGATGGTGCGCGTCGTCCCGGCGCGGGAGAAGATTGGCGTGTTCGAGGGCTTTGAGCACATCACGAAGCTCAATGCTCCGCTCCGCGCGCCCTTCATGTGGCGCGAGGATCGCAACATGCTCGCGAACGTCGGCGGGCGACTGCTGAGCGGGTTGAATCCGCATCAGTTCAAGTTCAGCCAGGCCGGGTGGGACGCGGAAGGATGGAAGCAGTCTCAGGCTCGCGCCGATCGGGGCGAGATCCCGCGTCCGTTTGCGCAGTTCACGATTCTGGGCGTCGGCAACAATCCTGGAATCCACGTGATCGCGCTTGGCGGAATCCTCATGGGCCTGGGCATTCCGTGGGCGTTCTACGTCAAGCCTTGGCTGGTCCAGCGTGAGAAGAGGCGGATCCAGAAGCAACTGGCGGAGGGAACATATCGCCGGCCGACGCCGCGGGGGAAGAGCGCAGAACCGGGCCCGCGCGTCCAACCCGCGCACAGTAATGGAGTCCACGTTCCGGGCGTCCAGGCTTTGGACGGGATGCCGGTTGCGGGCGCTTCCGCGAGCGGCTCGAGGTCGCCCGACGAGTCTTCCGTCGGATCGGAGCATGCACCGGTCGCCGTTGGTGAGGGGAAGCCATGAACATCTTGTGCGGCGAGAACACGATGACGACCATGACCAACACGAAGACCACAACAAGCATGACAGCAAAGTCGACCATCATGACCATCATGGCCATCAAGCCGATCATGAACATCACGGCTGGGATGCTCGCCAACGGGCCTTCAAGTGTTGTCGCGGGGTCATGTTCTGGTCGGGGCTATCGCGTGCTCGGGGAGTGCAGCATGGTGCGGGGCCTGCTCGTGGTGCTGCTGGCAATGCTGGGCCTCGTCACGCCGAGCGCCTGGGCGCAGATGGCTGCGCCCGCGGGCAACGAGCACCCGGAGACGGAACTGCGAACACAGGGGACCGACCAGCTTGGCAATCCGTTCGGCACGCCTACGCCGAGCATTGCCTCGGGTGAACAGAAGGCCGAGTTCGCCCGCTCGCTCAACCTGGACGGGCTTCGAAGCCTTGGCGTCTCGCACAACGGGCGCGTGAAGATTCTGGACACGCTGGCGCGGGAGACGGTGGGGGCGTTGACGGGGCGTCAGCGCTTTGAGGATCACGCCATCTTCGAGCCCGGAGCGCCCATGACGCCGGGACCAGTGACCGCCAAGCCAATCAAGTATGACCCGCTGTTTACGCTGCTGGATCTAACAATCGATCCGACGTTCTATATCAATCGGCCATTGCTGCACATCAACTACCTGCCCTTGCGGGAGGCGATTCTGGATAAGTCGCTCCCGGGCGAGGCGAACGAGCTGGCGCGCGAACGATACAAGAAGTCGACGCGGGTCACGCCGATGATGGTCCAGAACACGCTCGGCCCGATCATGGACGAGCACGCGTTTGAGGATCCATATCTTCAGGCGGCTGGGCGTCTGGATGCGGCGATCGACCTTTGGAGGTCGAGCGCTTCGAATATGCTTCTGGTGGCACCGGACGCGAAGGACAAGCCCTGGAAGCATCTTTCGGCGCTCGCGGAAGACCACCCCGCCCGTGCGGCGGCGCTGAAGCTGGGCTCGGCATGGCGGTCGCTGGACGCCGCGGCGGCGCAGCAGGCGGTGGACGAGCTCGTCGCGATCCTGCCGACGATCAACGCGGAGAACTACAACACCTCGCGGGGACGGCTCGAGATGGCGTACAACCGCGCCAACCTCTTCGAGTGGGGGTTCTGGGTGTATGGCGTCTCATTCGTGTTGCTGGCGCTGGCGTTCGCAACCGAACGCCGCTGGCTGTCGATGGCGGGCACGGTGATGCTGGTGCTCGGGGTTGCGATCCACTTCACCGGGTTTGCGATGCGCTCGGTGATTGCCGAGCGGTACGCGATCCAGAACCAGTTTGAATCCATGGCGGGTTTGTCGCTGTTTGGTGCGTTCGTCGGGCTGGTGCTGATGGCGTTCAAGGGCGGCGCGACGGGCAAGGTCTTCGGGGCGGCGGCGGCCGGTGGTGGTTTCCTGGCGTTGGTCACCGCGACGCAGACCGGCATTCCGGGAGCGACCATCGAGCGTGAGGCCGCCATCTTGAATACGAGCATTTTGCTCAAGTATCACGTCACGACGGTGCTTGTGTCGTACGCCCTGATCACCCTGGGCTTCATTCTGAGTTGCTTCTACCTCGTGTCGTACTACCTCGGCGGCAGGCGGGCGGCGGTGAGCGCCCCGGCGGCGCCGGCTGGCGAACGCGAGCAGGCCCCCCAGACGTCGGTTGCGTCGGTTGGGCTTGGCAGCGTGGTGCGGGCGGGGATCTTGGGCAGCGCGCCAGCGCTTGCCGGCGCGGGCCATTCCGGCGCGGGCTCAGCTGGTCCGGGCCAATCGGGCGAGATACACCCAATCGCTCGCACGAGCGGTGGTGGCGGGTCGGGCGGCGGGGGCACGGCTGAGTCACTCGCGGACACCGGGCCTCGCGACGCGCTCCGCGATCTTGATGCGGCGCAGATGACGCTGCTTCAGATGGCGTTCTGGACCCTGGGTGTCGGCATCCTGCTCGGCGCGTGGTGGGCCGACCATTCGTGGGGGCGTTGGTGGGCCTTTGATCCCAAGGAGACTTGGGCGTTGATCACGTGGATCGTGTACCTGATCGTCATCCACACGCGATTCACATCCGGGCGAAACCGCGGGCTCGTCACCGCCTGGCTCAGCGTCGTCGGCTTCTTCATCATGCTCTGGACTTACTTCGGCGTGAACCTCGTGCTGCCAGGCCTGCATGCGTATGCCTGATGCGCGCGTACGCCTGGGGCGCGCGGAGTTCGCGCTCGGACCGGCGGAACTGGCGCCAGCGCTGCTCGGCGCGGTGCTCGTCCGCGCGCTGCCCACGGGCCAACGCCTGGCGGGTGTCATCGTTGAAACCGAAGCGTACCTTGGCGTCCGAGATCGGGCGGCGCACAGCTTTGGTGGTCGGCGGACGGCGCGCGTCGAACCGATGTACGCCGCCCCCGGAACCGCGTATGTGTATTTCACCTATGGCATGCATCACTGCATGAACGTGGTCTGCGGCGAAGTCGGAGAGCCGGTCGCGGTGTTGCTGAGGGCGCTGGCGCCGGTTGAGGGCCTGGACGCGATGCGCCGGTTCCGCGGCGCGAAGGCCGAGCGGGAACTCTGCAGCGGACCGGGAAAACTGTGCCAGGCGCTGGCGATCGACCGATCGCTCTCGGGTGTGGACTTGACGAGCAGCGATGAGGTCTGGATCGAAGCGGGGGTGCGCGTGCGACCGCGGGATGTCGTGCGGAGTCCGCGGGTGGGTGTGAGCTACGCCGGTGCTTGGGCCGCTCGGCTTCTTCGGTTCTCGGTCCGGGGAAACGAGAGCGTGAGTGTCATGCCTCGCGAGCGTGTGAACCGGACGGGAAGCCAGAGCAAGCCAGACCGAACGAGGGAAGCAGCCCGGTCAAGCAGCAGCCAGGCGAGAAAAACCCGGGGCAAGGCGGGCAGGGGCTCGAGCGTGTCGGGTGAGGAAAAATCGAGCAAGGGCGGATCGGACGAACGGGGTGGACCGTGAAACGAAGCTTAAACCGCAGTGACCCGACCCCTTATCACGCGTATTCTTGTTGAAGTAAGTGGCGGCTCAATGGAATAGCTGGCGAGGAGAGCCGCCGATCGGAGGCGCGTCTTGAGCGAGCAGTTCGAGCTGGATTGGAAGGTTCTTCGCGAACGCGTCGGGCCGTATCCTCGCGAAGCCTATCTGTTCGTCCGCAAGGGTCTTGCCCACACCGTTCGGATTGTCCACGGGCAGAGCGCGGCACAAGCGGTTTCCAGCGCGACGACGCACGAACACGACGCGGCCCACGACGTCGACGACCACGAAGAGCCGAGTGATTCTCGGCATGTCTCTGGTCGCCAGCTTTGCATCGGGCTGCGAGACCACGCCGTGCGCCAGTATGGGTTGCTTGCACGGACCGTGCTCGGACGGTGGAACATCACGTCGACGGAGGACTTTGGCCGGATCGTCTTTGGGATGATCGACCTTGGCCTGATGCGCAAGACCGACGAGGACTCGCTCGACGACTTCAAGGACGTCTACGAGTTCGACGAGGCCTTCCACTCCTTCAGCCCCTCTGGGTCTTGATTCTGGGTCTTGATTTTGGGTCTTGAGCGGCTGCTCGCCTCGGGGCGGCTCGAACTCCTGCGAAAGTACATCTCGCAAGACGACGTGATGCCCGGGCGGTGCAGAGCCGGTGTTGCTCCGGCTGCGCCAACGGGCATCGTTGTCATTGGTTCAAGCTGCCATTGGCGCGGCGTCCGGTTCGCTCGGTTGGTCATGCCCGCTCGAACGTGAACGACTTGCCCTTGTAGTCCACCAGGATCGAGTCGCCAGGGCCAAAGTCGCCCGCGAGTAACCTCGTGGCCAGTTGGTTCTCGATCCGGCTTTGGATGGTCCGCTTGAGCGGGCGAGCGCCAAACCCCGGATCCCAACCCTCGCTGGCGAGTTGCTGCCTGGCTTCCGAAGTGAGCTCGATCTGCATGTCTCGCTCCGCCAGGCGGTGGCGAAGGCGAGCGAGCTGGGTGTCGACGATGCCCGCCAGGGCAGCGCGATCGAGTTGATGGAAGACGACCGTTTCGTCGATCCGGTTGAGTAGCTCGGGACGGAAGAACGCCGAGCGCATGCCGACATCCAGCCTCGCGCTCATCTCGCCCGATTCCATGTCCGGCCTCATGCCCCGTCCGTGCAGGTCCATGCCGGGCCCGCGGCGGAGGATGTCGCGGACAGCGGCCTCGATCTCCCAATCCTCGGCGCCGCGTTCGGTCATCTCCTGGATCTGCTGGCTCCCGATGTTGCTCGTCATCACGATGATCGTGTTGCGGAAGTCGACAGTCCGCCCCTGTCCGTCGGTCAGGCGGCCATCGTCGAGCACCTGCAGGAGCACGTTATAGACGTCGGGGTGCGCCTTCTCGACCTCGTCGAGCAGGATGACCGAGTAGGGGCGACGCCGGACGGCCTCGGTGAGTTGTCCGCCTTCGTCGTATCCGACATAGCCGGGCGGAGCGCCGATGAGCCGGGCGACAGCGTGCTTCTCACCATACTCGCTCATGTCCACGCGCACGACCGCTTCCTCGGTGTCGAAGAGGAACTCCGCGAGCGCCTTGCAGGTCTCGGTCTTGCCGACGCCGGTTGGCCCAAGAAAGAGGAAGCTGCCAATGGGCTTGTTGGGGTCGCTGAGCCCGGCCCGAGCGCGTCGAACGGCATCGGCAACGACCTTCAGCGCGTGGTCCTGCCCGATGACGCGTCGGCGCAGGCCCTCTTCCATCCTGGCAAGCTTCTCTCGCTCGCCCTCCACCAGGCGCGACACCGGAATGCCCGTCCAGCGGGCGACGATCTCCGCCACACTCTCGGCGTCGACTTCTTCCTTGACGAGCGCGTCGCCCCGGCTGGTGCGTGCGGCGAGTGATTTTTCCGCCGCGGCGAGCTGGTTCGCGAGCTCGCGAAGCTCGCCATAGCGGATGCGGGCCGCTTTCTCAAGCTCGCCCCGGCGCTGGGCCTGATCCAGCTCGACGTTTTTGGCGTCGATCTGGCCCTTGATTCGCTTCACTTCGTCGAGTTCCTTCTTCTCTTCCTGCCAGCGAGCGGTGAGCGCTCGGTTCTGCTCCTGGAGTTCGGCGAGCTCGCGCTCGATCCGGTCGAGCTCTCGAGTCGCGCCCCGCTCCGCGAGCGGGTCATCTCGGAGCCCTGCGTCGCCCGGGCGACCGGGCGATGAACCCGGTCCGTCGCCCCGGAGGGCTGAACTCCCGGCAAGCTCGATGCGGAGCGCTTCGCGCTCAATCTCCAGTTGCATGATCCGCCGGCGGAGTTCGTCCAGCTCCGTCGGCATCGAGTCGTTCTCGATCCTCAAGCGGCTCGATGCCTCGTCGACAAGGTCGATGGCCTTGTCGGGGAGAAACCGGTCGGCGATGTAGCGATGGCTCAGGGTGGCGGCGGCGAGGATCGCCTCGTCGCGGATGCGCACGCCGTGGTGCGCCTCATAGCGGGGCTTGAGGCCTCGGAGGATGGCGACGGTCTCCTCGACGGAGGGTTGATCGACGACGATCGGCTGGAAGCGACGCTCGAAGGCGGCGTCTTTCTCCACGTGCTTGCGATACTCATCGAGGGTGGTGGCGCCGATGCAGCGAAGTTCGCCTCGGGCCAGCGCGGGCTTGAGCAGATTGCCCGCGCTCACTGCGCCCTCCGCGGCGCCAGCACCGATGATCGTGTGCAGCTCATCGATGAAGAGGATGATCGAGCCCTCGGAGGCCTGCACTTCTCGCAGGACGCCCTTCAGGCGCTCCTCGAACTCTCCCCGAAACTTAGCGCCCGCGAGCATCTGCCCCACATCGAGCGCCATGATCTTCTTGTCGCGCATGCCCTCGGGGCAGTCGCCGTTGACGATCCGCAGCGCCAGGCCCTCGGCGATGGCCGTCTTGCCGACGCCGGGCTCGCCAATGAGCACGGGGTTGTTCTTCGTTCGCCGGCTGAGCACCTGCATGCACCGGCGGATCTCTTCATCTCGTCCGATGACAGGGTCGAGTTTTCCGGAGGCCGCCTTGGCGGTGAGGTCGATCGCGTACTTCTTCAGGACTTCAAAGCCGGTGTCTTGGGTCGCGTCGGTCACGTTCTGGACTCCGCTGGACTTACGAATGCTCTTGACGGCGTCCTCCAGCTTGCGTCGCTCCGCGCTGAGCGTGTTCAGAAGATCTCGGGCCGGGCCAGCAACCTCCGCAAGCGCCAAGAGCAAATGCTCGTTGGTGATGAACGAGTCGCCCATGTCCTTGCTGCGAGCCTCGGCCTTGGCGAGCACCTCCATCAGCCCGCGACCGATGTTTCCGGCGTTGGCGGTCGTCGTTGGTTGTCTCGACAGCTCAGCGGCAGCGACCTGGCGCAGTCGGGCGATGTCCAAGTTTGCGCGCGACAAGATCGGACCGATCGGCGCCTGATCGGGCGAGCCGCTGCCCAGTAACGCGACCAGCAGGTGCAACCCGGTGACTTCCGGGTGGGAGCGGCCCATCGCGGAGCTCTGGGCCTCGCCCAAGACTTCCTGTGCAGCGGTCGTGAACTTGTCCATGCGCATAATGAACTCCCCAATCGGCCCGCGGGCCAGACCCCGACAAAGGGCAATGTGGAAGGGAGTGCAAATGGCGCGCCGAGACGAACCACCGCCCCGGCTTCGCAGCCTGCATGGCACAGGCGTCTCGGGCTGCTTCGGGCGGCACACTCTGCGGCTCGGTCTTAATCTGGGCAGGCCGCACGATTGGCAGGCCCGCAAAAGTGGCAGTCGTGGGGAGACCTTTCAGGGCTCCGGCAACGTCGGCTAGACGTCCGCCTCCGCGTCGGCGAAGTCCGCGTTCGTCCACACTTTCTGGACGTCGTCCAGGTCTTCCAGGCGCTCGACGAGTTCCGCGAGTTGCTCGGCTGCCTCACCTGCGACCGAAACCCGAGTTTCCGGGATCATCGCCAGCTCGGCCTGCAAGACCTTGTACCCCGCCTGCTCGAACGCGTCCTTGGCGGTTTGGAACTTCGTCGGGTCGGTCAAAATCGTCCAGAGCTCCTCGCTTTCGCCTTCGGGCGGGCCGTCGGGCTCCTGCACGTCCTCCGCGCCGGACTCAAGGGCCAGTTCCATCAGCTTGTCGGCGTCAACCGGTTTGCCGTTGCCCGCGAGCACGATCTCGCCCCGGTGCTGAAACAGGAAGGCGACGCACCCGGTGGTTCCAACGTTTCCGTTGTGGTCGCTGAACGCGAGCCGCACATCGGTGATCGTGCGGGTGCGGTTGTCGGTGAGGGCGTCGACGATGACGGCAACACCGCCCGGGGCGTAACCCTCGTAGCGCATTGCCTCGTAGCTCTCGGTGCTCTCGCCACCCGCACCCTTCTTGATGGCGCGCTCGATGGTGTCGCGCGGCATGTTGGCGTAGCGAGCCTCGTCGATGGCGTATCGAAGGGTGAGGTTGCTGGCGGGATCGGGTCCGCCGTTCTTGGCCGCGACGATGATCGCCTTGGCGATCTTGGTCCAGATCTTGCCGCGCTTCTTCTCGACGGCGGCCTTGCGGTGTTTGACCTTGCTCCACTTATTGTGCTTAGCCACGAGGAAGGTTCCTGTTGGGCCGGGCGGCAAAGCCAGGGCCCTGACGTCACGGACCCTGCGCCCGAACGATGGAGTGTAGAAGCGTTTTCCGCGCCGCCTTCCGGCGCTCATTGGTCGGGTGAGGCCGCCTTGGGGGCGGCGCCGAGCTTTCGAGCGATCGGGGGCTCCTGCCCGGCCTTGGCCGCGTCGAGCTTCGATTGGATTCTCGTGATGAGCGACTTGAGCTTCGCGTGGTAGTGGCGCTCCAAGGGCGTCGCGTTCCGCGCGACGAAGGCCAGTGTCTCCTGCGCGATCGTCAGTGCCCTGCGCCAGTGGTCTTGTGCTTCTTCGCGGGCGCCGGAGGCCCACTTGGCGTCGCCAAGATGGTCCAGCTGCTCTTCGCTGGGCTCTTCGGCGCTGAGCTTGGCGGCCAGCTCAAGCAAGGTCACGGCGCCCGGCACAACGTTGCCATCTTCCGCGACTTCGTCGCCAAGCCGCCCCTGGTGATACCGGAGCCACCCCAGCGAGTCGACGACGTTTGGACTATCGGAAAGCTGTGCGAACGCCCGCTCGATCAGCGGTGCTGCTTCGTCCACCTGCCCCCGCTCCAGCAGCGTGTAGCCCACGTTGTTCGCGGCCCAGGCGTGGTCGGGCTTGAGCTCCAGCGTTCGCAGGCCAAGCGCTAGGCTCTGCTCCTCGCGGCCGATCTGCATCAGCTCGTTGGAAAAGACGTACGCCAGCTCGGCCCGCTGGTGTTTTTCGTCGGCGGGCGCGGCCCCCGCGTTGAAGAGCGGGCCGAGCGCCGCGCCGGGGATCAGCTCGATGAACGCGAGACAGTCCGCAGAGTCGCCATGCTCAGCAAGCTGGCTCATCCACTCGCTGATGACGCGGGGTGTGAGAGGGCGAGCCGCGGGCAGAAGTGCGTTGCACAACTTGGGAATGCGAGAAGCCATGGACGCCTCACGCAGCGATTGAGCGATCCGATCAACCGAACCGAGCACGTCGCCCGCATGGGCCAGCGTGAATGCCGCGGTGCGCCTCGCGATGGCCTGGGGGTCGTTTTCGACAAGCACGAAGAAGATGCCCGCCTCCTGCAACTGCTTGGAGATCTCTCCGCCCAGGGCCTGCACGAGGTCGATGACGCCGATGGCCGCTTGACGCGTGCCCCGGGCGACGTTGGGGTCGGAAGCGACGGATTCGATGGCGATGCGGGTCGCACGCTCGGCAAGCGCCCGCAAGCGGGGGAGCTGGGCGCTGGAGGCGGCGGGCGGGGCGCCAGCGAGTCCGAGCCGCACGCGCGCCTCGTGCTCGGGCCACGCGTTCGCCTCGATGGCGATCTCTGCCAGTTCCAGCGCGTGCTCGGGCGTTGGCGGGGCTGCCGAAAGCCGCGTCAGCGCCAGCGCGCTCGCGCGCGTCGAGTCGTTCAGTTGTTCGCGGACGATGCGCTCGCGGGCCCGGGCGATCTCCGGCGAGCGGGTCCTCGCCAGTTCGGCTTCCAGCAGGCGCTCGGCCCCGACGGCATCGCCGGCAAGCGCTCGGAATCTCGCCTCACCCACCAAGAGCCAGGGGAGCCCGGGTTGCTTGCGCCGGGCAGCCTCAAACCACGTGCGCGCCGCGCGGTGGACCGAGCCATCCGAGCCGTCGAGCTGTCCGAGTTGCTGCCACACCAAACTGAGGAGCGCGACGACCTGCGGGTCGGTTGAGTCATCTTCCGCCAGGGCGCGAAGGGTGCTCTCCGCCTGCGACCAGTTGCCCGCGCGGGCCAGTTCCTTTGCAAGCTGGAACCTCAAGGCCCGGCTGGAAGGCAGAGCCTCCCGAATCGCGCGAAGCACGCGGACGAGTTCCTGCTCATCGGGCAGCGAGCCATCACGCGAGTGAAGGAGGATGAGGCCCTCATAGGCGCGCTCGTCGCGAGGGTCGGCGGCGAGGGCCCGACGGAGCAGCGACGCGGCCTCGCCCGCGCGATCGGCCCGGGCCGCGACGCTCGCACCAAGCAGCAGGGCATCGATGCGAGATCGATCGCGCGACGCAAGCTGGGCCTCGTTCTCGTTCGCCTCGTCGGTGAGCTGGGCTTCGAGCTCTGCCGCCGCCTCGCCATGCCGCCACAGCCTGCCGAGCGACTCGGCACGCACGCACGCGAGCCACAGGTTGCCTTGGCCTTGGCCACCATCCTCCGGGGCCTCGATGCTCCGAAGGCGTTCGTAGGTCTGTTCGGACTCTTTCCATCGACCAAGTTCAGCCAGTGCGCGGACGCGCGCGCTGAGGAGCGACGCGGCGAGTTCGGGTGGCAACGACTGTGGTCCACCTGCATCAAGCGAGACGGATTCAACCGCGGCGAGTCCGCCCGCGGCGTCGCCCACAAGGAGTCGCACGTGCGACTCGAGAAGTTTGGATGCCGGCGCGGGGTTCTGGGCAAGGCTATCGAGCAGGTCATTGGCCCGGACGCTCGCCAAGGAGAGCGGAGCGAGGAACGCCGCATGGCGCGGGGCGTTTTGTGCGAGCAGCACGAACTGGGCCGCGACGGCATCAGGACCCTGGGGGGCGACGCTCTGCGCCACGGCGAGGACGGCGCGCCTCGACGAGGGATCAGTGCGAGCGGTTTCTTGGAGGATTTGCAGGGCCCGGTCCGGCGCGGCCGCCGCCAGGGCCAGGCGGAGATCCACGCGGGTGGTGGGAGGCGCGTTCTTGGTCAAGCGATCGATCAGCGACGTGAGCGGCTCGCTGAGGGGAAGACGCTCACCGAGCGAGCGGATGAGCGTGAGCTGCGCCTGGCTCACCAGCCCTTCGGACCGCTCGATGGTAGCCAGCGTGTCGAGCGCCACCTGCGCGGAGCGGCCGAGCTTGAGCAGCGCGTGCATGCGGCGTTGCCGCACCCCGTCGAGATCAAGCGTGGCGTGGATCGCCGCGTCGTCGTAGGCACGCAGCGCGTTGTCCGCGTTCCCGAGCTTGAGCCATGCGTCGCCGATCGCCAGGTGGAGGTCGGAGCGCCGACGGAGCAGTTCGCCCATCTCATCTCGGCGCCTGGTGGAGAATCCGGGCTGCTGCGGCAGATCGAGCCCGCGGGAAAGGAACTCAATGCCGCACGTCAGTCGACCGGTGCGGAGAAGCGCCTCGCCCAGGTCGGCCTGCACGAGCAGTTTGACGGCATCATCTCCGGTGGCCTCGAGGCGGGCCTGGGCGCCCGCAAGCAGGCGCGTTGCTTCCTCCAGGCGCGCCGTGCGCAGCGCCTCGCGCCCGAGCAACCAGAGTGGCTCGGGGACGCCAGCCCCAGCCGCCACCGCGGACCTCAGCGACGCCAACCCGCTCGCACGCCTTGCGCCGGAAAGCTGTACTTCGCCCATCAACAGCCATGCTTCGTGCGAGCCGGGGTCCAGCTCCGTCGCCCGTTTGAGGGCGGCCAGCCCGGCATCCACTTCACCCCGGTTCAGCGCCGTACGCCCTTCAACATACGCCCGAACGGCTTGCCATCTCGCGTCAGGCGTCACGTTCGCCCTGGGCGGAAACTCATCGGCCAGTGCGGCGCGGAGTGCCGCCAGCACGCCATCACACGCTGCCTCGGCGCGAGCCCGTTCTGCTGGGTCGCGGAGTTCCGCGACCAGATCCGCACCGATGAGCGAAGCGAGTTCCTGGGGCGTGACGCCCGCGTCGGGCTCCGAGCTTTGGCGTTCCGCGAGCGACCTGAGCGCCGCAACGCCAGGGATGTCTCGAAGCGTCTGCGTGAGTTCTTCGCCTGCCTCGGGCTGAGCCGCTTGGCCGATCTGGTTGGTGTGCAAAGCTGGGCGGGCGTCCGCCAGCCCGCAGGTGAGCACGAGAGCAGCGACCAGCAGCGATTGCCGCCGCGGAGAGCGCCTCTGGACGATCGCGCTTTGCTCGAACTGGGTCGGCGGTTCAACGCTCGCAGTCGTGTGTGGCACGCCAGATCATTCGCAGGTCAGCGAAGGCAAGCGTGCGAAACATCATCCGCGGTCGGCGCTGTTGCCAGAGTTTCGAGCCCCGCGCGTCCGGCCCGAGTCGCCCGTTCTGGGAGCCCTCTTCTTGGTCTGGCGTGGCTCGTCGTACGTGGTCGCGGCACCGGTCGATCCCGGTTCGCTCGCCCGCCCCTCGTCGCCCGCCTGCGGCTCCGCTGTCGGGCCCACACGCGAAGCGTCCTCGCTCGTCCGACGTCCGGAGGCCTTGGCCTTCTTCGTGCTGGCGGGCCTTTCGCCGTCCTTGGAGCGCCCCGCGCGCTGAGACCCGTTGGGTGAACCGGGATCGGCCCCCTTCGATACGCTCGGCGGGCTCGCCGGGGTTTCGCTGGCCTGCGCACCGGGCTCAGCACCCGTAGCGAGCGATTGCCTCGCCTCCGCGTTCCCATAGGGTTCGCGCCGTCCGATCTCCGGAGCGGCGCTGTCCGACCAAGCCTGAAGAAGCGCGAGCGTTGCGACCGCCAGCCCGGGTTTGACCATCTTCTCCAGCAGGGCCGCCACCTCGCTCGCGGCCATGTCGCTCGGGATCGCTTGCTCCCGCACGAGAAGCGTGCGCAAGCGCTCGTCCACCGGGACGGCGTGAACGCCAAAGTGCAGGGCCAGCAGGCGCGAAGCCGCGAACGCTGGCACGCCTTCAAGGCTCGCGACATAAGCCCGAGCGTCTCGACGCCCGGAGTCGCTGAGCGGCGTCAGTGAAAGGCAATGCTCGCGACGTTGCACGTCGTTGAGGCAGGCTCGGATTCGCGCCGCCTTCTCGGCTCCCAGCGGCACCGTGTCGCTGAGCACGCGAGCGACGTCTCCAGGCAGCGCCACACGCATGTCGTTGTAGTCAACGAAGTGCGTGTCGAGCTGCATCGTCGCAGCGACAGCCTGCGACGTCGTCGCTTCCGCCAGCAGAATGCCAAAGACCAGCTCGCGGATGAGCGGGTCGCAGGGCCACGCCGCGGCGGGGCAGGGCCCGGGTGAAGCCTCCGGGAACTGCGTCGACAGACCCTTGAGGAGCGTTCCAAGCCGTTTGGTGCCGTCGCCGGTCGTCACGGGGTCTTGGCTCCGCTCTCTGGGGTGGTCCGGTCCGGTTTGGTCTGGTCGGCGGGGCTCTGGTCCAGAGTGCTGGGGTCGGGGGCGGCGAGGTCTGGGTCCGAGCCCGCGGAACTCTCGTCCCCGGGCTCGCTGCCGGACTCCGTGTCTGCCAGCACTCCGCGCTGTTCCTGCTCGCGGTGCACCTGCTCGAGCGCTCGGATCACCGCGGCTTCCTTCTTGAGCGAATCGTCAAGCTTGAAGACCAGCAACGGCATTTGCCGCGTGCGAACGCGATCGCCCACCTCGCGGCGGATGTGCGCCGCAGCGGCCTTGAGCCCGTGCAGCACCAGTGTTTGCCGATCCTCCGGCAGCACCGACACCAGCACGATCGCTTCCTTGAAGTCCATCGTGACACGCACGCTCGTGATGGTGATCAGCCCGGAGATGCGCGGGTCGTGGAGCCCGCGGGCGATCAGGTCTTGCAGAGCCGTGTGGATCGAAGAGGCGAGTTGTTCGACTTTGCGTGACATGGTTCGCGGCGGAGGCGGATCGATCTCGATCAAGGCATTGGTTGGGAGGCGAGCGCGGTCGGAAGAAGATGGGGCTCTTTCGCGCCGGGCAAGCGCGAGCGCCGGTGTGGGGAGAACGTGTGGGGCCAACGGGTGAGGCGATCGGCGCTCCTGCGCCGCGAACACGGCTCCAAGTCTAGTGAGGGCGGCCAGTCTCGGCGTCGGCACCGTCCGAGTCCTCTGGATCCCCGGCGTGCCGGAGCAGTTCCTGGGCCAAGTCCTGATCTCCTGCCGCGGGCTCCGCCTCGTCGCCCGGGATCCCGTTGGCAAAGTCCGCGGCCGATCGCCCGTGCAGCAGCTCACGCGACACGTCGCCCACCTCCGCCTCGGTCATGCTCTGAAGCTTGGATGTGATCCGGTCGAGCGTTTCCGCAACGTGCTTGCCCTCGCGGCCCACCAGCGCCAGCCCAAGCACCGCGTGTCCGAGCGCGTCCGAGTTACCGACTTCCGCGATCGAGACCAGGTGCTCGCGATGAAGGCGGTCCTTGAGGGAGCGCACAACGCGGCGTTTGTCCTTGATTGACTCCGCGCCGTGGATGAAGAGCTCAAACTGGAGAATGCCGATCACCATGACGAAGTGCACATGAACCAAAGTGCCAAAATGCCAAACAAGGTCAACCTAAGTGCCGTTCAAGGGACGTCGCCATTTGGCGATTACAGCGTCCTCTTGACCTCCACCTTCTTGTAGCACTCGAGCACGTCGCCTTCCTTGATGTCGTCGTACCCGACGATCTTCATGCCGCACTCCATGCCCGCGCGAACGTCCTTGGCGTCGTCCTTGAAGCGCTTGAGTTGTTCGAGCACGCGGTCGTGTTCGATGACGACCCCGTTGCGAGTGACGCGGATGAGAGCGTCGCGCTGGACGGTGCCGTCGGTGATGTAGCACCCAGCGATCGTGCCCACCTTCGAAACCTTGAAGACCTTGCGGACTTCCGCGTGCCCCAGCACCTCCTCGCGGATCTCCGGCGCCAGCAGCCCTTCCACGGCCTTCTTCAGGTCGTCGGTGATGTCGTAGATCACCTGGTAGGTGCGGATCTCAACGCCCTTCTGCTCCGCCTGCGTTCTCGCCTTGCCCGACGGGATGACGTTGAACCCGATGACAATTGCTCGCGATGCCTCCGCGAGGATGACGTCGCTCTCGGTGATGCCGCCGATCGCGGCGTGGATGACCTTGGTCCGGACTTCGTCGTTCTTGATCTTCTCGCACTGGGACTTGAGCACGTCCAGCGTGCCTTGTTCCGCAGCCTTGAGGACGATGAGGATTTCCTTGACGTCCTTGTCGGCCATCTGGCTGAAGAGGCTGTCCAGCGTGACCTTCGGCTGAGCAAGGATCGTCTCGCGTTCGCGCCGGCGCCGCATCTCCGCCGCGTCCTGCGCCTTCTTCAGCGAGTCGACGACGTAGAACTTGTCGCCCGCGTCGGGGACCTCGTCGATGCCCGAGACCACGACCGGCATCGGGGGCAAGGCCTCGCGGATGCGCCGACCCCGGTCGTCGGAGATGTCGCGAACGCGCCCGAAGCCGCGCCCCATCACGATGAAGTCGCCGACCTTCAGCGTTCCGGTCTGGATGAGGATGCTGGCGACGGCGCCGCGTCCTTCTTCCGTCCGCGCCTCGATGACGGTGCCCTGGGCGGCGCCGCCGAAGTCGGCCTTGAGTTCCTTGAGCTGCGCCTGGTAGTCCAGCGTTTCAAGGAGCTGCTGGATGCCCTGCCCAGTCGTCGCGCTCGTGCGGACGATTTCGGTATCCCCGCCCCATTCGACCGGGGAGAGGCCCGCGTCGCCAAGCTGGCGGAGCGTCTTGTTGATCGCGGCTTCCGTCGCGTCCGGACGATCGATCTTGTTCAGCGCCACGACGATGGGAACCTTCGCCGCTCGGGCGTGGTTCATGCTCTCGATTGTCTGCGGCATCACGCCCTCGGGCGCCGACACGACGAGCACGACTACGTCGGTGATGTTGGCACCGCGGGCACGCATCGAGGTGAATGCCTCGTGACCGGGCGTATCGAGGAAAACGATCTCCTTCTCCGCCCCTTCGATCGTGAGCGGCACGCGGAAGGCGCTGGTCTTCTGAGTGATTCCGCCCGCTTCGCCCGCGGCGACGTTGGCGTTGCGGATCCTGTCCAGCAGCGAGGTCTTGCCGTGGTCGACGTGGCCCAGGATCGTGACGATCGGCCCGCGCGGGCGCTCGTCAACAACCTTGCGATCCACGAACTCGGCGGCGACCGTTTCCTCGGCGGTCTGCGACTCGACGACCTGGAGCTCGACGTCGAACTCCATCATGACTTCCTGCGCCTTGATCGGATCAACGCCGTCGTTGATCTTGATCATCATGCCCATCAGGAAGAACTTCTTGGAGAGGTCGGCGACCTTGACGCCCGTGACCTCCGACAGCTCCTTGAGCGTGAACGGGGCCGCGATGCGGATCGCGCCGGTCGCCTGCTGCTGGCCCTGCGCGCCAGCGGGGCCGGGCTTGCTGGCATCCTGGCGGCGCTTCTTGAGAAGCCCGCTGGATCGCATCAGGCGAGCCTCGCGTTCGATCAGGTCCTGCTCGCTGAAGACCGCTGAGCCTGGCGCGCCAACCCACTCGTCGGGGCTGGCCTTGGCGCGCCGGCGTTCGGGGATGCCCGCACCGCTGGAGCGCTTTCCTGCCGCATTGCCGGCGCCCACTGCGGGCCTGCCGCCCGAACTGCGCTTGCCGCGACCATCGTCCTCCGCACCGGGCGGACGGGGGCGACCCGGCGCGCCGGGAGGACCACCGGGGCCGGACGGGCCTCCCATGCCGGGGCGGCGTGGACGCGGGGCTTCGACCTGTTCGGGCGCTTCCACGCGCACGACCTTGGGGCCGCTGATCTTGACGGGTGTGCGAATCTCAAGCTTGGGCCCGGCTGGTGCGATCACCGTCGGGCGCGTCGGCACGTTCATCGGCGCGGGACGAATCCCGGGGCCGGGCCGCTCAGTCGTTGTGCCTGCGCCGCCGCTCGTCCCAGTGGTCGCAGCTCCGCCTCCGCTTGCGGGGCCGTGACCCGGAGCCTGGCGCTCCGCGGCGACGCCCGTCGTCGAACCCACCGACGGACGGCCACCCAGGGCACCGTCTCCGCCTTGGCTCGTCCGACCTCCGGCGTCGCGATCCGCGGGAGCCCGACTCGGTTCGATTCGTTCGGCGGCGTGACGCTGCGTGTGGTCCGCTTGCTCGCCCGTGTCGCGATCCACCGACACGCCGCGGTCCGCGTTCGGGCCGGACCCACGCTCGCCCGTTCGATCCTGGGAGATCTCGCTGGGTTCGGTGTCGTCGCCGATGCGGGCACTTGGTTGCTCAGGCGTGCGCGTCGCTGGCCTGACCGTCACGGGGGGCGGGACGGGAACTTCAACGCGAGTGGGGGAGGCGCGAGAGACGCCGACGGCACCGCCCGAAGCGCCCGCGGGCGCGATCGGGCTCGCAGCAACGCTCGGGCTTGCGAGCGGAGTGGATACCTGCCCATCGGCTCGGGCGGAAGGAGCGTCGGCGGGCGAGTCGGCGTGCGGCGCAGGCACCGACACGGGCGAGGCCTTGGCGACCTCGGTCGCGGGAGGCCCGCTCATCCGCATCGTCGGTTCGACGGCATGAGCCGGAGCCTTGTCCGGGGCAGAGGCCTTGTCGGGAACGATCTTGACGACGGCCTGGTCGGCGTGGGTGTCGCCCTCGTGTCCGTGCTCGCCATCGCCCTCACCGCCTGAACCCTGCCCCTCGCTCTTGGCGGGCCGCTTGCGGGCGGTCTTGGTCTTGGGGCTCTCGACGGCGATGCGTTCGGCGGTTTCCACCGCTGTCCCGCCCGAGCCCGACGAGAACCACTCGCGGATCGACGCTTCCAGGCCCGCTGATACGCGGGACATGTGGTTCTTGACCACGTCCGCGGAGATTCCCTCGGCCTGGCACTTGGCCACAATGACCTTGGAATCGATCCCCAGATCTTTCGCGATGTCGTGAATCCGCTTCGTCGTCAAGCTGCGCTCCAAAAAACCCGACTCACCCTGCCCCACGTCTCAAACTTCGTTCAGCCCGTTGGATCCGCGATGCTCGATCGCGAATCCTGCTTCAAGGCCGGCTTCATGACTCCGCCCGGCCTTCGCCCGGCCTACGCCGACCTTCCCGCGCCGAGAATGTCCGCGGCCCTGGCATCAGCGTCGGACTTTGCCGCGTCCGGGGCGGTCGCTTCAACCTCGGGCGTTCCGGCAGGTGCCGGGGCTCCGCCGCCACCCACCGGCCCACCGCCCACGAGACCCCCGAGGATCGCCGCCGCTGCGTCTTCGCCCGCGGCCGAGACCTGGCCTTCCGGGGGAACGCCCTCGCCCGTGAGCAGGCGAGCCGCCGCCGCCGCTTCCTCGCGAGCCTTGCGTTCCTTCTCTTCCTTTTCCTTCTGCTGCTGCTGGGCGACTTCCTTCGCCTTGACCGAGCACGCTTCGACGAGAGCCGATGCGGTCGCCTCGGGGATTTCCAGTTCGCCCACGAGCACGTCGGCGCCGACTTCTTCGATATCGAAGACGCTCACCATACCCAGGGCCGCGAGACGATCGACCAGCTTCTCGTTCATCCCCTCGATCGTCAGCAGCGTCTGCGACATCGTCTCCAGGCCCTTGTTGAACTCGACGGGCGTGAGGATGTAGATGTCCCACCCGGTGAGGCGGGCGGCCAGGCGAACGTTCTGTCCGCGCTTGCCGATCGCGAGACTGAGCTGATCGTCGCGCACGACGACCGTCGCCCGCCCAAGTTCGAAGCACAGGCTGATCTCCTGAACCTCCGCAGGCTTGAGCGCGTTCTGGATCAGGATCTGGCTCGACTCGTTCCAGCGGACGATGTCGATCTTCTCCCCGTTGAGCTCATCCACGATGTTCTTGATGCGCGACCCGCGGACGCCCACGCACGCGCCCACGGCGTCCACCTTGGAGTCCACCGAGCTCACCGCGATCTTCGTGCGATACCCGGGCTCGCGCGCCATCGCCTTGATCTCGATGATGCGCTCCGCGACCTCGGGCACCTCGACTTCGAAGAGCCGCTTGATGAAGTCCGGGTTGGCTCGCGACACGATGATCTTGATCTGGCTCCCGCTTTCCTTGACTTCCAAGATCAGGCATCGCACGCGATCGCCCGCGTTGAACTGCTCGCCCGGGATCTGCTCCGACCGGGGCATGATGGCCTCGGCGCGATCGACCGTCACGACCAGTGAGCCGCCTTCGTACCGCTGCGCCGTTCCGATCACGATCTCGTTGAGACGCTTGCCGAACTCGTCCTTGATGCTGGCCCGCTCATCGTCGCGGAACTTCTGGATCATCACCTGCTTGAACGTCTGGGCCGCGATGCGTCCGAAGCCTTCGGGCGTCTTGTCCAGCGGCTCGCCATGGCGCAGGATCGTGAGCTGGCCCGACATCGGATCGAACTTGCAGGCAAACTCCTCGGCGTCGAGCGTGTTGTAGAACTTCCTCGCCGCCGAAACCATCGCCAGTTCAAGGTCGCGAATGAGAACCGAGCGGTCCACGTTGCGGTCCCGCGAGATCGCGTCCAGAATGCGCATCATTTCCTGAGTGTTCATCCGCGAAAGCTCCTGACTGATTCAACTGTCCAAGATGTCGAGTTGTCCGAGTTGTTCAAGACCGTCAAGACGATCCCCCGACTCCAACCAGCTTCCCACTCAACCGATGCCCGCGAGAGCCGACTCCATCTAAAGCGCACGCGGCGAACCGGGCACACGCCAAAAACGAAACGACCACGAGATGGTTCCCGTGGCCCGCCGCGCGACCGTCCTGGTCGCACGCCGGCACCGACCCCCACACGCCGATCCTCTCGGCGGTGAGCACGGCCCGGCCCTCGTTCCGGAGTCATCCTCAGTTCATCCTGATCTCCCAAGGGGGACCAGGAAACCGAGGCGCCGAGAACGCGGCCGCTCGTGCCAAACGCGATGATGGATGGAGCCAGCGCTTCATCCAGATCACCGTGGGTTTTCGCGAGCGCAGGTCATGGCGGAACACACCTCTTGGTCTGCAAGACCATCCTTGCAGCATCCGAACTTTATGGGCCGCACCCGTCCATATCAATCCCCCATCCCGATCGATCCTTCAGGGCCCGTTTTGCGGGAACCCGCCGCCCGACGGAGCCGTCAGCCTGCGGCGTGAGCCGGATCCGCGCTGGCGGCGCGAGCCAGTTGCGGGCCCTCGCAAAGTTCATCACCTGAAGGTTGAAGAGTTCTTCACCTGAAGGTTGAAGCGTTCATCCCCTGAAGATGGGAAGCTGGCGGTGTCCCATCTCAAAGTCTCGCTGGGGCGACTCCGGGTCCAGGCGATACTCGCCGCTGTAGCACGCGGTGCAGTAGTTCTCGCCCGGCCGATTCATGCACCCAAGCAGCCCTTCCAGCGTCAGGTAGTGCAGCGAGTCGACGCCCAAGTACGCGCGAATCTCCTCAACGCTGCGATTGTGGGCGATGAGCTGATCGCGGGTGGCAAAGTCCACGCCGAAATAGCAGGGGTGCCGAATAGGGGGGCAAGAGATTCGCAGGTGGATCTCTTTGGCACCCGCCTGGCGGATCTGGTCCATCTTCGCCTTCGTGGTCGTTCCACGGACGATCGAGTCGTCGACGATCACGAGCCGCTTGCCTCGGACCAACTCCGACACCACGTTCAGCTTGAGGCGAACGGCTTCCAGGCGTTCGCCCTGCGTTGGCTTGATGAATGTTCGCCCGACGTAGCGATTGGGCACAATCCCCTCGCGGTAGGGGATCCCGCTGGCGCGGGCGTACCCAGTCGCCGCCGATCGTCCCGAGTCGGGCATGGGCATGACGTGGTCGGCCGCGACCGGGGCTTCTCGCGCCAGGGCCTCGCCCATCTGCTCACGCACTGCCTGGACGGTCTGTCCAAAGACCACGCTCGCGGGGTTGGCAAAGTACACGTGCTCAAAGACGCAGTGTGCGAGGCGCGGCGCCTCGTCGGCATAACGCCGCGTTGCCAACCCGGCGTCGGAAAGCGTCACGATCTCGCCCGGTTCAACCTCACGAATCAGTGTCGCGCCGATCGCGTCGAGCGCGACGGTTTCGGAGGCGACCACCCAGCCTGCCGAAGCGTCGGCACCACCCCGCGCTGCGTCGCGAGTGCCGTTGACTTTCGCGCCGGGCGTTGGCATTCGTCCGATGACCAAGGGCCTCCAGCCCCAGGGATCTCGCGCCGCCTCGATGCGATCGGCAAACAGCAGCACCAAGCTGAACGCCCCTTGCAGCCGTCGGAGCGTCGCCGCCAGCGGGTCGGGCGTCTTCTGCTGCTCGGGCGACGCGAGCAGGTGGACGATGACCTCGGTGTCGCTGGTCGTGTGAAAGAGGTGTCCCGCCTCTTCAAACGCGTGCCGGAGCGTGTCCGCGTTGATCAGGTTCCCGTTGTGAGCGATGGATACCTGCCCGCCGATGTAGTTTTCCAGCAGCGGCTGCGCGTTGCAAGCGACCGAGCCCCCGGCGGTCGAATAGCGATTGTGCCCGATGGCCGCGATGGAGCCGGCGTCCAGCCCCTTGATGTCGGCGCTTTCAAACACCTCGGGCACAAGCCCCATGCCCGTAAATGCCCTGAGGTGCCGGCCGTCGCTCACCGCGATGCCTGCCGACTCTTGGCCCCGGTGCTGCTGAGCGTAAAGCCCTAGGTATGTCACGTGGGCGGGCGAGGGCTGTCGCCAGATGCCGAAAACCCCACACTTCTCTTTCTTCTCGTACGCCCAATGCGCTGCCAAACCATCTGGATCCCAGCCCGGCACCATGGCGCCCGTACCGGCGGGAACCCGTGACCCGGTCGCCCGCGAACCGAGCGCATTGCCCTTCAGGACAGGCAGAGAAAACAAACGAGGTTGAGGGCGGGCTTCGGACGGGCGTGCGTCATGCATGTGTTCAATCCGGCGTCGCAGGGTTGAGTGTAGTTCCACTCCGACGAGGCGTTTGGTGCGCGGCGGGTGGCGAGCGCGATTGGGGCGTTCGACCATCTCGCCGTCCCGACCACTCCCTTGCCGCTTGGCCCGCTGGCAGTCCCGGTGTAATGGCCCCAAATTTGGGCTGCTCTCCCGGGAGGTAAGCCCGCACTCTGGCGGCACCCCGTGGGCCCTTCGACACCCCGGGTTCTTGTTTGCCCAGTACCATCGATCGTGACCACTGCCCAATACGTCCGCATCACAGACGTCTCTCCCCGCGATGGCCTGCAAAACGAGCCTGGCGTGATCTCGCCTCGAGCCAAGGCCGATCTTGTGCTCGCCCTCGCCAAGTCGGGCGTGGACGAGGTCGAGGTGACGAGCTTTGTGAACCCTGCCAAGGTGCCGCAGCTTGCGGATGGACCCCAGGTGCTGCGCGCGCTCGCCGAGGCGATCGCTTCGGGAGGGTTGATCGCGCCGCCCGTCTTCTCCGTGCTGGTGCCAAACGAGCGGGGCATGCACGCGGCGCTTGAGCTCAGGCGGACGTTCGAGCGGGAGCTTGGCCCGGCCGCCCGCGCCGCGATCGCCAAGGTCTCGGTCTTCACCGCGGCGTCCGACGCCTTCAACGAGCGGAACATCGGCGCCACGTTCGACGCGTCGCTCGAACGCTTCCGCCCCGTCATCGCGGCGGCTCGGAGCGAGAATCTACCAATCCGCGGCTACCTCTCGTGCGTCATCGCGTGCCCGTTCTCGGGCGAGGTCGCGCCGGCCCGCGTCGCCGCGTGCTCGCGAGCGCTGCTCGATCTCGGCGTCGATGAGCTTGACCTTGGCGACACCATCGGCGCCGCCGAGCCCGCGAGCCTGGAGGCGATGCTGCGGGCCGTGCTGCGCGATGTGGAAGCGTCGCGGGTGACGCTGCACCTGCACGACACGTTTGGGCGGGCCGTCGATTGCGTCCGGCACGCCCTTTCGCTTGGCATCCGCAGCTTCGATGCCGCCGTCGCGGGGCTGGGCGGCTGCCCCTTTGCGAGCACGCCGGAAAGACGAGCGCCCGGAAACGTCGCGACGGAAGCAGTGGTTCGCGCCGTTCGCGAGCGCGGCCTCAAGACTGGCGTCGACGAGGCGGTGCTGGCGCAAGCAGCATCGCTCGGGTTCGCGATCAAAGCAACCGCTCGGAAGTAGCACGGCACTCCGTGTCGTGGATTGTGTTGCGGGCCCCCCACACGGTCGATGCGAAACCCAAATGGGCACCGGTCTGGAGACCGGTGCCACCACGACTTGAATAATCGCCGGTACCGCACACACAGAAGGAGCCGACCGCGCGAGCGGTCGGGCAACGACATCGGAGCTATTGGTCGAAAGGGGACACCGGTTTGGAGACCGGTGCCGCCGAACATCTGGGTAAATCACCGCCGACGGCGAGATGCGAAGAGTGCGAGGGACGGAAGGACAAGGACGCTGCCAGGGGCGGGTAGCGGGTAGGTGCGGATGAGGTAGCCGAGATTCTGGTTCTCGCTACCCAGGTCGATGTCCTGGCCGGTCGTGAAGTTACGGATGAAGCGTGAGGAGGAGCCGACACCGATCGGGCCGCCGTAGGAAATGCCGATGTCGGCGATGTCGATGCCGGTGACGGAGAGGAACTCGGTTGTGTAGTACATGCGTGGGCGGACGGGGATGTTGAGGAAGCGGAGAGTGCCGATGTCACCACGGACACGATCGCGTTGCCCCGGGCCAATAGGCACGAGTTGCAAATTCAGATCCAGTTGACCAACTTGCGTTTGGGTGTCTCGATCAATCCATCTGAATCGAGCTACCAAGGCTGAGATTGACCCGGTGCGGGAATAGTTTGCCAAGCTGAACCCCGCCGAGTCGATGATGTAGCCCGGGCCAAAGGGCCCCACAAGATTTAGATCGTCTCCAAAGACTTGTCGACCCGTACGGACATCGGCTGTCATGACCGTGACACCTCCTCCCAGTGGAGAGGTGTAGTTGTCGTATGACGGAAACGACTGCCCCGGGCCAAGGTTCGACTGGTCAGCCAGTCTGGTACGCCAAACGCCGTTGTCGTTGTAGAAGACCTGGTCTCCTGACGCTGCTGGTGCGCAGGTAACAATACACAAGAAACATGAAAATACAAAACGCAGCATTCGTGTTGTCTCCTGTTGGACTCCGTGCAACTACATATCGTTCGCGGTTTCGTAGGGCCATGTCAAGTCCCAGTTCTGCGGGTAGTTGTAGTACTGGTAGAACCAGAGCCGATCTTCGAGTGGTTCATACACGCCGTTACCGTTGGCGTCGCCCGTCGCGAACACGAGCAGCGGCTGGAATCCGTTCGCGATGATCTGTTCCGTTTCGGTGCAGGCCTGCTCAAACTCCGCCGCGTCTTGGGGATTTACGATGTTGTCGCCATTGAAGTCGGCGACACGGATGGGGCCCATGGAGTACCACCGAGCGATGTACCGACACTCCTTCAGGCTCAGGCAGTTATACAGGTCCACGACAAAGCCGCGTTTGCGTGCTTCGCCAACCTGAGCAAAGGTCCAATCCGGCTCCTTTTGTTGATTGAACGGTGGCACGGGGATCTGCGGCGAGCGATCGGCCGTCAACAGAAGATGGACCTCGGATTGGTCACGCGCAAACAGCCACCCATCCCACGGTTCTTTGAAGGTTCGATCCCACTGGTTGGTGTTGTAGTTCCAATCGAGTCGTGTCGCCTTTTCGGATTGCCCCATCCACGGAGCCCACCGCACGGCGCAATCGTCGATTACGTCGTCACCAGTCCCGATGGTTGGGAACACTTCGCCGATGAAGCGGATGTTGGGGAATGGGCAGGTGGGCTCTTCCGGTAGGTCCACACAGGGACCAAGCTGGTTTCGGAAATAAGGCATGTACGCCAGTTCGAGGAACGTGCGCCGGCGTGCCTGGTCAATGCCATTGGGGCTCGCTGAATCCATGATAAAGCCGCGGATCCCCGCGTCGACCCAGGGCTGGAGTGACCGGATCACAAAGCTGACATGACGCGCGTCGAAGGGGCTGAAATCCTCTGCTTCTGGCACGCCGTTGCATGCTACACGCCATCGAAATACCTGTCCATCCGGTGTTTGAATTGCTGCTGCGACGACTTGCCCTGGCGTCCCCGAAAACTCGTTGCTCGTGAAGCATGGCTGGCACAGGCCGGCGGGAACCGGCGCGGCGGTGTACAACTCGAATCGAGCGTCGGGATGCGCCGCACGCCAGTTGGGCCAGAAACCCCACTGTGGATGAGTGGACAGGGGAGGGAAGTTGCCAAGGAAAAAACGCTGCTTCCAGTTCTCTTCGACCAGCGAGTTCCCCATCATCTGCCACTGATTCAGCGGATAGTCCTGATTGAAGACAGTTCCCGCAGGAAGTCTCAACACGAAGCGTCGGTTTCCCATGTTGTAGAAGAAGTTCAGATACCATTCGAAGACCTCGATCTGGTCGTAGAGGCCGTTGGGCTCACCGGAAAATCCTTGCGGGAACCCCTCTGGCGTGAAGTTCATCGAGCCACGATCGACAGGGCGATCAATCGGTGGTGGCGAGTTGGGGCCTGTCGGTTGAGACGCCGGGCCCCATAGTTCTCCAAGGCCAAACGGATTGAACTCATGGAGTCCGTAATACATGAACTGAAGGAAGATGCGCGGCTCGCGATCGGGCCTCCAGGCAACCGGCGGCGGTCCGCCGGTTCCTGGCAGCGAATGCGTCATGTACGGAATCCATGTGTCGCCTGCTGGAAGCACTGCGGGCAAAGGCGTGATCGGCCACTCGCCGGAACAGAAGCTTCCCGGCGCCGGCGTCGCTGGAAGAGGCCATCCGACCGGACATAATGCCGGGTTGCCCGGAGTTGGGTCAGGCATAACTTGGCCGACCGCACTCTGAGTACGAACACCCACCGCCCCCCCCCCTAACAAACAGAGAGACAGCGCCAACGAACTCGCCGAACGTTCAAACGACAGCAAACGCGACTTCATCGAAAACCCTCCGGTCTTGGCTGCTGCTCGTCCCGCCCCGCCACACAATTTGACGAGTCGGGAGCAAAGCCTGTCGCGTGATTCCCGGACCCCGCAGTGCGATCACACTGACGCCCCGCGGCCAACCCCTATTTCCCCAACGTTGCCGTTCCCGGTCCCCGTCGGAAGCACCGATCCTCTTCCAACATACCACGTCTCTCTCGTTCCGCAAGCGATTGCCGTCCTTTTTGTCCTAATCTTAACAGTTACATTGACGGAACCAGCGTGATTGCCACACTGCGTGCTTCAACGTGCGCGCCTGGACCGCCGGAGGCTGGATCAGCCAAGGAGTTCGCTCGTGACCGACAAGAGTGGTGCCGTTCGAACCTCGCTCGATGCCCCACGGTCGATCCTCGAGATCGTTCTTGATCGCCCGAGTCGGCGGAACGCCCTCACGCCCGAGATGCTCGCCGCCCTGCGTGTCGCCCTCGTCGGCGTATCCGCCGAGGGGTCGCGGGGAGCTTCCCCGCGCGCGGTGCTCCTTCGCGGCGAGGGTGAGTTCTTCTGCGCCGGCTTCGACATGACCCTCTGCCGCGAGTCGCCCGATGGCTCGGTGCTGCGCGAACTGCTCACCGGGTTGTCCGGCGTCATTCTCGCGATGCGTCAACTTGATGTGCCGGTGATTATCGTGGTGCAGGGCGGTGCGATCGCGGGTGGCTGTGCGCTGCTGGGCGGGGCGGATGTCGTGGTTGCCGAGCCGGATGCCAAGCTGGGCTACCCCGTCGCAAGGCTAGGGATTTCACCTGCCGTCTCTGGGCCGTTCCTTGCCACGAGCGTGGGTGATGGTCCCGCGCGACGCCTCCTTCTTGAGGGGCGCGTGATCGCGGCAGCCGAGGCGGCGCGCGTGGGGCTGGTCGAGTTGGCTCCACCGGGCGGCGCGTTGTCGCTGGCTTGGTCCCGGGCTGAGCAGCTTGCCCAGCATCCCGCGCACGCTGTGCTCGAAACCCGCCGATGGCTCGATCATCTGAATGCGGGGCGGACCGGTCGCGACGCGGCCTCCCAGGCACTCGGGGTATCCCTCAGCCTGACCGGCGGTCCGGAGGAGCGTGAGCTCTTGCCCAGCGCATGGGCGGCCAAGAGCACGACCAAGAGCACGGGAAAGGACGCCGGGACGGGGACGTAGTGGGGCGGTCCCGGCGGGAATGGGGCACTCCTCCCGGGCGAAGTGGGAGAAGTTGCGGAAACCGGGCTCCCGGGCGTGCGGATAGGACAGGAATCGGGTACGCTACTGCGGACGGCTTCGCTGTCCTTGAGCGAAGCCTGAGCGGGTGCCAAACGAGCGGGCGTCCGCTGCACGGTTGCGAGCCTATCTTCTGCGTCCGCTGCCATCCCCAAAGCGTGGTGGCGGAAAGCGGGTCGGGCTCGGGTTCGGTAAGCTGCCACGCCACTCCACAACGGTTTGGAGCGGGTGAACGGGTTACCGGGCGCGAGAACGGCACACCCCGCAGGCGCCCATATCGCCAGCGGAAGACAGCGGAACCGAGCGAACCTGGAGACCGACGCGGCGCGCCGCGGCAACAGGTCACCGCCACAAAGAAAGGATCTCGAGCGTGGGCGGGCCGAAAGGCGCGTTCCGTCACGGGATCGGAAGATCCGGAGCATCCACGATGCGATCGCATGGGTCGTTCAGCCGGCGCACCAGCGCAGCGCACTTCTCTCCCCTCTTCCAGGCTTTCACCTGCGACGCGCTCGAGCCGCGAACGATGTTCTCGGGAGAGGCGGGCCTGGCGTTCCACGGTCCACTCGCCGACTCCCATCCGGGCGTCGCCGATGTCGTCTGGAACGGGCGAGACGTTCGCGCCATCCGGGGCGAGTACATCCTGACGTTTAACGATCGCCTGGGCGAGGGCCCGGCCCGTCTGCTGGCCCAAGACGTCGCGACGCGCCTCGGGGGCGATCCGGCATCGGTCCGCGTGCTGGCCCGGGGCGCATTTGCGCTCGTCCGCGCCGCGGGGACGATCTCCAGCGAGACCGCCAACCAGGTGGTCCGCGAGTTCTCCGGGGCTTCTGGCCCCCGTCTGGTCGGGATTGAGCCCAACTGGGTTTCGAAGTCCAACCGCGTTCCCAACGATCCGCAGTACCCCGCCCAGTGGCACTTGGAGAACACGGGCCAGGTCATCGAGAACGGGTTCCAGGATGGCAACGGCAACTTCCTGACCGCCGGCAACGTCGATGCCGACATTGACGCCGCGACGGGGTGGGATTCCACCATCGGGCTGGAGAACGTCGTCATCGCCGTGATCGACACGGGCATCGACCTCTCCCACCAGGACCTGACGAACAACCTCTGGGTGAACCTCGGCGAGATTCGCGGGAACGGAATCGACGACGATGGGAACGGTTTCGTTGACGACGTCAACGGGTTCGACTTCGGCTCCCGGGATTCAAACCCGGACGACGATTCGCTCGTTCGTGGCCACGGCACGGAAGTCGCCGGCCTGATCGGCGCTGTGGGCGATAACGGCGTCGGGCTCACCGGCGTGGCGTGGAACGTCTCGCTGATGGCCCTCAAGGTTTCCGACAACCAAGGTTTCATCACCGGCGCCGCCATCGTCGATGCCCACGACTATGCGACGATGATGCGCGGGCGGGGCGTGAACTTGGTCGCCAGCAACAATAGCTATGGCACGTCGGGCCTAGTTCCCTACCCCGTTGGAGGTTTTGCCTCCGAGGCGCTGGCGATTCAGCGGTTCATCAACTCGGGCGGCATCTTTGTCACTTCTGCCGGCAACGACGCCCTCGATGGCGACGCTGGCGGGCCCCTCGATGTTCTTGAGTACCCAGCGGAGTACCGCATCCCCGGGGTCATCAGCGTCGCGGCGACCAACCCGCTCGACGAGCTCGCGCCGTTCAGCAGCTTTGGCCGCCAGAGCGTTGATCTGGCCGCGCCCGGAGACGCGGTGCGGACCACCACGGTCGACGATCAGTACGCCAACGTCAGCGGCACAAGCTATTCGGCGGCAATCGTGACCGGCATGATCGCGGTGCTCAAGTCGCAGCGGGCCGATCTCTCCGCGACCGAAGTCCGCCAGATCCTCATCGACTCGTCCGACCCGTTGCCCACGCTCCAGAACCGGGTCGTCAGCGGCGGGCGCGTCAATCTGACGAGGGCCCTCTCGATCGCGAGCATCTCCGGCCCTGTCGTTCGGGCGGTCAACCCCGGACCGGTCTCCCTGGCGGTCGATGCGGTGACCGGGCAGCCCATCCGCACGATCTCCATCACCTTCAACAAGCCGATGTCGGGCACGAGGCTGGACGCCCAGAGCGCGACGCTCGTTCGCGCTGGGGCCGACGGCATCTTCGGCACGGGCGACGACGCTTCCATCATCGTCTCGAACGTCGCGGTCTCGTCGACCAGCGTCTTCACGGTCGACGTCACGCTCAATGTCTCCGGCCTGCCCCTGGCCCGGCTCCCCGTCGACAGCTATCGCCTGACGCTTGAATCGGACGACTTCCGCGACACGGACGCGAACTTCCTCAATGGCAATCAGTCCGCGGGCGTCGACGAGGTGTACGCGTTCCGCATCGTCAGCAGCAGCGGCGACAACGAGCCCAACGACTCGGTCGGCACCGCGACTCCAGTCGCGTTCAATGGCTCGGGCCAGGCCCGGATCAACGGCGCTCAGGTGGGCAACGGCACCTTCCCCGCTCTCGACGTCGACCTGTACCGCATCGACCTCCCCCGCGGCGGCCAGATCCGCGCCGAGGTCTTCGCGAAGCGACTCCAGTTCCCCTCAACGCTGGACTCCGTGCTCACGCTGTTCAACGCGCAGGGCCAGCAGATCTTCCAGAACGACAACTTTGGCGGCGCTGACTCGCTCGTCGATTTCTTCGTCAACAACGCCGGGACCTACTACGTGGGCGTCTCGGGCTTCGGCAACTTCAACTACGACGCCAGGGTTGCCGGCTCTGGCCAGAGCCAGTCTCGCGGGCTTTACGACATCGCCATCTCCGTAGCCCTCAGCGGCAACGAGATCTTCACGGTGTCCAGCAGCCTCCCGCTGCCCAGGCCGCTCCCGCCCCAGGGCACGCAGGGCGTGCTCAGCGATGCGATCCTCGTCTCCGATAGCCGCCAGATTCTCGACGTGAACGTTCGGTTGAACATCAACCACACCTACACGCAGGATCTTGAAATCTCGCTGATCTCTCCGGGCGGCACGCAGGTTCTGCTCGTCAATCGGCGCGGCGGTTCGGGCGACAACTTCACCGGAACGCTCCTGGACGACGAGGCGACGACGCTCATCAGCACCGGCGCGGCGCCATTCACCGGCTCGTTCCGCCCGGATACGCCACTCTCGGCGTTCGACGGCGTTTCCGCCGCCGGGTTCTGGACCCTGCTGATCAACGATCGCGCCGCACTCAACGTCGGCACGCTCAACGACTGGTCGATCGACTTCACCCTCGCCAACGACATCTTCGGGCCCGACGAGCCCAACGACACCCTCGCGACGGCGCGGACACTCCCCGCGATCTCGACCACTGGGTTCGGATCGGTCACGCTCTCGGCGTTCCTCGGCGATGGCGGGTTCGGTCGCCGCGACCGCGACATCTACTCGTTCGTGGGCGAGGAAGGCTCCACGCTCACGGTCGAGGTGGCGAGCACAAGCACGCTCGATTCGGCGATCCGCCTGTTCAACGCCCAGGGACAGGAAATCCGCGTTGCCAACCCCTCGGGCGACCTCAACAGCGCCATCCAGTCCTTCGTGCTTGTCCAGGGCGGGATCTACTACATCGCGGTCAGCGAGGCCTCGAACCTGGCATACAACGCCGCGATCGCGGGCACGGGCGTCAACGCCGGCACCACGGGAACCTATTCGCTGGGCATCTCCGTCGCTCGCGGCGTGAGCGATCTCGAGCACGTGCTGGAAGGCGACGCGCTCCGCGTCGGTGTCCGTCCGGGCGGTTACCTGCTCAGCCGCGATGAGGACACGTTCGCTGGCCTGCGGTTCAACAACATCGAGTTCCTCCGCCGCACGACCAACCCGCTCGAAGGAACAACGGCGTTCTTCGGGGCGGCGGCGCGGGGCGACAGTTTCCGCAACTCGCAGATCAACTCGACCACGACAACGCAGATCCCCTTCAGCCTTGTCGATCAGTCCGACCGCTTCAACCAGCGGGCCTCGACCCGCGGCACGTTCGGCGGTCTCCGCGTCGAGCGCTCCGCGAGCTTCGGCGTGGGCGACCAGTTCATCGCCTTCGACGTCGTGCTCACCAACACCTCGTCCACCACGCTCGACGATGTCTCCTGGATGGAAGGCTTCAACCCCGACCAGGGCCTCAATCTCGACATCAACACCGCGCTCACGCTCAACGACCTCGATGGTCGCTTTGCCAGCGCTCGCGTTGTCAACAACACCTTCCAGCAGGGATTGACGATCGCTCTCGCGGCGGCGGCCAACGAGACCCGCGCGACCACCACGTTTGTCGATCTGGCGACATTCACCCTGCGGGATCCCACGCAGATCCTCGGGCGGCCCGTGACCGACCCCGCTGGCGCTGCGGGCGACCTGACCATGGTCATCGCCTACGACCTGGGCGATCTGGCCGCGGGTCAGTCGGTGAGCTTCCGCTACTTCGTGTTCTTCGGCGAGACTTTGGCAGAGGCCGAGGCTCAGTATGCCACGCTCAACGCCGGCACGGGCGCGGGCCATCTGGCGGCCGACCCCAAGCAGCCCGCACCGGAAGTTCTCACGCAGCCCAGCGGCGCGACGGTCTCCATCCCGCAGTTGCCCTACCGACTCTTCTATTCCGAAGGTAACTCCAGCGACAAGATCTTCAACTTCGTCCCGATCGCCAACTCCAACAGCCAGCCGGTCAGGGCGGTGCTGGTCGCTCGCTACGAGGCCTTCGGAGCCGGTGCCCAGGTTCGAGATCAGATCATCGGCGACGCGATCATCCCCGCCAACTCGCGCGGCGGCTTCACGCTCAACACGCCCGATCTCTTCAACGCCGACCAGCAGCTCGTCGCCAAGGGCGTGCCCTTCGCGCTCGAACTCCGCTCGGATCTCCCCGTCTCGGCGACGTTCAGCTATTACGACTTGCAGCTCACCCGACTGGCCAGCGCGATTGGCGAGTCGTTCAGCAGCGAGTCGGGCACGACGTGGACCTTCGGGCAGGTGGAGAAGCGCTCCGGCATCTTCGACTTCGTCCTCTTCTACAACCCGCAGAACTTTGACAACAAGGTCACGGTCACGCTGCTGCCCGCCGACGGGACCGCGCCGGTCCAGCTTGTCTATCAGCTCGGGCCATACCGCCGCGGCGGGTTCGACATCACCCGCGAGCCGGCCGTTCGCGACAACACGACGTACGGCGTGCTGCTGCAGGCCGAGCGACCGGTCTTCGCCAGCGTCACCCACCAGGACAACAACCTGGGCGTCGCCGAAGGCCAGGGCGGAACGCCCGGGCTGGGCCAGATCTCCGGCTTGCTGCCCGAAGGCCAGTTCGGGCTCGCGGCGGAGCAGGAGCAGATTCGAGTCGTCAACACGAGCACGGCGTCGTCGCAGGTTATCTTCACGTTCCTCTTCGCCAACGGCAGCTCCTACCGCACGGTGCTCGATGTCGCGGGCCGCTCGCAGAGCAGCCTTGATGTCGCGACACTCCCCAACTTCCCGACCGGTCAGCCCTACAGCGTTCTCTACAACGCGAGCAGCCCCGTCACCGTCGACTCCTACATCATCTATCGCGATGCCCGCAATGGCGTGCTCCAAGCCCTGACCACCTCGCCCGCCAACGAGGCGTACACGTTCTGGGGCTTCGGCGAAGGCTTCCGCCCAGGCGATGGCCTTGGCCACCCCGGTGTCGTCGAGTATCTGCGCCTGTTCAACCCGACGCAGCAGCCCGTGACCATCGAGATCAACATCGGATTCGACGGGCCCGCGTCGATCGACGCGCTCAAGGGCAACGAGACCTTCCGCCGCACCCTGCAGCCCCGCGAGGTGCTGGAGCTCGATGTCCACAGCCTCGTGACCGGTGGGCGCCGTGCCGTCGACATCTGGTACGGCCTCTCCGTCAAGTCCGCCAGCCCGATCGTCGCGTACATGGCCCACTACGACGCGGCGTTCCCCGGAGCATTCGGCTCGGTCGGCACCAAGCTCGGACTCTCGGCCCCCATCGTGTAAGCGGCGCGTGGTCGCCTCATCGACGACGGGCTGCTCTGGCCCATCGCCGGGGGAGTTGAGCATCGTGATGATTCACTGCACCGGTCTCAGGACCGGTGCTTTGCTTTGGCGATCACGAGCTTGAAGGCCGGCGGAAGCCGCGCTGCCAAACGGGCTTTGCGAGTTCGGCGAGCCGTCATATCCCTGACCGAATGTGATGGATACGAGCGACTTCGACGTCCTCGCGACGGCAGCGAGCGAACCTTGGAGCCAAACCCGTGAGCGCTGGCTTAAATCAAGCTACTGAGCGAGGGACGGGCGAATCAAACCTGCAGCACGGCTGGTCGCATGCTCACTTGGTCAGGTCGCCCGCTCCCGTCAGACGCCCTCGATCCCTCGGGCGACGGGGTCGTCAGGCTTCATTGGAAGGCGGATCGCCTGCGAGAACTGGGAGCCATAGACGGGGTAATGGCTATGACAACGGAAAGCGCGGAAGGATGATGCGCTCCAGCCTTGAGAAGCACACACGTTTTCGATGAGTTCGACGTGCCGGGGAAGCTCAGCGGCTCGGCATGACGCAACGCCGCGACCGAGGACTCGAATGCTGTCAAGAATGTCCAGGCGATCGATGTCTCGACGTCGATCGTTGGGGTTTGCTGCTCCGCGCCAGACCGTGTCATAGATCAGAAGCTCTGGCTCGCATCCGTGGTAGAGCTCCTCGTGGACAAGCAAATCGAACACCAGTTCACGCGCGGGAATCGTCATTCCGTGAGAAGCACCCGTGCGACGGCCAGGCTCCGTCGTGTAGCGACGCATCGCTCCTCGCGAAACTTCGGCAAAGTAGACATCCACCGCGTTCGAGGCACCCAGGTGGGGCGTGTCGATGTGATAGACCAGATTCTCGCCATCAGAAGCAGCGCGCAGCTCGGGAATCGGTCGCGACGTAAACTCGCGCAGCAGCGTCGACGATGCGTCGGCACCGACGGGATCGCCTGAAAGCGTGAAGACCTGGCGTCCCTCGCCGTGCGCGGCGGTCATGAAGAAGAGCGGAGCACCGGGACGAAGACGCCGAAGTCCAACGTACCCCAGCACCATCAGGGAGTCGCAATGCTCCGAATGCACTCGGGTTGGATGGACGATCGCGACGTGAACCGCGACATCACAGGTGACGCCTCGGATCATCGACTGGCTCTTGTACGCCGCCTGGCGAGTCGCAGCCTCGACTCGGGCTCGGACTTCGGGCAGCCACACGCTGGCCGCGGCCTCGAGCGTTTGGCGCCCGCCGAGCTCGTCCTCGACGAGCGTGGCGAACTGGCGAACGGCTTCGCGGGCGCGGAGCATCGGCTCGGGTCGATTGATCCTCCGTTGTGCGGAGTCCAGGAACTTGGTCAGCGCTTCGGCCCCGGGCAAGAAATATGCAACGGCCAGCGGATCCGGCTTCTCCAGTGCCAGCAACAGCTTGCTCGCCAGATCCTTGTTGACGCCGAAACAGCGAATGAGGTCGCTCGGCGAGCGGACGGGTCTGGAGGCGGAACCGATGACGTCGCGGAGCGAGCGACGCGTGTTCTCAGCGGCAAGCGAGAGGCGTGACTCCAGCGTTGAACTTCCCGGTGGTGGCGTTGCTACCCGAGGCAACCGGTCGAGCGAAAGAGCCGGCTCACCCGGCCCGCCCCGCCGGGTGATGGCGGGAACTGGCGTCTCGAGCGGGGTTTGCGTGTGCGCTGCGACGGGGCTCGAATCCATGATTTGATTGTAGCCGCTGTTCTCACGCTTTCACGGCACCAGAATCATTCGCTCAGCGAAATAGTTTCGGTTGATGGAGGATCGTTTTCCGGTAGGCTGTCATCAGCTGGCGGCTCACTCTGTCTGCCAGAATGCTGGTCGGCTGCAGACGACGAGAGGCTCTCGAACGGTCGTGTCCCAAGCCGAGCACGCATGCCAGCGGGCCAAGCCACAGAGAAGGAGGCGCGATAATGAAGTGCAATGGAATGTCGTCGGAGGCTGTAGTTCAGAGGGAGGCGGTTGTTGAGCGACGTCTGCAAAGGCTCGCTCGATCGTCGCTCGTCGGGTTGGCAGTGCTCGCCAGCCTGGCGGCGTCCGCAGCGGCACAGTGCGACCTCAACTGGGCTCGCACGGGCACCGCGCCCGGTTCAACTCCAATTGGCTTCTTCATTTCGGCAACCAAGCTCGATCCGGATGGTCCGGGACCGCTGGCCGAGCGCATCTATCTGGGCGGCCCGATCCCGGAGTTTGGCGGCATGCCTGGGGGTGGCTTTGGCAGCTTTGGGCGGGACTCTTGGCGGCCCGAACCTACTCCGGGCGATGGCTTCGTGGTCGAGCACCTGACCACGTGGGATCCGGATGGCACCGGACCCTTGCCCAATGTGATCGCTGCCGGATTGCAACTGGTGGTTGCCGAGGGAGAGTTCGACGTTTTCAACTACAACCGATTCTCGGTGTTCGACGGCACGAGCTGGCAGACGTTGGGTTCGCCTCAGGAACCCGGCATCGCCCTCTCAATCTGCGCTTGGGATCCAGACGATGCCGGTCCGCGTGGAACAGAGCTCTACGCGGTGCGCACCACCGGGCTTGTTGAGCCTTCGCCTGCGGAAATCGTTCGGTGGACGGGCTCCGCCTGGCAGCGACAAGGCGACGTCTTCTCGGGCTCCGGAAGGCTGTTCGTGTTCGACGACGGTCCGGGCGGTTTGCCCACGTCTCTGCTTGGCTTCGGCGGGGTCGGGAACCTCACCGGAATCGTTCGTTGGAACGGGTCGAGCTGGGAGCAGTTTGCCAACTCGGCAGGCGCAGTGGTCAATTCGCTCAGCACGTGGGACGCAGACGGAAACGGTCCGGAGCGGCCTTCCTTGCTGATCACCGCAAGCGGGGTGGTTGCCGGTATTGAGTACGTCGGTGCGGCAGCTTGGAACGGGAGCAACTGGCGAAGCCTGAACCTCAACCCCGGCGACGCCGGGCTGTTCGGGCCGCTCTTTTCTTGGGATCATGACACCGACCCGGCGACCCCAGCACGCCTCGTAGGGGGTGGAGGCTTTCAGGGAGAAGCTCCAAACCAAGTCCGTCTGGCGCTGGAGTGGAATGGATCCAACTGGGTCCGCCTCGGCAACGGGGCCTTCAACCTCAATGGTTTCGTCTCCGCATTCACAGCATTCGATCACGATGGCAACGGGCAGAGTGATCTGCACGCCTTCGGGTTGCAGTTCTACGGGCCGAACGCTGGTTCGTCGGGGTTCACCTACGACGGTGCTGCTCGCTTCGACGGCACCAACTGGCTTCCGCTCGGAACGGGTTTCGGTGGTCGCTCACAGGGAGCTACCTACTGGGACCACGACGGGAACGGGCCGGCTGGCGAGTCTCTCATTGTCGTGGGGCAGTTCCGTCAGTTCGGTGATCGATTCGTCGGCGGCGTCGCCCGCCGCGAGGGGGACGGGTTCGTTCCTGTCAACGGGGATGGCTCATCTGGAATCGAAGGCGTGAACGGCACTGTCGTCGCCGTGACCACGTGGGACCCGGATGGTGACGGTCCGCTTCCGGCTTCCCTCGTGGTTGGGGGTGGATTCTCGGCCGCCGGAGGCGCTCCAGCGACAAACGTGGCGATTCTCGCCCCGGGTGGGACTTGGCAACCCTTGGGAGACGGCCTCACCGGTCCTTTCGGCGGTGTGCAGGCGCTGGAGTCTTGGGATCCTGACGGAGATGGGCCCTTGAACCCCGTGCTCTTGGCGGGCGGACGCTTCGACCGCTCCGGCACGCGCATCCTGAACTACGTCGCCGCTTGGAATGGAACGCAGTGGATCGACCTGGATGGCGGTATGTCGAGAACCACACCTGGTGGCCTTGCCTCGGTCAATGATCTGTTCGCGTGGGACGCGGATGGAAGCGGACCAGCCACACCAATGCTCGTCGCCGGTGGCTTGTTCGACCTCGCGGGCGGCGTTTCGGCGCCGAAGATCGCAACTTGGAACGGGGAGTCGTGGGCGGCGATCGAGGGCTCGCTCCCTCAAGCGCCCGGGGTCTTCGGCATCTCTGCGTGGGATGCCGACCAGGACGGCTCCAGCACACTCGTGGTTGCGGCGAGGCGTTTGTATACGTTGGAACCCGAGTTCGGTTGGTCGCTGGTTTCTCCGACCCCGTCGATTGAGTCGGTGACTTCCGTGATCGGTTGGGACCCCGACGGATGTGGGCCGCGGGGCGAGGAACTCGTCATCGGTGGCATCCCGCGCGTGCTCCACCTGACCGACAGCGGCGTCTGGGACAACATGGATGGAGGCGTTTTCGCGCCCAGCGTCGGTGGGGCTGAAGAGCCCCGCAACATCCTCGGCATTTGGGATCCGGATGCGACTGGCCCCCAAAGCGCACGGGTGCTCGTTGGCGGTGCGATCGGCTACGCGGGCGACTATGGCTCGAGCTATGTGCCAAGTTCCGGTTTCGCCATGTACGGCTGCTCCACGCCCTGCTCCTGCCCCGCCGACTTCAACGGCGATGAGCAGATCGATTTCTTCGATTATCTCGACTTCGTCGCGTCGTTTTCGGATGAACTGCCGGCGGCAGACTTTAACGGTGACGGTCAGGTCGACTTCTTTGACTACCTCGACTTCGTGCAGGCGTTTGGAAATGGGTGCTGAGTCCAGCGGGCCACGGTGAGGAACACCCTCCCCCGCGTGCCCGACCGGCACCGCAGGCGTGACGACGCGAACCGCTCACCGCCCTCGGTGGGCGGTCTGCGTTTTGCGGTGGGGAGTTCGCAGTCGTGCGTGGGTTGCGGCGTGTTCCGTCGCGTGTGTGGCCTAGTAGTCGAGCAGTAGGGGCAGTCGGTGCTTGACAGCGTGGGCGGCGACACATCGGGTGACGGCCCAGCCGAACCGAGCTGCGGGTTCCAGCGGGCTGGCGTGCTCGACGCCATCGCGCCGCCATTGCTCTGCGGCTTCGTCCGAAGCGTTCCAAGTGCGCTGGTTGAGCAGTTCGAGTTCCGCCAGCAGCATGCCGACTTCACCAAACATGCGCTCGTTGCCGGTCGCGTCGGGCCCGGTGAAGAGCGCGGGCTCCGACAGCGGGAGCCAGATCTCGGTATCCGATGTGATGTATGGATACCGGCCCGAGCCGGGCTGGTCGCGGTAGGGCGTAAGTGAAGGGTCTTTGCTCCAGTTCTCGATCGTGATGGGCTGATCGTGTGCACTGGCATCGAGCGACTGGTCGTCGTGGGCGGCCCAGATCTTGAGAGCGCCGAACGCGTCCCAGGCTGGCTTGTCGGTGAAGTAGGGGCGTCGGAGCGATTCGTCCCAGTCGAGGGTCAGGCCGGTGCCGGTGGAGAGGGCCTTCATCCACTGGGCGACGATCTCGCTGATCTGGATGGGGTCGCTGATGCGATCGGGATTTGGAGGGCGCTGAACGGTCACCTGCCCGGGAAAGGACTGCTGCACGACGGTTTGCCAGTCGCCCAAGTAGTACCGCGTGAATGTGCCAGCGTAGAGGTCGAGCCCCATGCGGCCAGTGTAGCAGAATAGAGCGGGATTCAAGCCTTGTTGGGGGATGAAGGCGGGCAGAAGGTGGCCCCATCGTGCGGCACGAAGCGGTGGTTCTCGGTACCATGCATGCGGATGCGCCGGGCTCGGAGGCCCGGGCGAGTTGACGCTTGGCGATCAGGCGCCTGATGCAGGCGGAGGACAAGGAACATGGCTCGACCCGTGACGCTTTTCACTGGCCAGTGGGCGGATCTTCCGCTGGAGAAACTGGCTTCGATGGCGAAGGAGATGGGGTACGACGGGCTGGAGCTGGCGTGCTGGGGCGATCACTTTGAGGTTGATAAGGCGCTGAGCGACTCGGGGTATTGTGCCGCCAAGCACGCGATGCTGGCCAAGCACGGGCTGAAGTGCTGGGCGATCAGCAATCACCTCGTGGGGCAGGGGGTGTGCGACGTTATCGATGAGCGGCATCGGTCGATCTTGCCCGAGCGGGTGTGGGGCGATGGGAAGCCCGAGGGCGTTCGTCAGCGTGCCGCGGCGGAGATGATCGCGACGGCGAAGGCGGCGGCGAAGTTTGGCGTCAAGACCGTGAACGGGTTCACGGGCTCGTCGATCTGGCACATGTTCTACTTCTTCCCGCCTACGCCCATCTCGATGATCGACGCGGGCTATGCCGACTTTGCCACGCGTTGGAAGCCGATCTTCGATGAGTTCGAGAAGGTGGGCGTGCGCTTCGCGCTAGAGGTCCACCCGGGTGAGATCGCGTATGACATCCAGACGACCCGCCGGGCGCTCGATGTCGTCGGGCATCACCGCGCCTTTGGGTTCAACTTCGACCCTTCGCACCTGGTGTGGCAGGGCGTTGATCCGGTGCGGTTCATCCACGAGTTCGCGGATCGCATCTTCCACTGCCACATCAAGGACGTGATCCGGGTCCAGGGCGGGGAGGAGTCGATCTTGTCGTCGCACCTCCCGTTTGGGGATCACCGGCGCGGCTGGGATTTCCGCTCGCCCGGACATGGCGAGGTCGACTTTGAGGAAATCGTGCGAGCGCTCAACCGCGTGGGCTACGACGGCCCCCTCTCGGTCGAGTGGGAGGATTCAGGGATGGATCGTGTCCACGGCGCGACGGAGTCGGCGGCGTTCGTGCGTCAGATCGATTTCACTCCCTCGAATCGGGCGTTCGACGCCGCGTTTGAGGAGTAAGCGTCGTTGCAGTCGAGTTCGGCGCGTTGACGAACCTGCATCGCTCGCGACGCGAGGCGGGCGACCTGCGGTGTTGGCGGGCCGCGGTGTCGGTGGTTCGCCACAACTGGGCAGACAACGGCTGCGTAGCGGCGTTAGGTTGGGATTCCTGGTTTTATCGGCCCGGAGACTTTGCCGCGCGCGCCGTGCGCAGCGCGCGTGAGCCTTGGGCGAGAACGAACATTGCCCATTCGGGCAGTGGATGCCAACGTCCGCGTGGCTGCGCTGGTATTGATGAGTAGCAACGACGCGCGTTGCCCGGCGACCAGGGAGACGGTCGGGGCACACGCGCGAAGGAGGATGCACGATGGCTCGGAAGGCCAACAAGCCCGCGACGGATTGGAAGATCGAGGGAAAGCTTGTGCGTCCGATGAGCAAGGAGCCGGTGCGGGAGCAGATGAGCGTGGAGCTCAAGCCTCGCCTGCGGCGCGCCGGCGAGAGCAGCAAGGAGGTTCCCGCGAGCAAGCCGGAGCACGTGGCGAAACCCGAGATGCCGCCCGCGGCGGAGGACCTCTGCTACGCGGTGGCGGTGGAGCCCTCGGCGGAGATTGCCGCGACGGCGTACATCCACGGGGCGTGGATCTGGAGACGGGCCCGCGCGGATCAGGACACGTTTGATGACTTCTTCATGTTCCTCGGACGCGATCGATGGTCGCGCGGCTCCAGTGCTGCCCGCTCGTGGACCCCGGCGCGGGGACGGCGGACGCCCGCGGGGAAACGATGATTCTCATGGCGGTGCACACCGGAATGGAGCCCATTCAGCGCGCGGGAGGTCGTTCGTTGGCGGTGCCCGCCGGAGCGGACAAGAAGCGGACGAGCGTCAGAGCGGGCGAAGCCGCCGAGGGCTCGCTCTCGGAGCGAGTCGAACTCGACGCCCTCGGTTCTCCGCCTTGAGGACCGATCAGCAGGAACGGCGCGAGGGCATTCGAAGTGGCCCGTGGCACGAACGGCGCCGCAAGAACGCGGCTGGTTGGCCGGCGCTGCCCCCGAATCTCGGACGAGGGGAACGGATCGGGCGCGAAGACCAGTCCACGTGAACCGGTCATGAGTACGCCCACGATGTCGGGAACCGCCGCGACGGCGCCGGAGATCGAGGCGTCGCCAAGCAGTTCAAGACGTGGCCATGCGGGATGGAACGCCGCGAGCTGGCGCCGCTCGGGGTGGTAGATGAGGCAGAGCGGCCCGGGAACTGTGCTCTTGGATTCGGAACTCGCGCTGAGGGCTGAGACGGGGACGAACGCTTGCACGGGCGCTGCGGCCTGATACGCCAAAGCAGGATCGGGGCTCGCGGAGAGCAGACGCCTCGCAGAGATCGGCCCGAGCGAGGTTGAACCAGCGGGAACCGAGACCGAAACGAGTTCCACACCTCGAGCGGAGATCAGGAGCGAGCACAAGACGTCGGCGTGTGGCGTGGCGATGGGGAGGGCGAAGGCGGCACCGGGCTCGCGAAGCTCGCGCCGCGTGCCGGTTGGCGAGACGACAACCAGCGTTGTGAAGTCTGCCCGCGATTCATCGCTCGCAATGGCGCGGGAGGTGAACGCGAGCGAGCCGTCGGGCAGCAGGGTGGCATGGGCGCTGACGCTCGGGTTCTGAACAAGCCAGCGAAGCGGGCCTGCATCCCACGGGGCAAGGGCGATGTGCCGCGAGCCGTCGGCTTGCGGGGCCTCGATGAGAAACCCCTCGGCATTGGACGCGCGTCCGAGCACGACGCCCGAGAGGGACGAGCCCGCGTTTCGCGATGGAGTGATCGGTCGCGGCGCGGCGTCGCTGAGGTCGTAGATCGCGATCGAACTCGAGAATGGCTGGGAAGCCTCGGGAAGTGCCAGCAGCGTTGCCCAGCTCGGTGGCTGGCCTTGCTGCACGGCAAGGCGCGAGCCGTCTGGCGAAGGGATCGGAAGCGACTGGCCGTCGTACTCGACCGAGCCCAGGGGCTGCACGCCAAAGCGAAGGCTGGTGCTGGAAGCACTGGCGACCGGTGTCGCGATGGGTGCTGCTGGCGCCTTGCTGGCGGCTTTGTTGGTGGGCCTGGCGGGTCCACCGGACTTGACGGGCACGCCGCGGCTCTCGCGCCGCGTGGAGACGGATTGATCTTCGTTGGCCCCGGCGGCGTTCATGTTGCCGAAGCGATCTTCCGGGAGCGTGGTTGTCTCGGTGACGCAGCCCGAGGCGGCGAGCAGGGCGACCAGCGGCGCGAGCCGCAAGAGTCGTTTAGCGCGGATTGGCGAGGGGGTTCGCCGCATGGGTAGTGTCGGGATTGTTCGCGGCCTGGGGGCGTGATGGAGGAAGGAAGTCGCCGCGAGGAGGCTCGGCTGTTTGGGTGGGCGCTTGGAACGGCGTGTCGGCTGGCGTCTGGAGAGCGGGCGTCTGGCTGGAGGGCTGCGCTGCCGTTCGGTTGGGCGTGGTCGGCGTGGCGGGCATGCCCAGGCGATCGCGAAGGCTCTCGAGTTGACGCTGGTAGTCGTCGTTCAGCCGGGTTGAGTCTTCCTTGTTGTCGATGACCACCGGCGTCAGGAACACCAGCAACTCCGTGTTCGTGTTCGTGTTCTCTCGCGACTTGAAAAGCTCGCCCAGCAGCGGAATGTCGCCCAGCAAGGGCACCTTGCGAGTGATCTGCGTGTGCTCGCGACGGAGGATGCCCGAGATGACCACGGTCTGGCCATCGGTGAGAATGACATTGGTCGTCGTTTCACGGCGATCGACGACAAATCCGCCAAAGAGCGTCTGGCCTGGCACGATCGACGACAGTTCGAGGTTGACCCGCAGGTCGACATCGCGGTTGATGGTGATCCGCGGGCGGCAGCGAAGCTGGATGCCCACGGCACGGTAGTCGAACGACTGCACCAGGTTGCCCGTGTCGCTGGTCTGCGAATCGGTGATGAAGGGGATGTCTTGTCCGTCGAAGAACTCGGCTTCCTGGTTGTCGCCCGTGAAGATCTTGGGCTCGGAAAGGATCGAGACGTCGGTCTTCTCCGAGAGCGCTTGCAGGAGCAGGTTGAGGTTGATGTTGGTGTTGAGCACCGAGGTGTCAAAGAGCGACCCGGCGAGGTTGTTCTCCGTGCCTTGGAAGGTTGAACTGGCGCCGATGGCGTTGTCCGGGTTGGTGGGCTGGATGTTCTGGTTCGACCAGCGCAAGCCCAGGGCGAGGGCGTCCTCGCTGGAGATCTCGGCAATGATCGCGCTGACGAGCACCTGCCGCCCTGGGCGATCGAGTCGCGAGACGAGGTCCGCGACGGACTGGCGATACTCCGGCGGCGCCAGGACCATGAGGGCGTTCTGACGCCACACGGGAACGATGCGGATGGTCCCGATGAGATTCGACGAGTTGCGACGATCAGTGGGGGGGCGGGAACGCTGCCACCAGAACGCGATGCTGTCGGCGGTGGCGGTCGCGGCGTCGTCGGTTTGCTGGTTTGTTGCCGTCTGAGCGAACGGGCTGGCGCCGGAAGAATCGGAATCGCTCAGGCCCGACTCGCTCCGCCTCAGCGACGCGAGCGTCCCGTCCTGCGCCAGCAGTGTGTTGAGCTGCTCGGCGAGTTCTTCCGCGGATGCGTGCTTGAGTTCGATGATGTTCGGGAGCCCGGCGTCCTGGGGCTTGTCCAGGTCCTCGATGATCTTGTCGATGACGGAGATGTTGTCCGGGCTCTTGCTGACCACGACGAGGCGCCCGGCCTCAGGGATCGCCTGGAACGAGAACTGACCCGCGAGCCGGCCTACGCCCTGACCCGTGCCTCCGGCGCCTCCTCCTCCTCCCTGGCCCGTCCCCGCCTGCGACGATGGGCGGCCAAAGAGGCCCTCGAGCAAGTCGCGGACCTTAACCGGATCGCTGTTCTTGAGATCGTAGGTCTTGGGAACGACAGCCTCGTCGGGGAGCGGGAGATCCCAGAACTGCTGGATCTGCTGGCGCACTTTCTCAAGCACCTGACGCTCGGCAAGCACGGTGACCGAGTTCTGCTGCGTGTTGGCGCTCACGCGGAGGTTGGCTGAGATCGCGGCAGAATCGCCTTGGGCCGAGGATTGCCCGCCGGCGGGGCCGCCTTGGCGTGCGCCACCCTGGCCTCCCTGCTGGCCTCCCTGCTGGCCCCCTTGGCCTCCGCCCTGACCAAAGCGCTGCAGGAACTGGAACGGGTTGTTGCTCTGTTGCTGGTTCCGCTGCGCGTCGGCGGAGAACAGGTCGCGGATGTTCTGCGCGACCTGCGTCGCGTCGGCAAAGCGAAGGCGGAAAGTCTCCGTCTGGAGCGAGGCAGCGCTGGGCTGATCGAGCGAGCGGACGAGCCGCTCGACGCGCTGCAAGAGCCCGATATTGCCCAGCACGACGAGCTGGTTCGATTGTTCGTCGACGTTCAGCTTGGCGTAGTCCGGGAGCGTCTCTTTGACGATGTCCCCAATGTTCTTCGCCGCCCCGTTTCGCAGCGCAAAGACCTTTTCGACGATCGAGCCAAGGTCGGTGCGACCAAGGACAGATGCGTCGGGCCCGAGGACGGGGACGTCCTGGCGAGTGACTTCCGAGATGTCGCGCAGCGTGACGATGTCGTCGGTTTCAACGACCGCGACGCCCGCCTGTTGCAGCGCGAGGACGACCAGGTCGAGCGCTTGCTGGCGGGGAATGGGCTGATCGTTGAGGACGGTGATCTTGCGTGTCAAGACCTCCTGCTGAGGAAGGACAACCTTGCCGGTGGACTCGACGATGAAGGGAACCAGTTGCTCGACGCTCACCTGCTTGAAAGCGAGCACGGTTGGCTCGCCCTTGAGAACGCGGCGGTTGCGAGCGTCGCGCGGCGCGGGTTCGGGCTGGGCTGGGGCTTGCGGTTGGGCTTGTTCGGGCGGCGCGGCCGGTTCGTCCGACGCTGGCTGGGCAGCCCAGGTCGATCTAACGGTTGAAGCGGCGATTGCCAGACCCGCGGCGAACACGAGAGCGCACGCACGCCGCGATGGGAGGGAACGGCTCGCGGAGCGATTGCCTGTGCCGGGAAGGCGTGGACGGCTGCTCGAAGGGCGGGTCATCGTTCGGCTCCGCTGGGCTGGGCTTTGGACTCGGGATTCGGCGCTGCCGGGGTCGGCACGCTCGCTCCAGCTTCGGTCGCTGGCGTCTCTGGAATGCTGTCCGGCTTGTTTGCGTCAGAGGAACCGTTCGGGGGCGGCGTTTGCGGCAACTCCGATTGGGGTTCGTCCTCCGCCTTCGCCTCGGGTTGGCTGGCGGGCTGGGCGTGGATGAGCGAGTCTCGCTTGAAGAGGTCGAGCGTGAAGTCGCCTCCTCTCCATTGAACGTCGACCGACCACGGCGCTTGCACGCGAACAACGCGAAGATCGTCTTTGGACTCGCCCGCCGCGAGGCGCAGGCCGTCGGCGAACCAGGCGGCGCCGTACGCAACGCCAATGAGCGCGGGGCCCGCGTAGGTTGAGGGCGTCGCGGCTCGCGGCGGTGGTGGCGCCGCGGGCGGCGCGGCAGCGCGACGGACCGGTGCCCGCCGCGGCTCGGGCGGGATGAAGAACAGCGACCGCCCGCGCACCTGCGCCAGTTGTTCATCAAAGGCGGCGGTGAACTTGTCGCGTTCCTTCGCCAGCGCCTCCTGCGTGGCGGAGGGCGCGGCAACCGAGGGCGCCAGCGCGGCCCGAACCACGGGCACGATCGCGGCCCCGACGCTCACGAGCGCGAGCGTCAGGCAAACCGCTGCGATCGCACCGGGGACGCCCAGCAACGAGGGCACCCGTCCGAGTGCGCGGCGAGGGTCGAGTGTGCTGCTCATCGCCGCCCGCCTTGCCGCGATGCGGCCCAGGCTTCGACGGCGACGACTGCCCGGACGACGTCTCCCTCGCTCCGGGCGCCGCCTTGCTTGCGAAGCTGCACTCGAGACACGCTCGCGACGTCGGGAGAGCGTTCCAGCGCCGCGATGATCGACGCCACGGCCTCGGGCGTCGCGACGAACTGGATCTCACGGATGAGCCGCTTGAGCCGGGCCTCGGTTCCCAGGCTGGATACGAGCGGGCCAGAGGCGACGGGCACTTCGCGTGAGGTCGCGGTGTGCTCGCGGACGTCGTGCTCGAGCAGAACGCTGGTGATGCGCCGCGTCAGCGACTCGGAGGCGGCGCGTGGGTCGCCGGGCAAGGGGGGCTCGCCAAAGCGACGGACACCCGCGGCCAGGTCGGAGCGAACCTCGCTCGGGACGCCGTCGGAGGTCGATAGCGAGGCGAGGCGTGCTTCGATGGAGTCGGCGCGTGTCGACCAGCGTTGACGAGCGTCGATCGCGGGTTCGACGAGGGCGAAATAAAGCGCGACGAACAGCAGGAACGCCGTGAGCCATCGCGTGGCGCGGGGGAGTCGATCCCATCGCTGGCGAAGCGAAGCAAAGATCGGGGACTCGGTGGAGGTGGTCGTCGTCGTGGTCGTGGGTGTCATGGTGGTTGTCATGGCGACCCTCCCGGAGGGGCACTGCGGGCCGCCTTCATGCGCGCGTTCAGTTTCTCAACTTCGCTCTCCAAGCGAGCCCGCTCGGCAGGGTCGATGCCAGAGGCCCGGCTAGCCCGACGCCGTGCGCCCCACTCTCGGGTCGCGGTTCCGGCATCCATCGCGCTAATCTGTTCGTCGGTGAGGGGCGCAAGCGTCCCGCCACTGCTGGGGGCGCTCGTACGAGTTGGGGTTGAAGCAGCCGTCTCGTTCGACGACGATGCTGCGCTCGAAGCGCCGGAAAGCTGGCTTGGGTCCGACTCGCTCTCGTCTCCGTCGGCGTCGCCCGCCTCGTCTTCGTCTGCTCGAACGCTCGTCGGGCTTGCTACCGCTGCTGCCTCGCCGTAAAGGCGGACGACGAGTGGACGAGCGGCAAAGTCGTCGATTGGCTTTACGAACAGGTGGGGCGACGCGACTCGGGCCGAGAGGTCGAACTCAACGCCGGAGGAAGACGTCTCCGAGCGGTCAATCTTGACGTTGTCGAAAAGACCGGTCTTGTTCAGGTTGGTCTGGAAACCGGCAAGCACTGCATCGTCTCGTGCGCTTCCGGCCAGCGCGAGGCCTTGTTCGGGCGAGAGTCGAAGAAAATCGAGCGTGATGCCTTCCGGCGCAGCGGCGGAAACGTCGCTCATGAGCTTGGTCATGGGCCAGCGGTCCCGCTCGAGCTGTTTGTACAGCGCGGCCCGGCGCACTGCTTCGGCGCGGGCTTGCTCGCCCGCGGCAAGGGCGGCGGCCTTTGGCTCAAGCGCCGCGAGGCGAGCCAGCGGCGCCAGGAAAAGGGCGACGATCGCGAGGGAGAGCGCCGCGGCGGCGACGCGGACCGCATTCTTTCGGACGCCCAGCCACGCGGAGGCACGCTCGAGCGCTCCGGCTCGCTCATCCGCAGACCGATGCTCCAACGAGCAAAGCGAGCGGAGCGAGGCCGGCCCAAGCGAGAGCGCCGCGGCACCGAGGCCCAGTGCGTGCTTGGACAACAGCGAGGCGGGCCCGCCTGCGCTTGCCGCGTGCTGGTCCCATCCCTCCATTCGCGTCGCGAGTCGGCCCCGGGCTTGCGCGTCCATCACGACGCCCGAACGCGTGAGGTTCGCGGTGACTGCGGAAAGCTCCGACGCGAGGGTGTTGCCAAGATCGCCGCCAACGTCGCGGATCGCACCCGCCAGCGCGTCGGGCTCGTCCAGATCGAGTCGGATGGATCGAGTCGCGAAGTTCGTCGTGAGCCCGGCCGCGAGGAGCGTCGGCGGCGGTGCATCGGAGGCGCGGGGCGTATTGGGCCGCCAGAGGCACGCCACGGCGGCGGGTGTCGAGAGGCCCGCCAGATGCAAAAGGCCAACGAGGCACGCGCCGGGCGCCACGAGCATGGGCTCGGGGTTGAGTTCCGCAAGCCACGGCCATGTCGCACCGGAGTGCCACGCGGTGAGGATCGCGGTACTCCCCCCGGGATGGTCGACCACGCCCGCGGCTCGTCGATACGTCGCAACGTCCGGTGGCAGCAGGCCCTCTGAGAGCAAACCGAGCGATTCGGGTGTGACGGGCGCGGGCACCGTTCGAGCGCGGATCAAGCACCCCTCGGGCGGTGCGACGACGAGGGTCTCGATCGCGCCGAGCCGCTTGCGAAGGTCGCGGATCGCGGAAACCGATGCCCCGACGACGCCAACTTCGACCAGTCGCCGACGATCGCGATCACCCTCCATGCAGACGAACTCGCACTCGGTCTGTGGACTCGGGTGTGCCGGGCTCAGGACGAGGACACGGCGCAGACTGGTCGTCCGGGACGGTCGGCGCGAGTCGAGTGTCTGCGGCCCCGATGCCGGAGCGCCTTGGGTCGCGCCACCTTCCGAGGTTGTTGCGATGCGGGGCGTCTGGTTCATGGGCGACGCACCTCCGCAATGGTGGCCGGAAGGGTGGACCGGTCGATGACGACGACGAGTTCGGCCTCCAAAGCGGTTCGATCGTCGCGGCCGCGCGAGGAGATGACAAACGTGTTCGAGCGAACGTCGAGCGACTGAGCAATGCGTGAGAGTCGGTTTCGTGACATCGCGGGGACGTTGAGCAGGTCAGCAACCGATCGATACCCGGAAGGGCGCGAAGCCCGGTCGAAGATGATGGCATCGGCAAGCCCGGGCGTGATGTCGGGGAGGTATTGCAGAGCCTCGGCCTCGCAGGTGTTGATGTTCAGTTTCCCGGGTGCGCCAGCGCTTGCGGCGCCGATCTCGCACTCGTTCAGCAGCGTCCCAAGTTCCTCATTCGTCAGGTTCGCGGGCCTCAATGCTTGCTCCTGCGAGAGCTGCGAGAGGGTCCGGCGGATGAAGTCGCCCATCGTTGCCGCGGCGCCAGAAGCGTGGGTGATGATGACCTGGGCCTGGTCGGGAGCTAGCCCCACGCGCCGGGTCACGTCGTCCGCCGCGGCGGAGCGGAGATCGAGGCGCGGCTGGCCGCTGGCGGCATATCCGCCATCAACGCTCGCGGTTGTCATCAGCGCCGACCAACCCGCGTCGAGAACACCGTCGGCGTTGTCGTCGGGCCAGGAGGCGTCGCCATCGTCTTCACTCGGGTCGAGTCGTCCGTTGAGGTTCCAGTCTTCGCCTCGAACCAGTTCGGGCGAGCAGCCGAAAATCAGCTCCAACTCCGCGATCGACCGAAGCGGGCCGTTTCGGGGGACGTATGGATACGCCTGCGCGGCGTAGAACCCACGCTCGGCGCCGAGCGGGCGGCTGTCGTCGTCGGTATCAATCCAATCCAGGATCGAATCCGCGATGTCTTCCGTCATGTCGGGAAACAACAAGAACTGCTCCCGCGTCATGCGGTTCACGTTGAACTTGCGGTGGGCGTCGCCCCCGGCGGGTGCATCGACCTTGAACCGAGCGCCGTCCAGAGAGTTTTCGCCGATCAACTCAAGCTCCTCGCTGAGCCGGAGCGGATCTTGCTCGTCAGGGTTCTCGGTTTCGTACTCCACGCGGGCGATCGCGGCTTCAACGCCCGCCCGGGCCGCCCAGTGGGCCCGGACGCGGGCCAGCGCATCTCGCCCAGCGGCAGCTTGCGAATACGACGACGCCTGGATTGCCGCGACGATCACCACGGCGAACACCAGCACCCACAGCACCATGAGCGTCGCAAAGGCGCGACGGAACGAGCTTCTGTCGCGACGCGCGACGATACCCCGCGTCACCGCCGCGCGAGCGATGGCGTCGTGCGTGTTCATCGCCCACCTCCGCGTTGTCCGCCGCCGCCTTGGGGCGACTGTGCCGGCTGACGACCCGGCCCTTGCTGGTTTGGAGCGTTGACCGGCGCACCGTTGCCGGGAGCGAGTCCCGGGCCGTCTTGCGGGCGGTTGCCAGGACGAGGACGGTTGCTCGGGTTGCCCGCCGGGGCCCCCGGGCTAGCGCCCGAACCCGGCTGCGGATTCTCGCTTGGCTGCTGCGTGGATGAAGGCGATTGCGCTCCCGTGGCTTCCTCGGCAAGCTCGGGAGTCGGCGCGAGCGGAACGCGATCGAGCGCGACGACGCGCCTCACTGCGGCGGTCATGGGGCTCTCCGGAGCCTGCGCCACAACGAGGATCTGTACGCCGTGCGGCAGCCCGTCCTGGTCGCTATCCCAAGCATCGCGCCACGCTTCGCCATCGAAGGCGCGGATGCGCAGCGACACGATGCCTTCGACAAGCTGGGTTGCTACACCGCCCGCGTCGAGGTACTCATCGGGGGTTGCATCGACGCGTCGCCAGAGCGCAAGCCCCGCAGCGCCGTCGCTCGCGAGCTTGTACTGAACCTCGCGATCGGGAGACTCTGGCCCCGCGTCATCGCCCCGCGATCGCTCGAGCGAGCGAGTGAGCAGCAGCAGCACGTCGGCGTCGCTGTCGTCGCCTGCCTGGTCGATCACAGCGACGCGGCAGGCCAGCAGGTCGCGATCGCGGACCGAGTGCATGAGGTCGTGGGCGATGCGGTCCGCCGCGGCGGAGGCTCGTGCGAAGGCTTCCGCTCGATTCGACGCCCGCGACTGCGCTCGAATGAACTGCGAGATCGCGGTCGTCGTCACGCCTGCGACGACACCACCGACGATCAAGGCGACGATGATCTCCACGAGCGTGAAAGCGCGCGAAGTCGTCGCGCCGGCGAGTGGACGCCGGATTGAGCGAGCAAGGTTCGTGCGGACCGTTCTCATGGGTCGTGGTCGAGCCGGGGGCGAAGGTCACTCCACGCGTTCGGCGGGAGCGTCGGGCGTGCGAATCGGGTCGGTGTCTTCTCCAAGTCGCGGGGCGATCATCGTCTCGACGGAAATCGAGCGCTCCTGACCCGCAAAGTCGTTCCACAGGATCGTGGCGCTCACGACGTAGGGCTGTCCTCCCAAGCCGCCACCCCCGGAGGAGCCGCCAGAAGCCGATCGCGAGGCGGGCGATGATGTGGAGGATGAGCCCGAAAAATCGAGGCGAAACCGGAAATCCTGGAAGGGTTCTTCGCAGACGCCCTCCAACGGAAAGCGTGCGGCATAGTCGTCCGGACCCCGCATCAGCACAAGATTCAGTTGCTCGTCGGCGAGCATCGCAGCTACCTGCACCCGCTCGCCTCGGGCCTGGTCGGTCGCGGCTCGCCCGCTCAATCGCAGCATCGTCGTCAATGCAACGCCCAGCAAGATCGTCGCGACGATCACGTCCACGAGCACCGCGGCTCGGCGTGCGCGAGGGCTCCCGAGAGTCACCATGGTGTGCTCTCCTCTCCGGCGGCGTCCAGGTCCACCCGTCGTAGAGGGTCGTCGTTCGTCGACTGGGCGTTGGTCGCAAACGCTCGCATGTGCCCCGAGGGCAGCTCGAGCCGCCATGAAAGCGAGGATCCCGAGGGAGCGAGCGAACTGCCGGGTGCGGATGCAGCCACGGCTCGAGTCGACCGCTGCGCCAGCACCAGCGCGAGCGACGGATTCGTGCCCGGATTGCCCGTGCCGCCCAGGATTACTCGGAAGCCTCGGGCCTGCGTCGGAACGCCGTCGAGTTCGAGCGACACGAGTTCGACGCCCTCGAGAACCGCGAGGGGCAGCAAGGGGTCGGAGCTCCAATCGCCGAGCGCTGCGTCGAACTCTGTCCCGCCTTGATCCGCGATCGGGCGGCGCGTAAGCGGCTCGATGACGTTGCGGTCGACATCGTGCTGGATAAGCACGGGCGTGCCAGAGAGCGAAGCCCGGGCCGCAGCCGCGCTGAGCGTCTCTCGAATGGCATCGACGCTGCGCTGCGCGACGCGCCGCTCTCCGCGTCCGAGGCGGGGGACGATCAGCCCCGCGACAACGCCTAGCAGCACAATGACAACGATAACCTCGACGAGTGTGAAGCCAGCCCGCCGCCGTACATGGGTTCGCGCGGCAAGGACGACAGAGCCGGAACACGCCCTGGCGCGTGTGTGGTGCCAAGCGCGGGAGAGGTCCTCCGCGCGCGAGCAGTTGCGCGCGAGGGCGACGTGCGGTTGTCGGCTTGGTTCTCGCTCAGTCATTGGCGTCCATCGGGCGAGCGCGTCCAGCGTGCTCGCCTGTACTCGTCCTGGTTCCCTGCGTCCCGCTTGCTCGCGCCCCGGTCCTTGCGTGCCAGCCGGTTGGCTGGTCGGTTTGGCTGGCCGGTTTGATTGGCTTGATTGTCCGCGTGTTCACGGAGCGATGACATCCGCGTCCTCGCCCTCGCCTCCTGGCTGTCCGTCGCGTCCGTAGGAGATCACGTCGAAGTCCACGTTCTTTTGGCCCGGGAACAGCAGGACGTAGGGCTTGCCCCAGGGGTCGAGGAGCGCGTCGGCGTTGTCGACATAAGGCTCCCACTTGCTCTCTTCCACGCTCGATGGGCGCTCCCACAAGATGTTGATCGTGGCACCGGTCTCGGGCTTGCCATGGTCGAGCATGAAGCTCTTGACCGCGTTGGCCAGGCTGGTGGCGTTGACCTTGGCGACGGATTGCTTGCTCTGCCCCACGCGGCCAATGAGGCGCGGCGCGATCACCGCCGCGATCACCCCGATGATGATGACCACGACGATGATCTCGATGATCGTGAACGCCGGGCGGCGGGTGGAACGCGCCCGGTCGCGACTATCGCGGAATCGCATCTTGCATCTCCAGGAGGGGAAGGAGGATCGCCAGCACCACGAACCCGACGACGCACGCCAGGCCGACCACAAGCACCGGCGGGAGCGCGGTCGTGAAGAGCTTGATGCTCGTTTCGGTCTTTTCTTCAAAGGCGCCAGCCGCCTGATTGAGCAGTTGGTCGAGGCGGCCCGAGCGTTCGCCCAGGTTGATGATCTGCACGAGCATGGGCGGAAAGTAGCCGCTGCGTTCCATTGGGTCGGCGATCGTCTTGCCCGCGGTCACCTGCTCGCACACCTCGTCGACCACTCGCTCCATCGCCTTGTTCCCGAGCGTGCCCTTGGTCACGCGGAGCGCGGGCACCGCCGGGATGCCCGAGGCGACCAGCGTGCCAAGCGTCCGCGTGAAGCGGGCGACCGCAACATCACGCTGCAGACGCCCGAGCAGCGGGGCGCGGAGCATGTAGGCATCCACGACCAGTCGAACATTCGGGCGGCTCAGCACGCGTGACGCCAGCAGCGCCAGCCCGCCCGAGCCGAGCGCCACCGCCCACCACCAGGAGCCCATGAACGACGCGAAGCCCTGCACGACGCGCGTGGGCCACGGGAGCGTGATCGAAGCGCCCTTCACGGCGCTGAGCGTGCTGGGGACGATCACCGTCACCACCACCGTCACCGCGATCGCGACCAGCCCCGCGAGGATGAGCGGGTACAGCGTCGCGGAGAGCAGCGAACGCCGGAGCTTCACCTCGCGGTCGAGCAGGTCCGCGGCTTGCGACAGAACTTCAGGCAGCTTGCCCGAGGCCTCGCCCGCGCGTACGAGGTTGACGGTGAGATCCGGGAACTGCGCGTGCTCCGCGGAAAGAGCATCCGCCAGCGCCTTCCCGTGCTCTACTCCATCGATCATGCGCAGCAGCAGAGCACGCTGCGCTGCCGAGCGGCCCTGGCGGGCGATGGTGCGCATCGCCTGCACCAGAGGCAGGCCCGCCTGGAGCGCAATCGAGAGCTCGCGGATGAAGACCGCAGTCTCGGCCTTGGTCATCACGCGAGCACGCCAGAGGCCCTTGGTTGCCGACGGGGTGGCGGGGGAGTGCAGCGAGGAAGCCGCCCCCGCCCCGGCCGGTGCACGAAGCGTCGTAGCTGCGTCACGCCGGGGGGCCAAGCTCAGTTCCTGCAGCGAGGTTGGCGTGACACCTCGAGCGAGCAGTTCGCGAATTGCCGAGGCGCGATCCGGCGCTTCCAGTGTTGCCTGGCTCGACCCCGAGCTTCCGTTGGCGTCGTAGCGGAAGGTCGGCATCGTCAGCGAGCTCCTTCCGACAGGTGGGTCGCGCCGCTGGCGATGGAGTTGGCCGCCGCCGCGGCGCCCTCGAGTGTGTCCTGCGTCGCGCGGAAGACCTCGGCGACGCTGGTCTCTCCCGAGGCAGCCTTCATCAGCCCGTCGCCCCGCATCGACACAAAGCTGGGACCCGCCGCCCGCAACAGTTCGTGCGCCGGCAGGCGTTGCCCGATCGCCGCCCGCAGCGACGAGGTGATCGACAGCAGTTCATAAAAGCCGACGCGCCTTCGATAGCCTGTCCCATCGCATTCATCGCAACCGGCGCCGAGGTAGTGGACGTGTCCGCCCGAGGTCTGACCCGCATGGGTGCGATCCCCTTCAAAGAGGCGGAGCTCGCTCGGGGAGAGGCGAGCGCGTAGCCCGTCGTCCACCGGCTCAGGGCGCGTGCAATGCACACACAGTCGGCGTCCGAGGCGCTGTCCGAGAATCCCCTCCAGCACGCTCGAGAGGAGGAACGGCTCGATGCCCATGTCCAGCAGGCGGCCGATCGCGCTCGGCGCGTTATTGGTGTGGAGCGTACTGAAGAGCAGGTGCCCGGTGAGCGCCGCTCGAACGCCGATCTCCGCCGTCTCCGCGTCGCGGATCTCACCGACCATGATGATGTCGGGATCCTGGCGGAGGATCGAGCGCAGGCCCGAGGCGAACGAGAGCCCGCGCTTGGGATTGACGGGAACCTGATTGACGCCCGGAAGCTCGTATTCCACCGGGTCCTCGATCGTGAGGACCTTTTTCGTCGGGTCGGCGATCATCGTGAGCGCCGCATAGAGGGTGGTTGTTTTTCCCGAACCGGTGGGGCCTGTGACCAGGACCATGCCGTGGGCCAGGCGGGTCAGACGCGCCATATCTTCACGGTCGGGCTGCCGCATGCCCAGCGACGTCAGGTCGAGCCGGACGGATTCCTTATCGAGGATGCGCATGACGACGCTCTCGCCATACAGCGTCGGCACCGTGGAGACGCGGATGTCGATCTTGCGACCTTCGTATCGCAGCGTCACGTGCCCGTCCTGCGGCGCATAACGCTCGGCGATGTTCATGCCGCCCATGATCTTGACGCGGCTCGTGATCGCGGCCTGCAGGTTCTTGGGTGGCGAAGGCTGCTCGACGAGCACGCCATCGATCCGATACTTCACGCACAGAGTACGTTCAAAGGGCTCCACGTGGATGTCCGATGCTCGGGCTCGCACGGCTTCCAAGATCAGCAGGTTGACCAGGTTGATCAGCGAGGGCTGCTCGGCCATCCGGTGCAGGTCGTCGGCCTCGACCGCTTCCAGATTCGAGATGAGCGATTCGTCGTCCGACGGGCTGGCACCCCCGAGGCGCTGACCCATCGCCGCCGCCGTCGTGCCGTAGCTGGAGCGAAGGATCGCATCGAACGCGGGTTGATCCAGCCCCTGGACGAGCACCGGGGCGCCGATCAGCATCGACGCCTCATCCGCGGACTCGACATCGGAAGGATCCAGCATCCCCAGCACGACTTTCCGCCCCTGACGCCGGAGCGGTGCGGCCCGCAGTCGCAGCGCGTGGTCCGCCGACAGCAGCCAGGCGACGCTGGGGTCGACATCTAGCCTGGCGGTCGCTGCCGCGGGGGTTGGCTGGGCGCCAGGCCGGGGGGCGGCGGGCGTACGCGAACCGACGCCCGCCAACGCGGGCGTCGATTGCATGTCATCGGCAGCTATGGGCTCGCTGGCGTCCAAGGTCGTGCGCCGCCTCCGGTGCGGCGAAAAAGAAAAGCTCAGGTCTGGCGACGCAAGCCGCCCCGACGGCCACCCTCGCCTTCGCCCTCTCCGTCTCGGTCCCGCATTCGGCGACGCTCGCCGCGCTCACCGCGTTCACCCTCTTCATCGCTGGGGAGCCTCTCGATCTGGTCGGGCGTCAAGATCGCCTTGAGCTTGGCTTCAACGCCGCGGTTGAGGTCGCCTCGACGGCGCATCAGGCCCGCCATCGCCGACTGCTCCCAGCCGCCACGCATCATCCCGCTGACGGAAGCCATGGAGAAGGTCGTTTCCATCTTCTCCGTCTCGGCGACCATGTCTTTCGACAGCGTGCCCAGATCGCGCTCGTAGGAGCCCCGCAGGTCGGCAATCTGCGTGCGCTGGTCGGGGGTCACGTCATTGAATCCCAGCGCGGCGTCCATCATGCGGGCTGCCCGCGTGGGGCGGTAGATGCGAGGGTGGGCCTGCTTGTTGATCTCCGCGCTGAACGCCGAGCGAGCATTCTCGGGTAGCTCGCCCTCGATCTGGCGCGCGAAGCGGCGCTGCAGGTCGCGCACGCGCAGCGATGCCGAACGAGCCTTCTCGATCAGCTTGTCCGCCTCGGCCTGCTTGGCCTCGTCCTGCGCCATCGCCATGAAGTTGCTGCCCTCCAGCAGCTTCTGAGCCGCGGAGGTGACCTCCTCGTGAGCGGCTTTGCGGGCCTGCAACTCCCGATCCAGGTCCGCTTCGTATTGCTCCAGCAGCGGTTGGACCTTCGCCCGCGACTCGGGCGAGAGTTCCATCTCGCGGACGAGGGTGACCAGGTCGACCGACTCGCCGCTGAGCAAGCCGCGAGACATGCCCTGCTCTCGCCGCAGCCCGCGCTCGAAGGTCGCCCATGCCGGCTTCTGCTCGTCGGTCAAGACGGTTTGCACATCCGTCCAGAATGTCTTCTCCATCTCGTCGCGGGTGATGCCGAACTGACGGGCCTTCTCGCCCGCGGCACGGAACACGGTCCAGTCCTGATTCTCGCGGAAGTCGGCCCGAGCTTTGTCCATCTCTTCCCGCAGCGCCGCCGCCTGGAGTTGGAACTCCTCTTGGAACCCGGCGAAGATGTCGTTGATCGCGGCCTGCTGGTCCTTGGTGAGCGCGAGCTGCGAGGTTGCTTGTTCGAGATGCTTGGACGTGACCGGAGCGGTCAGGCTGTCGCCACCCCCGCCTCCCATCATCATTCCCATCCCGCCGCCGCCCCCGCTGAACAAGCGGAACCAGTTGCCCATGGGCCCGCCGGGCCCGCCGCCGCGTTCGACGACCATCTGGGCGGAGGCGGTCTGCGGGAGCGCGACGACCCCGACAAATCCGACGGTGCCGCCGATGAGCGAACTCGCACCAACAAGGGACCTGATCACGCGGGACATGCACGCCGCCAATCGAACGCTCGCCATGAGCCCATCTCCTTGAAAGTTCCTCGCCCGACACCCTCGCCCGTAACCCGCACTCGTACCCAACGCTTCTCTCGGCCGCCTCGATGGTGGTTCAAGATGCGTGACACCGTACCGCCCGCCGCCAGCTCATTCTGCCGTGCGCCGGCCTCGGCCGACCAGTTCCTCTTGTCCGCCGACTGGCCCGGCGGGACAGGGAATCGCCCGACGCATCGACGAACGCCGCCGCGACCGGGATATTGCCAGCATACCGCCTTCCCGGCTGTCTCGCGAGCCCGCCCACGAAATGGCGATCAAGAGCCTCCGATTCCTGCAACGTCGCGGGCTTCAATGCTGTTACACAACTGTCGCGGAGGTCGCCTTGGAAACGCTGAACGCCAGCTCACCTGACACTCGCAAGAGCACTGTAGAACCCGGCGCGCCCGGGGATAAGTCGTTACTCTCCGCCAACCCTGCTGCCGTCCCTTCGCGTCCGGCGTCCGCGAGCGATTCACTCACCCTGGGCCTCGTCGAGTTCCTCGCCTCGCGCGACGTTCCCTGCCCATCCTGTGGTTACAACCTCCGCGGGCTGGTCGCCACTGTTTGCCCCGAGTGCAATCAGGAACTCCAAATTCGAGTGGGCCTGCGCGATCCTCGTCTTGGAGTCTGGATCACGGCGGTGATTGTCCAAGCGATCGGCGTCGGCTTTACTGGCCTGCTGTGCCTCTTCGTTCTGGTCGTGTGGATCTTCCGTCGGTCGCCCGGGCCGCCGCCGGCCGAGGTGTTCTCGTTCGCGCTCGTCCCCTGCCTGGCGCAGATGCCGTTTCTCATCGCCCTGCTCGCACGCGGTAAACGCATCCGCCGCTCACCGGCGCTCACGCGATGGGGGCTGCTCGCTCTGGCAACGCTCCTGACCATCACGAGCTTTCTGGTCTTCTCGCTCAACGTCAAGTGAGTGTGGGCGAGCCCACGCACGCGATCGGCCAGATCCGCCCGGGCGCCACCGGCCGGTTGGATGATCCTCTCGCCTCGTCGTGCCGATAATCACGCATGCCCGTGACGCCCCACACCGACCTCTCCCCGGAACTCCTTACCCACAAGCAGGCGATCGAAGCCAAGGCGCGGGAGTATGGCCTCGACTTCTACGAGTGCATCTTCGAGGTCCTTCCCTTCGACACCATGAACCAGATCGCCTCCTACGGCGGGTTCCCCGTCCGCTATCCCCATTGGCGGTGGGGGATGGAGTACGAACGCCTCTCCAAGCGCGACGCCTACGGACTCGGGCGCATCTACGAGATGGTCATCAACAACGACCCCTGCTACGCCTACTTGCAGGAATCCAACAGCGTCACCGACCAGAAGCTCGTCATGGCCCACGTTTTCGGGCACGCCGACTTCTTCAAGAACAACGCGTGGTTCAGCAAAACCAATCGCAAGATGATGGACGAGATGGCCAACCACGCCACGCGCGTCCGTCGGCACGTGGAACGACTCGGGCACGAAACCGTCGAGCGGTTCATCGACCAGTGCCTTTCGCTGGAACACCTGATCGATCCGCACTCGATGTTCGTGCGTCGCGAAGCGGAGGAGCGCCCCGAGGACGATCGCTCCTTCAGCCCCGATCGCCTCCCCGCCAAGGAGTACATGGATCCGTTCATCAACCCGCAGGAAGAACTCGAGCGGCAGAAGCGTGAGTTCGAATCTCGCAAGGTGGTCGGGCGGGGCAAGGTTCCGGCGCGTCCGACGCGCGACGTGCTCCTGTTCCTGCTCCGCCACGCTCCGCTGGCCGACTGGCAGGCCGACGTCTTGGGCATCATCCGCAGCGAGGCTTACTACTACGCGCCGCAGGCGATGACGAAGGTCATGAACGAGGGCTGGGCCACCTATTGGCACTCCAAGCTGATGACGCAGCACTTTCTCGAAGCCCGCGAGATCATCGACTACGCGGAGCAGCACTCGGGCGTCGTTCACATGCCCCCGGGCGGCTTCAACCCCTACAAGATCGGTGTCGAACTCTTTAAGGACATCGAACGCCGATGGGACAAGGGCCAGCACGGACCGGCGTGGGAACGGCTGGAAGGCATCGGCGAGAAAGAGGCCTTCGACGATGCCTCCAAGCGCGGGCGGGAGAAGATCTTCGATGTTCGTCGGATCTACAACGACGTCAACTTCATCGATGAGTTCCTCACGCCCGAGTTCGTGGAGCGATACCAGATGTACCAGTTCCGCCGCGACCCGCAGACCGGCCAGGTGCGGATCGTCACGCGGGATTTCCAGCGCGTGAAGCAGACGCTGCTCTACCAGCTCACAAACATGGGCCAGCCCTTCGTGTACGTGGTGGACGCGAACTACCTCAACCGAGGTGAGCTCTACTTGGCACACAAGCACAGCGGGCTGGAGATCGAGGCGGCCAAAGCGGGCGAGGTACTGCGCAACCTGCGCCTGGTCTGGGGCCGCCCGGTGCACCTGCAATCACGCATCAACGACGAGATGTACCTGCTCACGCTCGTCGAGCCAACGGACAAGCTCAAGCGCGAGCGGATCACCGACGACACGCCGGAGCCCGCGCACCTCGTCGAGTAACTTCGCCCGAGAGATGTTTTCTGACTGCCGCCCGCGCGACAGCCTGCCCCCGCGAACGCCCGACTGCCTCCGCCGGGCCGCGGCTGCCGGGCCGTAGCCTTCATCTGCCCTGCCCGCGACCGCCGTTACACAGTCTTCCAGCCATACGTCGTGTAGGCGTATGACAGCGAGCCATCATCAAACAAATCGATGATCGAATAGCCATAGTCGCAGTCGTAGTACTTTCCGCCCCACCAGCTGGCGCTGACCGCACCCGAGCACAGGTACGTCACTCCCTGGAACTCGATCCTGTCCAGTTGGTGCATGTGCCCGGAGAGGCAGAGCTTCACATTCCGGTGCTTGGCAAAGAGATCCTTCAGGCGGGCGGCATCCTCGTGCATCCACGAGCCAGGCATCGTCCATTGCCCATTCTTGAACCGCTCGCCATCGAAGAATCCGCACGCGGAGATGATCGGAATGTGAGTCAGTATGCACACGAACCGGTCGGCGGGCAGCGCAGCCAGCGTGCGTTCAAGGAACGCAAACTGCTCGTCGTCGAGTTTCCCGGTGTACGACCCGCAGATCCCGTCGAGGGAGATGAAGCTCCACCCCGACCGATCGAACCGCGTGTCGTGGAAGTACCGCGAAGGCATGCCCAGCGCGTCGAGGGCCCAGCCCGTCGCGCGGCGAGGGTCCGAACCATCTGGCTTCCAGCCCCATAGATCGTGGTTTCCGATGCAGTGGAGCATGGGAAGCGAACAATCCTTGAAAACCGCCCGGACGGTGTTCCACTGATGTGCCGCTGAGGCCTCGTCCACCGCATTGACGCACATCACCGTGTCGCCGGTATTCGCGATCAGGTCAACGCGATCGGCCTGCGACTGGATGTGCGCGAGGCACTGCGCCAGCCCGCGGTCCGAGCCTTTCTCGGCATTTACATGCGGATCGGTAATGTGAGCAACACGCAGCACGCGCTTTCGGACCGCGTCGCGCTCAGGGCGCAGAACGCCCGTACCCATCGCCGACGCAACCAACCCGGGGCCGGCCATCGCTCCTGCTACCCCACCCGCCAGCAACGCTCGACGGTCGATCATTCGTTCGCTCATAAGGTCCTCCTCCGTTGGGCGGATCGTACCGCGCTTCGCGCGCCGACCGGCGAGAGGACAGAACTCGCGAGTATCCAAGACCGGGACATCAGAGGCAGAACAGCTATGCCGGCGTGGCGAGCGCCCGGTTCCCTGAGCGATGCACAATTCGCCAGCACGCTCACTGCTCTACGACGCGGCGCGACGCGTCCCGGCCTTCTTCCGGGTCGTCGCTTTCTTCGCGGGTGTCGACTTCAACGATCGCTTGCGCTGTGGCTTGGCGCTCTTCGGCGTCGGCCTTCTCGTGGTCTTTCGATCCGCCAGGTTGGCTTCGTAACTTGCGATGTACTTCTTGGCCGTCACGCGCTTGAAGAGCGATGCGATGACATCGAGCGCGAGATCGTCGAGCTTCTTGAAGCGGACGCACGATTTGCCCATGTCCAAGGCTTTGCCCGATTTCGCCCACTCCTTCTCGAACCACGCAAGCTCGGGCGAGTTGTCATAGAGCGCCAGGAGATACAGCGACATGTGCGTCTTCTGTGACGCCAGCGCCGCAAAAGGTAAGGGTTGCTTTGGGTCGCAGTGGTACCCGGGCGGGTACACCTCGTGCGGCACGAAGTACCCGATCATGCCGTAGCTCATCCCTTCGGCAAACCCGGGATCCAGATTATCCAGAATCCTCTGCCGCACCGCACCGATCGCCGCTCGACGTTCGTCGGGCAAAGAGCCGAGATACTCGCGCACGCTGGTGGCCTTGGATTGCATGGCAGCAGCGTACCACGAGGCGGGCCACGGTCGCAAACCGCGTCAGCCGACCTGAAGCCACTGCTGAGCCTCGTCCAGGTCCTGTCGCGCGAGCGAGTGACCGGCACTCAAGACCTTGTGGGTGACATGGGCTCCCGCGTCGCGGAGCATCGACGCCAACCGCTCCGCATTCTCGGTCGGCACGATCGGGTCGGCGTCTCCGCTGAGCAGGAGCACGCGAGCCGCGGGCACGCGAGCCCCGTCTGGCGATGTCGTCTCGCCAAGATTGGGGAGCGTCTTGGGCGTGAACGGGACCATTGCGCGGATCAGGATTGCGCTCCGGATCGGGGTCAGCCCCCGCTCGCCCCGCAGCAGCATCGAGGCCGCGATGTTCGCCCCGTTGGAGAATCCAACGATGGTGCTTCGCGCAGGGTCGAAGCGATAGCGAGCCCTGGCCGCCTCCAGAAACTGCGCGAGTTGTTCCGATCGAATCGCCATGTCTTCCAGGTCAAAGACGCCCTCGCGCAGCCGCTTGAAGAAGCGAGGTTGTCCGTTCTCCAGCACGTTCCCGCGGGGCGAGAGCAGGTTTGCCTCTGGGCTCAGCGTTCGCCCCAGGGGGAGCAGGTCGCGCTCGTCGCCCCCGGTTCCGTGCAGAAGGATCAGCGTCGGGCGATCTTTCGCATCCGCCTCCGCTTCGAAGCGATGCTGATGGATCGCAAGGTCCGGCTCGCCCGGAGATGGAACGTGCAATGGCTCCAGCGACTGCTCAAGCTGTGCCCGTCGGCGTTCCACAAACGCGGGAAGCTTGAGGGCACTCCCGAGCGATTCCGCCGGCTCGTCCACCCCAAACCCCGGTGCGTCGGTTGCGATCTCAAACAGCACGCCGCTCCGCTCGCGGTAGTAGATCGACCGGAAGTATGTGCGGTCCCGCACCTCAGTAGGGCTGAAGCCGGCGCGTTCGAGCGCTCCGGCGAAGGATGCCTGCTGCACGCCGTCGCGGGCCCGGATCGCGACGTGATGAACCACGCCGGCGCCGAGTCGAGTTCCGGGCGCATCCGCCGAGGCGAGAAGATCGAGCATCGCGCCAAGGGGAACCCCATCGCCAGCTGGCTCATCGCCCGCGCGGAACCGCGTCCGTGCCCCCTCCTCGCCGATACGTCGGTATCCCAGAACCTCCGTGAGCATCGGTGCGGAGCGTTCCGCGTCGCGCACGCACAGGGTCACACTGTGGAAGCCCCGGATGGCCGCTTCGGGGCCGATGCCGCCAGCCTTGAAGGTTGGCATCCGCGAGGCCCAGTCAGTCTCGACGAGTTCGAGACGCATCCCGTCGTGATCTTCCAGCGCCAGCACACGCTCGCCGAACCGAGTGACGATCCCTTCTTTGCCCATCGTCACGCCCTTGACGCGCAGCATCGCGGCCCACGCTTCGAGCGAACCCTTGGGCACCGCGAACGCCGTCGCGATCACCGCCCCGGCACCTTGCACTCCGCGAGCGGCACCAGCCCAGGGGAAGAAGGTCAGGATGGAGCCGGGCGATCCACCCTCATCCCCGTAATAAAGGTGATACGTGCCCGGATCGTCGAAGTTGACCGTTCGCTTGACCAGCCGCAGCCCGAGCACCCCCGTGTAGAAGTTGACGTTGCGCTGCGGGTCGGAAGCGATGGCCGTGACGTGGTGAATGCCCGTGGTCGGCATGGCAACTCCTTCGTCGGCGCGGTGGCGATCCTGCCCGAGCCCGATGCCCGCGATCGCTGCGCCACATTCATGTTTGTATTGAAAGAGAAACGTGTTTCTCTCCCGCCGCCCGACACGCCCGAAACCACACCGTCTTGTCCTGTGCTCGGTGACGAGAGCATCCTCAAACTGGCCACCCGCCACTGTCACTATGCCGCAGTTTCTTGCATCTATCTGTTGAGACGCGAGCCCCCGCATTACGGCGTGGGGACGTTCCTCGCATCTGCCGCTCGGGCGTGCGCTTCCAAGCCCTCGACGCGCGCGAATGCCGCGGTGCGCCTGTAGATCGCGCTGGCCGCTTCTCCTGGCGTCATCCGCAGCCAAGTGCGAGCCTTCAGAAAGTGCAGCACGCTCAGGCCCGCGTGCGCACGCGCCGTCCCGCCGGTCGGCAGCACGTGGTTCGGGCCCACGCCGTAGTCGCCCACGACCTCCGCGGCGTGCTCGCCCACAAAGATCGCCCCGTAGCTCGAGAGCTCACGAGCCAGCGCGTCCGCGTCGTGTGTTTGCACCTGCAAGTGCTCCGGTCCGAGGCGATCCGACAACGCGATAGCCTCGCCCCGTGTTGCCGCGAGAACCGCAAAGCCGTTGTTGAGCGCTCGCTCGGCGGTCTCCCGAGTGGGGAGCGACTCCAGTTGCCTCGAAAGCTCGGTGTTCACGCGAGCAATCAGCGCCGCGCCGCCACCGCCATCGATGACGACCAACATGGGAACCGCGTCGTCGTCGTGCTCCGCCTGTGCGAGCAAGTCGGCCGCGATGACGGATGCCCGCGCCGAACCATCGGCAATCACCAGCAGCTCGCTGGGGCCGGCAAGCATGTCGATCGCCACATCGCCCGCGACGAGCTGCTTGGCGGCGGTCACCCAGCGATTGCCAGGCCCGACGAGCGCATCGCATGCCGGAATCGCCTGCCATTCGCCCCCACGGTCTTCGCCATGGCAGCCATAGGCCAGCGCCGCGATTGCGTGCGCGCCGCCGCACGGGAGGAACAGATCCGCGTCGGCAATCGCCGCTGCCGCGAGCGTTGCCGGCGCGGGCTTCGGAGACGCGACGACAACAGTCTTGACGCCCGCAGCTCGCGCCGTGACCGCGGTCATCAGCACGCTCGAAGGCAGCGGAAAGCGTCCGCCCGGCGCATAACACCCCGCACTGGCGACGGGCCGGACCCAGTGCCCCGCTGCTCCACCGGGCACGAGCATGTGCAGATCCGCCAGACACCGTCTTTGCGCTTGGGCGAACGCACGGATGTCCGCCGCCGCCGCGTGCAGCACCTCGCGGGTGCCCGCGTCGATCGCCTTCAGTGCCGCCTCCATGTCCGCACGCCCGAGCAACAGCGGCTTCGGATTGGTCCCGGACACACTGGGAGCGATGTCGCCCAGGCGTTCCGCATGCGCCCGCAGCGCGACCATCCCGCGCTGGCGAACATCGCTGACGATCTTTCCCGCCTCGATCAGGGTTGCGTCGTCCACCGCCCGCCGGCGCTGACGCAGAACCTCACTCGCGTTCAACACTCGAAGCATCCCGCGCCTCCAAACTCAAGCTGCTCTCGCCGAGACGCTCTGCATTCGTCGTCAACGGTGGAGTGCCAACCGCCGCCTACACTTGCAACTGTTTCCAAGTCGAGGCCGCAAGATGCGGACTTTGGCTTGGCGCCCGGAACCCTGACAGGAACCTGATTCATGACCGCGACGCTGACGCGCCCGCTCCTGCTCTCCGACCTGCACGACCTTCTTGGCCGCCCGCTTCCGCCTCGCGAGGTCCCCCAAGGCCAGGAACGCCTCATTCAGTTCCGCGAAGCCCTTCGCGAAGCGATGAGCGAAGAGATGCGGCGTGACCCGCGGGTCTTCCTCATCGGCGAAGAAGTCGCCCAGTACAACGGAGCGTACAAGGTCAGTCAGGGCATGCTCGACGAGTTCGGGCCAAAGCGCATCATCGATTCTCCGATCTCCGAGAACGGCTTTGCCGGCATGGCGATCGCCGCCGCGATGTACGGGCTCCGCCCCATCGTCGAGTTCATGTCCTGGTCCTTCTCCCTGGTCGCCGCCGACCAGATTCTCAACAACGCCCCCAAGATGCTCTACATGTCGGGCGGTCAGTGGGGTTGTCCCGTCGTCTTCCGAGGCAACGACGGCGCCGGCGGGCAGCTCGGTTCCACCCACTCCTGGACCGTTGAAGGCCTCTACAGCAACGTGCCGGGCGTCAAGATCGCCATTCCGAGCAACCCCTACGACGCCAAGGGCCTTCTCAAGACCGCGATCGTGGACCCGGACCCTGTCTTCTTCCTCGAGTCCGAGCGCATGCTGGGCGACAAGGGGCACGTCCCGGCAGAGGAGTACTACATCCCCTTTGGCGTTGCAGCGCTGCGCCGCCAGGGCGATGCCTGCACCCTGGTCAGCTTCGGGCGACCCGTCAACTTCTGCCTCGAAGCCGCGGAAGAACTCGCCCGTGAAGGGATCGAGTGCGACGTTCTGGACATGCGGACGATCCGCCCGCTCGACATCGACGCGATTGCCGCCAGCGTGCAGAAGACCGGTCGCGTGGTGGTTGTCGACCAGTGCTGGCCCTTCGCCAGCGTCGCGAGCGAGGTGTGCACGCAGATCTGCGAGCGCGCCTTCGACTGGCTTGATCACCAGCCGGTGCGGGTCAACACCGACGACGTTCCGACGCCCTACGCCAAGGGGCTGGAGGCGGAGTATCTGCCCAACAAGGGCAAGATCATCGCCGCGGTGAAGCGGACGCTGGCCTGAACAACGCGATCCCGCTCGCTTGGCCTTTCCACGGCCGCTGTCCGGGGCCTTTCCAACACCCGATCGCGCCCGAATCCCGCGCGTTTGGTCTTCGCGCCCACCCTCCCGAGTGCTTAGGATCGGTTTCGGCGTGCGATGGGGCGGACGGGGGTTGGGAGTAGAGCATCCATGCAGCGCGACTCCGACCCGCTCGACAAGGACTTCGGTCGGGACATCGGGCGGCATCTGGCCGCCGACCTCGAAGCCAAGGCCGCCAGCATCCGCAACGTTGAGGGCTCTGCCGAACCACCGCCCGTGCCCCAGGTGCTGAAGGCGGCCGCGCTGAAGAAAACCGAGGATGGTCAAGATATTCCCGGCTCCGCCCGGCTCGCGCCCTCGACGGGACGGGTCGCCAACATGGGCCGGGTCTGGGCGATCGGTGGTCAACTCGGGTTCTCGGTCATGGGCGGCGTTTTGATCGGGTTTGGTTTCGATTACTGGTTCAAGACCACCCCCATCTTCCTGCTGCTCTTTGCCCTTGCCGGGCTGGTCAGCGGCATGCGAACCTTCTGGCGCGAAGCCAAGAAGATCAACGCCAAGCCCGACGATCGAACCAGCGGCGGGGCCGGCGTCGCAAAGCGGTGAAATGCCCCGCGCCACGCTCGCCCGAGGCGGTCGCGATCGCTATCCTTGGACCCCCGAAAGACCGCGCCGGGCCGTGGGAAGCATGAGTCCCCCCGGGCGGAGCCAATGCCGAGCGTCGCATGTCTAGCGCCACGACATCGCTGCCTTCTCGCCCACCCGGCGTCCGCGTGACGTCGCTGGCGGCGTCGTGGGTCGGCTGTGCTTTCGTCGCCTCGGGAGTCGGGTTGGTCGTTGGATGGAAGATCGTGGGCGGTGAAGGTTCGCTCCATGCCGCGGGCTATGGCTCGGGCACCGCCGCCGCCGGAACGCTCGCTGGCGTCGCGACCCTGGTTTTCGCCACCCTCATCACCCGCGGGGCGGTGGCACCGGCGCTTCTGGCGGCGTCGTCGGTCCGCCTGCTGGCCGGGCTTGGGCTCGCCCTTGGCACATACATGGCTTCGCGCCCCGAGCCCAAGATCGCCTTCTGGGGCGCGTTCCTTGCAGCCTCGCTGGTCGGGCTCTTGCTCGAGACCGGTGCTGCCATGCTCTTTGCCCGTCATCAAGCCCAGCCCATGGGCCAGACCGCAGGCCCCAGCGCAGGCCAACCGACGGGCCATTTGGCGGGCCATTTGGCGGGCCCGCCCGGGAGCCAAAGCACAAGCCAACAAACGCCTCGAATCCAAGAGGGAGTTGCCTGAATGTTGAATCGAGTGCGGAGCGGAATGATGCTCGTCGCCGGGGTTGCCCTGGGCGGCGGTCTGGCCTTCGCCGCCGGCGAGGGTGGACCCAGCCCCGTCGACCACGTCGTCAATCACCCGTTCCCCGTCAAGCACACGGGCGAGTTCTGGGCCTGGAGCGGGCAGCAGGGCAGCATGGTCATCGCGGCCCTGCTCTGCGTTGCCGTTCTGGTCTACGCGGCTAAGCGCATCCAAACCGGCCCGCAGACCGAGGGTAACGAACGCTATCTGACCAAGAACCCCCTCGCGTCGATGATCGAGGTCATCTGCCTCTATCTCCGCGAGAAGGTCGTTCGTCCGCTGTTGCACGACCGGACCGACGCCTTCATGCCCTTCCTCTGGACGGTCTTCTTCTTCATCCTGTTCAACAACCTCGTGGGCCTGGTTCCGCTCCTCGACCTTGCTCACCTCCTCGTTCCCTCGTGGAAGGCCGATCACATCGCCCCGGTCGGCGGGACCGCGACGCAGAACCTCTTTGTCACCGGAACGCTTGCGGCGATTGCCGCCTTGGTCGTCAACATCGCCGGCGTCCGCTCGCTTGGCATCGGTGGCTACCTCAAGCACCTCACTGCCGGCACGCCCGCTTTCCTCTGGCCCTTGATGATCCCGATCGAGATCATGGGCACCTTCATCAAGCCGGTTGCGCTGGCCTTGCGTCTCATGGCCAACATGACGGCGGGCCACGTGCTGCTGGCGACCCTCTTCATGTTTGTCGGGCTGGTCTGGAAGGACGGAACCAACATCCTTCTGACCGGGTCGGTGACGCTCGTCTCGTTCGTCGGCGCGATCGCGATCTACTTCCTAGAGATCTTCGTCGCTTTCCTGCAGGCGTTCGTGTTCATGTTCCTGACGTCGGTGTTCATCTCGCAGCTCAGCCATCATCACGACCACGAGCATGATGAGGGCCACGATCACGAGCACGCCCACGGGCACGCGCACGCTCACTAGAGCGGGCTCGGGCCGGCGGCGCTGGGGAGTGTCCCCCGCCCGCCGCGTGCAGACGGATTGTCCGCGACCCGGTTTTCCGGCGTCCAAGGCGGACGAGCATCAAGGTTCGTGGAGGTTGGCCGAACTCGCTGCACCAACGCGGGCGAGGCTGGAAATGAAGGGAAGTTCGACTATGAAGAAGAGCACGTTGGCAATCCTGGCCCTTGGCGCGACCGCCGCGACGGCGATGGCCCAGGGCGCCGCCCCGGTTGACACCATCGGCAAGGGCCTCGCCGCGATCGGCGCCGGCCTCGCGGTCATCGGTGGCGGTCTGGGCATCGGTCTCATCGGCAAGGCTGCGGTCGAGTCGATCGCGCGTCAGCCCGAGGCCGCCGGCCCCATCGGCACCAACATGATCCTCACCGCCGCGCTCGTCGAGGGTGCCACCCTCTTCGCCGTCGTCGTCGGTCTGCTCGCGGCCCTCTAAGGCCATTCCGGCCCAAAGGCCGGATCCGAGCCAACAACCTGCTCCGGCTGGCGGTGCCTCGCATCGCCCGCCGGCTTTCTGAGATCCGCCTGTCCCCGTTCCGCGACGGAGTTCCTCTTCATGAACCGTAATCTGGGCTTTTTGCAGATCCTTCCCGCTCTCGCCATCGCCGCGATGCTCACGCTCGCGACGAGCTCGGTCGCCTTCGCTGCTCCCGAGCCCGGTCACGCCGACGCGGCCCATTCCGACGCCAGCCACGGCGCGCACGACAAGGCCAGCGTCGTCCCGACCAAGAACCAGGGCGTTGCCTCGCTGATCACCGCCCTGCTTGTCTTTGGCGTGGTCTTCGGCATCCTTGCGACGCAAGTGTGGCCCAAGATCACCTCCGGACTCAAGGACCGCGAGAACAAGATCCGCCAGGAGATCGAGGCCGCCGAGTCCGCCGGACGCCAGGCTCAGGAAGCTCTGCAGCAGTACCAGCAGAGCTTGGCGATGGCGCGGATGGAAGCGCAGCGCGAGATCGACAAGGCCCGGGCCCAGGCCCAGGCGATCGCCGCCGAGCTCAAGGCCAAGGCCGATGTGGAGCTCTCTTCCATGCGTGAGCGGGCCATGCGCGACATCGAGGCTGCCAAGCGTGCGGCGATCGCTGAGGTTTATGACCAGGCCGCCACGCGAGCCGTCGACATCGCCCGGGGCATCCTCCGTCGCGAGGTCAACCCCGCCGACCACGCCCGCTTCGTTGAAGAGAGCGTGTCGCGGCTCGAGACCGCCAGCCTGAACTAAGCGTTCTCAGCCCCGCCGCGTTCTCAGCCCTCCGCCGCGGCTCGCCTCCACACGCCCAACTCCGATCGGAGAACCAAGCCGATGCCCTTGATCGAGTCCAAGCCCGACGCCGTCTCCAACATCTACGCCAAGAGCCTTCTGCAGCTTGTGGAGCAGGCGGGCGGCCGCGCCGCCGCGGAAGAAGCGCTGGGCGAGCTCGAGGACGTCCTGGAACTCGCTCGCGAGAACGTTCAGTTCGGCGAGTTCCTCTCCTCCCGCGTGCTGGCCAGCAAGGATCGTGCGCAGAGCCTCGACCGCATCTTCGCCGGTCGCATCGGCAAGCTCACGCTCCAGTTCCTCCAGGTGCTCAATCGCAAGGGCCGCTTGAGCGCGTTGCCCTCGATCGTCGCGTCGTTCGACGCGATCGTTCAGGAGAAGTACGGCCGCGTTGAGGTCGACGTCTACACCGCGGAGCCCGCCCAGAGCGACGATCTTCGCCGCCTCCGCGACCGCCTCCAGGGCGTCCTCAAGAAGGACGTGATCCTCCACCCCTACACCGATGCCTCCATGATCGGTGGCGTTCGCCTCAAGATCGGTGACCAGCTCGTGGACGCGTCGGTCGCGACTCAGCTCCGTCGCGTACGCGAAAGGCTCGCCAACGAGGGCGCCTCGCAGATGCGGGCCAAGCTCGACCAAGTCGAGGGATAATCTCCGCGCCGCCTGGCAGCAAAGTCGGACAGCGATCGATCAGAGTTGCAGTGCAACGTCGAAGCCGCTGGCTCCTCGTTGAACTCATCAGTGCAAGCCCACAACAAGAGGAACCACGCAGTCAGAGCTTCTTGACTGCGTGAACGCTTCATTCGCATAACGGGCCCAACATGACAGGCCCAACGAGACGGGCCCAACTGGACAGCCTCAACGCCGGGTGGTGCGTGCCCGACTGCTGGGCCGACTGATTCACTCGCAGGCGCCGAAGTCCGCCGCGAAATCGAGGTAGTCAAAGAAGTCCACCTGCCCGTCGGAGTTCCAGTCGGCGGACGGATCTTCCGCGCCAAACGCCGCGGCAAAGTCGAGGAAGTCAAAGAAGTCGACCTGTCCATCGTTGTTAAAGTCAGCGTCGCATCCGGTCGCGTTCAACTCGTTGATGTACTGTGAATTGACGTTCGGAATGATGTTGACGATCGAGCCGGCGGCGGGATCGAGCCGGAACACGCCGGCACCGTTCGTGAACAGATAGCGCCCATCGGGCAGGCGATACGCCCCGCGGAGCCCGCCCTGCGCCCCGGTGTCGTAGAACTCAAGCTGCGAGCCCGTCGAGCTGTAGACGTACACGCCGTCGGGGATCGAGAAGTTCGCAACAACGATCTGGTTGTCGCTGGCGACGGTCATCTGCTGGGGCCAGGCGATCGCCGAGCTCTCCGGGCTCTGCACGAAGAAGCCAAGGTTTGCCATGTTTGCGTCGTGCCGCGTGATGTCGTCGGTATCTCCGTCGCTGACCAGCAACTCGCCGCCGAACGCGACGATGTCAAATGGGCTCGTCCCGGCGGAGACGGAAGTGACAAGGTCGCCCGCCAGCGTGAAGACGGCGACGCTGTTGGCGAACGCGCCCGTGTCGCAGGCGACATAGATGCGCCCGCCAAAAACCTCAAACCCGCGGACGTTGTCGATCAGGTGGACCGTTCGGTTGAGCGCGTCGCCTAGAAAGCGGGTGCCGTCGAGCGAGAAGCGGATGATCCGATCTTCCGTCTGATCCGAGACCCAGATCTCATCCCCAACCTGAAGCGCCTCCTTCGGCGAAGACATGGTCGTTCCGGTCGCCGCTTCGGTGATGAAGTCGGCGTTGATCAGGTCTCCCGTAGTCTTGTCAAAGAGCATGATGCGGTCGTTCGACCAATCCGGGACGAGGAGCCCAGAGCTCTGCGCCGCCGCGGGCGACGCGAGCGCACCAAACAGGCCGCTGGCGAGCAGCGAGCACGAGGCGGCGTTCATCCGGCGAACGTTGGTTGAGCGATTCATCTTGATTCTCCATACGCATGAGCGGGAAAGCCACTGTATCGGATCCGCCTCCGATTGCCAAGAACTTCTCGAAGAGCCCCGTTGAGTCCGAAAATGATGCCGAGCTCAGCGGGCACCCCGGGCTTCCATCGAACGCACCGACTTGATCATCTCGACCCCCGCCAGCAGCGTCATCGCTGTGGCTTCCGTGGGCTGCTCCCGGCCCCAGGTCGCCATGCGCACGCCGCCCAGCGCTGAAACCGAGTCCGCCCGCCCCGAAGCGGCAAACGAATCCACCGTCAACTGGCGAAGAAATCGCATCGCGCGCGTCAGTCGCGACAGCTCGCCCAGGGATTCCCCGCTCGGCGTCAGCCGCTCGTCCCGCGCGATGGTTGCCAGGAACGCCAGCGGGCGCGCCGACACCGCCGTCGGCAGGGGCGTCTTCGAGCCCGGGAACACGATCCCGCCCACCAGATCGACGTTCTCCGCACCGGCATCATCCGCCGTGAGTTGGAATCGCCAAACCTGCTCGCGCATCTGGCGAAGTGCTGGGCCGCCCTCGAGCATTCCATCTCGGGCCGACTCAAGCTCCGCCCACCCGAGCCAGGGCATCTGCGACACAAGCCGAGCCGGCGGTGTCGAGCGATACAGCGATCGCATCACCTCGGCGCTCCGGGCCCGCGCTGCTTCGTCTTCGCCCGCCAGGCGAACCAGGGCCAGCGTCGCGATGGAGCGAGCTGGCGCGGGCATATCGTCGAGGAAGTCGTTCTCCGCCGACAGCCCGGCGCGAAGCACCCGCGACGCCTGCTCGAGGAAAGCGCTCCGTCGAGCGATCTCGTCCGCTTCGCGCTCGTTGTCACCGGCCCCTGGCGATCCGGGCTCAGTCAGCAGGATCGCCCACGTCGCCGCCGCCGCCGGATCAGACCCGAGCGCATCGCGAAGGCCCGCGTCGTCCACGGTGCGAGCGATGATCTCCGCCAGCAGATCCTGCTCGCGCATCTCCGAAACGCCGTCGTGCCGGTGAAGCGCCAGCAGCGCGAGCCCGATACCGAACAGCTCCTGCGGCTCGATGGATTGCGTGAACGCCGCAGCGTCGGCTCGCTGTCCACCCACGTCCGCCGGCGCGCGCTCCGCCAATGGCCGCAGTCGCCGGCGGAGGTGCCCAGCCATGTCGCCGCACCAGCGCTCGATCGACGCCGTCGTAACGTCTCCCTCTCGCACCAGCCGGTTGCCGCGATGCAAGAACAAGGGCGAATCGCTGGGCTCGCTCTGCCTCAGATGCACCACACGGAAGCGGAACAGGCTCGCGCCGGTCTTCTCCGCGACGGCCTGTGGCTGCGCTTGTGGATTGCTCGCCAAGCCCTGCGCAGGATCCCCCGTCGCGCTGGCGATCAGGATGCCCAGCATCGCCTCAGGATTCAGCTCGCCCGCCAGCGCCGTCCCCGGGAACACCGCGTTCATACTGCCGTCCGCGAGCGTCATTGCCACACCGTCAAGGCCAGGGTGCAAGTTCGTGTCGGCCCACGCATAAGTTTCCGGACGGATCGGCAAAAAGTCGCCCGCCAGTTCGAGCCCGATCGCCAGCGACGCCCCGACCTGGGCCGGATCAACCACGCCCCGCAGGCGGTCTCGTGAGGCCCGAATAGCTCGCTTCGTCGCTGCAATCACGCTTGAACCGTCGAGATCGAACGCCATCCCGCGACCGATGACCTCGCCCTCGAGCCGGAGAGTCACTGACGCCGGGACTCTCGGCAGGTCGGCGAGTTGCTCCGCCATCGCCACGCTGTCGTCGAATCGGCGCACCGCCCCTTGCACCACACGGAACGCTGCCATCGCGCTGGCGGGCGAGGGCTTGGCCAGTCGCGTGATGCGCGAGAGGAAGTCAGCATGATCGAGAGTCGTCGCGCCGGGGGCTTGCCCCGCAGCCTTGCCAGGCGCCTCGGTCGCGGGCGAACGGGGAGCCGACGCGGGTGGCGCCGTATCGGACGTCTGGACGAAAGCTCGCGCCAACCCCCCGGGCGATGCGCCAAGAACCACTCCCAAGGCAATCAGGCCCGGTGCAAGCTGACCCCGTGCCAGCGGGATCGCCGGGGCGAGGATCCCATCGGCCCCCGCCAGCAAACGGGGCAATGCGTGCCGAAGAGTCCGAGGCCCACGTGGTGCGCACGCGCCACGTGTTGATGCGGCGAAACGTCCTTTGCTGCCAGGAATCAACACGCCGCACCTCGCACCAGGCACCGCCCCACGCCGAGGGCCAACGCCGCTTCCCAGACGACTCTGCGAGTCCTCTGGCACGGAAGTTGCCACTCCCCTGGCGTTCCTGTTCGCACAACCCAAGACGAGGTCAACATGAAGAAGTTCCTTGCCATCACCGCGCAGCACGAAAAGATCGCCATGCTCGTCCTTCTGAGCTACCTTGCCATGTGCTAAGCACCGCCTGATTTCGCGACCAAGTAGTCATCGCGTCGCGACCTCGGACGACGGGGCTTCCGCCTGCTCGCCTCCGGGACCAAACACAGCCTCTTCCACCCAGTCCGCGATCCTCTTGGACTTGCTGGGGAGGAAGTAGAACAGCAGCTCGTGTCCAGCGCCGATCGTGAGTCGATCCGGCTTGCCGAGCCTGTGCCAGAGAACGTCGCCTGTCGCCGCGGGGACCCAGTCGTCGCCCGTCGCGTGCACCTGCAGAATTGGAAGATCCGCGAGCAGCGGGGCCATCGCATAGGGATCCAGCGTGGTCGAGCGCAAGTATGCCGCGCTCACCAGCGGCATCAGTTTCTCGGGTAACTTTTCATCGCCGCACGCCACGCGAAGCCCGCCATCGGTGAGAACGCTGGTCTGCGAGATCTCGAACAGGTTCGCCCCGCCCCCGACCATCACCGCCGCCGCCACATAAGGCTTGATCGCGGCAACGCACGCGGGCGTGACCAGCGCTCCGGCACTGAATCCCATGTACACAATCGGGATGCCCTGCAAGTCCGGCCTTTGGGTCTGGATGTAATCCATCACCGAGATTGCAGCGCGAGCGTTGCCCGCGATCACCGTGTCGACCGCCTCCGCGATATCCTGCCCAGCTCGCGCCGCGTCCTCGGGCGAGCACACCTGGAACGCCCCGCGCTGGAGCTTCCGGATCTCTTCCGCGACCTTGGACGCCGCCACCGATGAGGGGTGCTGGCGCAGCTGGAACGAGTATCTCCGCCAGGCGTTCTGCTCTTCTCGCAACGACTTCCATCGCCCGTCATTGCGTGGGTCTGCTGGGTTGAGCGAGGCGGTAGCGTCGCGAGCCTCTTGATTCAGGCGGGCAAACTCCTTCACCAGCGCATCGACACGCTCGCGCTGGGCGGGTGTCACGGGCGAGCGGATGTTCGATTCCGTGTCAAGATCAATCGTCGCCCATCCTCGCTTGACCAGCTCGTCGACGACCTCCGCCTCGAACTCATTCCCTGCCAGAGCCCATTGGTGCAGCACGAGGCCCTTGGGCTTTGGCTCGATAGGTCCGAGCGGAATCCGCAATGGCTTGCCTGCCTCCAGCCAGAGATCATCCGACCGGACCTGGCGGATCCTCGCATCCGGCGCTTCCGGCGTTGGAACAATCTCAACGCCGAAGCTCGCGATTTCGGCCGCCGTTCGCTCTGCTTCTGCGATCGTGCGACCGCTCATCATCCGGGCGTTGGGAATGAAACCGAGCATGCGAAGGTCAAGCCAGTCGCTGAGGCTCGGCTCGCCCGCGCTGCGCGCTGCCTCGCGGCGGGGCTCTTCAAAGATCCGAATGATCGCGTGCTGGTGCAGGCCCTTATATCTCACGCGAAACGCCGGCGTCTCGATCAGCTTCCGCTCCGGCGGCTGCAGGATCGCAGGATCGACCCCGGGCGCCACTGCGTATTCGTAGACTTCAGGCGGCGTTCGCTCGACGATCTCCGCCAGACGGCTTGAATCAGGAATCCGCCAGAAGCCGCGATCGAGAGGCGACGCCGTCGCCCGCGCCGCGATCGCGCTGAAGCGAGCCGCGTCTTCGTTCGACATCTCGACGGGGCGCGCCGGTGTTTCGTCCGGGCGTGTCAGGGCGAGCACATCGCGGTCGCTCCGCGAGACGCGAGAAGCCTCGACGCCGAAGCGATTGACCTGATATCTCGAAGCGTCCACAGGGCCGGCCCGATAGGACCAGCAGCCGCTCAGGAAGCACGCCAAGGCGAGTCCCGCCGCCCCGAGCAAACCTTTCGCGGAGCGCCCGCGGCGGGGACACCCGGGCGTGGCTCGCGCAAATGGCAGCCGCGGGGCGGTTCGAGCGGAGCTCCTCCGTTTCAACATGGTTCAAAAAGTACGCCCAGCGAGCCCCCGTCGTCCGAGATCACCGCGATTGACGCGGGCGAGGACTTGACAGGCTGTGGCCCTGGTCACTTCGTCGCGGGCGCTCGCTTGCGAACAGGCTTGCCCTTCGAAGCCGCTGGGTCTGCGGGGGCCGAGCCGCGCTCCGGCTCGCCCTCACCCTGATTCGTCTTCAGTTCGAACAGCTTTTGCTGGTCCTTGACGTCCCGGGGCCTTTCGCGCAGCGAATCGATTTCCCGCCGTAGGTCCGAAACGTCCCGAACTTGGTGATATTCGCTGGCAAAGCGGATGTACGCGATCTCGTCAAGGTCCCGAAGGCCGGCGGCGACGCGATCACCGATGATCCGCGACGGAACTTCCCGGTCGAACTCCTGATGGATGATCTCTTCGACCTCATCCGCGAGGCGTTCCTTGGCCTTCTCGGGGATGGGGCGTTTTCCGCATGCGGCCGTGATGCCCTTGAGGACGTTGTCGCGGTTGAAGGGAACGCGAGAACCGTCTCGCTTGATGACCATGAGCCGGGAGGTTTGCTCAACCCGCTCGTAGGTGGTGAACCGCTTCTTGCATGCAAGGCACTGACGACGTCGACGGATCGTCTTCCCGCCGTCGGACGCCCGGCTATCGATGACCTTGTCGTCGTTCTTGCCGCAGTATGGACAGATCACGCGAGGTTCTCGAAAGCCGCCCGGTGCGCGGCAGCGCGTTGCGACACGAAAACCCAAAGATTCCTTTGGGAACTCAACAAACACCTGACTCTGCCCGTGCGATCCCACCGCTAAGGAGTGGGGGCGATCCGAGACGAGTGGTCGTTATTGTGCCTGCACCACCGAGCGGCGTCAAATCACCATCGCCTTACCGGCACCGCCTTTCCCACCTTTCCTACCTGGAACAGGCGTGCGCCGAAATCCCGCACACAAGGTCCCGCCCTCGGGTCGCGCGTCCCGAGCGTCGATCCCCATCGCGTCGGCGGGGCCCCCAGATGGCCCCGGGTTGGAATCGAGGAGACCGGGCCGGGCTTTGCCGAGGCCCGCTCCAGAACTCGTTCCCACGACAGGGGAGAACTTCGTGAACACGCTCCGCATCGGTGAACTTCTTGTGGATCGCGGCGTGATCGACCGCGACCAGCAACAACGCATCTTGGACGAGCAAGCTCGCTCGGGCCGCCCCTTTGGCGTCTTGGCCGAGGAGCTCTTCGACATCAGCCCGAGGGACGTCGAGCACGCCTGGGCGGAGCAGTACGCCGCGATGGCGCCGGGTGTCGATCCGACTCAGGAGGACGTTGATCCCCAGCTTCTCGACTTGGTATCGCGCCGGCAGGCGTGGCAGTTCCGCGTGCTCCCGCTCAAACGCTCGGGACACGAACTGGTGCTGTGCTCCGATCTTGAAAACCTGCCACGGGCGCTGCGATTCGTGGGCTGGTCCATCGGGTCGGCGTGCTCATTCGTGATCGCTGAGCGCGCGAAGCTCGACGCGGCTTTGTCGCGGCATTATCCGCTCGCGGGCATGGGGACCACTCCTCCGCCTCCGAAGGCCACGCCAACGCCAAAGAAAAAGCCCGGGCTTGCCCGGGCTCGATAACGCGAAGCGTTGACCGGAGGGTCACGCCGGCTGGGGCTGCTTCTTCTCCGCCTCCGCCTGCATGATCGCGTTGAACTCCTCGGCCGGGACCTCCGTCACGGCGGCGTTGGACAAGATGGCGTCCATCGCCTTGTGCTCCCGGATCTGCTGGTAGATCACGCCGACCTGGTTCCTCTGGATGATCGCCTGGCGGAGCTTCTCTGGACGCTCCCCCGACTCGCGGGCCATCTGAACGATCCGCGCGTTGATCTCGGCGTCGTCGACGCGGATCGCCATCTGCTCGGCGACCGTGTTGAGAATGAAGAACAGCTTCAACTCGCGCACCGCGGCGTCGTCCGATGACCGGCGCAGCTCCGCCATGTGCTCCTCGATCTGGTGCTCAGGGACGCCCCGGTACATCAGCTCCATCCGGCGACGTTCCAGCAGCCTCGCAGCCTGGGCCGCGGTTGCACGGCGGGGGAGTTCCATCTGCACGTTCGTCAGCAGGTGCTCCGCGAGCTGCTGACGCATCACGGACTGCTGCTCGATCCGCACGCGCTGCTCCAGCCGCTGGCGCACGAACTCCTTGAAAGCTTCGTTGTCCTGGAAGCCAAGACGCTGGGCGAGCGATTCCAGAGATGCCGGGATGATCCGGTCGATGCGCTCGACGGCAAAGGTGACGGTGAGATCAACCCCGCGGAGCTTCTCAACCTCGTGATTCTCGGGGCCACGAACGCGGATGGTCGCGGTCTCGCCCACCTTGGGAAGGCCAAGCTGCGTCGAGAAATCGTCGACGATCACGCCGAGCACCATGCCCTTGCCCTGCTTCTCAGGAGCGGGGACCTGAACCACGGCGCCCTTGATGTTGTAGAACTCTTCACCCGACGGGCTGGTCATGACGGCGTGCCCGGTCAGATAGTCACCCGGCTCGGGCAGGTCCCGCGACTCGAGCGAACCCTCGTTCACGCGGATCTTCTGGACTTCGCCCTCGACCAGTTCGTTCGTGACGCTGAACTGGGGCTTGCGAACGGGGATGCCCTCGGTGGCGGGAAGCTGGAAATCGGGAACCACCTCGACGTCGAGTTCGACGGTCAGGGGTTCGCCATCCTTGATCTCAAGATCCTTGAGGCCGGGGCTCGCTGGCTCGCCCAGCACCTTGAGCTTGAGGTCCTCCATGGCCTTGGAATAGGCCTCGGCGACGAGTTGGTTCTTGGCCTCGTTGCGAACCCCTGCGCCAAAGCGCTTCTCCACGAGCCGGCGCGGCGCGTGCCCCTTGCGGAAGCCCGGAAGCTGGGCCTCCACGAGAAGGGCGTCGAGAGAATCCTTGACTTTTCCGGCGACGGTCGCCGCGGGGATGGTGATCGTGATCCGCTTGGTACATGGACCAGAGTCGGTGACGACGACGTGGTTGGGAAGCGAATCGGCGGTATCAGCGGCGTGATCGGCGGCCATGATGCAAAGACTCCGGTGTCCAGAACGCGGCGCGAACCCGTCGCGATCGTTCCCCACCCAATGACGCAAAGCCCCGAGGGTAGGCCCGGCTTCGACCTGCTGCAACTGACGGGACAAACCAGACCGCGTGGGACATCGCTGCGTTCACCGGTGGGATCGAGTCATGCCCGCTCTCGATCGGCACTCGTTCGGGCTCGTTCCTCAAGCCATGTCGGTGCTCTGCAAGGAATTCAGGCCAGGGTTCTCGGGCGAGGAGGCGAACCAGGCTGAATGGCCGCGGACGAGCACGCCAGCGATCAGTCCCAACACTCCTTCTCCTCGATCCCTTCTTTCTCGCTCAGTTCGTTCTCACTCAGTTCTTCCGCGGTGAGGGCCCAGCGTTCGTGGTCTTGCCAGGAACCTCCGATGTGGAGAAATCGTTTCGCGAGGCCTTCGTGCCGAAATCCCAGCTTGCGCACCAATCCGATGGAGCGAGCGTTGGCGGGGATAATGTTGGCCTCAACGCGGTGCAGGCCAAGGTTGCGGGTGGCATGGACGACGCCGGAGGCGAGGGCTGCGGACATGAAGCCTTGCCGCGCGAAGGGCTGGCCGATCCAGTATCCAACGGCGCAGCCCGAGGCGCTTCCGCGTGAGATTTGGTTGATCGAGAACTGGCCCAGGATGGCGTTGTTCCCGGCGTGACGGATGAGGAATCGCTGCGAGGATTCGAGATTGGACGTGGCGAGCAGCCGGCGAAAGGCCTCATCGCTGGGCAGCGGAGGATCGCGCGGGCGCTGCGGGTTGGTGGGTTCCCACGGCGCTAGGAACGGGAAGCTGGCGTCGCGAAGGGTGCAGTATGCGCGCTGGTCCGCCGGGTGCGGGTGACGAAGCACGATGCGACTCTGAGCGGCGAGCTGCTTGAGGAGTTTGACGCCAACCGGGCGTTCGGCGTGATCGTCTTGCGCCGCGCCCTGCGGACGCTGGGGCGCGAGCGGAGGTTCCTGCGAGCGATCTCGCGCGTCGGGCGGCACATCGCAACCGTATCCGCGGTTCGCCTGGTGATGGAAGCTCTACTTGGGAATCAAGCAAGCCACGCCCGCTGCATTCCCGACCCGGTCGTCGATCTCGAACGACCTGACCTCGGGCGCGCGGAAGGCATCCCCCCGGTCGGACGCGCGGACAAGGCACGTCGCCAGATCGTGCGAGGCGGTTGCCGCATCGCGTGCGAGCAAGACCAGCAACAGTCCGGCAAAGCAGACCCGCTCGCTTGCGGCAAGCTTGGCGACGTCGGTTCGCACTCCCCGGCTGAGCTCAGCGCCATATGTGCGGTTGGCCTCGGGCACGCCCCGGGTGTAGGTGAACTGCGAGACGAGCTTGACTTCCAGCCAGAAACACTCTTCGGCCCGCAGTTCGTGCACTCCGTCGGCGGTCGATTCAACCTCCACGAGTTCGATATGCTCGCGCCCGAAGAGGGGAAGGCTCTGATCAGAGCGCCCGCGCGACTTGGCGCTCGCTTTGCCCCGAGTTCGCTTCGTCACGCTTGAGGGCGCTGCGTCGGGCGAAGGCAGCGGCCCGGGAGGCTGTTCATCGTGGGGCAGCCAGGATGGGTCGGGCGTCAACAACAGGTCGCAGCGCTGGCGCTCGGCGCGCGACCGGGCAGAGGTCGGTTGCGCAAGCGGGTAGGGCCACTCTCGACTGACGCCGAACCCTTCGCTCAGCAGCCCTTGGGCGAGGATGGCGTGGAGCGAGACTTCCGGCAGCGCGTCGATGCCACGCGGAGAGCGATCGGCGCGAAGTCGGGCCTGTTCGTCCATCAGCCCGCGCACGCACCCGTCGACGATCCGCCCTCGCTCGAACACGAGGCGATTATTGCCAGCGCGCTGAGCGAGACGGAACATCTCGCGTAGGCTTTCAGAGCCATGGCCCAGCGACGCATCCTGCACGACGCGTACTTCAAGAAAGCCAAGGAAGAGGGATACCTCGCGCGCTCGGCGTACAAGCTCATCGAGATCGACGATCGCAAGCGCGTATTCCGCGAGGGGGACTGGGTGCTCGACCTGGGATGCGCCCCGGGAAGCTGGCTCCAGGTCGCGGCGCCTCGGGTCGGAGAGGCCGGGCGGGTGGTGGGCGTCGACCTTCAGCCGGTGCAAGCACCGATGCCGCCCAACGTGGTGACGTTGGTGGGCGACGTGTTCAAGGTCCAGGCGCCGGCCCTGCTGGAACAGGCCGCCTTGCTCGAGCGAGCGGTGCTCGATGGGGCGGGATCGCCCGAACCAAGAACCGAATCCGGATCTTCGCCCGACGGGCCGTCCGCCTCAGGCGCATCGCGCCGCGGGTTTGACATCGTGCTCAGCGACATGGCGCCAAACACGTCGGGGCATGGAGACGATCTGCTTTCCATTCGACTATGCGACCGTGTAGTCGAGCTGTTGCCGGCGGTCCTTCGACCGGGGGGCGTTGCTGTGATGAAGGTGCTTGAAGGTGGCGAGTTCCCGCACCTGCTCAAGCGCGTGCAGGCGCGCTTCGCGGAAGCGAGACCCTTCAAGCCCGACGCGACGCGCGATGTTTCCAAGGAAATCTATGTAGTCGCTAAGGGCTACCGGCCTCCCTGGAGCGAACCCCCCGCGACGACCATGCCGCAATCGTCCGCAGCCAGGCGTGAGCCGCCTCGTGGCTGGAGCGCGCCCAAGCCCTGACGCCATGGCGAACCTTTACACTCTTGCGTTCACGCTTTTGGAGCCGTTCGCGGCGCTGGTAGCCGGATGCGTCGCGGCGCCCGTGCTGCTGGCGATCTACTTGCTCAAGTTGAGGCGTCGGCCCGTGCGCGTCAGCGCGATCCGATTCTGGAACGAAGCCGCGGAGGATCTGGAAGCCAACGTGCCGCTGCGATGGCTTCGCGCGTCGTGGCTCTTGCTGCTGCACGCGCTGATCCTCGCGCTGCTCGTCCTTGCGATCGGGCGGCCCGCGTGGGGCGAGAGTGGCCCGCCCCGGGAGCTGGTGATCCTCATCGATCGCTCAGCGTCGATGAGCGCGAGGGACGTCGCACGAGGCGCCGAGTTGGTTGAATCAAGGTTGGATCAGGCCAAACGCCAGGCAAAGGCCATGGTCGAGGAAGCCGTCCGCGCCAGCGATGCTCGGGTTGCGGTCGTCGCCTTCGCCTACGACGCGATGGTCGTGGACGGGTTCACGGCCAGTCGGGCGCGTCTGCTCGAGGCGATCGATTCCATCACGTCGACCGATCAGCCTGGGAACCCTTCGGCAGGTTTTCGGGCGGCGTCTGCTCTCTACGCCGCGGCCCGTGCGTCGGAGCAGGAGGCGGTTGACGGGGCGACCAATCCGCAAGGCGGTGCGGGCGAGTCGGAAGGCGCCCGCTCAAATCAGTCGGGCGTCAGCCGCGCTGGCGGCGCGGTGCACTTGTTCTCGGATGGTGCGTTCAGCGGCGCGTTCGACGCCCAGGAAGGTGGCTCGACCGACGCCCAGGCGCTGAGCGTGAGCTTCACGCCGATCGGCCCGCTCGCCAGCCCACGCGGAGGCTCAGTCACAAATCCCAGCCTTGCTGGAAACCTCGGCATCGTCGCGATGACCGGGCGACGCAGTGAGGCGGATCCGACGGTGCAACGTGTGTTCGTGCGCGTGCTGGCGTCGGGCGAAACCTCCGATCAACCTCGCTCGGCTCCGATCCTTTTCGCGCTCGATGGTGTTCCGGCGGGGCAGCGCGCGATCACCATTCCGCCCGGCGAGCTCGGAGCGTCCGCGACCTACGAGATCGCGGCCCCGCGAGGCGGAGTAGTCACCGCAAGTCTTGCGTCGCCCGACGCGCTCGGGGCCGACGATGCGGCGTCGCTGGTGCTGACGCCTCCGGCTATGGTGCGCGTGCTGCTCGTGACGCCTCCCGCGGGGATCGACGAGGGGCCATCTCCGAGCAGCGTTGCGTCCGACTTTCTTCGGACGGTGCTGGAAGAGCTGCGGACCGGCGCGGTCCGCCGGGTGGCGCCCGCGGACTACGAGCGCTGGGCGGCGTCGGGCGAACTAGTCAACTTCGGGGTGGTGGTGTTTGATCGCTACCAGCCCAGGCAGCCGCCACCGCTACCGAGCTTGAGCTTTGGCGCGGGTCTCCCGACGAGCGGGCTTGAACCGACGAGGGCGGAAGCCAGCCCGGGGGCGGAGCTTCCTGGCAGCTTCTTCCTCTCGTGGGATCGCCAACACCCGATCCTGCGTGATGTGCCGCTCGATGCGGTCTTTGCCGTTCCTCGTGGCGATGTGCGCTGGCCCGATCCCGCAGCAAACGAGAGCCATCAGAATGGCCCTGGCGGCTCAGCACTCGAAGAGCCGGGCGAGCGAGGGCATCTGCCGGTGGTTGAGCTTGCGCGGGGCGGGAGCGGGCCGCTCGTGCTCATCCAGCAGCGTGGGAGCCTGGCCCACGTCGTCACCACGTTTGAGCTCGCGTCGAGCAACTGGACGTTGCAGGTGGGGTTCCCCATTTTCGTCGCATCGGCGATTGATTACTTGATCTCGCTCGCGTCACCCCCAAATGCCGCCGCGTTCTCGACCGGTGCGCCGTTGACGGTGCCGAGATCGTGGCTGAAGCCCGGCGCGAGCTTGCAAAGGCTCGACGCGAGCGACGAAAGCGAGGAGTCTGGAGCGTCCACGCCTGAGGCAGCGGAGCGGCCTTCCGAGTCGCGGGCGATCTCGCTCGATCCTGGGTCGTTCGCGGATGCGGTGCTCGACTCGCCGAGCGTGGTTCTCGCTCCACCTGAGCGGGCGGGGATCTATGTGCTGCGAGCGGCTGGCACGGACGACCGTTTGCCGGAGGGGGCGGGCAGTTCCCCGCCGGGCGTGAATCCGTCGCCCTCGGCCGAGCGATCGAGCGATCTCCGCGTCGTTGCGGTGAATCTCTGCGACGCGACGGAAACATCGCTTGCGGTTAATCCCAGTGTGGTTGTTGGCGGCGCTCGGGTCGAACCGCGACGTGACGAGCGCCCACGCGAAGTGTGGCACTGGTTCGTACTCGTTGCCGCAGGGCTGCTCGTGCTGGAATGGTTCGTCTACGCGGCCCGGTCGCGTGCGTGAGAACCCGAAGACTCACGACCGTTGGCGAGACGAGGCGGGCGAGACGGACGGAAGGGTCGTGCGCTGTCGGGTTCGGGCCTTTGCAGGGGCGAGCTCGGCGGCCACCCGTCTCGAGGCGCGGGGTGCCTGTTTGGCCCGACGCGGTCCGGTCGCCCGCGCTGCGAGCGCTCCTGGAGTGGGCTTTACGAGCTGCGTCGCGCTCCGTCGACCAGCCCGCACACCCAGTTTGTGGCGCATGAGGTAGTAGACGCCGCTGAGCGAGAGGTGCACGTCGAACATGCGAGCGATGATTAGGCGAAGGTCTTCGCCTCGCAACGTGCCGATCTTGGGCCCGAGCTTGGCCGCGAGCTTCTTGACTTGGCTTGGCGAGAGCGCCGGCGCGCGGCCTCGAGTTCGGTGATCGGCGAGCGGCTCGACGCCATCGCGGTTGTAGCTGGCGACCCACGAGCGCAGCGTCCGCTCGCCCACGCCGTGCTGACGGGCGACGTTTGGGATGGTATCTCCCGCGGCGACGTCGCGCACCGCGACGTACCTGGTTCGATCCCGGGCTTTCGACGCGTGCTTTGCCGCCGTCGCCAACTCTCGCAGTGCGCCTTGGCGTGTGACTCGGAGCGGGGCGGCCATAAACGATTCCTCCGTCGCGAGCGGATTATCCTTGCAGGATCGGAGGAGTCAATCCGTCGGATCGTCGATTATGCACGCGGAACCGACAGACTTCGACAAGCGAACCGCCAACTTTCATCAAATACAAACGCTTCCTGAGCGCTTGAGCCCTCCGCTCCGTGCTCCATTCTTCTAGACTCTTCTCTGGTTTCTTGGCGCCCGGGCCGAACCCGCTCGATCCATGACGCGCGTTGGTTCAGCCGGGCCATGGAGTGTCGACGTGAACGAGTTCGTGCGACGGGCGGGACGTTTTTCCTTGCAGGCATCTGGTGCGGCGACGACGTCGCGAGGTAGCCCTGCGCCCCGTTCGGTGGGAGACTCGCGTCGGAGCGCGAGCTCGCTGCTCTCGTCTCCCGCATCGATGTGGGCTGCAGCCGGCGCGGCGATGGTTGTTGCAGCGGGCGCAGCCGGGGTCGCGCAGGGGCAAGATGTTCGCCCGCCGTTCATGCTGGTCGCGATTCCAGACACCCAGTATTACTCGGAAAACCCCGCTTGGACCTATCAGTTCTACGACCAGACCGCCTGGATCGTGCAGAACCGCCAGCGGTACAACACCGCCTTTGTCTCCCACCTGGGCGACATTGTGGACAACGGTGCATCGATCGATGCGGAGTGGATCCGGGCTGATGCTGCAATCGACACGCTCGATGGCCAGGTGCCGTATTCCGTGCCGCCCGGCAATCACGACTACAACACGGTGAGCAACAAATCCAGCGGCCTGACCACGTACCTCAGCCGCTTCGGACCCCAGCGTTACACCGGGTATCCCTGGTATCTGGGGAGCTCCGCCAATGGCGGGAACCACGCGCAGCGGTTCGAAGCGTCGGGCAGGACGTACCTGCACCTTGGATTGGAGTGGCGTCCGGATGCCGCGGCGCTCGCCTGGGCACAGGGCGTGATCAACGACAACCGGGGCTTGCCGACGATCATCTCAACGCACGAGCACCTGCGCGATGCCGACTCATCGGGCAACAACGCGGGGCGTTCGACCGCCGGTCAGTTCACCTGGGACAACCTCATCCGCAGCAATCGCCAGATCTTCATGGTGCTCAACGGGCACTTCCACTCGGGCTCGACGGCGGCGTCGGGCGAGCATTACCAGGTCGCGAACAACAACTTCATCGTCGCCGTCACTGAGATGCTCTCGGATTTCCAGGGGCGCGCCAGCGGTGGCGGGGGCTGGTTCCGAACGATCCGCTTCGACGAGCAGAGCGGGTTGGTCCGCGTGCGGACGCTCTCGCCCACGCTTGATTCGTACGAACGCGACGCCAACAGCGAGATGACGTTCGCCATCGACTTCCCCAATCGCTTTGGCGATCAGCCCGCGCCTCCCGCAAAGTTCCGCACGCTGACATTCCAAGAGGGCCTCAGCGGCTACGCCGGGACGCAGGACACCACGCTTGCCTCCGCGGCCCCAGACGCCAATCGAAGTGGGCTCGATTCGCTCTTCGTCGATGCGCTCGACGGCTCGCCCGGTGGCCCGGTTCACACGCTCATCCGCTTCGACTGGCTCTTTGGGTCTGGGCTCAACCAGATCGCGCCCGATTCGGACGTCGTGCTCGCCAAGCTTCGCGTGCCGATCTCGAACCCCGGGAGCGGGATAAACGTTCACCGGATGCTCCAGGCTTGGACCGAAGCCGCAACTTGGAACGCGTTCGCTGGCGGCGTTTCCCCCGACGGCATCGAGGCTCTCGCATCGCCAGAAGTCGTCGCGGGCGCGAACTCCAGCGCCGTCAATGTCCCCCTCATCACGCTTGAACTCGAAGTGACGAGCGCCGTGCGTGCTTGGCTCAACGGGGCGCCCAACCACGGGCTCGCGCTGCTGCCCTTCATCCAGGGGAGCGATGGCGTGGGCTTCCCATCGTCGGAGTTCGCCTCGCTCGCGCAGCGCCCGCAACTCGTCGTGACGACGCCCACGGCGCCCGTTCGCGTGCGCTCGTTCCAGCAGGGGGTTGACGCCTACTCGGGGACGCGTGACACCGGTCTTCGCCAGGCCACCGGCAACACGGCCCAGCCCGAAGCGCCGACCATCGTCGTGGACGCCGACGAACCCGCCACCAGCTCGTTCGACGCGCAGATGCTGGTCCGCTTCGAGAATCTGTGGGGCGCTGGCGGCATTCCGCCAGGGGCGACCATCACCTCGGCGCTGCTCACGCTTAATGTTCGCGATCAGGGCAGCGGGTTCACGCTGCATCGCGTCCTGGTTCCTTGGGAAGAAACCAGCACGTGGGCGTCGACACTCAACGGAGTCGCGGCGGACGACGCGGAAGCGATGATCTATCCGGAAGAGATCGCCGGGCAGAACTCAACCAGCGCCAGCGTCCGAGCCGGCGCGGTGCTGCTGGATGTCACCGAGTCGATCCAGGAGTGGAACGCGACGAGCAATCCCAACGCGGCAAACCTGGGCTGGGTGCTTCGCCCGTTCCTCAATGGTGGCGACGGCGTCGAGGTCGATTCGTCCGAATCGCCGACGGTTGCCGCTCGACCCCGGTTGGTCGTCCGGTACACGGGCGGCGCGTGTCCGGCCGACTTCAACAGCGACGGACAGCCCGACTTCTTCGACTACCTCGACTTCGCCGCGGCGTTCTCGAACGAGGATCCGTCGGCCGACTTCAACACGGACGGCAACGTCGATTTCTTCGATTACCTCGACTTTGCCCAGGCCTTCAACGACGGGTGCTAAGGTCGCCCACGACCATGGGCGCGGGCCGACGGGAGCGGGGCATCGCGGGGGTACCCCCGACAGCGGGTCAGCGGGTCAGCGGCTGGCGGCTGGAAGCAAGGCAGGCCAGCGGGGCCAATCGGTCGCCCGGGCCATCTGCCCGCTGGGGGCCAGTCCGCCCGTTCTCCCCTGCCCGTTTCCGCTGTCACGTGGTCCGGCTTGTCCTGTGCTGACTGTCGTGGTTACGTGCCGTCGCTGGCCAGTGCACGCTCGATAACTTCGGCAATCTCTTTCTCATGTGCGGGCGAGTGCCCCGCCGCGCTCCAGAGCACCTTTCCGTTCTGGTCCAGCACGTAGAACGTGGGCCACCCGCTGACCTGGAACTTTGGCGCGATCGTCTCCGCGTTGAGCAGCAGCTTGTAGGTGTACTTGTTCTGGCGCATGAAGGCCTGCGGGTCGGCGTCGCGGCTGCGTTCAAAGTTGAGCCCCACGACCGCGACGGGCTTGTTCTTGAATCGCTCGTGCAGGCGCTGCATGCCCGGCATTGCCGCGCGGCACGGGGGGCACCACGAGCCCCAGAAATCCAGCAAGACAACCTTGTCCTTGAAGCTCGCGAGCGTGAACGTGTTGCCGCCCGGGTCCTTGAGTTCAAAGTCCGGCGCTTGCGAGCCCACGGGCAGCAGCCCGTTGTCCGATTGTTCGGGCGCCGGGCGGCGCTCACGCTTGGGCTTGCGCTCGTCCGCGGAGCGGACGGTGTATCCGTCCGGAGCGGTGAGCACGAACTGGCCGGGCTGCGCAAGCTCGTTCAGGTTGATCTCGCTCATGACGAGCGAGAGGGTTTCCGTCGCGGCGGATCCCGCGGGCGACTCGCGATCAACGCGGACGATCTGTCCGCTGCCCCTCGCGACGTAATAGGTCGCGACGCCCGCGTCGCGGTCCGCAGGCAAGACTGCGACGGCATCGACGAGCTCGCCGCCAACTTTGCTCTCACCCTCGTACGACAGTGCGCCCTTGGGGTCAAACGCCTTGTCGTCGAAGAGCTCCCACGCGACCAGCCCGCGAGCGCCCTGCGTCGCGAAGAACGCATGAAGATCGCCCGACTTGCGAATGGTCCGCTCGAGCAACACCTGCTCCTGCTCGCGAAGTGATCGGGCGGTTGCACCATCGTGGCCCAGCTTGAAGGCTTCCGGCTCGCCGGGCTTGGAGGGCACAGCCTTGCCAACGGCCGCCGCCTTCCATCCGCCCGCGTCCGCCTTTGAAAGCACGACCTGTCCGCTGACCAGCTCGCGCGGAGCACCGTCCGCGATGATGGTCACCACGCCCGAGTAGCTGATCGCGGAGACCTTGCTCAACGAGCGCCGGGCTTTCTCAAGGATCGCGGCGGCCTTCTGAGCATCCTTCGGCGCGCGGACTTTGCTTGCCGGAGCGCCCTGCTTGCTGCTTGCGGGCGGGTCGCCCGGCGCGCTCGCTGCGGCGATGGAGGCGCTGGCCGCGCACACTGCCCCGGCGATCGTGATCGCAAGCTGCCAATGTGCTCCCGCTCGGCGTTGAACCTGAAGATGACCAGCCGCGAAGCTTCGGGTGCTCATGACCATCAACTCCTTGCGCGATGTCAAGTTCCAGCAGTTGTCCGCAGATGAGATGGTAGAACGCTCGGGTGTCGAGAGTTCGTTGCGCACTGTGTGCCCGAGGAAGGGCCTCTTCATCCTGAGTTTCGTTGTCTTCCAAGTTCAGCCATTCAAGCCTGGTGCGCAACTCCTCCGCCGCTTCGCCCCGTACGCTTGCTCCCGCATGCTCTCACTCTCCCGACCTTCAGTGATGGCGTTTCTGGCGTGTGCCGCGTGGTTGGTTTCTTTCGCGTGCGGCGCGGGCACAGAGGGCTGGCGCTCGGCCCCCGCGCCGGCGAGCTTGCCCGCCCCGCCTCGCGAGCTGCGGGGCGTCTGGGTTGCGAGCGTCGACAACATCGACTGGCCCAGCCGGCCCGGGCTGCGGGCGGACGAGCAGCGGGCCGAGGCCGAGCGACTGCTCGACGTACTCGCCGGACTGAATCTCAACGCGGTGTTCTTGCAAGTCAGGCCGACGAGCGACACGCTGTATCCGAGCGAACTCGAACCCTGGAGCGCGTTCCTGAGTGGGCGGAGCGGCGCAGGCCCGCAGCCGGCCTACGACCCGTTGGCATTCTGGATCGAGGCAGCCCGTGCCCGCGCGATCGACGTGCACGCCTGGATCAATCCATATCGCGCCCGCCACCCGCAGAGCATCGGTGACGACGCCCCGGCGCACGTCAGCAAGGCCCGTCCCGAGCTTGTCCGCGAGTATGGCCCGTATCTCTGGCTCGACCCGGGTGAGCCCGAAGCCGAGACATACATCCTGCGCGTCGTCGACGATCTGCTGCGCCGCTACCCGCTCGATGGGCTGCACATTGACGACTACTTCTATCCATACCCGCGCCAGGACCCCAAGACCAAGTCGGATGTTCCTTTCCCCGACGACGCCAGCTATTCGGCGCACGCCAATGGAGCGCCTCGAGATCAATGGCGGCGTGACAACGTCGATCGTCTGGTGCAGAAGCTCCAGAGAGCGACCCGAGACGCCGCACGAGCTGCGGGTCGGACGGCTCGCTTCACCGTGAGCCCCTTTGGCATCTGGCGGCCCGAAAACCCGCCTGGCATCAAGGGCATGGATGCGGTTGCCAAGCTGCACGCCGACTCGCGGCGATGGCTCCGGGAGCGCTGGGCCGACGCCATCGTGCCCCAGCTCTACTGGCCCATCGAGCAGCGTGATCAGTCGTACCCGAAACTGCTGGAGTGGTGGGCGGGCGAGCGCTCGGCGGCGTCGAGCAATAGCCCAACCCCCGAGCTGTGGATTGGGCTCAATGCCAGCCGCGTGGGTCCGCCCCGCGATGCGAGCGATCGCGCCCGCCGCTGGCCGCCCGAAGAGATCGTGCAGCAGATCGAGATTGCTCGTCGCGCGCCCGGCGTCGGCGGGCACGTGCTCTTTAGCGCCCGAGTGCTGGCGCAGAACGGCAATGGTCTGGCCGATGTGCTGCGGGAGCGTGTGTATCGCGAGGCCACGCTGCCGCCCGAGTTTGTTCCGCCCAAGGACGCGGGCCAAGCCACTGCGGAGGCCAGATCCAGCGAGCTACCCGCACCAAATGTGCGGGTTTCCAGCGCAGGGGAAGGCGACCCGGCGAATCGCACGTTGATCGTTGAATGGAATCTGCCCGGGGCCGAGGCCAGCAACGTCCGGCGCTGGGTTGCGTGGCTGCGGACAGACTCCGGGTGGAGCACCCGTGTGCTCCCGGGGTCCGAGCGCTCCTTGGCGTTGGCCGCGAGCGACGAGACGAAACTGAGGGCGGTGTTTATCGCCGCTGTGGATGATGCCGCCCGCGTGCATCGTGCTGGCGGAGTCGCCAGGTGATCCCGTTCGTCGAGGGGGAAACAGATGAAGAGTGTCGGAGCAACATCGTCGCTCGTCGATGAGCATTACCGCCGCCTAGACCGAATCCTCTTCCTTTCTGCGCTTGGCGGGGTCGCCATCATGACCCCGCTGGCCCGCGTCGCGATGGATCTGCCGACCAGCGTGGCGGTCTTCTGCGTTGGTTGTTGCATTCTGCTGGGAATGTGGCGCGGGGCGGCTGAGGTTGCCTCGTTCCTCGTCGGCTCGGTGATTGCCGTTGTGGTCGCGCCCAGCCTTGGCTCGATGTTCGAGGATCAGGTCGCTTCGCTCACGGGTCGCGATGGGCTCATCGCTCGCGGCCTCTCGATCACGATCGCGGGGCTGGCGATCCTCCTCCTTGTCAGCGGTGTTGGGGGCTACGCGGCGCGAACTGCAATTGCTCGCTCGCCCGGGCTGCGACCATGGAACGCGGCGGTGGGGGGTGGGCTCGGGCTGGTGCAGGGAATCGTGCTTGTCGTCGTCGTCCTGACCGCGCTGCGCGCCATGACACCCCTCGTGGAGCTGCGAGCCGCCTCCCGCGAAGAGCAGTGGCAGGAGAGCCTGCTCGAAGACCCTGAAGCGCCTCGGCCGGCGCGCGACTTCGTCGACGATCTCTTTGACTCGCTCGCGGGTTCCGCGCTCGCCGGCGACTCATCCTCGGAAGATTCGGCCCTCTCGCTCCTGGGCGATTTTGCCATCGTTTCCCGAGATCCCGACGCCTTGCAGTCGTTCGTGGACTCTCCCGCGATGAAGGAACTCGCGGCGTTGCCAAGCGTCCGCGATGCGAAGGGACGCTTTGAATCCGACCCGAAGCTTGCCGCCCTGATCGAGGCGGAAGGGATCGGTTCTCAAGACCTGATGCGGGTCCTGGAAAGCAAGACGGTGGTCCGTTTGCTCGACGAGGGAACCGTCACGCGCGAGATCGCTCCTTTGGTTCCCGGTCTTCGAGAGGCGCTCCGTGCCGCCAAGGCCGATGCGCTCCAAAGGCGATCGAATCCGGGTGGCCCCTAGGGCTCTGGCCTGAGTTGCCACCGCCTTGTCCGCGGTGTTCACGCGGGCCTCTCTCGCCGCTGCCCGATGCGGGGCGCCCTTGCAATCAACCGCGGCATGCTGGGGCGACTCGGGCGTTCGCTGAGGGCCCTTGCACGTCCGAGAGCCTGAACACGACCACGAACGGGTCTATTGAGCGACTCGGAGCGTCGATGCTCCAGCCGGGCCGTCGCTCAATCGGGGCGAGGCGCGGTTGATGGGCGGCGTCGAGTTGAACGCCAGGGTGCAGGGGCGGCGCGGGTCGCGCCCCTCGTTCGCGCACGCCGCTCGAAGGGGAACTGAGCCGATGCTCGTTCGACTCCACACGACCAACCTCGGGATGGTGTACGCCAACGCGGGACAGATCTCTTCGATCCGCCCGGGCGCCAAGCCTGGTCAGACGATCGTGACACTCAGCGATGGGTTGCAGCTCTTCCTTAAGCATGACGTTCACGAGGTCGCGCAAGTCGTCGAGTCGCACCTGAGCGAGTACGTGCACCCGGAGAAGCGGCTTATGTCGTGGCATCTGGACGAGAGCGAGCAGGCAGCCGCCACCTGAACCCGGACGGTGACTTGAAGCCCGCCGCGGGGCCGGACGGCGCCCGCTCGCGAACCTCGGCCCAGTTGCGCGTGCGCCCGCTACATGGTCGGGGCATTCGTCAAGATCCGTTCAGGGCCTGCTGCCCACGGGCTTGGGCGATCCAGGCGGGGCGTCGCGGGGGGGCGTCGGCCGGGAGCCTGCCAGAGTGCGAGCCAGTTGCTCCGGGCGGAAGGGCTTGACCAAGCTGACCACATTGCGACCGAGGGGCGTTGGGATCTTTGCCAGGGCCGACGAACTGCCGCAGATGATGATCCGGGCGGCGCTGTGCTCCGGTCCATTCTGATCTGCAGCGGTGATGTCCACAAACCGCCGCCAATCGAACGCGGGCGAGTCGGCGTCAACGATGATGCCCCCGAGCCCGTCGCCGATCGTGGCCAGCTTCGCGGGCAGGTCGGCCGGGTCGAGCGCCGCGTGGACGTCGTAGCCCGCTGCGTGCAGCGTCGTAGTCATCACACCTCGCACGACCGGCGACGACTCGATGAGCACGACCGCAGTCTTGCCCGGACGCGGGGTTGTCACGCGCTCCGGCACGCCCACCACCGCGTTCAGCGGGAAGCAGAGCGTCATCGTCGTGCCCCGCCCGGGCGTGCTCTGGACGAAGATCGCCCCCGCGTGCCGACGCATCGCGCCCGCAACCACCGCAAGGCCCAGCCCCGTTCCGCGACTGCCACCCTTGGTGGTCACAAACGGTTCGAAGATCCGACTCAGCACGTCGAGAGCAACGCCCGGCCCGTCGTCCTCAACGCTCAGGCACGCGAACCGCCCGGGCTGCGCTCCCGCTCGAAGCGTCGCCTGGGAGAGCTGCGCCGCGTCCAGGTGCTGCTCGCGCGTCGTCACCCGGACAAGCCCCGTGCCCCGCCCGGTCTCGATGGCGTCGGCGCTGTTCTTGAGCAGATTGAGCACCGCCTGACGCACCTGTCCGGTCTCCACCCGCACACTCGGGCCCGACGCGAGCTGTTCAAGATCGAACGTCACATGGGTCGCCAGCGCCGGGCGAGCGAGGCGCACCACCTGGCGGGCAAGGTCGCCCAAACCGACCTCCTGCGCCAAGGGCGCTCCGCGTCCGGCATAGGCCACCAACTGCCGTGTGATCTCCGCTGCCTGTTCCGACACCTGCTCGATCGAACTCAGGTGATCTTGGAGTTCCTGCCCGGTTGCATCCCGCGCCATTGCGGCGTGCGCTCGCACCGCTGACAGCAGATTGTTGAAGTCGTGCGCGACTCCCCCGGCGAGCAGGCCCAAGCTATCAACCTGGTGGAGCTCCAGCAGTCGCTTCTCCAACTCCGCAACGTGGAACTCCTGCTCGCGCAGGTCCGTGACGTCGACCGCAGCCGTCGCGACCCCGACAGTCTTCCCGGCCTCGTCGCGCAGCGGTTCGACGGTGAACTCGATCGTCCTCCCCGAAGGCCCATTGGGGCACTCGATGATCTTGCGTTCCGCTGCTCCAGATTCAAGAACCCTCCGCTTGAGCGTGGTGAGCAACTGCCCCTTGGCGCCGCCGATCAGTTCCAGGTCCGTCTTGCCGATGAGCCCCTCGCGAGACGGGAAGCACGAGAGCGCGGAGTACGCCCACGTGTATCGCAGCTCGGCATCCTGAGTCGAAACCATGATCGACGCGTCCTGGAGCGCGAGCAGGAACCTCGCCTCGCTTTCACGCAGTTCGGTCTCGATGCGTCGGCGCTCCTGCAGCTCTCGTTGAAGGTCGGCGGTTTGCCTGGCAACCTGTCGCTTCAGCGAGCGATTCCAGGCAACGAAGGCGATGGCCAGCAGCATCAGGGGCGTGCCGATCCACGCACCAACACGGACAACCTCAGAGAGTGGGACGCTTGGGCGCGAGAGCCCGCCGAACCACTTGTCGTAAAGCGCGTTGTATTCTGGTGAAGCCCGCACACGCCGCTGCGCTGCGTTCAGCGCGTCGCGGAGATCTGCTCTGTCCTTTCGCACCGCGAAGGCGACCGGGAACCCCAGCACGGGAGGGCCGGTGATGGTCAGCGCCTGCTCACGCCCCTGACGCTTGAGCTCGAAGCGACCGCCAAACTCGGTGACGATCGCGCAGTCTGCCTCGCCAGCGGCAAGACGTCGGATTGCCTCCCCCTCGCTCTTGACGCGGAGCCGACGGACGCTCGGGTAGAGCGACTCCAGCACGTCGTCGGCAAGGGCCGCCTCCTCGACGATCGCCGTCATCTCGTTCAGATCTTCCAGAGCGTTGACCTGAGGGCCTCCCCGGCGGATGAAGATGCCCGAGTGGATGGTGCCGAAGGACTCGCAAAATAGCACGTCCATCCGGCGCGACTCGTGGACCGTCATCGCCACAACGTCGATCTCGCCCCGCTCGAGCCCGCTGCGGATCTCAGGCCAGGGTCCTGCGGCGACGCGCAGATCAAAGCCGGCCTCGCGCGCGACGGCCCGGATGAGTTCGATCTGAAATCCGTCGATGCTGCCGTTGTCGGTGCGCCACTCAAACGGGCGAAACTCATCGTCGGCGCCGTAGACGATGGTGATCCGGTTCTCGTTCTCAGCGTCGCGCCCCGAGCCGGATTGGCGCGCTGCCTGTGCAAATCGGCCCGGGCTCGCGACGATCAGCACCGCTGCGGCGAAAAGCCAGGACCAAAAACAAGCGTGCGAGTGACAGCCCTGCCTCACGGGCAAAGACCCCACGTCACGCGTGCGAGACGTCACCACTGAGCCGCCCTCCGGCACCCGCCCCGGGCGCACGGTGAATTCCTAGCTCAAGATAACTGAAATCTTGCCCAAGTTCAACTTGGGTCGCGTGGAAGACAGAACGTGAAGAAATCCACGAAAGACCGACACCAGCAAAGACAACAACGCAATGCGAAGGAGATTCCACACCGGCGTAGGTTCAGAGTTTCGGGGCGTTGTCGTCGTCCTTGAAGTCAAAGTCGAAGACGCTGCTGTCGTCGCCATCGCTCTTAGAGAGGGAGCCCATCAGGTCGTCTTCGGCGTCATCCTTGCCCTGCTTGCCCGCAGAACCGCCGATCGGCATCGGTGAAACCCCGGGAGCGGCCGGTTGTCGACCCGCCGGCGGTTTAGAGCCTCCGCCTGAGCTCCCGGGAATCTTCCGGGGTGCGGAAGCGGTTGCGACGCCGTCGGTGGGCGACCCCATCGCCGTGCCCCGGGCGGCTCCCTTGGAAGCGGCGAGCGTCCCGGCGTTGCCGAGCTCGTAGGTCGCCTTGGCATCGACCTCCGCGGGATCGCCATTGATCCGAATGACAAAGACCGCAGGCCCGACGTTGATGACATCGCCCGCGACGAGTTCCTTCTCGCCCGCGATCAGGGCACGGTTGACGTACGTCCCGTTGCTGGACTTGAGGTCGGCGATCTTGACCATGTCGCCCTCGAGGCGGACCTGGCAATGATGTCGCGACACGCTGCTGACCGGAACGCGGATCGCGCAGTCGGACTCGCGTCCAATCGTCGTCTGTCCCTTGGAAAGCGGGATCTCGCGCGACTTGCCGTCTTCGGTGACCAGGATCAGCGATGCTTTCACCAGTGCGAACCTGCCTTCCGTACCATCCAACTCAAAGGGGGCGGCTTGGGCGAGCGGAACCGGCGTGGTTGCCCTCGGCCCTTGGCTGACGCTCGGAGCGGTCTGTCCCGCCCCACCGATTGGTCACCAGGGTTCGATCACGAGTGATCGATTGCCAGTGCCGATCGCCAGTCCAATCGCCTGGCCGCCCGTCCATCGCGCCTCGCCTTGGGAGGCCCCTACGCAACTCATGACACAGGGTACAACCATCTCGCTGCTCGGGCAACGCAGGTTGAGCAGCGCTCGGGATATTTTCGGGCCTCCGGGTTCGCTCGCCCCACCTGCTGCTGGCGCCGGGGGGACGCTGCCAGCGCCGCATGAGCCCGTGCGATCGCTCTACATCCACGTCCCTTTCTGCTTCCACAAGTGTCACTACTGCGATTTTTACAGCATTGTCGACACCCGAGATCGCCAGGAGGCGTTTCTTGGGCGCCTGCTCGACGAGCTACGGGCCATCGCGCCTCTCAGCCACGGCGCGCCCCTGCGCACGATCTTCGTTGGCGGCGGGACGCCCAGCCTCCTCCGCCCGGTCCTTTGGCAACGCCTGCTCGGCGCACTTGGCGAGCTCTTTGACATGACCCTGCTGCGGCCAAACGCCCGGGGCGGCGGAGAGTTCACCGTCGAGTGCAACCCAGAAACCGTCACGCCCGAGCTCATGGATGTGCTGTTCGCGGGCGGGGTGTCCCGCGTCAGCATCGGCGCCCAGTCGTTTAACGAGCGGCACCTCAAGACGCTGGAACGTTGGCACGATCCAGCCAACGTTGCTAAGGCGATCGAGATGGCGCGCGACGCCGGTATTGCTCGTCAATCGCTGGACCTGATTTACGCAATCCCGGGGCAGACGCTCGCGGAGTGGGAGGCGGACCTGGACCGGGCCATCGCGCTCGGGACCGAACACGCCTCGTGTTACGCGTTGACGTATGAGCCCCAGACCGCGATGACTGCTCGCATGGAGCGGGGTGATTTTCAGCCCGCGCCGAACGATCTTGAAGCTCAGATGTTCAGCCGAACCGTCGAGCGCCTGTCCCAGGCCGGTCTGCACCGCTACGAGGTGAGCAACTTCGCGCGGCGTGATCGCGATGGATCCAGCGCCGTCTGCCAGCACAATCTGGCCTATTGGCGTCAGGAGCAATGGCTGGCGGCGGGGCCAGCAGCGGCGGCCCATGTGCGCGGACACCGCTGGAAGAATGTGCCCCGCCTCGACGATTACCTCCGTTTTTCCGACAACGGCTGGCCCCCGATTACCGACCATGAGCCCCCCGATGCACGTCGAGCATTCAGCGAACGCATCATGACCGGCCTGCGGCTCGAGGAAGGGCTCGATCTATCCGACACGCTCGCGCGAGCGGCGAGCGTCAGCGCCTCGTTGCCCCCAAAGCTCGTCGATGTCGCTGCGTCGCTGCGAGCCCGGGGCCTGATGGGCACGAACGAGAGATGGGCCCTGACAGACGAGGGCTTCCTCGTTGCCAACAGCGTAATCCTCGAGTTCTTCGAGCGGATCGATGAGCGTGAGTGAGCAGGGAGGGTGAGTGAGCCGGCCCTAGGTTCGCTTGTCCTCTGGTGATCTCAAGCCCCCGTGCCGAGCGGCAAGTTCCGCTCGCGTGTGGACACCGAGCAGCCTGTAAAGTGCCTTGGCGTGGTAGTGGACCGCGTGCACACTGATCCCGATCTGGCGGGCGGCTTCCTTCTCTGAATCGCCCCGGATGAAGCAGTCGAGCACCTGCCGCTGACGTGCGGAAAGCTGCAGCGCTGCGGCGCGATGGGTCGCGTGCATCCGCATCGCAAGGGGGCGAATGGCGATCGCCACCGCTTCGGCGAGCTGGACCTTTCGCTGCGGCACCGGCTTGTCACCCCAGCGGGTGTGCAGCCCAAATCCAAACAGGGCACTCGGGGACTCTGGGCCGAGCGAGACTGTCGTGTAGGCGCAGTGGTCGCAGCCGCCGACGCGCTTGTAGTCATGAACGAAGCGAGATCGATACCAGTCGTGGTCGTCGACAAGTTCTCGTCGATCCCGCGTGCGCACGCTGCCGTCCAGAACGCTGTACCGATCAAGCATCGGATCGGTCGCAAGCGGATCAGCAAGGTAGTCGAAGAACCGCTGAAGCTCGTCCGGCCGCAGCCCGTGGATGGCCGCCCGCTCGATCGACACTTCAGGGATGATTCGACCCGAGAGCTGATCTCGGCGTGGCTGCTTTGGCGGTTCGTTCGTGCGAGCAGTGCCGGATGCTCGGACCGACGCCAGGTCGGGCTCGACGACCGGATGTGCATTGACGACGTACGACGCGAAAACCACGGGAACGTCGCACAGTCCCGCAAGGCCTTGCGCCAGATGCTGCATCCACGACTGGTCGTGCGTCAGCGCCAGTTCCATGACCCGGCCGACAAGACTCGATGCATCGAGCACTTCCTGAGAGCTGAAACTGTTCCGCCGACTGCTCCGTGCCGCCATGGATCACCCCCAGAGATTGTATGGGGGACCTACCTCAAGAGGTAGTGGAGGGGCGGCGGCGAGGTCACAAAAGTCCCGACGTATCGAACTCCTCAACGTCGCCGGGTGTTCCGGGGAACCCGGCGACGTTGGGGTGCTTGGTGCCAGCACGTCCACCCGATCTTCCACGCACGTTGCCGGTTCGACTCTTACTCAGCCCCAAGCAGAGCCTGGATCCTGGTCGGTTGCGTCGGCCAGCAGGGGAGCGACCCGGGACAGAAGTGCGCAGCGGGCGCGGTGCAGGCGAGTCTTGACGACGCCGCACTCAACGCCAAGGGCCTGGCTTGTTTCCAAGGTGTTGAGTTTTACGATGTCCCGCAGGACCAGCACGACCCTGTAGGCTTCGGGCAAGAGGTTGAGTTCTCTCGCGAATCGCTCGCGGATGTGCTGCGCGTGCATCGCATCTGCCGGTGACGACGGGCTCGTCGCATGGCGACTGGCGGAACCGTGCCTGCTGAGTGGAGCGCCGGCGCGGGGCGTTGACGCCGCCTCATCGAGCGGTAACTCGCCATGACGCCGACTGCGCCGCAGCTTCATCAGGCTGGCGTTCACGGTAATCCGGTGCAGCCATGTTGAAACCTGCGACCGCCCGTCGAACCGCGACAGCGACCGATAGGCGCTCATGAACGCGTCCTGGACGGCGTCCTCGGCGTCGGCATCGGTGCCCACGATCCGCCGCGCTACGGACAGCATCCGCCCGGCATTCTCCCGAACAAGTTTCTCCCACTCTTTTTTATCCCCGGCGCGAATCTTCTCGAGCGCCCCGGCATCGAAGTCAGGTGAGGCACGTTTGCCTTGCCCAGCCCCCTTCCGCCCGGCGCGTTGAACCTCCTGCGCCGTCGGCGAGAAAGTTGGTTGGTGCAGTTCGCTGTGATGGTTGTCGATGATGGTCACGATTGTGCTCCGGTCCCAACCAGAGAAACGATGCCGGTTGCCCGAAGTGCCCCCTTGCCAAAAGAAAAACCCGGATCGTCAAGTCGGTTGAAGTCGGTTAAGTTGGAGAAGCGTTGGCGGTTTGAAAGCCATGTCGGGCTCCGTTGAAGGCTCACATGCAGTCACACGCCTCCTCGCCGCGTGGCGCGAGGGCAGTGTCATTGCGCCCGAACAACTGATGTCCATGCTGTATGAAGACTTGCACGCTCTCGCGGCGCAGAGGCTGGCGTCTCCGCGCGCTCACCAGACGCTGAGCCCCACGGCCCTGGTGCACGAGGCCTATATCAAGCTGCTTGGGTCGGCCTCGCGGGGGTGGGAAGATCGCCGGCACTTTGTCGCCGCCGCGGTCACCGCGATGCGCTCCGTCATCGTCGATCGGGCGCGGGCCCGGGCCTGTCTCAAGCGAGGGGGCATGCTGGTTTATCCGAGCAACCCCATCGAGACGCCGGCAACGTCGCTTCCCCCCGACGAAGTTCTCGCAATCCACGAGGCCATCTCGCGCCTGGAGTCCATCGACCCCCGCGCGGCCTCGGTCCTCTCCCTCCGCTGCTTTGGCGGGCTCACCGCGGAAGAGACGTCACTCGTACTCGATCTCAGCGAGCGCGTTGTGCGCAGGGAGTGGGAGTTTGCACGCAGGTGGCTCCGGGACGCGCTTGGGAACCCTACTGCGGCTAGCGTGGCCCGCAACGGGTTCCTGTCGGGCGGTTCCGAGTCTGGGGGCTCCGGCTCTGGGGGTTCCGATCCGCCAACTCCAGCCGAAGGGGGAGCGCTGTGAGTGACGATGGCTTCCACCACCTGCTGAAGACCGAGTTCGATCGACTGCTCGATCTGCCGGAGGGCGACCGCGACGCGGAGCTGCGCCGGATCGCGGAAACGAGCCCCGATCTTGAAGCCGCCCTCCGCTCGCTGCTCAGCGATGCTCCGGTGCCGGAGATCATTCGCGCCGTGGAATCGGCGGATCTCGGCGCCGCCGGTCGGCTTCGCTGCGGCCCCTATGAACTCGTCGAGCATCTGGGCTCGGGCGGCATGGGGATGGTCTACAAGGCCCTGCAGCGGGAGCCCATTCCTCGGACGGTCGCGGTCAAGATCCTTGCGTTGCCCAGGCCCTCGCCCCGCCTCCTGGCCCGCTTCGAACTGGAGCGAGAAGCCCTCGCCCGCCTCGATCATCCCAACATCGCGCACGTGCTGGATGCAGGCGTGAACAGCGCTTCGCTGCCATACATCGTGATGGAGTTCGTCGACGGGCCGCCGATCACGCAGTATGTCAAGCGGCATCAGTCCCGCCTCGATGTCGTGCTGTCGATGTTCGTCAAAGTCTGTCGAGCGGTGCAGCACGCGCACGACCGGGGTGTGCTGCACCGGGATATCAAGCCATCGAACATCCTGGTCGCGGAAATCGACGGCGAGCCCGCCCCCAAGCTCATCGACCTTGGCGTGACCAAGATCGTCGCGGGCATCGGGCCGGCGTCGGGTCCGAGCTTGCAAGAGCCGATGACTCGAGCCGGCGAAGTCGTCGGCACGCCCGAGTACATGAGTCCGGAGCAGGCCGATGGCTCCGAGCCTGATATCGACGTCCGTGCGGACGTTTACTCGCTGGGCGTGGTTCTGTACGAACTGCTGACCGGCTCGCTCCCGGTCTCTTCCGAGACGCTCCGCCGGGGCGGATCGACGAAGATTGGCGACGCAATCCGCAGCGCGAGCGTGACGCCGCCAAGCCGCACGCGGGCATCGGGGGGCTACAACGACTTGGACGCGGTCGTGCTCAAGGCCCTTCGCGCCGAGCGTGAACTGCGATATCTCTCGGCTCGCGACCTTGGCGACGACATCGAGCGCGTGCTCCGTCACGAGCCGGTGGAAGCGCGAGCGCCGTCGCGGGCGTACAGGGTCCGAAAGTTCATCCGTCGCAACGCCGCGGTCACGCTCGCCGTGACCTTGTTCGTTCCATCGCTGGCGGTCGGCTTGGTGGTGGCGCTGATCGCGCTGATGCAGGCCCAGGCCTCAGAGCGTGCGGCGCTGGAGGCCAACGCTGAAGCGCTCGCCCAGCGAGACCAGGCCCGGGCCGCCCAGAACGAGGCGGAGCAGTTTGGCACGTACATGCGTGAGGCGCTGTGGAGCACCGATCCGAGCTGCCTCGGACCGGGCGCGACTTTCCGTCAGTCGCTCGCCCGCACCGTCGACTCGTTCTTGCAATCGCCGCCCGAGAGCCGGGCGGTTCAGATGCGGGTGGCGCTGGCGGTCGCCAGGCCGCTCGTGCTGACGGGCGACCACGAGCGAGCCCATCGCGTCCTCGACATGGCGATGGCCCGGGTCCGTGAGATCGGTCCAGATCACAAGCGAGGCGACCCCGCGTGGGACCAGACTCGACTCGCCTTTTCAGCGCTCGCCGAACTCTTGGAGGCACAGGGGCAGTTCAGGCAGGCCATCGAGGCCCGACGCGCCAGCGTGGAAGCGGCCCGGGCATATGGCTCACCTTCCGCCCTCGCGGCATCGCTGACATATCTGGCGGTCGATCTCAAGGACAGCGGGGATTTTGCCGCTGCCGAGCTGGCGCAGCGCGAGGTCATCGAGTTGATCGACGCCAACTCTGCCAAGCCGCTCCGCAGAACAGAAGCCCGCTTGCAGTTGCTGTGGACCCTCACCGCGGCGGGCAAGTTTCAGGAGGCGTTCGACCTCGGCATGCCGACCGTGGATGAGCGAAGGTCGATCGGCATGGCCTTCGATCCGTTCCTCATGAACATTCGGGTCGAGACCGGCATCGCGGCGCTCGAACTGGGCAAGCTCGACCTGGCCGAGAGCCTGCTTCGCGAGGCCCTCGCGTTCGATCCTGCGCTGGAGCGCATCCAGACCGGTTCTTTCTGGGCGTTCACGCAGATCCATCGCGTGCAAGCCCGCCGGGGCGAGGCGTCCGCCGCCGCAGATTCTCTCGCGACCGCTCTTACCAATCACCCCCAGTGGACCGAAGGTGTCGATGTCCCGTTTCCCTGCCGCCCAGTCCTCGTGCAGTTGCTAGCCGATGCCAATCGTCTGGAGGAAGCGCGGGCGCGAGCGCAGGAAGTGTGCCAGCTTGCTGAAGGGGCCGGCCCCGCCTTCGCGGCGTGGTACCACGAGCTCGTGGGTGACGCGCTGGGCGGGCGCGTTCCATTTGATGAGCATGCCGAGTGCTACGAGCGGGCGATCAAGCACTCCGCGGCGTACTTCGGTGCGGATTCGTCGTTTGCCCAAGCGCTGCTCGGTCGAGCAACCGGTCGCCTGACCCAGCGGGACGCCTCCAAGGCAGCAGCCTGGCGCGACGCGATGCAAGCCAGCTTCCGAACTTCAAGCGGTCGCGAGGGCGAGCACCCGCACCCCCGCTCATCGCCGTGATGGCGCTCCGCTCGCCTACTTCTTTCGCTTCTTGAATCGGTCCTTAATGCTCGGCGTCCGAGTCGAGCCTCGGCTGTTCATTCCGGGCATGCCCTGCAGACCAGGCACCATCGCCCCAAGCCCGCCGGCCTTGCCGATGTCCTTGACAGCGCCGACCTTCGCGGCGGCGCTCATCCCCGCCATCTCGCGCGAGAGCGAGCTGATCGCCTGGAACTGCTTGACAAGCTGCCCGACCTCTTCGGGCTTGCTCCCCGAACCCTTGGAAATCCGGCGACGTCGCGGAACGTCGATCAGCGAAGGCTTGGTGCGCTCGGGCTTCGTCATCGAGTTGATGATCGCCTCGACACGATCGAGCTGCTTCTCGTCAACGTGAACATCCTTGAGCATGGATCCGACGCCGGGCAGCAGCCCGAGGAGCTGGCGCATGGGGCCCATCCGCCGCAGCGTCTTGAGCTGACTCAGGAAGTCCTCCATGGTCATCTCGCCCTTGGCCATCTTCTCTTCGAGCTTCTTGGCGTCCGCCTCGGAGACTTGCTCCTGCGCGCGCTCGACGAGGGAAACGACGTCTCCCATGCCCAGGATTCGCCCCGCGATCCGGGTCGGGTGGAACTCTTCGAGCGCGTCGATCTTCTCGCCCACGCCGATGAACTTGATCGGGGCTCCGGTGACCTTCTTCACCGAGATCGCGGCGCCGCCTCGCGTGTCGGAGTCGAACTTCGTGAGGATGATCCCGTCGACTTCGAGCTTGTCGTGGAAGACCTTCGCCGACTTCACGGCGTCTTGCCCGGTCATGGCATCGACGACCAGCAGCACGAGATGGGGTTGCAACCTCGCATTGACCTGGTGCAGTTCGGCCATCAACTCGTCGTTGACGTGCAAGCGTCCGGCGGTGTCGAGGATGACCGTATCGGCGCCCGCGCGACGGGCTGCCTCCAGCCCCCGCTGGCAGACGCTGACCGCGACGCCCACCGCCTTGCCATACTCCGCCGCCCGCTCCGGCTCTCCGTGAAACAGCACACGACCGGCGCCGGGAGACTGCTGCGCTGTTTCGGCAACGATCTGGAGCTGCTCGATCGCGGCAGGCCTTTGCAGGTCCGCCGCCACCAGCATCACCGTGCGACCCTTCTTCTTCAGATACGCCGCGACCTTGCCGCAGGTCGTCGTCTTGCCCGAGCCTTGGAGTCCGCACATCATGACGATCGTCGGCCCAGGTGCGATGCGGGGAATCAGATCTTCGCCCGGGCCGAGCCCGAGCCCCGCCAGCGGCCCGCCCGAGCCACCCTCGGCTAGACCACCCGCGCCCAGCTTCCCACCGAACGGGTTGAACTCGCCTTGATCGTCGATCGATTGAGACTGTCCACCCAGGAACTCGACGAGCCGCTGGTGGACAATGCCGATCATCTGCTGCCCGGGCTCCAGGCTCTTGAGCACCTGGCTGCCCAGGGCGTCTTGCGTGACGCGCTCGCAGAACTCGTCGACGACGCCGACGGACACATCCGCGTCGAGCAGGGCCTTGCGCACCTCGTCCATCGCCTCGCGGACGTTCCCCTCGCTGATGCTCGCCTTGCCGGAGAGCCTGCGGAACATCCCGTTGAATGCATCGCTGAGCTTTTCGAACATGGGCGATGGTACCGGCCGAGAAGGCCTCTGGGCGGCCAATGGGCAGTCAGCCGGGCATGAAGCAGGCGAACGACCGGGCGAACACTGGACTGGTCGACCACCGATCTGGGAGAGTGAGCAGCGCAGTTGGGCCAGCAGCGAAAGAAAACCCCGAGCCGGTCGCTCGGGGTTCGGTGCTCGGCATCGCCCTCGGGCCACGCGGCCCCTTCGCCGTTAGTCGCATGCTCGCGTCAGCAAGTCCGCGAACGCCAGGTAATCAAAGAAATCGACCTGTCCATCGCCCGTCACATCGGCCCGAGCATCCTCGGTGGAGAACGCCTGTGCGAACTCAAGGTAATCGAAGAAGTCGACCCCGCCGTTGAAGTCGACGTCCGCCTGGCACGGGGCTTCGAACTCGATCGCCTGATTGCTCGGGAACGGTCCCTCGATTGTCTGCGTCCGCGATGCGACCGAGCCGCGCCGGGGCCAGACGATCTCAACCCGATCTACGCTCGTTGCCGCGCCGAGGCCAAAGTGCTGTCGAAGGTCCTCGGTCGACGTCACACTCGTGCCCACGCTGATCTCGCGGAGCTGCGTCTGTCCGCCTGCCGTCAGGCGGATCACCGCGCCCACACCATCCGCGTTGACGCCCCGTGCCGCGTCTCCGCGCACGACAACCCGCGACCAGTTGCTCGACAGGAGCGACTCGTTCCGGTACACCGCCACGTACTCGCCCGGCGCAAACGGATTGATCGACACGATTTCCTGGCGACCGTCGTTATCCCAGTCCACTTGCACCGCGTATTGGCTGTTGGACAGCGTGCTGTTCATCGCGTCGGAGATGTTGGCGTATTGCCCATTCCCAAGGTTGCGGACAAGCAGGTCGTAACTGGCGCCGCGTCCGACCGAGCCGCACTGGTAATGATCAAGATCACCATCGTTATCCACGTCGAGCCAGGCGATGCCCCACGCCCAAATCCCCGGGAAGGGGAAGACGCGTGTGAAGCGGGGTGGGCCACCGGCGGCGGTATCGTTGCGGTAGTACACGCCCTGCTCGGCGTTGCTCAAGGAAAAATCCATGTCCCCGTCGGCGTCATAATCCCCGATCGCAGAGCCCATCGGCGCAACGCCCAGGTGCGTGAAGCCGGCCGCGGAGCCGACGTTGACGAGCGTGCGCGATCCGACGGCGTTGAGGCGATTCTCCAGAAGTGCGGGCCCGCCACCGACGCCGGTCGTGAGCAGAGCAACGTCCTGATCGCCATCTCCGTCCGCATCGAAGACCGCGTTGGCGTACGACGTTCCGCCCGAGGCCGACAACGTCGGGTCGACCATCGACCTCGACAAGGCGAATGTCGCATCGCCGTTGTTGACGAACAGGTGAACAAAGGGCGTTCCCGACCTTGCAAAGGTGAGCACGTCAAGGTCGCCATCAAGGTCGATGTCAAGCGCCGCTGCAGACTGCACCACGCCAAAGGAACCGCGCAGCCCGCTGCCTGTCGTCGCGTTGCGGAATGTGCCATCTTGGTTGTTGAGGAAGATCAGGCCCGAAGACCGATTGCCAAAGTCATAGCCATTGACAAAGAGATCGGGCCAGGCGTCGCCATTGAAATCAGCCGCCAGCACGCCCGGGCTGAAGCGAGAGACATTGTCGGCGTCGTTCAACCCTGCTCCAACAGCAACGTTGACGAACGTGCGCTCGCCGGGCCGCGAAGCATCGGGCACGTTGCGGAAGAGAAACTTGGGCCTCGTGTTGGCTCCGGAGATGTACAGATCCTGCCAGCCGTCGCGGTCGAAGTCGATCACCCCGATACCACCGTTGATGTTCCCGAGAACCACGGTTCCCGCGGCGGAGAGATCAACAAAGCGAATGCCGTCGATTGTGGTCTGCGCGTTCGCTGCCGTCGCGGCCAGCGCCGACGCCGCGAAACCGGCGAACACAGAAAGTGAGCGGGTACATGAGCGAATCTTCATGTGCGAAATCTCCGGAGGGGTGTTGTCGAGGGGGGAAACCAAGCAACCAGCGGCAGCCCGTACGCAATCGGCGAACGCCGACCCGCCGCGACAGCGTTGGTTGCTTTGATGCCAACGGTCGTGCCATGGTCGCACAACAGGGAAACCAGCGGGAAGACCGAAAGCCGGTCACCGCAACTGCAACAAACTCCCGCGCACGCAAGTGCTTATTCCGGCTCCCAGGGCCAGCGGATGCGCACGCCCTGGGCCGTAAGCAGCGATTGGTACTCGCGCACAAGCTCGGGCGAATCGTGGACTTGGGCTGGTTCAACGCCCCGGGTCAGGCACATCGCCGCGAGTACGCCCGCCGACTCCCCGATGTTCCACTCGGTGTGATGCATGCGCGTGCACGCATTGGCGATGTGGGAAACCCCGATGGCCTTACCCGCGCCCACCACGTTTCGCACCCGGATCGGGATCAGCGAGCCCAGGGGAACTCGGAACGGTGCCGCCTCCACGTACACGCTCCCTCGGCCCGAAACGCTGGGGTGCAGGTCGATGCGGTAGTGCCCGATCCCGACGGAATCGGGAAAGAGCTCGCCGCAGCCCATTTCGGTAGCATCCTGATGGGGCTTCCCCATGCGACGGCGCTGGGCCGTGCCGAGGTGTTCTTCGGTGAGCATCTGTCGCGCGAGCAGTCGACGTGGCTCGCGGATATACGCCGCCTGCGCAAAGCCGTCTTGTGTTCCCAGCGGCTCGCCACAGAGCCTGAGCCCCGGGTAGCCAGAGCCTCCATCATGCCTCGGGCACTCGGTCTGCATCCAATAAAACAAGCAAAGGCTCTGCTCGCGAGCTTCGTTGAGCGCCTCGCGGTGCTGCTCCGGCGTGACGCCAAGCAAAGGCTTGAGCCAGTAGTCCATCTGGACCCAGTTGACGAGGCACACATCGCGGCTCGGCGCTCGCTCGGCGCCTCCGCTCCGCGACTCCGCTTCGTACAAGCTTGCGTCCACAATCCTGCGATAGCGCCAGAGTTCCCAGGCGCCGTCCGTTGGCTCGTCGGGCCACGGAGTCATGCTCAGCGTTCGCATCGCGGTGTGCTCGTGGGTCGGAATCTCCCATGAAAAGAGCGGGTGAGGCTTGCCCGAGGGTTCCCACGAGGGCGTCGTGACCGGGCAGTACGCGCGCCAGAAGTCGTAGCGTGCGGGCCGGGCGATCGTGTGATCCTCACCCGGGTGGTGCGTCATCGCAAAGCACCAACTGATCGCCTGCTGATCCAGCGGGTTGGCCGGCCCGGTCGGTGCGTGGAACTCGCCATAATCATGCTGCGATTCGGCCCCGATCGCGTGCTCGATCTTCGCCAGCGGGTAGAGGTCCCCAAGGTCCGTCGCGTCGAGCACATATTCCGCTTGAACCGTGAGCGCTTCGCCGGGGCGCGAGAAGCGGACGCTGCGCACGCGGTCGCCCTCAACCTCGGCGCCGTCGAGCGCGTATCCATGCACGATGTCGAGGACCTTCGACGCCAAGTGGGGCTGGAGCATGCCCCGCAGCACGCCCTCGCCGATCGCGGGCTCAAAGCACAGACGGCTCACCCAGCCATTCCCCGGGTTGAGATGGCGTTGTCCCTTGGCCTCCGCTGTCAGCGTTCGGTTGTCGCGATACCAGGCTCGAACCCGCTCGCGAAACTCCTGGTACGAACGCGTGCCCCCAACCGTCTCGATCCACTTGTTCTCGTCGGGCGGCACGGCCTGCGAAGTCAGTTGCCCGCCGATCCATGGGAGTCGCTCGACGACGAGCGTGCGGACGCCAGCTCGCGCCAGCGCCAACGCCGCCGCTACCCCGCCCGTGGTGGCGCCGATGATCAGGGCTTGCGTTCGGCGTTCGGTGTTCATGGGAGGAAGTGTCGCCCCGGGTCGCGCGGCATTCAACTCCCCAAATGTCCGGGTCGCACCTGGCCCCGATCATCGCAAGATGTACCGGGATGACCACTAGGGTCCTTTCCGAGCCCACCCGATCGGGCTTGAACTGCCCGGACTGCTAACATCCCCCGGGTTACCGGCCCATCTCGGATGCCGTGTGCATGGACGCTCTCGAACCGTCACAGTCCACGCTCGCCTCGCTCGTGGTGCCCACCGTGGTGCTTCGGCACGACCTGCCCGGCGGCAAATGGCACTATGACTGGATGATTCAAAGGCCGGGCGGTCCGGATGCCACACTTTTGAGTTTCCGGCTCGAAGACCGCATCGACCGCCTCCGTTGGGCCGACATCATTGCGGAGTCAACTCCGGACCACCGTGCCGCCTATTTGACGCATGAGGGGCAGGTCGCGGGCGATCGCGGCGTCGTCGTGCGCCTTGCCCGGGGAGAGGCGATTTTTCGCGACGCCTCGCCCGATCGTCTCACCATCGATCTGGCTTGGCCGGCCCGCCCCGATGCAGAGCAAGTGCCGCTCCGCTGGCAGCGCGTGATGGGGCAGCCCCTGGGCGACGGCAAGTGGATCCTTCGGGTGCGCGAGCTTGCAGACTCGCCAACTCCGGGGATGAGCGACGATGCCTTGTGAGCGTTGCGCGTTGAACGTCGCCGCCTGCCGATGTTGTTCGCATGTGTGGAGTGCTGGGCGTCGTTGCGCGTGCGGGAGTCTCGGTGTTGAGCCCGGGTCAGGGGCGGGCGACGCCGGGTGGGGATGGCGATTCGAGAGCGTCATATTCCTCCACCCTCGGGCTGACGTGGACGCAGATCGAGCGCATGCGTGACGCGATGGCGCACCGCGGGCCGGACGGCGCGGGCGTGCTCGACGCGGGCAACGTGGTCTTCGCGCATCGCCGATTGGCGGTGATCGATCAAACGAGCGCGGGCGACCAGCCGGTGTCGTCGCCTTGTGGTCGATTCGTGCTGACGTACAACGGCGAGCTCTACAACGACGACGAACTGCGTCGCGAGCTCGACGGATTCGTGCGCGATCGAGGCTGGCGCTGGCGTTCGCGCTGCGACGCCGAGACGGTGCTTGTCGCGCTCGCTCGCTGGGGTCAGGCGGGCCTGTCTCGCCTGCGTGGCATGTACGCCCTGGGCTTTCTTGACCTTGAACGGGGTGACGTGCTGCTTGCGCGAGATCCGCTTGGCATCAAGCCCCTGTACTGGACGCGCCCCGGCGACGCGCGAGGCGAGTCGATCGTCTTTGCGAGCGAGATCGCCCCGCTCCTTCGGCACCCCGCGGTTTCCGCTCGTCCCGACCTTGGGGTGATGGATGCTTACGTCACCACCATCCGAACGACGCTGGGCCCGCGAACGCTGTACCAGGGCGTGTACACAATGCTCCCGGGTCAGTCGCTGAACATCGACCTGCGGGACCTGCGTGTGCAATCTGGCCGGGTGGCGATGCCCCGGGTGGTCCAAGCCACCACCGAGAGCGATCCGGAAGGCGAGCCGGCGCAAACCCGAGAGATTGTGCTGGATTCCATCGCCCGCCACCTCCGCTCCGACGTTGCAACCTGCTGCTTCTTCTCGGGCGGCCTCGACAGCACGATCATCGCGGCCAGTGCTCAGCGCCTGGGCAGCCCGCTGGCGACCATTGCGTCCGGGGCGGCGGACGCGGACGCCGGGAGCGATCTTGCCTGGGCCGCGAGGTCCGCGGCGGAACTTGGGCTGGATCATCATGGCGTCGGCTTGACGCGTGATCGCTTCGAAGCAAACTGGCTCGAGCTCGTGCAGCTCAATCGACTTCCGCTCAGCACGCCCAATGAGACTGCGATCTATGAACTCGCTCGCGCGGCCCGCGCCCGGGGCGCCGTCGTCGCGCTCTCGGGCGAAGGTGCGGATGAGATTTTCGCCGGTTATCAGGAGTCATTGGACCTGGCCTGGGCGTTCGAGCAGGCGCGAGCCACGGGTGTGCTCACGACCAGTCACGCCAAGGGCGAGTGGAGTGGGGGGCTTGGCGCGACCTCGAGACAGCCAACGGGAGCGGGCCTTCTGTGCGATGGTGATCGCCTGGTGTGGGCACGAGAAGCCGCGGCGTTCCAGCGCGACCTCGGGGCCTGGATCAAGCCCGGCCTGCGAGATCGCGTGCTGGCCGAGCCCGTGCATCGCGCTGCACGCGAGCACGAGCAGGGGTTGACCGTTCAGAGTGTCTACGAAGAAGCTCTCGCGGATGCGCTGCAGGACGCCGAGCGGGACGCAGACGCGGATGAATCTGAGGCGTCGATCCGCGTCCGAGCGCATCTTGGCTTTCAGCGAAGGATCAACCTGAGCGGTCTGTTGCTGAGGCTCGACCAATCGACTATGCGGGTCGGGCTGGAAGGACGCACACCCCTGGCCGACGGCGTGGTCGCGGCGCACGCGGCGGGTTGTTCGCTCGCCGAGCTTTACTCGCCGCCAAGCGGGTTGACGAGCGGGCTAACTGGCGGCGCAGGCACGAGCCCTGCTCCTCGTACCAAGCTCGTGCTGCGACGGGCGTTTGAAAGGGATGTCCCCCCAGGCGTGCTTAACCGGCCCAAGTCGAGCTTTCCTCTGCCTTTCCAAGGGTGGATGGAAAACCTCACGCAGGTGGCACGCACGTCTCCTCTCGTGCGCGAGGTGTTCACCACCGAGGCGATCGACGCGGCATGCGCCGACCCCAGCGCCCTCTGGAACATCGCCTGGCCAATGTTCAACGTGGCGCTCTGGGGCCGCTGCGCGGCGTAGCGAACACTTGTGACGTGCATGGAGCGCTACATCGCATGAAACCGGCTTCATCCGTGCCGCGGGCGGGACCGCATGTCCCGAGCGGTCTATCGTGCCAATAAGGTGCCCGCCTGCGAATAGGAGCACCGTCGAACGATGCCTTGGGACGCTTCCAACACGGGTGGCTCGTCCAACCCGCCTGCCTCGCGACCCGCTCCCGACGGAGCGCGTGGGGATGTGGTCCGTCCGGAATCGGGACGTTCCGCGTTCACCGGGTCGAGCATCTCAATCGATCGGCGTCTGATGCACATTCGCCGGAGGCTGATGGCCGAAGCGATGTTGGCGACCTCGATGCTCGAAAAATCGGTGGACGCCTTCGTGCGTTTGGACGTGGAGTCGGCCCAGGAAGTGCGCCGGCGTGACGATCGTGTCGACCGTGAAGAAGTCGCGATCGAGCAGGAGTGTCACGAGCTGCTCACGCTCTACCACCCGTTCGCGAAGGACTTTCGCGTGCTGGCGTTCGTGCTCAAGGTCAACGCCGACGTCGAACGGGTTGCCGACCACGCCTGCTCCATCGCCAAGGCCGTGATCAAGGTTCGTGAATCGCTTCCCCCCGGGGCCTCCCCCCCTCGGTGGCCCACGGCGCTGATCGAGCTTGGCCAGCGCGTGCCGCTCGTGTGCCACCAACTGCTTCGCGCGGTGATCGACGAGGACGCCGAGATGGCGCGTAGGCTCGTCGCCAGCGACAAGACGATCGATGCGATGGATCGCCGCCTCTTCGACGAGACGCGGGAGCTCATGCGTCTGGAGCCGGGCAACCCGACGCTCGGCCTCATGATCTACCGCGTCGGACGGGAGCTCGAGCGGGTTGGCGACCTGATGGCCAACGTCGCAGAGGACGTGGTCTATCTCGTCACCGGCACGATCATCCGGCACGCGAGCAAAAACCCCGCGAATCCGGTCGCCCCCTCGACCGAGGCGAAGTCGGCCACGACCCCGACCGACGACCAGCCCTCGGGCGGCGCTGCCAGCCCGAGCGCCTGATCGCTGGGGCACCCGAGCCCGGGCCGCCTGAACGGTCTTCTCTTCGGGCCCGCAAGATCCATGTTTTGGATCAGCATCGACTCGCTTTTTGGGCCTCGCCCGGCGACGATCGACCATGTTCACGCGCCCGGGCTTTCATCGAACGTCATCGCCACGCTGGCGTGCATCGCTCCGCAACTGGTCTTTCGGGCGAGCCTGGCCCGAGCGGCATCGAGAGCGGTGTCAAGAGCGGTGTCAGGGCCGGGGAGCCGCCATGCCCTACGCCTTGCTCCGGCTCGTATTGGTCTTCGGGCTGCTGGCGGCGGCGCTCGGCGCGTGCGCCGGGCCGCCCAAGCTCCCGGGCGAGGACGGCATCGAATCCCTGGCGAACTGGAAAAAAGCGTACATCGCCGGCGTCGGGCCCGAGCCCGTGCTCGTCGAGACCGGACCGACCGCGGGCGGGCCCACGCGGCTTGCCGTCTATGAGGGCGGGCGCGAGCGCGATCGCGTGATCGTCTTCGTCCACGGCATGTTCACCGACGCCTCGAGTTGGCGGTTCCTCGCGGGAGAGCTCGTCGCCGACAGCGACGTGCTCCTCGTCGATCTGCCCGGCTGTGGCAAGAGCGACAAGCCCACGCCCCGCGCCATGGGCGAGGGCGGCTACTCACCCGATGCCCTGGCCCGGCGCGTGCTCCGGGCGATCGCGGAGCGGCTCGCCCCCGACCAGCGGCCGCAGAGGCCTCGCATCACCCTGGTCGGGCACTCGCTCGGGGCGGGCGTCTGCCTCCGCCTCCTCAGCGAGCCCGACATCGCCAACGACCATCCGGAGATCGTCGACCGCATCGACCGCCTCGTCTTGATCTCGGGCATGGACTTCACCATCACAACGCCCGATCCCGCGTTCATTAGGCTTGCTCGCATCAGCTCGTTCGAGGTCGGGCTCGCGCGGGCCACCGGCGTGCTCGATCGCGCGATGTCGGCCTACTTCGCCGAAGGGTTCGAGAACACCGACTACGCCACCCAGGAGGAGTACGACCAGCGCCGGGCGATCCTGCTCGATCGTCCACGTCGCCTCGCCCTGCAAGGCATGATTACCGATGCGATCCCGTGGAAGAACCCTGGCGGGTCGCGGCTCGAGCCCGATTGGGAACGCCTCGAAACGCTCGAAGCTCAGATGCGAGCAATGCTCAAGCCCACGCTCATCCTGTGGGGCTCGCGCGACGTCATCCAGCCCGCCAGCATGGCATACAAGCTCGATTCGCTCTTGCCCCGCTCCAAGCTCGTCATCTATCAGGGCGGAAAGCACTCGATCCAGATGGAGCGGGTGCCGGCCGTCGCGGCGGAGATCCGGGCGTTCAACCGGTTGAGCGGGCCGCTCAACGACAGCCCGCGCAATGCGGATTGATCACTGTTGCTCGACGGGTGTGTTGCTCTGCGCGTCGCGCTCGGCGCGAAGTTGCTCCACCCGCACTCGGTGCTCGGCCATGCCCGCGGGTTCGGGGAACACCACCGCGAACGCCCGCCCTCCGACCTTCTGGTTCTCGGTGTAGGTCGTTTCGAGCGAAGCCTTCAGCTCGTCGTAGGCGAACCGGCGCAGGTCGTCCGGAGCGCGGGCGTACATCAGCTCGGCCTCGTCCGGACCGAGGCCCTGCATCACCGCCGCGAAGATCGCCCCGGCGAACACCGGGAACTCTCGAGGCATCTTTTCCATTCGCGCCCGCGAGCGATCCGCGATCGTCTGGCGGAACTGCTCCTCGAAGTAGTACTTGTGAACTTCCGCGGCGTACCGCATCCCGTTGCGGAAGCTCTCGTCGTCGCCGCCCAGAAGCCCGCCCACGTACGCGTCCATCAGCCCGCCATACGCCTCCTGCAGCGCGACGTCGGGCGAGCTGTAGCGGTCCGACAGCTCCTTGCGGACGAACTCGTCGAGGTCCGCCAGGTCGCGGGCTCGATCGGGATCGTTCAGAGTCATGTACGGGTTGGTGCGAAGACGCTGAAGATACTTCTCCGCAACCTCCCGCTCGCCCCGGCGATAGAACGTGCGCACCGCGTCGCGCAGAAAGTTCTCGTAGCCCGCGCCGTACGACGTCCACGCACGCTTGGTCGGATCCTCGAAGAGATCCGAGTTGCTCGCCACCTCCTCGATCAGATCGCCATACGTGTCCACAAAGTGGAAGTTCGGGGCTGCCATGTAGAACGCCTCGCGGCTGCTCGCCGCGGCGATGTAGTCAAAGTAAATGTCGCCCGATCGCCAGAGCTCCTGCACCGAGTGGATCGTCACCCGGTCGGTGTTCACGAAATCGAACTCGCGCGAGTTCCGCTCCGTCCGACGCGTGCGGGCTTCTTCCGAGCCGCGATGGCTCCAGTAGAGCGAGTGGGCCGCGGGATGGCGCCAGTCGATCGGCCCGAACTTTTCCACGTAGCGGAGCATCCGCGCCGGCTCCATGTTGTACTGCTCAACCAGCACGCGGCGTTGGACCGTTGCGATCAGCAAAGGCCACGCCTTGGCGTGGGCCGGGTCCGCCATCGCCTCGCGCAGCGCGCGGAAGTTTGGTCCGAGGTTTGGTTCGATGAAGCCCTTGCGCCCGGAGCGATCCAGCGCCTGCAGCAGCATCACGCGCCGGATGAGCCGAAGGTCCGGCTCTTGCCCGGACATCGTCGTGCGGAGCTGGTCAACGAGCGCGCGGGTTGATGGCTCGCGCTGGTAGAGCTCGTCGAGCGTCGACGGCGCGTCCACAATCGGACGGATCCAGCTCGCGTATCGCTCGATCGCATCCGCGCGGCTTCGCTTGCCCGGCTGCATCGGGGGAGGCGTCCCCAGGAGCGATTGCCACTCTTCAGCGAGGCGGACTTTGTAGTAGTTGTTCGCGTCGTCCGTGTAGCCCTGGATCTTGTGCAGGAAGATCCACGCCAGCTCTTTGTGCAGCAGGATGTCATTCGGATTGGCGGGGATGCCGCCATCGCGCAAGATGCGGATGCCCGCGTTGACCCACTGCCACCGCTCGTCGCGCGTCTGCGTCGCGACGGAAATGTTGTACGCGATGTTCCACGCGTGGAAGATCCACACCCGAGGGAACCGAGGCTGGAGCTTGGTGATGGCGTTTGAAAGCTCGATTGCTTCGAAGAGTCGCCCGGCTTCCTTCTGCGCGTTCGCCCGAATCCACAGAAAGTTGACGAACACCCCCCGGAACGCACCCATGGCGATGCCCAGCGCCACCTGGGGCGGGGTGCCCTCGTCGGCGCGATCGGTGTAGGTCAATCGAGACCGCCCCGCGCTGGCCGACGCCTGCACCGCGAAGTAGCCCGATGTCAGCAGGCAGGCGATCAGCACGATGACCGCCATGAGTTGTGTGCGCACGTCGCGCGTCACCGAACGCTCCTTGAAACGAGGTCGAAGTATGCTTTCTGATGCCCGGCGCCCGAGCCCCGATGCCAATGCTCTCTAGTGCCCCGAATAGATCGCCAGTTCGCGCCGGCGGAAGATCGCCACCGCCGCCGCATACAACACGCCCGACATCACCGCCAGCCCAGCAAGGCCCGTCGCGACGGCGCTCCAAGGCAGCAGCAGTCCGTCGGCGAGCCTGCCCACCGGGCGCAGCTCGCCATAGATCCGGAACGCCTGCGCCACCACCTGCGAGATGTTCGCAACGATGATCTTCATCAAGACCGGGTTGCCGTCGTAGTCCGTTGTCGAGTAGTTTTCGAGCGAAGACAGAAGGAAGCTCGAACTCTCGGCCATGAAGAAAATGCCCAGCGAAACCAAGCACGCGACCGGGAAGCTCAGGAACGTGCTCGTCGCAACCCCCACCATTGCGAGGAAGGCAAGCTTGATCCACAGCACCCCGACGACGCGAAGGAAGTTCCACCGGAAGCTGCTCACCGGGTAGCTGACTTCCAGCCCGTCGGGCGGGAACGTGATCGTGTCCGGATTGGTCGAGGGGGGATCGGTCGAGATGTCCGCGTTATAGACGCGAAGGTAGAGGTTGCCGTCTGCGTCGATGACGTCGGGCACCAGCTCGATGGATTGCATCTGCCCCAGCACCGACTCCTGGCGGAACGGTGCCCGCGCCGAAGGCCAGAACGTGAGCTTGTAGATCTGGTCCGGAGCGTTGGCCCCCGAGTTGATCTTGAATCGGAGCGTGATCGGCTCGCCCGCCTCCTTGACCTTCTTCAGCCCGCGGAAGACATACGTCTCGAACTGGCCCGGCTCGATCGAGCGATACCCGAGCAACGCCGCGTCGCGCATCTCTCGCTCGAGCCTCGCCTTGTTCTCGTTGGTGTCCTTGAAGTCCGGATTGCTCTTGATCTCGTTCTCGATGCGTGCCAGCACGCTCTTGTTGAACTGCTCCATGTCGATCTGCGGCGGCTGGAACGCCACCGACTCACGCGACGTGAGCACCTGCTTTTCGAGCAGATATCGATCGTGCGTCACCCCGCCGCGCATCGTCACATAAGGCGAGTCCTCACCCTTGGCCGGCTGCGAACGCAGATACTCGGTGAACAGGAAGATGCCCGAGCCGCAGACCGCCAGCAGCACCGCCGCCAGGCCCGCGACGCCCACCCACTTGCCCAGGATGTACTTCCAGGGCGGAACGGGCTTGGTCATCGTCTGCCAGATCACGCGATCGCGCTGCTCGTAGGTCACGCTGGCGACGCTGAGCAGCACCACGAGCAAGGCGATGATCCAGAACGAGATGCCAGTGCCATACTGCAGGAAGCTCTGCACGCGGTAGCGAAGGGGCGACGCGGGATCGAGCTGCAGCGGGAGCGCCGCCAGCAGGAGCACAAGAAGCACGATGAAGACCAGCGAGAGCTTGAGGCGGACCGCCTCCGCAAGCACGTTCCTCGCGATCGCGCGAACTGCGCCAGAGCCGGAAAGCGCCAGCCTCAGGGCCTGCATCAGCGTCGCAAACGCGGCGGTCAACGCGACAACGCCCAACGTCAGGTGCGCCGCGTTGGTCAGCCCAAGTATGGAGAGGGGCCACGCGAGCAGCCCCGCGACCACGACCAGACCGAGGTATGTCAGCGCCAGCCCAAGCCACACGACAGTGAGCGCCAGACCAGTGACGATGGCGAGGCTGATGGCGACGTTGGTCGGGTCCTGCCGCGCTTGGACGATCTCCCCCAAAATTCGCTGCGTGCTATCCAGCGCGCTGCGATCACCCTCGACTTGTGTGTCTCGCTCGAGCTTTCCCGTCTGTGCTGTCTGCTCCGACAGTTGACGCTCCGAGACATCCTCGGGGCGGGAGGGCTCACCCTCCGCGGCGGGAGGCGCAGTAGTCGCCGAGGCAGCGCCGGGCGCGCCGCCCTGGTCCGCTGGGTTGTTGGCCGCGACGAGGTACACCCAGAGCGCGACTGCCGCGGCGATCACCACGGCGATCGATGCGCCGATCTTGAACGGCGTCGTCCGCTGCCATCGTCCAAGCTTGGAGAAGAACGCGCTGAAGCCCATGCTCGTTCTCCGTTACTCCCGGCGCCCGGGTCCGTCCGCGTCACCCCGCCCCGAGAGCAACTGGTTGATGAGCGCATCGTCGGGCGGGGCATCCTGCGACGACGCCGCGCCGCCAGACGCGCCGGTCGCACGAGGGGCGGCGTTGAGGTTGGCCGAGGCCGGCGTGTTGGACGTGTTGGTCGCAGAGCGAGCGGGAGCCGCTGCCGGAGCCGTGCTCGGAGTTGGAGCTGCCGCGCCCGCCGTCTCGTCGACCCGTCGCCCGGAAATCAGCGAGCCGATCAGTGCGTCGTCGTGCCCAGCGCTGGTGACCTTGCCCGTGCCGGTGGCCCCCGCGGCCGTTCCAGCGGAACCGCCCGTGCGACCGGTGCGATTCTCAGCAACCGCGGACGCCTCGCCAGAATCCGCCGAGGCCTCGGAGTCATCCGGAGACGAGGCGCTGGAGCGCATGAGCTTGTCGATGAGCTCCGCGCCTTGCTCCTGTTCCTTGAGGAACGCCGCGACCTCGCCGCCGGAGGTCGCGCCGGAAGTCTTGGCCTGCTCCGAGCGTGCCCGCTCGACAATGTCGAGGAACAGGCTCTCGAGGCTCTGACGGGGTTTGGTGACGCGGATCAGCGAGCGTTCGCCACCGGTCCGCGTGCGAATCACGCGATCGAGTTCTTCGATCGTCTGCTCATCGAGCGCGTCGGTCTCGAGCGTGGTCCGATCCTGCGTGGTAAGCAGCGAGTCGCACGTTCCCTCCGCGCGGATCTTTCCGCCGTAGAGGATGACCATGCGGTCGACGCAGTCTTCGACATCCGCGAGGAGGTGGCTGGAGAGGAGCACAGTCTTGCCACGCCGCCCGAGCTGGATAATCAGGTCCTTGATCTGGCGGGTGCCGATCGGATCCAGCCCGGTGGTCGGCTCGTCGAGGATCAGGAAGTCCGGATCGTTGATGAGCGCTTGCGCGATGCCGATCCGTCGCTGCATGCCCTTGGAATACTCGCGCACGGGGCGGAACTGCGCGTTGCCGAGACCCACCATCTCGATGAGTTCATCGATGCGACGGGCCCGGGTGCGATGATCGAGCTCGAACAGCTTGCCGTAGTAGTCGAGCGTCTCGCGGGCGTTCAGGAACGGGTAGAGGTAGGACTCTTCCGGCAGATAGCCGATGCGCTTCTTGATGGCGACATCGGTGGGGGACTTTCCAAAGACCGCGACGCGTCCCTTGGAAGGCTTGAGCAGCCCGAGGATGAGCTTGATCGTCGTGCTCTTGCCCGAGCCGTTGGGCCCGAGTAGCCCGAAGATCTCGCGGGGGCGGATCTCAAAGTCCACGCCGTCGACGGCGCGGGCACGATCCCGCATCCAGAAGTCCTTGAATGTCTTGGTCAGACGTTGGCACGCGACAACGGGCGATCGCCCGCCGGCGCCCGAGGGACCGCCCTGGATCGTGCTGGCGGGCGACGCAGAGGGATTGGCAGAGAGTGTGGAGGCGCGGGTCACGACGCGGACTTCTCCTCAATGCCGGTCTTGGTCTTGAACCTGTCGCGGTCCATGAGCTCCATGCGCTCCTGCTCAGTCCGCTCGGTTTCCTTGATGTTCTGCTGCTTGGCCCGGGCCTTCTTCTCGGTCGGGTCGCGGTTGATCTGCATGCGGACAACCTCCGCCTCGGGCGACAGGAAGAACGACTCGACGTTGGCGCTGGCCATCAGCGCGCGGTAGGCGTCGGTCCAGGCCCGATGCACGACGACCTTGGGATTGTCCTGATACTGCGCCAGCTTCGCTTCAAAGAACGCCAGGTCGGCCTTGGCATCGTTGACGACACTCGTGCGATAGAGCTCCGCATCCGCCAGGAGGCGGGCCACGTTGCCGCTGGCGCGAACACCCACGAGCTGGTCGGCCAAGCTCCCGTCGGCGGGGGGCGGAGCGATCGCCGGATCAGGCTGGCGGTTCTCAAGCACCGCGACGACGCGCTCCAGAGCCGAAGCCATCGCCGCTTCGTCGCGCTTCTCCAGCGCCAGTTCGTAGCGGTCGATCTCAGCGAGCACCAGCGACGATGCCTCGCCGGCGGTCTCATTCAGCCGCCGCCGCGCCTCTTGACGAGCCTCTTCCACACGCTTGGCCGCCTGCTCCGCCGCGGTCTGCACATTCTGGAAGCTCGCCCGGACGTAAAGCGGGGGCATCTTGGCCTCTAGCTTCACGCGGTCGATCACGATTCCAGACCGGTTGCGCGAGAGCATGTCCTGGGCGATCTGTGTCGCCCGAGTCGCGACCGAGGCCTGGTCGCCATCGGACTGCGTGAGCAAGTCGTCAATCGTGGTTTCCGAAACCGCCATCACGATGCCGCGCACAACCACCGAACGCACGAGCGACTCTTCGATCGTCGGTTCAATGCGCTGCGCAAACGTTGGCGCATCGTCCCTGCGATACTCGACCTGCCACCGAGCGTGAACGATGTTCCCGTCGGCGGTGATCAGGCTGCCATCGGTCTCGGGCTTGAGCTCGGGAGCGCGGGGAAGGTCGTCCAACGGACGGTCACGGTCGGCGGGATTGGCGAACCCGGGCCAGAACTCGCCATCAAGCTTGAGCGTCCGCGTTCCCGTCTCCACCCGCACCAGTTCGCCCACGGGGTAAGGCATCGTGAACTGGAACCCGGGTTCCAGCCGGGGCTGGCTGATCTTTCCAAACAGCAGTCCGACGCCGACCTGCCCTTCGCGAACGTTCTGGAACCCGCTGAAGATGTACAGCGCGCCAATCGCGACCAAGGCCACCTGAAGCAGCGCAAAGAGCACTTTCAGCGCGTCTGCAAGCGACTTGCTCGCAGGATCAAGCGACGGGCCTTCGTCGTCAAAGTCGCCAGCTTGCCCACGCAGACGCACGGACCGCTGCCCGCGGGCAACGAGAGCAGCCTCGGCCGCTGGCACGCCCCCGCTCGAGCCGCTTCCACCAGAGCCGCTTCCGGTGCTCGCGGGGCCAAGTCCGCCCCCGCCTTCGCCATCGGGCGACAGCCGCACGTGCGGCTCATCATTTCGCCATTGAGGGGCCATCAGCGTGCACCCTCCCCGCCGGCGGTCGCCGGCGCCTTCTCGCTGCGTCCAGCGCCGCGATCACCCCGGGCAGTGTCTCCCCCGCGGAGAAGGCCCGCTAGATGCTCATTGAGCTGAGGCAGGTTGCTCGTGGGGATCGAGCCCGGAGACAAACCATTCAGCACGCCCGGGTTGAACAGCGCCAGGCCCGGGGCCGACGTGTTCATGATCATCGTGATCGGACGCTCGCTCATCGACGAGACCAGTTCAAGGTTCTGCAGGAACACCGCCAACTCCGGGTTGCGGTTCATTTGCGCGAGGTAGACCTTCGCCTCATCCTCGCCGCGAGCCCGGATCTCCTGCGCACGCTGCTCGGCAAACGACGTGATCTTTCGCGCATCCGTCTCGGCGTTGGATGTGATTCGCACCGCGTCCGCCTCGCCCTTGCTCTCGATCTCCTTCACCAGGCGATCCCGCTCGGCAACCATGCGTTCAAAGACGCTCTTGGTCGTTGCCTGGGGGAGGATGATCCGTCCGACGCCCACATCGACCGCCTCGATGCCGTACTCCGCAAGGCTCACGCCGCTCTCGGAGGTGCTGGCGAGCTGGGCGAGCATGGCCTTCTCGAGTTCGGGGAGCTTCGTCTGGCCTTCCTGCGGGCTAAAGAGCTGGGCCATGTCGAACTTGCCGAAGGCCGAGAGCGACGACGCCAGGCTGCTCCGCAGTGCTTCTTCCGCGCGGCGGTAATGGTCGACCGCCGTGGGGCCCGCGTTGGAGAACCGCTGGAAGAACTTCAGCGGGTCGCTGACGCGCCACGTGCAGAACGCCTCCGCGACAAACTGACGCCCGTCGCGCGTCTGCACCGTCTGCCCGCGCGTCTGCAGCCATTGCAGTCGAGTGTCGTACTTCGTCACCGCCTGGATCGGATAGGGCAGCTTCCAGCGAAGCCCAGGATCGGTGATCGCGTTCTCACCGGCCTTTCCGAACGTCGTCAGCACCGCTGACTCCGTGAAGCGCACCGTGTACGTCACGCTGAACAGAAGCAGCACCAGCAGAAACACGGCGGCAAGCACGATCGTCAATGTCCTTCGCACGGCACCTGGCTCCTGTCTGCCCGCGGGAGTCGCCCCGCGTTCAAATCGCTCGTTCCAACCCCGAATCCTGCACCAATCCTGCGGTCTTGCTGCGTTGCTTTTCCTGGATTCGTCACGGGCTTCAGGTCCCGCGAGAACCGTCACACGTCGTCACCGGTCCGTCGATCCTTCGGGCCGGAAGATCTCGACCCGGGAGTCTTCATCCGTCACGTCGACCTCGACTTCGAGTCGTCCCTGAGTCTTGACATCCGACACGTACAAGCGAGAACTGGCGAAGCCCTGCTTCATCGCCTCGAACAAGCGAGAGGCAACGAAGAGAGACGGGTTGGCGTCGTACGCCGCGAGTTGGCCGGCGTAGCGCAGCGCTCGCCCGCGCTCACCCATGTGACGCGCCCAGCGCTCGGCTCGGGCGCCGGCGATGGTCTGGGCCGCCTCGCCCCCGGATTGCTCGATCATCTGCTGCAGCTTGAAGCGCTGGTCGATGATCTCCTGCTCGGAAGCGCGCCGGGCGACGAGCGCCTCGAGCGCCGCGATTTCACCCAGGATCAGTTCCGCCCGCGAGACGCTCCCCGCGACGCGCGTGAGACGCTCGATGCGGTCCGCCTCGGTCGTCTCGGAAAGGGCGCGCCTGCGCTGCTCCGCCTGCACCACCCGCTCGAACGCCGGGGCCGCTTCCTTGGGCGGGTGCGCCTTGGTGACCATCAGGCTGATGATCTCGACCCCCGCACCGCGCGGCTCGCGCGTCTTGGGGTCGGGGTTCAGGCGCGAGAACTCTTCCTCGATAGCCCGCTTCAGGCGGCCGCCAATCTGCTCCTGCGTGCTGTGCAGGATGTCATCCACGCTCAGGCTCGACAGCGAGCGAACGACCGCTCGCTGCGCGGCGCTCTTGAGCACGTCGTCGCGCTTGTCGGGCGGCGCCAGCGATTCGAAGAGCACGACGTCGCGCACCGCGTATTGCAGCGGAAGCTCCATCGCCACGAGCCCGACCTCGCTCGCAACCCGGGCTTCGCCCGCGATCACGCTTCCCGCGCCCGCTGCCAGCTCCGTCGCCGATTCCGACCCCGCCCGCGCGTCGAAACGTTCGCTCGAACGCGTCACGGTCGGCTGCACGATCTGCATCACTTCTTCGCCGGCGTGCTCGTTCGTCCAGAGGATTGGCCCGGGCTTGTTGCTCGGGATCGAGCCCAGTTGGATCAGACGCAGGCCCGTTGCTGTCGTGATCGTCCGCTTGACGTTCCTCGCATCCGTCGTGGTGTAGGTCGGGAGATAGAGCGAATCGATGGGCCAGGGCATCTTGAAGTGAAGCCCCGGGCCAACCTCGCGGAGCACGCTGCCAAACCTCAGGATCGCCCCGCGCTCATGCGGCTGCACCACCACCATCGTCGACAAGCCCCACACGATCAGCGTCCCGAGCGCCACCAGAGGCAGGACCAGGCGGCTCACGAGCTGGTAGAACCAGTTCCCCGTGACGTCGTAACCGAGCTGATAGTTGATCGCTTCGCCGATGCTCCGCGCGATTGTGTCGGGCATCGCGACAAAGCTCAGAATCCGGGAGTCGAACGCCGGACGGGCGATCTCGCCAGCCTTGCGCGGGCGATAGAGGTCAAGCAGGAAGGTCAGCACGACCTCGACGCCCAAGATCAGCATCGCGACCGGGAAGACCGTGTGGAGAATCTTGACGACGACGTTGCCGCCGCCGGCCATGGCGACCAGCGCGCCAATCCCGATCGCCAGACCAAAGAGCGACATTCCCGTCGCGGCCCCGGCGCCACCTCGAAGGTTCTGCCAGACCTTCTGCCTCGACATCCCCGCGACGAACCGCGCGAGGACGAAACCGAGCACGCCAAGCCCGACGCCAACGCCCAGCGACCAGCCGGCGAGGTTGGGGGTCGCGGGAACGTTCGCAGCTTGCGCCGACGCCGACTGCAGACGCCAGATGCCTAGGCCAATCAACGCCGCGGCGTAAGCCAAGCTCAGTGCCGGAAGGAAATACTTCTGCACCGTCGCCAGTCGCCTGGCCGCGGCGCGGAACTCCTCCCCGCTGGACTCAAACACCGACGCGCCGGAATCCGAGGCTAAAGCGTCGGCCTCCAGGGCTTCGATGCGCTCCCGCCGGTGCTGATCAAAGAGGATGGCCAGCCCAATCCAGAGCGGGACGCCCAGCAGGACGAAGTACGCCGCCGAGATCGTCGCCTGATCACGGGCGAGGATGCCCAGCGTCAGGAGCGTGCCGCCCCCGACAACCTGGAGACCAAGGCCCAGCAAGCAGGTTGAGCTTGCCCTCGCGTAGCTCTCGTGGTCCGCCTTCATGCGTTCCTGACCCTCCGTCGCTCGACACTTACCCGATCCAAGGGCCAGTTCTAGCCCGCGTTCGCATCCGCCTCAAGAGAGGTTGCGGTTCTTGATCGCTTCTTGATCTCTTCTTCCTTGAACACCCCACCCGGCAACCGCCCTATCCCCGGGCCCAATCAGTTTCCCACCCCGATGCCATGCCAGCCACGCCACGCCAGCCAACCTGTAACCCTGTTTCGTGTCGGGCGAATCGCTCAAGGCGCCTCAACAACCAAGGCAAGTAGCCTCGTCGACAAAGCCGAGAAACCATCTTCGGGATGGGAGTGTTGTTTCGGGACATCGACGTGAACTTGAGCTTGAACTTGAACTTGAGCCGAACTCGAACCTCCACCCGGCCATCTTCCGCAGAGAGGCTCCCGGACATGCTCTGGAGAAAGCTGGCTCGGAAGCCGCCCTCCAGTCTCCCCGGCTTCCGGAAGGCCCGAATCCCAACTCCGACTCAAGCCCTCTGCCAAAGATGAGAAGGCCTCCTTGAAGGCGATCCCTTCAATGAAGCCTCGTCCTCCGCTCGAATGGTTGATGTACGATGACCTCGAACCTATGTTCGTCACCGTTCGTTCTTTCTTCATCGGGGTTCGAGAGCCTGTGGCCGGGTTCCCCGTTTGCCCGCCGCCGCGCCCGCCTGCTGTGTCGGCTGATCGCATCGATGCCCCGGCTGCGCAAGGCCGCCGACACCAACCGGGCGAGGACAAGCAGGTGAACGACTCTCCCGTCCGGCGAATGCCCCATCCGAGTTGATTCCACCCTTCCCGTCGAACCAACCGAAGCAGTCGCCCGAATCGTCCGACCGCTCGCCCACCCGCCCGACCGACCCGGCCAAACCGCCCTCCAACACGCATGATCACGCAGACCTTCACCATCGCGCGCAACACCTTTGTGGAGAGCGTGCGTCAGCCCGTGGTCTTTGTGTTGTTGCTCGCCGCCGGGGCGATCCAGATCTTCAATAACGCCAGCACCGCCTTCGCGATGGGGATGACTGAAACGTCGGAAGTCAGCAGCGATGACAAGCTGCTGCTCGACATCGGCCTCTCGGCTGTTTTCGGCCTGGGCACCCTGCTCGCCGCGTTCGTCGCAACTGCGGTCATGAGCCGCGAGGTCGAGCAGAAGACGATCCTGACCGTGGTCAGCAAGCCGGTCGGCCGGCCCTGGATCGTCCTTGGAAAGTACCTCGGCGTCGCCGGGACCATCCTTGTCGCCACCCTCACGATGCTCCTGTTCCTGCTCTTGGGCATCCGCCACGGCGTGCTCAGCACCGCTGCCGACGATATCGACTGGCCCGTGCTGGTCTTTGGTGGGTCGGCGGTCGCTGGCGCACTGATCCTGGCCGCCTGGTGCAACTACTTCTATGGATGGTCGTTTCCGCAGCTCGTGGTGACGCTGTTGCTCCCGTTCACATTCCTTGCGTACATCGGAGTCCTGTTTGTCAGTGATAAGTGGGAGTTCCAAGAGATTTCCCACGACTTCAAGCCGCAGATCACCATCGCCAGCAGCCTCCTGATCGTCGCGGTCCTGGTCTTCACGGCCATCGCCACCGCGGCGTCGGTCCGCCTCGGACAGGTCATGACCATCGTGGTCTGCGCGGGCATCTTCTTGGCCTCGCTGCTTTCCAACTACTTCCTGGGCCAGCACGCCTTTGTCAACACGCTGGTCGCCCAGATCGACCAAGCAAAGATCGTCGCGCCGCCAACCGCGGAGCAAGGTTCAACGCCCGGGCCGGACCAGATCTGGGAAGTTCGCCTGCGCGAACCGCCTCTGGTTCCACTCCAGCCGGGCATGCCTTTTTATTATGGGGGTTCGCCGAGCGGGTTCCCCATGAAGACGCCCGAGTTCGCGCCCTACGAAGGCCCGATCGAGTCGGGCGGCATTCTCAACGCCCCGCGTCCTGCGATGGTCATCACGGCGGTCGACGGGCGGAACCTGACATTCCGTTACGCGGGACAGGCGCCCATGGTCGGCCTGGCCGGCCCCCCCCAAAGTGGTGACTACCTGTTCGTGACGCCCACCAAAACCCGACCGCACTTTCTGATCGCCTGGGCGGTCATGCCCAACATGCAGCATTTCTGGCTGCTCGACGCCGTGAGCCAGAACCAACTGATCCCGCCTCGACACGTCGTGCTCGTGGCGTTCTACGGCGTCGCTCAGGTCGGGGTGTTCCTAAGCCTCGCTGTGATTCTCTTCCAGCGCCGGGACGTCGGCTGAAATCCCGACCGGTTCGTCCGTTCGAAGTCTGTTCGTAAGGAGTCGCTCGTCGGGTGAGTCTCACCGCCCCGACTGCCTATCATCGACTATCTGGTCTGTTGAAAGGACGTCTCATGGGAACGCGCGTTTCATTGGACGGGGGAAGCTCCTCGAAGGTCGCGGCACCTGCTGCCAAGGGCAAAGCTGCCAAGGGTGGCGGTGGCGGCGCCTCGATGGATAAGGCCCAGAAGGTCAAGATTGCCGTGGCGGGGGTTATTCTCGTGCTTGCCGCCGGGCTGATCCTGATCAACACGGGCGTGCTCGACACGACCAACCCAGCGGAGACGCGCCCGGAACACCTGACCATCACCGGCCAGGCGCCTTCTCAGGAAGAACAGCAGCTCCAGCAGAAGATCCGCAAGGAGCGCGAGGAATGGAATCAGAAGATCGAGAAGACCGCGCCCCCCGCCGGTTCCTGATGCAACCCGCGAGTTGAGCCTTCCCATGCCGGATTCCGTGGCTTTCGGGCTGACGTTGCCTCAGCTCCAGGTTATCTTGCAGTCCATTTCGTCACTGGCGATTGCCGGCGGCTTTTTCTACGCCGCGGTCCAGTTCCGCCAGGCGAGGCAAGCCGCCCACGTCACCAACTTCATTCGCCTGGTCGAGTTGCAGAACCAGCTCCGCCGGATGCGCGTGGACAACCCAGCCTTGGCGCGGGTCCACCCGCGCGACATTGAGCACCTCTCGACGGACCAGGAAATCCGCGAGTACTTCCTCAACCTCATGCAGCTTGGCGTCTTCGAGATCGCCTGGTTCAGCTACAAGCATGGCCAGATTCCCAAGGACTACTTCCTCAGCTGGGAACGCCGGATGAGTGCCCTCCAGGAAGAAGAGTCGTTCCAGCAGATGATCGACAACCCGTCCATGAAGATCATGCACGACGAGTTTCAGCGTTACGTGATGAGCAAAATGCCGCCGAGGCAATCTTCCGGGGCCACTCGCTCTGGCTCTCCGCCCCCGGCGGGCGGCGCTCCATCGGGCTCAGACGCTCCATCAGCAACTCGCGCCTGACCGCACGCCCGGTTTGCCAGATCGCTTCCAGTGGAACGTCCCCTGCCGCTGCGCCCATCGGAGTGCCCGCTTCGGTGCAACGTTCGGCGATAACAGAAATGAACGCGTCGGTCACGGGCCGAGCCGCGCATTGCTGCGGGGGAATCGACATCGGTGACGGTGCCTGATGCGCACCCGTTCCGTCCGGCTTGAGTTGCCCGGAGTTCACGACGGGTATCGCCGATGCGCGACTGGCTGGTGCGCCGCTCGCGGGTCGTTGACCTGCAGGCTCAAAGTGCGACCGGGCGTCGATCAGCCCCAGAACGAGTGCCAGCGCCACGCCAAGAACAAGATCGATGTGCCGGGGGAGCTTTGGGCGAATCCCGAGCGTGATGCTCGGGCGTTCACCGACTGACCGACCACCCCAACTCGGTGGCCCTGTTCGCGTGTCCGACTTCAAGTTTGGCTGCAGGTGAGCTTGGGCCTGCTCGCCCGGGCCCGCGTGAGTTTCTGCGCAGGCCTGAGTTCCTGTGCATGCCTCATGTCCTGTGCAAGCCTCATGTCCTGGGCAAGCCGGGGTTTCGAGACGAGCCTGCGAGCCGTGGCTGGCGTTTCGGGCAAGCTCCGTCGGCTGGGCAGTCGGAGGTTGGAACATCGTCGCGGTCATGAGTCCACGTCCGGTCCCCAACCAAGATGCGCCGCTGGAGCGAATCCGCCACCGGCGGCGCTGGCCCGATGCCCGCCATGCAGGCACCACGCTGGTCCCCGCCCGCCAGTTCCGCCCACGCCAACCCCGCCCGGGGTCACCTTTGTGTTACAGAGCCTTTGTGTCGCAGAGCGGGTTCAGCGGCTGAACTCTGGCCCGCGTGCGATTACCATCGTTCCACGGGGCTGCGCAGCGCAGCCTTCCACGAGCATCGTCGAAAGGAGGCGTTGATGAACACGTTCACTGCCGAAGGGATTGCGAGAGCGCTGCTCATTGCCCGCCGGCGTTCGGTGGCCCTCGCGGGCTTGCTCGCGCTGGCTTCCTTGATTGCTCCCGAAGCGTCGGCGCGTTCCGAGGCTGCGCGTGTGTTCTCCGTCGCACCGGACGAGAAGGCCACGCCGATCGAGCGCTGGTATGTCGTCGAGATGCTCGGCACGCCCGCTGGCTTCATGCGGGTCAAGGAATCCACGACGCCTGAACTCATCACCACCGAAAGCCAGCAGGTCCTCAAGCTCAAGCAGGGAGGCGTCGAGCTCAAGGTTGAGATGTCCTCCGTTTCGACCGAAACGGTCGAAGGACGCCTGCGGTCGATCCGCACCGTGCAGGACATCGGGGGCGGCCCGATCATCAACGAGATGGTCTTCAAGGAAGACCACATCGAGAACATCGTCGACGCCAACGGCGAACGCAACGTCAGCAAGTCGCCCCTTCCGCCTGGAGACTATCTCTCTCCGGGCGCCGCCGATCGCCTCATCAAGGCCCACATCCGCGAGGGCAAAACGGCCCCCATCGCCGTTCGCACGATCTTCCCCGGCTTTGGTGAGGGCCCTGTGGAGATCCAGCGCAGCACCTTTGTGCGAACGACGATCCAGCTCGGCGGAAAGCAGGTCGACGCCCTGGCGACGCAGATGACCGTGGAGGGTTTGCCCGTCACAACGACCGAGTACTTCGACAACTCGGGCGAACTGCTCGGATCGGATGCAACGATCGGCGGGCTCAAGGTCAGCAATCGCCTGTCGACCAAGGCCGCAGCGCTCGGGGCCTCGCGCGGCGTCGCGCCGGAGATCTTGCTCCAGACGCTCATCGTCCCCACGGGCGAGCCCATCAAGTCTCCGCGCACGACGCGCCGGGCGACGCTGCTGCTCAGCGTGGACGATGGCCGGCTCGACGACCTGCCGAGCCAAGGCGTGCAGCGCTTCGAGCGCGTCAACGAGAAGTCCGGGCGGATGACGATCGACCGGAGCCAGACGCCGGCACCCGCAAACCCGGAGGATGCAACCAACCCGCGATACCTCGAATCGTCGGCGATTATTTCCTCCGCCGACCGCCAGGTGGCTTCTCTGCTCAAGCAGGCGCTGCAGAACGCAACGGACGACAAGCCAGCGCGCGCCGAGCGACTGCGCCGCTTCGTCTTTGATCACATTTCCGAGAAGACGTTCGGCGTCGGCTTTGCGTCCGCGGCGGAAGTCGCCAACTCCAAGCGGGGCGATTGCACCGAGCACGCCGTGCTTCTCGCGGCTTTGCTCCGCGCCGACGGCATCCCCGCCCGCGTCGCGACCGGCCTGGTCTACGTCGACAATCTCCCCGGACGCGATAACGGGGTGTTTGGCTTCCATGCCTGGGCGCAGGCGTTGCTCGAGATCGACGGCAAGCTCCGCTGGATTGATCTCGACGCGGCCCTGAGCGCCGAACATGCTTCGGACGCCACGCACTTTGGCGTTGCACTCTCGCACCTCAGCGACAACACGCTCGTCGAAGCGATGACGCCGGTAGCGCCGCTGCTCGGCACGCTAAAGGTGCACGTTGAGGCGATCGAGTGAGCGAGGCGATCCAACTTCCGCCCCGCGATCCGCGCGGGCACAAGGGCACGTTCGGAACGGTGGTGGTGGTCGGCGGGTGCGCCCATTCGCCTCGGATGATCGGCGCACCGGCGCTCGCCGCCCGAGGGGCGGTTCGCGCGGGCGCGGGGCTTGTGCGTGTGCTCTCGCCAGCACCGATCGTCGACGCGGTTCTTGGGCTTTGCCCGTGGGCGACGGGGTGGGCGCTCCCGACGGACGCTTCGGGCCAGCTCGTGCCGCACGAGGCGACCCGCTGCATCGACGAGCAGCAGCCGGACCGTCTGGGCGTTCTGCGGGGCCCGCCCCGGGTGTGCTTGGCGATCGGTCCCGGCCTTGGGCGTGGCGGAGGCGTGGATGCGGCGGTGATGCGAGCGATCACGCAGGATTGGTCGCCCGTGGTTGTTGACGCCGACGCGCTTAATGCGCTGGCGGACATGCCCGAGTTCTGGCGCGACCTGCGCGCTCCCGCGGTCCTGACGCCCCACCCTGGCGAGTTCCGGCGCCTCGCCCGAGCCATGGGTCTCGACGCGAACGAACTCGCGGATGTCGCCGCCCGGGAGCGAGCCGCACGCGAAATGGCCTCGCGGCTTGGGTGCGTCGTCGTCCTCAAGGGCGCGGGAACCGTCGTGTGCGACGCGCTCAACACATGGACCTGCACGCGAGGGAACCCCTGCATGGCTACCGGGGGAACGGGTGATGTGCTGACCGGCGTGATCGCGGCGCTGGTCGCCCAGCACACGGCCTTCGGCGGCGTCGGCGGAGCGCTGGTTGCCGGAGTCACGCCCTTGCCCGCCAACATCGCGGAGCGGTTGAGGCGGTTCGCGCCGGAGAAGCTCACGCCGCCATCCGCGGCCCTGAGCTTGTTCCAGGTCGCGTGTGCTGGCGTCGAGGCCCACGCCCGGGCTGGCGAGCGCTGGGCAGCAACCAAGGGGTGTGACGCTGGCATGCTCCCGAGCGAGCTTGCCGACGAGGTTCCCGCGGCCATCGCGTCGCTGCGCTGAGTTACTCGCTGGGCGAGGCCTCGCGGGAGTATGGGTCGGCGCCCATCAGTTCGCCCGTCACGATGATCTCGACGCGCTGGTTCGCCCGGTCCGCCGCGCGGTCGTATGCCCGGCCCACCACGCGGTCGTTGTCGCTCGCGGCGGCGATGCGCAGTTGCTCCCACCGAACGCCGTTCTCAACGAGCGCCCGCCCAACCGCGACGCTGCGCTTGTACGACAGCTCCAGCCCGAGTTCGATGTTGCGGAAGGTCTCCATCGGGCTGGTGTGCCCCCGAACCTCGATGATCCACTTCTGGCCCTTGACGCGGTCCGCCAGGTCGGCGATCGTCGCGCGAGCGTCGGTGGTGAGCAGATCGCTGCTGTCGTCGAAGGCGACGGTCGCGCCGAGGCCCGCGTAGTCGCTGGGCCTCATGGAGTTCACGTTGGGCTTGTTGCCGGGCGGAGCATCCTGGTTGGCTTCGCCGCTGGAGCGTTCGCGCATCCGCTGGATCAGGATGTAATCCCGGGGGTTGCTGGTGCTGGGCGGGTTGTTGAATCCCTCGCGCAGGGCGATGACCAGGTCGAGCATCGCGGGGTTCTCGCCTTCGCTCTCGGCTTCCTGCGTGGCGCTGGCCGCCGAGGCGCCCTTGGGACCCATGTTCATCGCCAAAAGGATGACGAAGAACCCCATGATGAGCATGACCATGTCCGCGAAGGAGATGAGCCACTCGGGCGCACCTTCGTGCTCGCCCTCGGCGTGGCCGCCCCCGCCATGACCACCGCCATGCCCGCCACCACCGTGCGAGTGCCCGCCCGAGCCGTGGTCGTCGTGTTTGTCGTGGTCGTCGGCCATGGGTCACGCCACCATCACATCCGCCATTACGCCGCGGCCCGGAACTTCGCGCGGCTGGGGCCCGGGATGAACGCCAGCATCTTGTCGAGCGTGACCCGCGGGTTATCACCGGATTGGATGGAAAGGATGCCCTGGATCATCATCTCGCGCCCCAGGATTTCCTCGCCCGAGCGGAGCGCGAGCTTGTCGCCAATGGGCCCGGCGACGGCGTTCGCGAGCACCGTTCCGTACATGGTGGCGACGACGGCCACCGCGAGCATCTTGCCCAGGTAGCCGATGCTCGCGCTTTCCAGACCGCCGAACATACCGACCTGGCCGATCAGCGTTGCGACGAGCCCGTAACCGGGGGAGTAGAGCTTGATCAGGTCGAAGAACTTCTTGCCGGCCTTGTGCCGGTCCTGCATCGCCATCACCTCCATGCGGAGGGTGGCCTCGATGTTTCCGGGCTCGACGCCGTCGACGGCCATCTTCAACCCCTGGGCGAGGAACGGATCCTTGATCTTTGAGGTTTCGCTCTCCAGGGCGAGGATGCCGTCGCGCCGCGCCTTGTCCGCGAGGCTGCCCATGAGCTGAATGACCTCGACCGGCTTGAGGCCCTTGTCAAAGAAGAACCGTTTGACGTACCCCGGAATGCAGGCGATGCGCTCCATGGGCATCGCCATGAAGATGACCGAGATCGTTCCGCCGAACACCATGATGACGCCCTTGGGCGACCAGAACATGGCCCAGTTGCCGTGGCTGGCCATCCAGCCGACGGTCACGCAGCAGAGCACACCAAGGATGGAGCCAATCAGGCTGGACTTGTCCAACGCTCAACCCCTCGTGATCAACCCCTGATGCGCCGCGGCGCGATTCATCGATGGCTGCATCGACCAGCCAGGGACGGAGCTTCGCGCCAACCCGCGCTCGTGCGCACGTTCGAGCGTCCATGGGGCCTCACGATCCGACCCCACACCCGTTAGCGGGAGTCGTCTCTCAACACTGGGGATGCCCACGCGCGCAGATCCACCGCAACGCGACCGGGTTCCACCTGCCAGGGCAAGCACGGGCGGGGCCAGCTCGTGCGTCGTCCCGCGCTTTCCAGTCGCTCGACGCCCACCAGCAGGACCCCGCTTGTTGGGGAGCGGGGGGTCGCCGCTTCCGGCGCCTGCTCGGGCAGTTCGATCTCGCACCACCACGCGGCGGGACTGCTGGCGACGCGCACGCCGGGGCGCTCGACGAGTGTCGCTTGGGCGCGGATCGATGTTGGCTCGACCAACATCGTCCAGCGGCCATCACCATGCACGCGAATGACTGCGCGGGGCGCCGCCCGAGGCCCGAGCCACACTTGCACCCGTTCGCCGTTCGCCCATTCCTCGCCCGAAGAACCCCCAGAAGCGGGCTCGGCCCTTGGACATTCAACGAACAAGATCCACTTTCCGCGACCGAGACTTTCGGGGCGAAAAAAGAGGGATGCCCGTGCGGCGGCGAGCGGTGGGGGCGGGGGCGAGATGCCCGCAATCCACTCCCGCATCGTCCACTCATCGACGAACGGCCCAAGCACGAGCGCGGGGGGTGACGCCCGGAGCATGGGCGCCACTGGGAGCGAGGCCGATCGCCACCCGCCAACGCGGGCTTGGAGCGACTCGCGCTTCGCAGGCTCGGCGGCGGCAAAGAGGCCAAGCGAGGACGAGAACGGCTCGAGCGGCGCCAGTTCGGGCGTCGCGGCCCGCCCTTCGGGTGCGAGCGTGCCCAGCACCGAAGCATCGGAAATGTTGACCATCCCCGCCGCGGCGAGAACAGCGCCGGTGCCCGCTTCGATGCCCGCCGCGTCGTCGACGACCCAGGCAGCGCCCGCGGGCTGCGAGCGGAGCCAAGTCTCCGCCCGGCGCACGATCTGGGCGTCGGTTCGCTCCGGGTCGAGCAAGTCGCGTCGGAGCCCGCCTAGATCCGACCATTCCGCGGGCCACGCGGGTGCGGGAACGCCATCGAGCGTCACAACCGCGGCGAGCCGGCGCTTGATCCGCTTGGCAAGCGACGGGTTGGCCTGATGCAGTCGCAGGAGCGCCACTCGCCAGCGGTCTTCCTCCTGGTGTGCCAGCGCCTCGACGACCGGATCTTCAAACCGCAGCGCCGCGTCCCGCTCGTCCGCCGGCGGCGGGCGGAGGCCTTCGGTCAACAGTCGGAACCGCCATCGTCCGAGTGGTGTCGCGGCTTCCGGCGCCAGAAGCTGGATGAGCGTGCTCGAACCTCGGTCTTCCTCGTCGAGAACGGGTTCCCAGGCTGCGGGGTCTCGCGTCGCCTCTTGGGCGCGCACGGGGACGATCCAGCGGAGCGCAACGCGGAGATCCTTCACCCAGAGACCGAGGCCGATGGTCTCCGCGGGCGGGTGCAGCCATAGCACCGGCACGGAAACGCCCTCGGCGCTGCTCTCTGCGACGCCCTCGATCACCGTCCATGGGTTCATGGGCGGGAGCCACGAGGCTCGCAGTTGCTGGGCGAATGAGGTGCGCAGCGTCACGACGCGAGCGCTGGCGGGGCGGCCATCATCAAAGCGCAGCGGAAGCCCGGGCTCCCGAGCCAGCAGCTCGCCCGCTCGCCCCAGCGAGCTCAGCGGCACCACGACGGGCGAGCCCGCGATCACCTCAACCACAGGTTCGAGGCGCTCGGCGTCGTCCTCGCGTTGATTCGTGATCGATCCGCCCGGAGCGGTCTGGATCTCCGAGGGCCCATCCGTGTCGGGTGAGTCCAGATCCGAGGCGTCGGGAGATCCGCCGCAGGCCGAGCAGAACAGAAGCGAGAGGAGCCCGAGCCCGAGGACAAGCCAGCGGCGCGGAAACACGAGTTGCCCCAGCATGATGGAGTTCGCCCGAGTGCCTGTGGTGAGCGCGGATTGGCGGAGGGCAACCACGTCAGTGCGGCACGATTCGCGGCACGATGAACTGGATGACGATGAACGACGCCGCTCCAAGCCCAATTATCGCCACCACGATCTGAACCGTCATCACCGCGACCTGACGCCAAAAATCCTGCATGGTGGGGATGCGGACGGCCTTGTACGCCATGGACACCAGCAGAGCCAGGGGAATCAGGAGCAAGAACCACAGGCGATGCGCGTCGATCAGCTCGTCGATGGGATCGATGAACGGGCGATAAGCAAGCACGGACGCCGACCACGCCAGCGGCTGTGTTCCCGCGGCCAACGTCACCGTCAGAAGCTCCGGAAGGCTGATCAAGCGTGCGGCTCCATCGGGTTGTCGCGACGGGCCCGCCCGCGCGGGGCCAAAGCCGCATCGAGCACCACGATCACGTTGAGCATCCCACCGATGGTCGCAAAGAGCGTCCCGATCTCGTTGACCTTCGCCAGCCCTTTGATGTTGGGTGGCTTTGCACCAGCCTGGAGCGGAGTCGGTGCGTTGGTTTTCGGGTCGCGCCCCTCGTCCGGGCGAGCCGAGCGACGCTTGACGACCACTTTCCCGTTCGGGCTGGTCGTTTGCTCGACAACCTTGAACTGGTTCTGGTGGAGATAGTCGACGCCGAATGCCAGCGGCCCGACGAGCGCTTGCCCGTAAAACCAGAACGGATCCTCCCGGCTGTCGATGGCGTCGATACCGCCAATCAGGATTCCACCAAAGAAGAGTCCCAGGATGGAGGTCGCGATCATGGCGGCGCGGCGTTTCTCGCCACGCAAGAAGTGTCCAAGCCCCGGAACGAGAATGGCGCCGATGAGCCCTGGAAGGCTGAAGTCGACCTGATGTGGAGAAGCGGTGGACATGCGTGCGAGCTCGTGCGGGCGGTTCGGCGGGAGCCAGTGTATCCCCGCTGCATGATCGGACGCGGATGATGCGTCGAAACGTGGACGGGAGGCCGCTCGGGCGTGCGTATCCCAGTGCGAAGGGGGATGGAAGTCGGTGAGCCAAGGCTCCGGATGCAACCGCTTCGCCGCAGCCGCGAACGGGGGATTGGGCGACGGGGATCAGAGAGGAGTGGGTGCCCGGTTGACACGGACGCCGGGCCGAGTAATCTTCGAGCCTTGTGGACGGGCCCGTGCGGAGCGGGTCGGTCGCCAGGCGTTTTCGAGCGTGAGGAAAGAGTCGCGCTCTCGAGAGTGGACCGGGGGCAGTTGGCGGGTAAGGATCGACGCGCAGGGAACGGGTGGATAGCGGTCGCGGTTCGGTCGGCAGTTCGATCGGTCCGCGACGGGCTCACGGAGTGCCCGGCCTCCGAAGCCTTTCGTCACGATCGCTTGCTCGGGCTCTTCTTGCAGGAAGGTGGTCCATGGGGACGGCGCAGGTGGTAGCGGACGATCGGCGGTGGTGGGAGCTGCTGGAGGCCTCTTCCGCGGCGACGCTCGTCGCTTCCGAGGAAGAAGACGAGGACTTCGAAGACGGCGACGACTTCGAGGACGAAGACGAAATGGAAGAGGGCGGCGAAGCCGTCGAAGAGGAAGACGATGACTTCCTCGAAGAGGACGACGACGAGTTTGCCGACGACGATGAACTCGAGGAAGACGACTTCGAGGACGACGACGACGATCTCTAGTCGCGGCGTTGTTCTTGGACGCTGGTTGTTCTCGCACCGAGCCCGGTAAGCGACTGGGTGTGCGCGCCCATGCCGAGTCGACGGTGCAGATCATGCCACCCGCGACGGGCTCCTCTTGAGCCCGCGCCAGGCCGAGCCGATGTTCAGATGGAGGGCGTGTCCCGGCATTCGCCGGACGTGCTCCATCGCGCACGGAGCGAGCATGGCTCACGACAGCAACAAGCGGGAAAACGGGCAGGAAAGCGGGGGGGCGTCCGAACCTCGGAGCCAGGTTGCTCCTGCGGGTGGTTCTGGCCCGGGTGGCTCCAGAGCTCGGTCCGAGGGAGGAGAGACGGGTTCGGGCGTTCCGGAGCGCGGGCGGTCTGAGGTCGCGAGCTCCCAAGCGGGCGCGTCGCAGCCGACGTCCCCTTTTCCGGGTGACGACTTGCCTTACAGCGAGACTGGGGAAAAGACGTCGGCCCGTTCGAAGCGAGGTCGCGCAGCCGCGGAGGCTCTTCAGCAACTGGGCGTGGAACTTTCCGGGCTCGAGCGGCATCGGGGGCCCGGACGTCGTCGCTCGGAGAGCCGAAAAGCAGCGGAAGAAGGCGAGATGAACAAGGAGCAGTTCCTGTTCATCATGGCCATCGAGTCGTTCAAGCAGGCGAACGGGACATCGTTCCCAAGCTGGACGGACATCCTCGAGGTTGTCAGGCTGCTTGGCTATCGCAAGACACTCAAGGCGGAACTGAAGCTTCGCGGTGCAGAGGACTGGACAGAAGCCCCGGATGCGCCGGCCAACGTGAGGTCCGCGAGGTGGGAGCTTTGGGGCAAGGCCGCCGCCGGCAAGGATCACCGCCGGGTGGCTTGAGTTGCCCGACAGTCGCGCCGCTATGCTGGGCGCGTGCCGCAGGCTCAGGCAGACGAATCCAAGGCTTCAGGACCGATCGGGGCGGAGGCGCCTGAGGCTGTTCGTGCTGGGGGCGAATCGGCGGGAGCTGCTGTCGGGCCTGCTGTCGGGACCGGGGAGAAGTCGCGACGCTCGACGCTCTCCATTCGAGTGTTGCTGACCGCGAGCATGGTCGCGCCGGTTGTCCTTGTCTGCGTGGCGCTTGTGGTGCTGCTGACGCTGACCAGCCGTCGGTTGCAGGAAGATCTGGCGGCCCAGGCAACCGGAGCGGCGGTGAGCGAGGTGCGTGCGGAGCTGCGTCACGTTGCCGCGCAAGCCACCCGCGTGTCTGACGCCTTCTCAATGCGGGTCGCATCCGGGGAGTTGTCAACCGACAATCTCCGTACGTGGCATTCACCCATGTTTGCCGAACTCCAAACGACGCGGGAAGTCGCCTCGATTTGCTTTGGGGGCGTGGGGGGGGATGCGGTTTGGCTGCTCCGAGGCGAGGGCGGACGCCTGGAGTTTGGACAAGTGGCGCGCGACGGCGGGGGGATGGCACGCGAGTTCCTGCTCGACGAGCAGGGCCAGCTTCAAGGCGGGCTTCTGCGCGAGTATGCCTATGACCCTCGAGAGCGGCCTTGGTACCGCGTTGCGATGGAGGCCGCGGGCTCCGGCGGTCTGGCGCGGGCGGCCCCCGGCGCGTGGACGCCGATCTACAACTGGTTCCAAGGTCGAAGCACGGAAGCCCTGATGGGGACAGGGTTGGCCCGAGTCCTGCGCGACGAGCAGGGGGCAGCGCTGGGCGTGCTTGTCATCGATGTCACGTTGGGCGGGCTCAGCTCGGCCCTGAAAGCCCTGCCTTTGGTTGAGAGCCAGGAGCACGCTGGACGGGTTGCGATCATCGATTCGGCGGGCAAGCTCATCGCGGCTTCGCATGGGACGGTCGTCGGGACCGACGGGCAGCCCAAGCCACTCTCGCAGAGCGAGGACGCGATGATTGCTCTGTGCGGCCAGGCGGTGGCGCGGAGCGGGGTCGATCGCCTGGACGTCTCGGGGGCTGGGAAGGTTCGCGTTGTTGTCCAGACCGTGAGTGAGGGGGCCGCTCGGCGGCTTGGTCGCGATGCGATATCCGGGCTCGACTGGAGGCTGGTCGTCGCGGTGCCCGAAGCGATGTTCGGCGCGGATGCCGCAGCGGCGCGGGCTCGGGCAATTCTGCTCGGTGTCGCCTGCACGCTGCTGGCGGTGCTCGGTGCGGCGATGCTCGCCCGCGGGCTTGCCAAGCCCATGCTCCAGATTACTCAGCGGCTGCGAAGCCTTGGAAAAGGCGACTTTGACTCCAGGCTTGCCCTGTCCGGAGCGAGCGAACTGGTCGAGGTGTCCACCGCACTCAACGACGTTGCCCAGGGCATGCGCGAGCGCCTTGAGCTGGAGCGGGCGCTCGGCGTCGCTCGCGATGTGCAGCTTGCGCTGCTCCCGCAGAAGACACGTGAGTTCCACCGCCTTGAGGTGCTCGGACGCGCGAGGTATTGCGATCAGACCGGCGGCGACTACTTCGACTACCTCGACGTTTCGAAGGCTTCGCAGACCGCGACGATGCTCGCCATCGGCGACGTCATGGGGCACGGGATTGGAGCGGCGCTGATGATGGCGACAGCGCGGGCGGCCCTGCGGGCCCGGATCGACGACGCGACCGACCTTGGCGAGCTGCTCACGCGGGCCAACCGCCTGCTGGCGCAGTCGACGCAGACGAGCCAGTTCGTCACCATGCTGCTGTTGACCATCGACCCCGCGACCGAGCGGGCGCGCTGGGCCAGCGCCGGGCATGATCTCCCGATGATCTTTGATCCCGTGCTCGACCGCTTCTTCCCGATCGACGGGGGCGACGTTCCCCTGGGCATCTTCGAGGAAACCACATACGCCGAATACTCGGGCGAGGGGCTGGCCAGGCCCGGCGTCGTCTTCCTTCTGGGGACGGACGGCATCTGGGAGACGGTCTCGCCCAAATCAGGAGCTCTTTGGCATGGAACGCCTGAAGGCGCTCGTTCGCGCTCACGCGCGACGACCAGTGACTGAACTGGCGGACGCCATCGACCGCGCGCTGGATGAGTTCCGCGGGGGCGGGCCGCGAACCGACGACATCACCTATGTGGTGGCGCGGGTGACGGGCGAGAGCGCGACCTGAAGAGCGGGGCTTAGAGAATGGTGCCGGTCAGGAGCAGCATCGCAACGCCCAAGTAGATGAGCGTGCCCGAGGCATCCATGAGGGTTGCAACCATCGGCGAGGACGCGGTCGCCGGGTCGAGCTTGAACCGTTTCAGCAGGAGCGGTAGCAGCGAGCCCAGCGTCGTGCCCCAGACGACGACCGCGAGGATCGCCGCGGCGACCGTGAGCCCGAGCGGGAGCGGGAAGGGCGTGTAGGGGTGACCGAGCACGCGGGTGAAGAGCTGAACGCAGAGAAAGCCCATGCCTCCCAGGGTTGCGGCAAGCATGGACGCCGTTATGACCTCGCGCGACACGATCTTGACCCAGTCCTTGGAAGTCACTTCACCAAGGGCCAGAGCGCGCGTCACGAGCGTCGCGGCCTGCGAGCCGCTGTTGCCTCCGCAGGACATCACCAGGGGCATGAAGACCGTGAGCACCGCGGCTTTCTCGATCTGATCCTGAAAACCCCCAAGCACCAGGATGGTCACGGTCTGCCCGACGAAGAGCACGCTGAGCCAGAATCCGCGCTTGCGGTACATCTCGACGTGCCCGGTCTGGATGTAGGGCTGCTCAAGGGCGGTGACACCGCCGAGCTTCTGGATGTCCTCGGTGGCTTCCAACTGGGCGACGTCGGCGACGTCGTCGTGTGTCACGATGCCGACGAGCTTGCCCCGGCTGTCGACCACCGGCAGGGCGGTGCGGTCGTAGCGCGACATCGCTCGGACTGCTTCTTCCTGGGGCTGGTCGGCGCGAAGGGCGACAAAGTTGTGGTTGAGGAGGCCCTCGACGGGCTGATCCGGATTCGCCAGAATGATCTGGCGCAGGCGGATGTCGTCGATCAGCTGCCCCTGCTCGTCGATGATGTAGACCACGTTGACCGTTTCGGCGTCCCGCCCGTAGCGGCGGATGTGATCCAGCGCCTGCCCTGCGGTCCACTCCGGACGGATCCGGATGTAGTCCGGGGTCATCAGCCGGCCAACGGTCCGGGGTGGATATCCCAGGATCGCCTGCGTGACCTTCCGGGTTTCGGGAGTGAGGCTCGCCACCAGGAGCTGGCACGCCTGCTCGGGCATCTCGTCCAGCAGGCGGGCACGATCGTCGGTGCTCATCGCCTCGACCACCCGAAGGGCTTGTTCAGTGCCCAGTTCGGCGATCAGTTCCTGCTGCTTCTCCAGCGGCAGATACGAGAAAGCGGCAGCGGCGTCGTCGCGCAGCAGGAATCGGAAGCCGATCGCGGCGTCCTTGGGCTCAAGGGTGGCCAAGATGTCGGCGACATCCGCCATGGGCACGCCATGGAGCGCGTCGCGAAGCTCGGAGTATCGACCTTCGTGGATGAGCTCGCGCACTTCGGGTTCAAGGAGGTGCACGACCGGATTCATGGGGCGATGGTACCGCCGCGGGGCGGGAAGATCGTCGGCCCGGCGCGGGTTTTATCCAGCCCCCTTGGGGCGAGGTCAGCGGACGTCGCTGACGCGTTCGACGCCATGGGCCGCCATCACCGACGCGGAGGCCTCGTAAACCGCAAATCCCGCGGCATCGCCCGAGCCGATGAGGCTACCGGGCACGTAGGTGGCGTACGCCGGGGGCGTGGCGTCGGAGCCCTGGCATCCGGCGAGGACCGCGAGCGTGAGGAAGGTGAGGCAGGTCGCTGCAAGGCCGCGCCGGAAGTGGGAGGTCTTCATGCCAGAGGGATCGGCGCTCGAACGGCGGGTCTTTGGGAGAGCGCAGGTTTCGCGCGAGCGTGGTCGTCGCGGGCGTCACATTCGGAAGGCACCGGGGGGTGTCGTGTCCGCGCTTTCCCTGGTTTGACGCTTCGATCGGTTATGATGCGTGCGCGGGCGATCCCGGGGAACCCCCGCTCTGGTTGAGATCGTTTGGGTAGGATTGGCCCCGTTCGGGCAAAGCTGGAGGTGGCGTGGTCGAGCCGATGTCAGAGCAGGGTCGGAAGGTTGCTCAGGCCGCGCAGCGACTCAAGCTGGCGTACTACGACCTTGCGGATGCGAACCCATCGCTACGGGCGGAGCAGCTGCGCGAGCAGGTGCTGCAGATGGCGCCCAAGTCGATGGAGCTGTCGACCTTTGTCGCGATGCTGGAAGAGTGGTTCCCGGTGTGGTCCAGCGGCGGGGCCGGAAGCGGCGCCAGCCCGGCTGGACCCGGCGCTCAGGGCGCAGGAGATGGCTTGCCCTCCGGGTCCAAGGCACCGAGACCCGAGTCGGCGAACGCTGCGGTTCCGGCGCCCGCGCGAGTGGAAAGCGATCCGCGATTGGTCGCGGAGCTGGCGCAGAGCAAGGCCGATCTGGCGACTGCCCAAGCCGACATGGCCGATCCGTGGAAGCTCGTTGAGTTGCTCCGGTCGGCGAGCAAGAAGCTCGACGCCGGCGCTCGCGAACGCCTCGCCGACGCCCTCGCTCAGGCAGGCATCGTGCGCGAAGTGGCGATGGCCGGTGGCCCGTCGGCTCCGGCAGCCTCCGCGCCCGAGGGGGAACGCGAGATCAAGGCCAAGTTTCAGCTTGCCGCCAACCAGCCCGTCAGTCCCGCCCGGCGGGATGAACTCATGGTCGAGCTGGCGGACTTTGTCTCCAAACTCGAGAAGTTCGTCTGGCCCGCGTGGTCCAAGATCGCTCCCCAGAGCCCGATCCGTCCGACGACGGCGGTGCTCGCCACGCTCGGGCGATACCTTGTCGACGAGCCACCAGCGGCCGGCGCGACGCCAGAGGCGATCAAGAAGCGGATCGACGAACGCAAGGCGCAGTCGCTCAAGCCCCTGAACGACCTGAAGAATCAGACGCTGGCGATGGTCTTTGCGCAGACTCGCGCCGGCGCCAAGTATGCCGGGCGTTACGTGGCAAAGTTCGCCCCAGACACGATCAAAGGCATGATCAAGACCGGGCTGATGTCCAACCGCGATGCGGCGTGCTGGCAGCGATACGTCACGATGTTCAACGAGTACGGCGAGAACGTCATTGTCGCCGAGATCAACGCGGCGGTCTCCGACGATGTGGAGGCGACGCGGGCAGCGGAGGGAACCAAGTTCGGCACTGGCGGGGGAATCAAGCCGCCGGGCGCGTGAACGCGTCCGAGGTGTGTCGCGAGCGGCTTGAACACGCTTTTCAAGCAAGCGAGGGCAGCAGGGAGGCAGCCGCCCGGGTGCAGGCCCGGGCGGGTTGAGAAAGGCATTCATGGCAACGGGTCCGCACATCCACTGGCACGAGGGCTTGTTCCTCCAGCCCCATCACATGCAGGCGTTGCAGGCGAGGCTGAGCGCCCAGATCGTCGATGAACGCCGCCTCGACTGGGCCTACTCCTACGGGCTCATCGAAGCCAGGCTCTCTCCCGACGCGCTCGAGAACATGAGCGTGCGCTTCGATCGCCTGCGGGCCATCATGCCCAGCGGCGTCGAGGTCTGCGTTCCCGAGTCGGCGGACCTCCCGCCCCTGGACATCAAGCGGGCATACGCCGCGGGCAGTGGAAGCCTTGTTGTCGGGCTCGCGGTGCCGCTCTACCAGCCCGCTCGAGGGAACGTCATCGACCGCGGCACCAGCGAGGACGGACGCGTCAAGCGCATGTTCCGCGTCGCGGAGGTCAAGGCCTTTGACGAGAACACCGGGGATAACCCGCAGGCGATGCTGGTGCGGAAGGTCAACGCGAGGCTTGTGCTCGAGGGCGACGACACGAGCGAGATGGAAGTGATGCCGATCCTGCGGATCGCCCGCTCCGCGGACGAGGCCGCCGGTGCGCCAAAGCCCGATGGGTCGTACGTTCCGCCCTGCCTGCTGCTCGGCGCTTCGCCCAGCCTTCGGGCGCTGGCTCGCGACCTTGGCAACCACCTCGAAGCGGTGCGCAAGGAGACTGCGCTCAAGCTGGGCACCGGCGGATACTCGATCGAGAATCTCCGGGGCCCGCAGATCGAGCAACTCCTGAGGCTCCGCACGCTGAACGTTTACGCGGGGAGCGTGCCGGCGTTGGCGGCGCTGCCCTCCTTGACGCCCTTTGAGTATTACCTCGAGCTGCGCCGGGCCCTAGGAGAGCTGGCCAGCCTCTATCCAGATCGAGATCCGTGGGAAGCGCCGCGTTACGACCACGACAACCCTGCGGCGTCCATCACCGAGCTGGATCGAAAGATCCGCCAGCTCAGCCGCGGGGCGGTGCAGAAGAAGTTCCTGTCGGTCCGCTTCGAGCGTGACGGCACCGTGATGGCCGCGACGCTCGCCGACGAGCATCTCACCCAGCCGACCGACTACTTCCTCGCGATCCAGACGAAGATGGACCCCGCGGCGCTGGGCCGGCTGGTCGAGGACGCCGACAAGTTCAAGTTCATGCCCAAGTCGATGTGGAGGATGAACCTGTTCGGCGTGAAGCTCGTCGAGGAGCGACACCCGCCTTTCGAACTCCCGTCGAAGGTCGGTCTGCACTACTTCCGCCTCGCGCGGGGCGAGAGCGAACGCATGTGGGAGCGGATCAAGTCGGAGAAGGCTGCCGCAGTCCGCTGGCCCGACCTGGAACCGTTGGACTTCTCGGAGATGAGTCTGTACATGACGCTGCCTTGACCGACGCGGGCTTCGTGACCGCAAGAATCGAGACTGCCAGATCCGGAGTACGGGGCCGAGCGTTTGTTTCAGAGCCGCCGTCCTTCGAGCGTCCGTGCTTCCAGCGTCTCCGAAGTTCGCTTGAGACCGTTTCGTCCGAGAGCTTGCCTGGATCGAAGAGTCATTCGGATCCCCCTTCTAGAACCGCCTAGCAACGCAACTGTCCGCCACGGAGGAACCATGAGCCTGCAGGAGTTGTGCGAACCGCTCTTTCAGTACGTCTGCCAGTTGAATCGCCTCTCGCGCAAGAACGGGAGCGCGGACCCGGCGGAAGTCCGGGCTCGCTTCAAGGCGATCCTCGCCGAGATGAAGAGCAAGGCGGAGCAGAAGGGCGACATGGGCGTGCAGTTCGAGCGGATCGAACTCCCGCTGATGTTCTTCATCGACTTCATGATGCGAGAAAGCCGGTTTGCGTTCGCCTCGACATGGAAGGACCTGGCCCACGAGCGCCGGGAGATGGCGGGGTACGAGAAGTTCTTCGAGCTTCTCGAGGAGACGCTGGCGGATCCGACCGAGGCCGCGAACCAGAGGCTGGCGGTGTACTACGTCTGTCTTGGCCTTGGCTTCACGGGTGTGTATCTGGGCCAGCCGGACATCCTCAAGCGGAAGATGGTCGAGATCGCGTCGCGTCTGCGCAACCAGGTGCAGGCGGATTTGAACTCGAAAGTAACGCCGGAGGCGTACGAGGGCGTGGACCGTCGCAAGCTCACGCAGGCCGCGAGCCCGCCGCTCGTGGGCTGGGCGATCGCTCTGGTCGTCATGACCTTGGCGGTGCTGACCGGGTATGTGATGATGTATTTCAATACGTCGCGGGAGCTGCGCGACTCGGTGGGGGCGATCAACACCACCCTCCGCGAAGCGGCGACCAAGGCTCGGGACTAACTCGCTCGCTCAACCGCTCCCCGGCGTGCGACGGCCGCCCGGGCGCACGCGATGGGCGGCCAAACGCAGCGGAACAGCAAGGTCGCGACGGATGGCACGCGACCGAGAGGACGAAACGTCATGGGGCTCAAGGATTCGGCAACATCGATGGTGGGTGGGTCGGGGATGCCCCCGGTCGTCAAGGCGGGCGTTGCGGTCGTCGCGACCGGATCGGTTCTGAGCGCGCTGGTGTTCGTCAAGGACCCGACGTTCTTGCTCATCCTGGGCGTTGGCGCGGTGCTCGTTGTCGCGCTCATCGCGGGGTACAAGTTCCTGCTCAAGCAGCGGGAGAAGGGGCGAAGCTCCCCCTTCATCGAACGAATCATGCGCGGGAGTTCGCCCGCCGCCGCCGCCGACCCGGCCAAAAAAGCGCTCGAAGACGACATGCGCCGCGAGTTTGAGAAGGGGATCGAGACCTTTCGCTCCAATGGCAAGGACGTCTACAGCCTTCCTTGGTACGTCATCGCCGGCCCCCCGGGCTGCGGCAAGACCGAGGCGATCCGCCGGTGCGGCGTCGGGTTCCCCCCCGGGCTCCAGAACTATCTCCAAGGCGTTGGCGGCACCCGCAACATGCACTGGTGGTTCACGAACATGGCGGTCCTTCTCGATACCGCGGGACGCATGTTCATGGACGAATCGTCCGAGTGGCCCGACTTCCTCAAGCAGCTCAAGCAATCCCGCCCCAACTGCCCCATCAACGGGCTCATCCTCTGCATCGGCATCGACAACCTCATCAAGGACTCCGCGGCGAAGATCGAGCAGGAGGCGGGCATCATCGCTCGCCGCCTGGATGTCATCCAGCGCACGCTGGATGTCCGGTTCCCCGTGTATGTCGTGGTCACCAAGTGCGACCTCATCAACGGTTTCCGCGAGTTCTTTGACGACATCGAGGATCCCCAGCTCATCAACCAGCTCTTTGGGTGGAGCAACCCCGCCGGACTCGACCAGAAGTTTGAGCCCGCGCAGGTCGAGGAGCACTTGCAGCGCGTCAAGGCCAAACTCATGCAGCGCCGCATGGGGCTCCTTCGCGACCCGGTCAGCCCCGAGGGCCCGATGGCCAAGCGGACCGACGACGTCGACGCGATGTTCGCCCTCCCCGACGCTCTGATGAAGATCTCATCGCGCCTGCGCCGCTACCTGGAGCTCATCTTCGTCGCGGGCGAGTGGAGCCCCAAGCCACTGTTCCTCCGCGGCATCTATTTCACGACGTCGATGCGCACCGGCAACGAACTCGACGCGGAACTGGCGGAGCTCATGGGCGTCCCCGTCGACGCAATTCCGGGCGGCAAGGACTGGGCCGATCGCGAGAAGAGCTACTTCCTCCGCGACATGTTCGTCGAGAAGGTCTTTCCCGAAAGCGGGCTCGTGACGCGCGCGACCAACGTCGCGGCGGAAATGCGCCGGAGGCAGCGGATCCTTATCGCTGCGGGCTTCATTACCATCCTCGTGCTGGTGGGCGTGGGTTTCCTTGGTTGGCAGGAGTTCAACCGGAGCGTCGGCAAGGGTCGCGAGTTCTGGGTGCGCGAGCTTCGCCCTGCGATCGTCGGCGAAGAAGAGGGCCGCCGCCAGCGACTGCAAGACCTGGGCGTGGTCAAGTTCGATCGCGAGGGGTGGTTCGCGAACACCGAGTTCACCAGCGCCGACGACAAGTTCCCACTCAAGTCACTCCTTGAAGACACGCACGAAGAGGCGCAGCGCCGCATCGAGATTTCGACGGTCTTCCGCCCCCTCACCGCCCTCCTGGGCGAGTCGGGCGGCAACCTGCAGGCCGACGAGCGGCTGGAAGCCAGCCGTCGCCTCGTGCATGCCGTGGTGCTCGCGCCCGCGCTCAGCGGCGCCCGCGACTTGATGTCGCGGTCCGACGGCGCGCTGGACGCGAACGGCGTCGCCGCCCTGGGCCAGCTCATTCGCGCCGAGACGCTCGCGCGTTCGGAGGCGGTCGGTGCTCCGGCAGGTCCCGTGTTTCTGCTCCCCGGCGCTGTCGATTCCGACGCTCGCGACGCGCGTCGCGAAGGCCGGCGCGAGCCTGCGGGCGAAGGCCAACCGGGGGCAGTCGCTTCCGGGCCCCTCAACGCCGACGCGTTGATCAGCTATGTGCTGCGTGAGCCCGGCGAGCGAGAGAAGCTCCTGGGCGATGGCGACCGGGCGAGTTGGACGCAGCGTGCGGTCGATGCGGCCCTGCCCGCCGATCTCAAGCCCGAGCAGTGGCCCGAGGGCACGCTGTCGCCGGACGAGCAGTCGATCCCGGCGATCCAGCGCGGGCTCGAGGGCCTGGAAGGCTACTTCCAAGCCCAGATGAACAGCAGCATCTACGAGCTGGGCGTGCTCCGTGAGCTTGCGAAGGAACTGGGCGAGTACAGCGACATCGAGGGCCGCTTCCTTGCCGACCCTGTGCTGCAGCTTGGCGTGCGCACGAACAGCGACTACGGCGCGTTCTATTCCAAGTGGCAGACGTTCCTCACGAACTTGCGCGACGCGGTTTCGCGTGTGGGCAAGTCGCGCGATGCAGCCCGGGCGCGAATCCAGGGCTTTGCCGCCGATGCAAGTTCGCTCGAGTCCAAGCTCAAGTCCGCGGCGGAGGCCTTCAAGCAGGCAGTGAGTGTGACCTGCGACCGCCTGCAGGCACAGCTCCCTCCGCCCATCGAGGCGAAGGACCAGAGCGAAGCGGGCCTGCTCGATCGCGTGACGGGCAGCCGCGCCCGTACGGAGCCGGAAGACCTGGCCGCGATCCGAGCGGGGATCGAGTCGATCCGCACGAGCGCGCAAGCGCAGGCGGATGCCGCGGCGAAGCAGACGCTCGATCTGCTCGCGAAGTTCAGCAGCTCGCTTTTGGCCTCGGGAACGGGCGACCTGCGGACGCAATCGGCGTACGAGATCCGCGCCGCGATCCTGGAGGAAGTCAGCCAGCAGCTTCCGTCGATGGAGCAAGCCGCGGGGGGCGATTCCGCCTTGGCTCGCCCGGGGAGCCTCGCGGGCGTGCGGACGACCATCGCCGACGCGACCAAGAGCGTTGAAGCCAAGCTCCGTGCGCTTCCCGACGCACCATCGGAGTCGATCGAGCGCGGTGCTCGGGGCGTCCTGGCCATCGCCCGGGCCAAGCATAACTACAACGTCGCCAAAGCGGTCATCGATGCCGCCCCGCAGACGGTTCAGGACGTTCGCAAGGCTGTTGCCGCCCGCCTGCCGCTGGATCGCTCGTTCGCGCAGCCGGTCCTCCCGCTGTCGCGGTTCGATGGCGTCTCGCCCACGCTCAGCAACGAGTTCCACCCGGACGCCGCGAAGGAGCTTCTGGACTCATGGAACGAGGTTGGCGTGCTGGTCTCGCAGTCGTCCGGCTCGGTCAGCCCAGGCACGCCGACGCCGCCGGAGGTTCTTGACGCCGACGCGCTGCGCGAGCGACACAGCCGCATCGACTCATATCGCCTGTACGGGCAGGAGTTCGCGGAGTACTGGGCGGAGCAGATCGACGCGGCCGCGACGGTGCAGCGCTTGCAGAACTGGGAAGCGTTCCGTGGGGCGATGTCGTCGGCGGAGATCGCGCGGGCCAACGAACGCCTGAAGCAGGTCTGGGACTGGCGAGTCAAGGCCCTGGGCGTGTTGCCCAAGACGATGACGACCGGTGCCAGTAGCGTGCAAACGGTCGACGAGGCCCTTCGCCGGATCACCGCCCAGCGTCAGTCGCTGGACTCGCCCGAGTTCATCGCGGAGGTCGGCACAACGATCAAGTCGGTGCGGAACGAACTGGCGGCTGCCGACGCCGCCGGGGCACGCCGCGTTGTGCTCGACTGGGTCGCGCAGCAGGAAGTTGCGTCGAAGGTGCCGGCATACCGCGCCGCCAACGCTCCGGGCACCCCCGGCATCGTCTATTGGAACAGCCTCGTCGAGGAAGCCCTGCGACTGCTGGTGCAGGAGCACAACGAGCGGGCCGCCGCGGCGTTGCAAAGGCTACAGACCGAGCACGGGTTCCCGCTCTATCGCGACGCGACGACCATCTGGAGCCGCGAGCGACTCCTCCGCGCCAAGGAAGACATCCAGCAAGTGCAGGCTCAGCGGGGCCCCGGCGGCGCTGGCGGGGGGGAGATTCGCGAGAAGCTCCCCGATGGGCTGGTTCGCCCAATCCAGACCCTGCTGGGCGCGAGCCTAGTTCGCGACCCGGCGGAGAACGAGAAGCTTGTCCGCCTCGCCCGCCTGATCGATGTCCTGGTTCAGGAGCAGGGCGTCTCGATCGTGCCCCAGAAGACCGACGCACTCAACCGCAAGAGCACCATCGAGGGCCAGCGTCCGGTCATTGCCATCGACCGGGGCCAGGGCCCGACGGCCCGATTCGGACGCGACGACCTTCCGACGAACACGCCTAAGGAGTGCCTGGCGACGATCCCGCCGACGGGTCCGTTCTCGCTGGTGATGTATCCAAACGCGCAGCCCGGCGCTCAGGAGCAGGGGCGGGTGACGCTGCATCCAGAGTGGGGGATCCTCTGGCACATGCTGCAGCGTGACGCGGAAGGCCCGCTCGGACAGCCCGTCAACGCGCAGGGGCAGCCAGTGCGCGGGACGGAGGCCGTGAGCCGCGACTGGCTGGTGGCGGTCCCGACGGGCGTGGTCAACCAGGAGTACATCATCCTGCGGGTCACGCTGGATCGCGAGTTGCCAGCCAGCTGGCCGGCGATTGCTGACGCGCCGCGGGCGCCGTGAAGGGCGGCACGGAGGCCAGGGTTCGGGCGTGCGAGCAAACGCCATCACGGTTGTTGGAACAAGGGTTGGAAGGGGCGCGGGCCCTCAGGTGCAGGCAAAGCTCAAAACGGCAGGACGCCGGATCGCGGGCAAGGATGTAGGGCAGGCGCGCGAGGGATCGCTGGCGACGGAGGACGGAGTCCGTGGCAACGACCATTCGAGGATTGGACCGAAAGCCCAAGGGGCCGGCGCTGTCGCTCGCCGCGTTCGGGAAGCACCCGGCGTGGGACGACCATATCGAAGATCAGGGCATCGACACCGATCGCCTGGTCGAGACGCGCCGGGTGCTGTATGTCGAAGGCATCGGCGCCAACATCGACTCGGGCGCGTGGGACAAGCTTCCGCCCGACCAGGCCATCGCGGCGTTTGGTCACGTCTTCCTGTGGACCAACAAGGAAAGCGTACTCGTCGGACGCATGTGGGCCAGCAGCGACGGTAAGGGCCGGACGAAGTATCCCCTCGTGGTCGTCGCGCAGTGCTCCGGGCTGTCGCTGCGCTGGAGTGTCCGCGAGTTGGTCGGGCGTCTGGAAGCCATCGAAGCCCGCTGCCGCAGCGCGACCACCAAGGAACAGTTCAAGGCGGTGCTTGATTCCGAGCGTCAGACGCTTCGCTCGATGGTCGATCGCGGGACGACCGCGCTGAGCGAACAGGCGGAGACAGTCGAGCCCGTGCGTCGTCTGGCATCTGCCGGCGTGTGGGGCGATCCGCCAGTCGGGCTGCACCGCGTGCTATACGCCGTCGAACGCGAGATGGGCGCCTTCCGCGCGCAGCCGAGCCGGGGCTCGCGCGTGCTGGACGAGCACCCGCAGCACTTCCGAGCCCCCACGGTTGGGGAGGAGATCGCCGACGACCTTCTCGCGTGGCGCGGGATGCTCTCTCGGGAGCTCGCTCCCTCGGCGCCGACGCTCGTCGTCCGCCCGCTTGGCTCTCCCTTCGTCGACGTCTTCGTGGGGGATCTCACTTCTCAGCAGGCATTCTGCCTCCGCGCGGGCGTGCGTGCGGTCGCGCTCACGAGCGATGTCCCCTACACGCTCGACGAGACTTTCGTTCGCGGGGCCCAAGTCAAGGTCGACTCGTGGAAGAGCGGGCGGCTCGACGCCGTGCCGCTGCCCGGTGCGAGCCCGAGCGCCGCGGCGTCGCCATCCTCCGGTGCCGCCGCCAGCCCCGTTACGGGCGAGAAGAAGCGTCCGAAGTGGTTCTGGTTTGGTTCCGCGGGCGTGGCTTTGGCGTCGGTGGTCGGGGTCGCCATCCTCGCTTCGGGATCTGGCAACAAAAAGCCGGAAGCACCTTCCGAATCGGGGGCCGATTCCCGGGCAGATTCGCCATTGGCCGGGGCCTCGAGCTCACAGGCGCAGCCCGACCTGCAGCCACAAACCAGCCAACCCAAAAGCGGCCAGCCCCGCCAAACGAGCCGCGAGCGGACCGACTCCCAACTGGCCAAATCCGAACCAGCGAAGTCGGAACCGGCCAACTCGACCCAGCCCAGCGGCAGCGAAATCGCGCGAGCAGCGCCATCAGGCGAAACGCGACCGGCAGACATCGCGTCGTTGAGCGAGCCCGATCCGCGAGCGACGTGGCAAAGCCCGCAGCGCGCCGCCGAGCTGAGCCAGAAGGCCAAGGCCGAGATTGCCGCGGCGTTCGCCTCGGGCCAAGACGGTTCCACGGAAGTGGCGGCCGCTGCCGAGGCGCTCCGCGCCGCGATCCGCACGCTGGAATCCAGCATCGAGCAAGCCCGTGCGCAGGTGTGGTCGCCCGCGAGCGTGACGAGCGTGCGAAGCCATATCGCCCAGGCCGAGCAGAATCTGGCCGCGAGCGAGCGCGCGCTGACGACCTTTCGCAGTGCGACCCGCCAAGAAGTCGCCCGCCAAGAGGAAGCCAAGCAAGAACTGGCCCGGCAAGAACTGGCCCGGCAAGAACTGGCGAACCAGGAAGCAGCCCGCCAGCAAGCCGCTCGCGATGAGGAGGCTAAACAGGCCCTCGCCCGTGCTCAGGCGGAGCAGGCCGCTCGCCAGAATCCCAGCGCCGAATCGCAGGTAGCCTCCGCGAAGCTCAAGGAAGATCAAGCCCATGCGATCACCGAGGTGCTCGACCGGGCGGAGTCGCTGCTGCGAGGCGGGCGGCGAGTGGACGAAGTCGTTGACGGTGCGAGCGTTGCATCGCTGCTTCAGCAGGCCGGCGAGATGCAGGGCGCCACTCCAGAGCTGGTGACCCGGTTCCAGGGCATGCGGAGCGTCTTGCAAGAGCTTGCCGCGATCGACGGCCTCAGCGTCGAGCAGGCGGGCGCGCGCGTGCGCGAGGCGTTGACCGCCGGGAGCAGCCGCTTTCACGTCGCGCTCGAGGCCTGGCGTCGTGCAACCAGCCCGGCGGGCGTCGCCCAGCCCGCCCCGCTTGGCGAAGCGCTCGCGCTGTTGGATGCGGGGTTGACGCTGCGCAGCGCCGCCCAGGGCGCGGTTCCCGTCGAGCAGCGTGATCGTGTGGAATCAGATATCCAGCAAGGCCTCGCGGCACTCTGGACAGCCGCCGCCAACCGCGCGCGGAGCGGCGCCGAGATCGACGCGGTGATCGCCAAAGCCGCGTCGACGATCCAGGGCGACTGGCGATCGATGCGAGGGCTGTCGCCAGCAACGCGATTCAACCTTGAACGCCGCGAGGTAGAGCAGTTGCTGAGTTCGCCCGACGTCGAGACGGGCGTCAAGCGTGAGCGCATAGCGCGCCTCCGCGAGGTCGCAAGCGCCAACGGCGCGGTCTCCGCCGCGGCTCAGTCGTATCTCGCTGGAATCGAAGCCCGGCTTCCGCCCGACCAGCCCGACGCCGCCCCGGCCCTGCCCCCGCTTACGGAGCTCGGCCCCGGGAGCGCCGGCTGGAAGGGCGTTGTCGTGCGTGACGGGGAGGTCGAGTTCCAGCGGGGCGGGCAGAAGCTCGTCTTCGCGCGCGTCGGCGGACCTGGCCCCGGCCCATCGCTCGCGGGCGAGGTCTATCTCTCGACAACCGAGATCAGCGTCGGTGCGGCCCGGGTCGTCCTGAGCGCCCCCGGGTTTGACGCGTCGACGGTGCTGGGCAAGCTCGAGCGGGTCGACACGCGCCGCGGCCCGCGGACGTGGACCCGCGATTCTTCGGGCAACCTTGCAGTGGTCGCCAGCGCCGAGCAAAGCCCGACCAAGGGCTGGATGCGTGACGACCTGGTCTCGCCCCGCCTGGCGTTCTATGCCCCGGGCGTTGAGGTTGATGTCCCCTCCGAGGCGTCCCCGATGCAACACCTCACGCCCACGGGCGCCGTCTTGCTGGCGCGAGCCTTTGGTTGCCGCGTGCCCACGCCCGCCGAGTGGCAGGCGATGTACGAGGCGTCGGGCGGGGCCGCGCAGCACGCGGGAGCCAACCTCCGCGACGCGACATGGCGAGCGCAGTTCGACCACGCCCGCAGTTCTGCAGCAGCTCCGGACCTCATGCCCGGCGCTGGTGCGTTCTCGCCTGAAAAGGGCGATGATGGGGCAATCGTGGCGGGCGCTGCCGACGGCGTGCTCTGGTTTAGGCCCGTCGGCGAGGGCGGTTCTTCCGCGGGTCCCTGGCATCACATCATCGGAAATGTCGCGGAGTACGTCGCGGAGAACGAGCAGGCCATCACCGAATCCATGCTCGCCTCGCCGATGGTCCGACGTCGTCAGGCCGAGGCGGCAAAGCTCAGCGTCATCGGCGGTTCCGCACTTTCGCCGCCGGGCCTTCGCGTTGATGCTCCGGCCCGCGCCGGGGGCGAGGCGTACTCCGACGTAGGCCTTCGCCTGGCGTTCTCCGCAGCTCCAGGGACCGGCAGCGGACGCGAAAACCGCGCCGCCAACCCCTATGAGGCTGTCTTCGCGATGCCCTATCTCGACCCTGGCTCGCTCGGCGACGCTGGCAGCGGCCGTTGATCGATGTCCGGGCGCGCGAGCTTGAGAGAAGCAAGCCCCGCCGGCGTGATTCGCGTGTTGCCAACCCAGAGCGTGCGGAGCTCGGGCATCCGCGCGAAGACGGGCAACGACGCGTCGGTCACGCCCTCGCCCGAGATTACCAGTTCCCGCAGCGCTGGCCAGCGGAGCGCCGGGGCAGGTGGGCTTGGGCGACTTCCGCCGGCATCGAACGGCACACCGTCGATCGTCGACTGCTGCGCCCGGGTCGGGTCGCTCGCCGGATTTGTGCGCGAGTCCGATTCGTGCTTGACCGAATTGCCCGTGATCAGCAGCGCATCATCCCTGAGCCAGGTTCCGTGGAGTTCGAGCCGCTCCAGCGAGGGGAACTCGCTGAGAGCAAGCAGGGTTCGGAACGTGAGCTTGCCCTCCGGCAGCAAGACCGAACGAACCCGCTCTCTCAGCGGCCTCAGCACACGCAGCACCGCTTCGTCGTCGAGCTCGCGCGGGTCGAAAGGCGATCGAAGCTCCGTCCGCCTGCCCGTGCTGCTCTCAAGCACGATGACGAAGCCCCGTTGAAGCGGGCTCGCGTTCGCGATCTCGTTCACCACCACATCGCCTGCTGGCCCTTCCTCCGCTGGCAGAGCCTTCGCCGGTGGCGACTCTGGCTCCGTCACCGCCGGAGCCGGTTCCGCCGCGACGGGCTCGACGACCTGCTGCTGTGCCTCGGGCTCAACCAGCTTGGCTCCACGCGCGATCCACGCTTCGATCACCGCGATTTCCGCCTCGCTGGGCTGTGGCTCGCCCCGTGGCGGCATGCGTTTCCGCGCGTCGATCGGCCGCTTCATCAGCCGAAGAAGCACGCTTCGATCGGGGTTTCCCGGCAGAACGATCGCGCCCTCGTCCCCGCCCGCCATGGTCGAGGCGTATGTCGACACGTCGACGCCATCCTTCGCCTTCGTCGGTGCGTGGCATGCGATGCAGTACTGAATCAGCAGCTTCCCAGCAGGGTGCTCCTTCCACGCCAAGTCGGTCGCCACCACTCCGACCGATTGTTCCGCGGCCCCAACCTCACCCGCAGGTCCTTCCACCACCCCAGGAGTCACAGCCGCCCCCGGAGTCACCGGAGTTTCCGCTACACCCGGCCCGGCTGCAGGCGCTGGCGTGTCGGCAGCCTCGGGCAGGTTCTGCCGCTCGCCTGGCGCGGACGTTTTGCCATCGGCGGGAGTCGACGCTTCGTCCTTCGCAAGCCCGAGCACGACCCGCAGGGGCTGGATCACAAAGCCGGGCCCATGCGTGATCACACCCCCCAGGTGCCCGGCAAAGGCCATGACGATCAGCGCCAGGAAGAGGTTGCCGCGATACGCCGCCGCGAGCGATCGCATCGGCCTCGCGTTTATGGCCTCGGCGGCGTCGACGCTTGGCGCCGATCGCAGGGCCCGTTCTTGCCACCTTGCCCGGAGGAGAGCCCGTGCGTGGAGCACGGGCAGCGCGGCGCACAGCGCCGCGAGCGCGATGCCCAGCCACATGTGGAAGAGCATGGTGTCGTCATCGCGCCCAAGCTCGTCGCGCCGCGCCAGTCCGCTGAGCGCCGCGGCAACCGTGCCCACGCCCAGCAACCACACAAGCACGCTCGGCGCCGGACGCGCGTTCGATCTCCACAACGCCAGGAACTCATAGAGCGCCAGCCCCACGAGCAACCCGATCGGCACGTGGTTGAGCATGGGGTGCAGCCTCCCCGCGAGCCACACAAGATTCGACCAGGTCACGTCCACGCGGTACTACTCCCCATGCGCTTGAGTTTGGTGGTCCGCCCACGCCCGCACGAGCGATCATAATCCCCACGATCCGAAAGTTGTCGCATCGCCGCGTGAGTGCTCGCGGTTGTTTTCGTTCCAAGGGCAGCACCACAGCACGACAATCTCCTCCACGAGTGGTGCTGGCGAGTCGGGCGGGCCAAACGTGTCCGTCCGGCTTCTTTTCCTACCCTTCAGCGTGCCCGCCGAAGGAAACAACGCCACTCCCCCGTCGCCCGCCATCGCTCCGGGCTCTGAGACGATCGACCCCCGCGCCGCAGCCCACCGAGCGGCGGTCCGCCATCAGGGCCGGGCGATCGACCCGCGGCTGGCCAATGCCGTCCCCGGGTTCGACGCACCGTTCTTCCAGGCGGGCCTCGCAGGATACTCCGACGCCGCGATGCGGATCATCGCCCGCCGGCACGGATGCCCGCTCTGCATCACGGAAGCGCTGCTGGATCGAACCCTCCTGGCTGGTGGTCGCGGCTTTGTCAAGGCCGACCTTGGCGAGTTACACGACAACGTTCCAGGCGGCGTGGAAGACCATCCTCTGGTCGGGCAAATCATGGGTTCAGATCCCGCCGAGATGGCCGCGGCTGCGCTCAAGATGGTCGAGCAGGGCAAGCGGGGCGAGCGGTCATATCGTCGCCTCGCATACGCCGGCGCGCTCGCACCGGGAGCGCCGCCCGTCGAAGTCGTCCATCTGCGCCTGCCGGGTGGCGAGCAGCTCGGGCGGCTTGATCCCACCGAAGGCCTGGGCGATGAGGACGATGCCTGCGGCGTCGAAGCCGCCGACCGCGAATGGGCCGGAGCCCTCGAAGAACTGCCTCCCGAGGACCGAGATGCCGCGTCGGCTCTGCTCGATGGCCCGGAGCCAGCGCGTCCCGAGCCGGCGTCTCCACCCGCCGCGTCGTTCCAAGCGATTGATGTCAACCTCGCGTGCCCGGTGAAGAAGATCAGCTCCAAGGCGCGAGGCGGCCACTGGCTTGCCGAGCCCGACGGAGCCATCGAGATTCTCAAGGCTGTCCGCGAGGCTGTGCCCGCTGGTGTTCCGTGCTCGGTCAAGCTCAGGCGGAGCTTTGACGACACGCCCGAGATGGTCGCGAGCTTTCATCGGATCTTCGACGCGGCGTACGACCTTGGCTATCTCTGGACCACGGTGCACGCCCGCACCGTGGTGCAGAAGTACATCGGGCCCTCGCGATGGACGGTGCTGCGCGACCTTGTCCGCGCACACCCCGACCGGCTCATCTTCGGCTCGGGCGACGTGTGGTCGGCCGCCGACATCTTCCGGATGATCGACTACGCGGGCGTTGCCGCCGTCTCGGTCGCGCGAGGCTGCATCGGAAACCCATGGATCTTCCGACAAGCCCGCCAGATGCTCGCGGGCGAGGCGCCCACGCCGCCAACGCTGGCGGATCAGCGGAGTGTGCTGCTCGAGCACTTCCGCCTCGCGCTGACCGTCGCCCGCCGGACGCGTCACCCCGAGGACTTCGTCTCCAAGTCGATGCGCAAGTTCGGCATCAAGTTCGCCGGTCATCACCCCAGCCCGACGGAGCTCAAGGCGGCGATGATCCAGGTCTCGTCGCTCGCGCAGTGGCGTCAGGTGGTCGATCGCTTCTACCCAACCGCACAACCGGGCGAGTAACGCAGCGGTTTGTTGGTTCGAGCGATCGGTTAAGGGACGTAGCTTATCGGTACCCGCGACAGATTTCACAATACGTGACTCGGGGTGATTGCCCAGCGCGGGCAACGTAGGCAATGACAACTTAGGCAAGTTCAAGCCTTTCGAGGTCGCAATTGTCCGCGCCGATTCCCGTTCAACGCTTGGAACTTGGGCGCGGCTGAGCCGCGCGCAAATCCCTGGAACGGAGACCTTTGTGAAGCGTGCCGGTGCGGGTAACATAGCCCCGTCCTTCGCAAGGACCGAGATTTCTGGTCGGGCGTTCGACCGTGGGAACAAGGGCGGAGTGGATGTCAGCGCGCTCGCGACGGCCCGGCGTTACGCGACGCGCGAAGGTGCCAGCATGGACACAGGTTCGGCGTTGTCGCCCGTGCATAGCGCACGGGTGCTTATCGCCGAGAATAGCTTTCTTGTCGCCGAACTCGTCCGCAGCCATCTGGAGCGGCACGGCGCTGTCGTTGTCGCCAGCGTTGGGTCCCAGGTCGAAGCGCTTGCTGCTGCATCGTCCTTTAAGCTCGATGCTGCTGTGCTCGATCTCGAGATGCGCGATGGCGGCGTGCTGGGCGTCGCCGATCGCCTCATCGCCAAGGGCGTCGGCCTGGTCTTTCTGCGAGGCACCGGAACGGTCTTCCTGCCTCCGGCCTACGCGTCGATCCCCGTGCTCGAGAAACCAAGGGGGCTCGCAGACCTGATCTCGGTGCTGGGGCGTGTGATCAAGAAGCCCTAGCCCCGAAAGGGCTGCCCCCGCTGGAGCAGGGCGTCGATGCTGAACCGCCCGCCACCCCGCAGCGCGGGGACCATCGCGATCGCGATGAGCAACGCGTTCTCCCCAACCTTGCACCAGCCGATCGGGCCTTCGCAGAGCAGCTTGAATCCGCCGAAGCACCCACAGGTGATGTCCATCCCGCGGAGGATCACGGAGACAACGCCCAGCGTGAACGAGGCGAGCATGACCCCGATCAACGCGCCCGCCGCGCGAGTCCAGAGACCCACGACGACCAGAATCCCCGCAATCACCTCTGCCCAAGGCAGGATGAACGCGGTGGGCTTCACGAGCACCGTCGGAACGATGTCGAACGCCTGCAAGTTGAGCGCGAAGGACTGAGGCCCGGAGACGCGAGGCGGCGCCGCGGGCTTGAGCTTCTGCCATGCGCTGAACAGAAACAACCCGCCGATCGCCACGCGCGCGGGGAAGATCAGCAGCGCCGATTCGACCAGCGATCGCACGCGAGCCGGGGCGCCAAAGCTGCCCGAATCAGCTCCAACACGGCTCATTCTCGTCTCCGCCACGTCAACCCCCCTCCTCGATCTCGTGTCCTGCCCCGATCCAGCCCGGCAGACCTTCCTTGATGATGTGCAGGTTCGTGTACCCGGCTTGCTCAAGGAACACCGCCAGGTTGTGCGACGCGTGGCACTCGCCCCCGCCGCAGTAGATCACAAAGTGCTCTTCTTTCACGGGCATCAAGTTCAGAACCTCAAGCCCGACCCCGGTCGTGAACGCCTCGGGCGGCAGGTGCAGGGCTCGCGGCACGCGCGACAGCTCAAACTCCGCCTTCGCACGCGCATCGATGAATCGAATGCCCTGATCGAAGAGGCTCTTGGCATCCGCGATCGTGATCTCGAGCCCGAGCGCTGCCGGATCGACAACCGCAGCGACCGCACCCGTCTCCTCGCCTGCCGAGTTGCTTGCCGTGGTGTTCGAATCACCCGCTCCCGTCGTGCCGGCTGCACTGGCCTCGCCGGATGGCGGAGTGGCGTCCGTTTGTGATGCCTGCAACTGCTCAGCCGAGGGCGCCCCGCCGGTCGAGGTGTCCTGAGCGGGCGTTGAAGGCGAAGAGTCCGGCGTTCCCCGATCGGTCGAGTTCTTCTCGCTGGCGTCGCCCCGCACCGCCGCCCCGGATGGCGCCAGCTTGACATCGCGGAGCTGCGCGTCGGCGAGTCCGATCACCGTCGCGGCAACGACGATCACGCCCGCTTGTTTGACGATATGCATCACGATCTCCCACAATCCAAGCCGGAGGACCCGAACATCGGAGGCAGTCGAGACAAAAGCGGCGGGCCGAGGTTTCTCTGCCCGCCACAGCGTGTTCACGTTAGATCAGATCACTTCCCGCCCTGGGGCTGGGCCGGTGCGACGGGCGCGGGCCCGCCCGGGCCAATCGCCGGCGCGGGGGTCGGCTGCGTCTGCGTTTGTGCGGGGCGAGCACCTGCCGGGGCAACCGCGGCGCGAGGCCGGGAAGGCGTCGCACGCACGTAGCCATAGAACGGGATCCGGAGCTCGGACTCGCCGGGGACGTCGGTCGTGATGACCACTTCGCCGTTATAGGTCCCGTCCTTGTCGCCCGCGGTGCCGCTGAATGACACCAGGAACGACGACCCATCGGGCGTGCTCGCGGTCGTGCCCGGGGTTGCGCTCAGCGGCGCGACCGGCTCGAACTTCGCTTGGATTTCCTTGCCCGACGAGTCCTTCACTTCGACCTTCACCACGTTGAAGGGCTTGCGAAGCCGGTTGTTCACGCGGAGCTGCGTGTTGAACGCCTGGTTGGGCGTCAGGCTGCCAAGGCTCACCACGGGCGGCACCGTCTCGATGTGCCCCTTGATGTTGGCCATCACCTGGAGTTCAGCCAGGTCCATCTTGGGCTCGTTGGTCCGCACCACCGCACGCGCGAACTGGTTGCCAACCTTGGCGTCGGGCTTCACGGTGAAGCGGATGGTCGTTGCCCGCAGCGTCTCGCCTTTGAACTCAAACGGCGCGGTATCGACGATCTTCCAATCGAACGGCGCGTCGGCGGGGGTGAACGAAACGTGCGACGCCGCGAAGTCCGCCGAGCGACCGATCACACGGACTTCGACCGTGGGCGTCTCGCCCTTGTTCACCTGCTGGAACTGGGCCAAGGGGGGCTCGAAGGTCACCAGGCGGCGAACGTCGGCGTAGAGGTGCAACTGAACCTGGCGACGGTTGGGGTCGTTCGTCTCCAGCGTTGCCGAGGTGTGCGTCCGCCCGAGCTTGGCATCGGCCTTGAGCGAGACTTCGATCACGCCCGACTCGCCGGGCTCGTACACCGCGGGCGTTTTGTCGGTCTTGGGCGTGGTGCAGCCGCACGAGGCGGTCATCCGGCTGATGGTCAGGGGCGCCGAGCCCGTGTTGCGGAACTTGAACTTGACCGTGGGCGTGTCGGTGTTCATCACCGCGCCAAAGTCGTGCTCCGTCGTCTCGAACGTCATCTCCGGAGCGTTGCTGAGCATCGTTCCAGGCTGCGGGCCAGGATCGCTGGGCGACAACTGGGCAAGGGCCTGACCGCTCGCGGCGACCAGCAACGCCGCGGCAACAATGGACATTCGGGACGCGGTACGGGGATGGCTCAGCATTGACATCTCCAATCCTTCAAGGGTTTGTGCCAGAACTTTGGTTGCCAGAAGTCCCGTGGAACGAGTCTGGCGTGAGAACGCAGCGGGCCTCCGTCGGCGGGCTGTGCAAGGTATTCGCCACTCTCGCCCGAGCGCTCGGCCCTTCTCCGCCGAATAGCGTTGGTCGATTTCAGCCCGAGCAGTCTTTCCATGCCCGACTCTTCATCCAGCCACCGACCAGCGCCCAGCCCGGTGCTACGCCGCGTCCCAACGACTCGGTTACCGGACGGTCGCCAACGCGACGACGTCATCGCGGCACATGCTCGGTACGCACCTGGTTTGGTGGCGTTCTTTTCTAAGCGGGGTGCAACTGCTGACCAAGCCGAGGAACTGGCCCAGCACGCCTGGAGCGTGGTGTGGTCGAGCGTGAACTCGGGAAAGTACGACTCGACGCGGGCTAATCTCGGGACTTTTCTCTACGCGGTCGCCGCCAATGTTTGGTTGCAGCACCGCCGTGCTTCGGGGCGAGCATGGGGGAGTGTCCGCCCCAGTGACGCCGCGATCGCCGAACTTGTTGGAAGTTCGAATGTTGCGGACCCAAGTGAAGCACTGGGTATCGCGGAACTTCTGCAGCACATCTCCTCTTGCATGCAAGGCTCTGAGCCCGGCCTCTCCGCCGACGAGGCGTTGATTCTGCGCTGGGTGGGCGAGGGACTCTCGGACCGAGAACTCGCCGAGCGCCTTCGCGTTGCTCCCAGCACCGCCCACGCTCGAAAGGCGGGCGCGCTCGCTCGCCTTCGGCTCATGCTCACGCGTTCTGCGCCGAATTCTGCGAGCGCTCCGCCGTCGGGCGCGAATCACCAGCAGGGGAACCAACCATGACCACCTCACGGTTTCCAGGCATCGAGGATCTGAGTGACGAGTCTCTGGCGGCGTTGCTTCGGGCCGCCTCGGAGGCTCGAGCCTTCGCCGAGGGCACCGCGGACGTTGACGGTAACGCAGGCTCCGCGTTCGCGCAGTCCACCAACACCGACGCCGGCACCGACAAACACGTGATCCGTTCGATTTCGTCGAGCCGAGTCGCGGGGCGGCGTCGCGTTTGGCCAGCTCGCTCATCGCGGGCTGGGTCGCAGTCGCAGGCCGGCGGCGACTTCTCTCAGTCGCGACGCCCCTGGTTGCTGGCCGCCTCGATCGCGCTGGTGTTCGCGGCGGTGGGGGGCGGCGTCCTCTGGACGCCCGAGGAGCGCGGCCCGCGCGTGGCCAACCGAGATCGAGGCGAGGGCCAACTCACGCCGACGCGACCGGGCGAAACCGATCGAGCTTCGGATCGTCGGGCCGATCGTCTTGCTGATCTTGGGCCCCAGCGCGACGCGACAGGCAGCAATGCAGGCGGGTTGCCCGACGCCTTCGGCGGAGTGGTCGTTGCCGTCTTTCGTGATGCCTGTGGCGACACGCACTGCGTCTTCAAGCGAGAGAACAGTGAGCTTGACGGGCGCGCCGCCGCATGGCTCTCCGACGGCGAGCTTCTGCAGGTTGCCCTCAACGAGCAGTGCGTTCCCGAGGCCGATCGTGTCGTGGTGTTTGGCCTGAGCGGGCCCCAAAGCTCGCTTCCACAGACGCTGGAGGAGGCCAAGAGCCTCGCCGCGTGCCTCTTCCCGACGGCGGAAAGCTCGTACGACGCGCCGAACTGCGTGCCGAGCGGCGTCCGCCTGGCGAGCGCGAGCCTTTCGCTCAGCCCCGGCATGCCGAGGCGCTAAAGGTCCCAGCGATACGCAGTTGTGCTCCGCGTGTGCCCGCGGCGCCATTGCCCATATCGCGCTAGGGCGAGCACCCGTTGCTCACCTCCGCTGCGAAATCCAGATAGTCGAAGAAGTCGACAACGCCGCTGTGGTCAAAGTCCGCCTGCCAGTTCCCGGCGTTCAGCAACGCGACAAAGTCCAGGTAGTCAAAGAAGTCGACCTCTCCATTGCGGTTCACGTCGGCTCGACAGCGCAGTCGTTCGATGAGGAACGTCGTTGCCTGGGTGTGCACGATTTCCGGGAAGCCGCCATGCCCCGCGTTGGCGACCGAGACGAACCGCGCCGTTACTCCCGCGGCCTGCATCGCTGCTTCGAGGCGTTCGCTCTGTCGCAGCGGCACGACCGTGTCCGCCGTGCCGTGGGCGATAAACGTCTCCGGGTCGGTTCCATCCACCCATGTCAGCGGGTTGGCTTGCTCCGCCAGGCGGGCATAGAAAGGGAAGGGCGGCGCTGGATTGGTGATGTTCGCGCGCAGCACGCCGACGCCCTGATCCGGATCATCAAACCCGATTAGTCGCGATTCAGGCGAGTTCGGTGCATCATGATTCACGGAGCTTCCTGGAGGCGTGGTCACATCCGGGTTCATCTGCAACAGGTCAGTGGGGCCGAAGTAGTCCACGAACGCCTGCACGCGGCTCGAGACGCTCGTGTTCCCGCCCACGCTTCCCTCGATCTCCGCCACATCGCCTGATGTGCCGACGAGCGCCGAAAGGTGGCCTCCGGCAGATGGGCCCCAGGTCGCAAATCGCAGCGGATCGAGCGCCAACGCGCCCGCATTGGCGCGCAGCCAGCGGATCGCCCCCTTCACATCGTGGATCTGCGCCGGAAACGTCACCGGCTCGCTCCCCCAGCGACCCGCCTGAGATGTCAGGCGATACGACGCACTCGCGACGCTGACCCCACTCGCGGTAAGCTGCACCACATAGGGGGGCACTCCAGATCGCGTTCCGCTCTGCCAGCCGCCCCCGTGGATGTAAACCACGCAGGGCGTTCGCTCGTTCGGCGGGACGCTTGTCGCGCGATAGAGGTCAAGTTGCAGCGCACGGCCGCCGAGCGTTGCGTAGGTGTACGTCGTCTGTCCCGACGCCGTCCCGGCAACGGCGCTCACGCTCGCCACCACCAGCCTCAGAAACCCCCGCGAGAACTCTCGGCTGCGCATGGGCGGTTGCTCCGTGTCGACCCGGCCTGTGTGTGTTCCATCTTCGCGTTCGTTAGCCCAACGCGGCACTCGGCGGACGATTGCAACACGCAGCACCCCGGCGCTGCTCACCAGGAGCTCGCGCCGGGGCGGTTTGGGAGGTGTCAAGTGCATGTCGAGAAGGCGTCTCGATGTTGACCGGGCCGGCCTGCATGGTTCAGCACCCGTTGTTGAACGCCTGGGCGAAGTCGAGGAAGTCGAAGAAGTCGACCGTGCCGTCGTTGTTGAAGTCGGCACGCGGCGCGCCCACGGCGTACGACGCGACGAAGTCCAGATAGTCGAAGAAGTCGACGATCCCATCGTCGTTGAAGTCCGCTGGGCAATCCAGGCACTCGACGATGTTCCGCGACTCGAGGTCCAGTTGCACGGGATTCCAGTTCACCCGCTCCACGGGCCGTCGCTGCACGGGCACCTGCTGATTCAGCCACGGGCTGGCCTGGGCCTGGACCTGCAGCGGGGCCTCGTTGCAGCCGGTCCGCCCTTGAGGTCCGGACTTGAGGAAGTAGACGTCGTCGAGGAGCCCCGCAGTGAAACTGCGCGTCAGGCCCGCCATGGCCCAGCCGCTGTCCGCCGGAAACATGCCTCGGATCGCGTCGGCGTCGTTACCGCCATAGCGGAGCGCTGCCAGCGGAACGCCGCCAGCACTTAGGTTGAACCAGGCGGCATCGGGCGAGTTTGTGCGACCGGCAAGGAACGCCTCTCCATTACGCTCCCAAATCGTCGCATTCGCAAAGACGACGTTGCCGTACGTCTGCGAGTTCGTGGCAAAGAGGGCACCGTTGTGCGAGAAGAAGAAGCTCTGTGGCGCCCCTGTGCCCAGTCGCCCGGAGACGAACGCGCCGAGATTGTTCGGACGCACATCGATGCCGTTGAGATAGACGTTCAGATCGGGCGGCGTGTGCCCCAGCGAGCTGATGACGTTCCCCGCCGCGTCGACGCGGAGCGAATAGGCCTGCCTGGACATGTTGATACCGGGCGAGGTCCAACCGACCGCCACGACGTCGCCCGAGTTGGGAACGAAGGGGCGTACGTCGAGCAGCCCGCCATACGGCACGGCAAACCGGGAATCGACATACGAAAACGCGAAGATGGTCGTGCCTGCGGAATCGGTACGGATGATCGTCGGCGCTTGCGTGTTCAATCCGAGCTGACGCCGTCCGACCAGCACCAGGTCGCGATTGGGCATCTCCCACACACGGCAGCCGAGCTCCGGATTGAAGTCGATCTGCGAGCCCTCGTAGAGGCGAGTCCAGAACAGGTTGCCGCCCGGGCCGACCTTGAGCAGAAGGGTGTGGAATCCTGCGGGGGAGCTCGTCGTCTCCGCGGCAATCGCGAACCCGCCGTCGAATGTCTGCACGATACTCAGACCGCGCTCGTTGTTGTTGTTCCCCGCCGGGCCGGCGATCTGCGTCTCCCAAATGGTGTTGCCCGCCGAATCGAAGCGTGCGACCCAGATGTCGACGTTTCCGCCGGGCAGTTCTCGCTCGCCCACGATCGCGTATCCGCCATCGCCGGTTTGCACGATCGCGTTGCCTCGCTCCTGCGCCTGCGTCGCGATGACGCGCTGGAACGTGATGGGCTGTGCCAGCGCCGGGCCAATCCCGCAGGCAACACCCGCCAAGGCAACCAGGGGCAGCGAGCGCGAACGACCACTGTCAATCCGAAGATTCATGATCCACACTCCAAATGAGTCTCTTGTTGCGTCGGTCGGCCCTGGACGCCAAGCCCGCCGACGGAGTCAGAAGGCGCGGCCCGTTCGCACCGCTCACGCGTCGGAGCAAGAAATTCCTGCCGCCCATTCGCAGCGTGTTTCTCACGAGTGCAAGATGATCGCGAGTGGCACGTTCACTGTGCTGCCCGCTGGAGGTTCTCCCGGAAAGGTGGCCTCGCGCGCCTCCTTCCCGCGCGCGAGCGAGTAGCGAGGCGAGCGGTACGTGCCGCCCTCGCATGAAAAAGGGCGGCCTTCTCCTCTGGAAGCCGCCCTTTCGTTCGCGATGTTGTTCTTCTCACGGGGCGCTCGCAGGACGCCCGCGGCTGTGTGCCGATTTCTTCGTGCACAAATCTCATGCGCCGAGTCAACGCGCGGCTCGGGCCAACTCACGCCCATCGCCCATGCTGGCTCGCGTCGTTACATCGGCAGTTCCTTGAACAGCAGGATGCGAGGCGTGTCGCCCTTGCGGACGACGTTCGAGCGATCGACGATCAGCAGGAACCGCCGAGCGATCGTCGGCACCAGGGGCTGCTCGTTCGTCAGTGGCTCGCAGTCCGAACGCTGATATCCGTGCAGCACGAACCACGCCGCGAAGACATCGCTCCGCGTCGTCAGCGACGCCGAAGCGCCGTTGAAGATTGCCAGTCGCGGATCGCGCATCGGCTGATCGGGCGAGGCTTCGAGGTTGCCAAGCTCGCTCGGGCGATACACCAGCGAGGTGACGCCGAGCCGCCTCGTGCCCGCGGAGAGGTAGCCGTTGAAGTCGATGTTGCTCGGGTTGGTGCGCTCGGCGGCGGGGTACCCCGATCCATCAAAACGCTGGCGGGCGAGCAGCAACTCTCCGACTGACCGCAGCCCGACCTCCTCACGCAGCCCGTTGACGCCCGTCATCACCTGTCGCCCGTCGACCCGGAGCGGCTCATCGGGCGCGATGCCCGCGCCGTTGTCAAAGCTGATGGTCGTCACGGTGCCTGAGGGCGTCGGACGCAGCAGCATGGGGACCTTGTCGCGATACGCGGCGATGGTTGTTGCGACGTCGGTGTCTTCCCCGATCGGGCCGCCCGTCCACCACCAGATGGGCAGATTGCTCGCGTCGAGTTCGACCGTCGGGCTGAGCATCGGAACGGTGCGGAGCACGTTGACCGGGGCGGTGCCGGCGTTGATGAGCCCGGGCGTCCCGCGCGTCAGCCCACCTGTCGAAGCCTCGAGCGCCGTGAAGTTCTCGAGCACAGCCAGGGCCAGCGGGATCCCAAGGCCGACGCGAACGTCGCCATCGCTCTGGTTCGCGTTGAAGATCGAATCGGTGTTGTTGTCGTAGAAGGGGATGAAAGCAGGTTGAGGGGTGCCGGTTGCCTCGCGGAACTCGTCAAAGATCAGTTGCCCGCGATCGTGCATCCTCACGAGAGAGCCGCCCACCGTCACCGGGCGGAAGATGTGGTCGAGCGAGACGGGCGGGAGGGCCGAGTCGTCGCCATAGCCGAACATGATCGCCATCGCCTCGGAAGGCGTGAGCCAGGCAAGGTCCTGCTCCGCCCGGGTACTTCCCGTGAGGGCAACGAGCGACCCGCCCGAGTCGTAGAACAGCGGCGCGTGATAGGGCGCGATGCCCGAAGCCAGGAGCAGGTCTCCAAGGCGAGCGAGCGAACGCCCGTTGTCCTCCAGCGGCAGCGTGCTCAAACCAAGATCGTGCTGCAGGCTGCGCAGGGGGCGTCCGTCGCGATTGGCGGGGACCTCGGTCGCGCCCGTGTAGAGGTGCATCTGCTGGGCCAGGTCGTTGACGATGGCCGACCGACTGTTCTGCGATTCCAGCCACTCGTCGGGGCTGTAGTAGTCCGGATCTTCAAAGTCGCTGAGGGTGAGCGCCGTGACGTCCGGCACGCCGGGCACATCGAGCGCCGTGTTCCAATCGCCCGCGAAGAACTTGGGCTCGAGGCAGTAGCCAGGAATCGCGCCGCGGTTGGCGTTGGAGTCGAAGGGATCCGACGGCCGGATGAACGACGCCGCGAGGGTGATCGTGAGCTGCGTGTTGTAGTTCTCAGGCGTGTTGGGATCGTTGTCGTCGTCGGGATCTTCGTTGGGGTTGTCCGGGCCGGAGCGTGCGCTGTTGACTTGCTGCTGACCCGCCGGCAGGTGGACCAGCGATCCGAAGTTGAAGCCCGTGGGCGCCCGCATGCGATCGACCAGTTGATCGTTGCCCCGGAAGTTGCGACCAAAGATCAGCCCGTTCTCGGGCGGCGGCACGGGGCGGCCGTCCCACGTCGCGCCCGGCCAGCGGGTCATGCGGATGTTCGTGCCCTCTGCGTTGCTCGCGCCGGTGGTGGAATCCGGAGTGTCGTCCGCCGACCCTTGGTCAACGGTCGTCACCGGGTCGCAGGCGGCGTTCTGCAGCGTGCTGGTGCGGAGCACGCGCCAGAGTTCAGCGCGGTCGGCGTTCGCACCGCTCGATTCGATCAGCGAGTTGAACTCGAACTGGGGCTTCCCGTCGTCGCCCAGGCGAACAATCTCGTGGACGTTTATCCCGGTGCCGGCCGCGGTGCCCATCTGGCGCTTGATCCACGACGCGACGCGATCGCGGAAGATCGCGACCCCGATGTTGGGATCGAGCTGGTTGAGCCGCGTTGCGATCTCGTCCCGCGTCTCGGAGACGGCGTAGCAGACGATTGACGAGTTGGCGGGGATGCTCAACCCGGTGATCGTCCGGGCAAAGACACCGCCCAGGTCCTGCTCGAGCACCTGAGCAAGCTTGTAGGTCCTCCCGCCGAAGGTGATGTAGTAATACCGCTGCTCGCGGTCGATCTCGGGATAGTTTGCCGCCGAGACATCAAAGCTACTGATGGTGTTGAAGTCGGTGCTGAGGGTGATGGCCTCATCGAACGGGTTGCTGAGCTTGAACGCGACGACGCGGAACAGCAGGTCGGAGTTGAGTTCCTTCTCGCTGATCGGTCCGCCGGTCGTGACGCCCTGCAGCGTGACGTTGGTGAGGGCTTCGTCGGGATCTCCGGGCCGGGTCGTCAGTCCGCTGCTGGCGTCGACATACGCCGCGAACGCCGCGACCTGCGTCAGGAAGGGCTGTGGCTCAAGCCCGAAGACGTTGAGCGCGGGCACGCGGGGCGGATCCGAACGTTGGGGGAGCCCGCTGCCCTGGGGCTGCGTGTTTGCCAGGCGTCCGCCGTCTTCGCGCCCGTCGTTGAGGTCAAGGTCCAGACCATCGACCCAGTGATAGCTGCGACGAGCCGCTTCTTCGGGCGTCGTTCCCCCTCGATCGGCGAGCCCCACGGCGCACGTGGTGTTCCGACCATCATCGCGGGAAACGTCCGCTGGGACGCGGTAATCCTGATTGAGCGTCCGCGCGAACGCCTCGTCAACCAGGAGTGTGCGCACCGTCGGGAGCGTGTCGCTGTCGACCATGTCGGCAAAGTTCACCGCCGCCATCGCGGACATGTACAAGGGCCGCTCTGCCGGCAGGAAGAGTTCCGCCCCGGTTGGCGCCAGCCCGTAGCCGTAGACGTAGGTTCCGAATGGTCCCGGATTGCCGTTGGAAGCCGGCGCCGTCCAGAGAAGTGGCGCTCCCGACGGTACGCCCTGCGCCGAGCGCCTCACGAGCGCCGAATCGCCCAGCAAGCCATCGGCAAAGCCGCGGAAGACATCCTCTGGCGTTGCGCTGGCCAGCGAGATCTTGAGCGCGTCCTCACCTACCTGCGTGCTCGTGCTCCGCTCGAGCGTGTAGGCGCCGCTCACCGCGGCCTGTGATGCTTCCGCCTGAGTCCGCACCGGGCCGGAGCGGATGGGCCTCGAGCGGCTCAGCGTTGTGAGGTGCTTGCGAACGTCTCCGTGCGCCTGCAAGAGCGCCTCGGCGTCCGCGGGCCCGTTGGCCGTATTGCGAGGCTGCTGGCCATTGTCTGTCTTGGCTCCGCGCTCCAGCGCGAGGGAGCGATTGCCCCGCAAGGGCGAGTAGCGCAGAGACTGCCTCGCGTTCGAAGCGTTGGCGTCATCGTACCGGTGCCCCAGCACCGTCTCGAGCCGCGAGGTCTGTTCAGGATCATTCGCCCCGAAATAGGTCAGCAGTTCCGCCTGATCGGCGATGCCAAACGCGCCGCGAGGCTCGAAGCGTGCGTTTGTCGCGGCGGAATAGAGCTCGTAACGATCCTCCAAGCGGTCTTCCGCCGGAGCGTTCTCGAGCGTGCGGAGGTTGGAGGCGAAGACGGAATCTTCGTTCGTTACCAGGCGCGAGGGCGAAACGCCGAGGTCTGTCCAGCGCCCGCCGTTGGGATCGATCCGCACCGGGGGCATGACCATCCGAAGCACGTTGTACGCCTGCGAGCCGACGTCCGTCGCCATCAGCGCGTCGTACCCCAGGTAGTTTTCAGGGTTGCGGATCGGACTCCGGTTATCGGTGAGATCGCCGGGTGGGAGCGAGATGGCGTTGTAGCCATCGGTGTAGGAGAAGTAGATGTCGTTCATCGTGAGCAGACGCCGAAGATCGACGTCGCCCGGGGTGAGGCCCGCGGGCCAGTTGCGATCCGGCGCGACACGGAAGTCGGTCGCGGTGTTGACGTTGACCATCGCCGAGAGGTCGATGATGCGGACGCCCGCGAACCAGCGATAGGTGTCGTCGCGGGGGAAGATCGAGCGCAGGGCCGTGCCCGCCGCTCCGAGCCGCTCGTCGGTCATGTCGGTCCAGCGCGAGTCGAAGAATCCATCGCCGTCGGCGTCGGCGTACTGGTATGCCCAGAACTGCTCATCGTCGAAGGTGCCCAGGTGCGCGCCGGTGGTCGGCGCGAACAGCCCCCGCTGACGCGTGCTCCAATCCGCCGGGCGATCCACCGCCGCAGCACGCCCGAAATCCGTGCGGTTCGTCGGCGCGTTGTTGGCTCCGATGAGCGACAGGTCGCGGCGAAGGTCCGCCCGCGAGACTTCAAAGTTCCCGCGCAGGTTGAACAGGTTGACGAACGTCCCGTCGGGTGACACGTTCGAGATCGTCAGCCAGTCGATCTTCTCCTGGAATGGGCGATCTTCGTCGGCGTGCGCCTGCGCGTCATAGTTGAGCCACGTGGGCAGCACCGGCGCCAGCCACGGATCGTCGCCCAGACGCCCGACCGGATTGAAGAACCGTCGATCGGCGGGATCGGTCACCCCGACGCGATACTCGAAGGAGGTGAACGGCGAGTCCCACGCTTCGCGATACTCGCTCTGCAGCGTCGGCTCGTTGGCGGGGCCCACCTTGTATGTGGCAGTCACGTCATCGCTGATGATCGAGGCGATGTGCGCCGCCAGATCGGTGGGAGGGTTGCTGCGCTTGGTGCCGTCGAAGAGCTCGCTGGCCGTCTTGACGTTATCGAGTCTGATGCTGGCGGCGGACGTCTGGCGATCGGCCTGCCCGATCGTGACATAGAGCACCGCGACGACGACGAGCAGCGCGATTGTGCCGACGACGATGAGCAGGAAGGACCCGCGCCGAGCCGCTCCGGACAGCCTGCCCTTGGAGAGCGAGCGAGTTCCGCCCGCCGCCGCTCGCAGTTCGCCTGCCGCCAACGCTGAGATCTGTGTACGCATGGCTCTGGTTCCCATCTACGTCCGCCGCCGACTTCCCGGGGCTACGCCTTGGCTTGTTTTTTCCCGCTCGCTGCTCTGGTTCCGTTACTGCTGTCCGGGTCCGGGCAGCAAGAACTGGAAGGAGCGTTCCAAACCCGGGTCGCGCTCGTCCGCGAACCGAACCGTGATCCGGAACATGGTGGGCCACGGGCACGCTGCCGCGGCGTCAAACTCATCGCCGCTGTTGGTGCCGACGCTCTCCCAGTCGTAATACCCAAACAGGGCCGTCACCTCGGTGGCACCCGGAAGGCCAGCCGGGAAGCTCGGGTGGATCAGGTTGCTGCTCACTACCTGGTTCGACTGTTTCGTCTCGCCCGAAGGCTCGCGCGTGATCCGCAGGACGGCCTGCTCCGGCACGCTGCTGAGATACTGCGCGATTTTGAGTCGTCCCCCGCTCGGCGTGGTCTGGCCGCCGTACCAGATCATCTCGTTGGTGGAGGGATCGAACTTTCCAAAGGTCCACTCGACCACGAACTCCGAGCAGCGTGCCAGGATGTTCGACGCGCTGAGCATCAGTTGATCGCCTCGGCGGGAAGCGGCTCGCCTCGCCTCCGACTGTGACGAGGTATCCGCCGCCAGCACCGTGAAGTAATCCGGAGCGGCGGGCTCGGTCCGCATCCGCGTGCCCTCGAACTCCTGCTGCGCTACTGGCGTCCCTCCCCAGCCCGACCAGGTGGGCAACGCGTCGAGCATCCACTGGTGCGAGCGATCCCGCCGCTGCTGCCACGTGGAAGAGCCCGCGCCGAACGAGACCGAGCCCGTCGGCGGGTTGTTGCGCCAATCGTCGGCGTTGCCAATGTCCGCGGGCGCCACCTGAGAAGTCGTCACGATCCGCCGGATCTCGTCGAGCGAGGTCGTTGCGATGTCGATCGTGCCGCTGGAAAAGCGCGGCCACGGGCTCGGGTCACCGGTGTAAAGATCGTCGGACCAGAGCGTCTTCTGCTCGCCCTGCTCCGTCGGGCGTCCGCCCTCAAGGTCGTCGGGGAAGGTCCGCGCGAGCGTGCGGAAGATGCTCGACGCGGCAGGCTGGAGCGCAATCTGCGTATCGCGATCGAGCAGCCGCTGCCGCTGCGTGGTGTTGCTCGGATTGAACTCAAAGACCGCCCGCTCGGGCAGAGCCGGGTTAGCCTCCGGCTCGGCGAGCAGCGTCACGTGCCGGAGGAGGATCCAGTCGCGGGCAAACTGGTTGGGGTTGTCCGCGGAGCGGACTCCCAGCCGCCCGGCAATCTCGTTCTGGCGGGCGTTGAGGCGAGGCCTGCGATACGCGCTGGCGTCGGCCAAATCGGGAATCGCCCGCTGCCCGTGCCCGTAGTAGATCCGCGCCGCCTTCGCCTGCGCGACATACGAGGAGTCGAGCGGCTCACGCACGGAGTAGAAATCGCCCTTGGCAAAGAACATGATCTCGTCGATCCGGCGCGGGCGGGGCGGCACGCGTTCATCCGCTCCGTCGCTGAAGACGACGCTGTCGGCGGCGAGGGTGATGGTGTTGTCGCCGTTGAGGTTGGCATACTGCTGGCGCACCACCAGGAAGCCGTCGCGCGTCATCCTTGCAAAGTCCGCCCGCAGCGTCTGCTCCAGCAGAGCGATCTGGGCGTTCTCGTCGCTCAGGCGTCGTCCGCCCGACACGGTCTTGCCCACGGAGTCGAAGATCGCCGCGAGGCCCACCGCCACCAGCGCTGCCGCGCCAACCGCGACGATGATCTCGACCAGCGTGAAGCCTCGTGACGCGTAGGCCCGACCGGCCCGATCTCTCAGCAGGCCCGCTCGGGGCCCGCGCTTGGCTGTGTGCGAGTTGTTTGCCCTGTCGCTCATCGATCCGCGCTCCCGCTCGTTGCTCGTGCGTCCGGTCATGCGACTCATGGCACGATCTCGAAGACGATCGCTTCTCCAGGCACCTGAGGCGTGAAGACCACTTCAAGGTCGCCCGTCTCCGCCGCCAGGAATGCCTCCCGCGATGCTCCGGGCGTGACCTGGATCACCGTGGGGTCTGTCTCGTCGACGCCCAGCACGGTGTACACCGTTCCCAGGTTGTCGATCAGTTTCTGATTCGCCTGATACGCCAGTCGACGCAGCGGCGTGTCCGCAAGGCGAAGACGCGTCCTGTTCAGGTTCGTCGTCGGCTCGCGCCCCGGCACCTCGTTCTCCCCGTCGGGATCGAAGACCGCGAGCACCGGCGACACCACTGGCGTTGAATACGTCCCCGCCCCGTTGTTCGTCGGTACCCCCGCGGCGTCGACCGCCACCGGGACGAGGGGCTGGGGCACCTGCGTCGGCGGACGCAGGAAAAGATCCGCCAGACGCAGCGACCGCCGCAGGCGTTCGCTCGCCTGCCAATCAAGGTCCGACTCGCTCGCTCCCGCGGCGTTCACCTCGGCAACCGGCACGACGATCGATCGGTCGATCGCCCGGACGAAGACCGCGACCTGGATCGCGTCGTCGGACATCAGCAACCGCCGCTCGCGGTCCGCTTGCACGCCGCCACCGCCCCGATCGAACGGCGTCTTCCCGCGATCAACCCGGCGAAGGGCGATGTCCCACACGAACTGAGGCTCGTTCCCGAAGAACTCGCTCTCCTCGCTCGCGTCGATGGCGCTGTATGGCGTCGGCCAAAGGCGGTCGGCGAGCGTTATCCGCCGGGTGATGCTCGTGTTCGGGATCTTGATCAGGATCGTGCCGCGATCCGCGGAGTTGGGGTTGCGGTCGATCGCGATGCCCAGCGCGCCGGGCTGGCGGAGCGCATCATCGTCGATCAGGTCGTTCAGCACCGTCCAGCGGGTCGGTTGGTTGGGCTCGCTCTCCGTCGTGGGCGACCAATCCTTGTTCGAGATCAGGTGCTGCCAGCCGGTGCGTTCTTCCGCGTCGTCCGAAGCCCCGCCGATGACGCCATCCTGCTCGCGATAGAGCTCCCGTCCAAGGTCGGAACGTCCACGGAGGAAGGCCTCCGCCGAGCGCGCCACCGAGAGCCCGCGCACGCTGTCGGTCGCGATGCGCTGCTGGCGGAGCACGACGGGGAAGATCGCCGCAAGCCCGAGCAGCCCGAGCCCCAGCACGAGCACGCCGATCATGATCTCGATGAGCGAGAAGCCAGCGCGGCGTGTCGCTCGAGTCCTGGAGTTTCTCATGGCGTGAACTCCCGCAGTCGACCCGTGCTGGAAGCGATCGAAAACACCACGGCTTCCGGCGGGCGGTTCTCGATCCGCCCTTCCAGATACCGGTTGATCGTCCGAGTCAACTCCAGCGGGTTGCTCTGCCCGAGCGAAAGGTCCAGGGCCGGGTCGATCTGCTGCTCGCCCGGGCGGTTGGGGTCGCCATAGACAGTGCCCGTATCCTGGTTGACGCGGGAGAGCCCGACGGCGGCCACGATCCGGCGCTCGTCTCCGAGCGCCAGCAGCGTGACAGGCCGAGCGAGCACGGTGTCGCTGGACACATTCCCGATGAGCTCGCGCAGGCTTCTGGCTGCGATGCCGCTGCCCGAGACGGGCGGAAACTCGGGGCGATCCTGGAGCAGCCTTCGGACCGCGATGGCGAGATCCGCTGCCTGATCGAGGCGATGATTGGAATAGGGTGCTTGATTGCGGTAGGCCTGCGACGGGGCAAGGTCGACCAGCAGCGCCTCGCCGGTGCGGGGCGATATTCGTCCCGTCAGCCCTTCGAACCGAACCATGAAGGTCTGGCGGTCGCCCCCTTCGGTCGAAATGCTTGGGTCAAAGAAGCTCGTCTCGGGAAAAACCCAGTTCCCGCTCAGCGGGCTATAGGCATTGTCGGAACTGTTGTACCACGAGGTGCCGGTCCGGTTGCCACCGACGGAGCCGGGCGGGGCGTAGCCCCGGACAGTCCAGAATGGCGGGAGCTGGACCGGGCTGCCGCCGGCGACCGCAACGAAGATGTCCCGTTCGATGAGGTTGCTCGGGTTTCCGTCCGCGCCGCCCTCAACAACGTCCTTCAGTGTCCCGACCTGCACTGCGGGCACCGCTCGGATCCGTCCGTTGGCGTAGAGAAAGAACACCGCGCCATCGAGGCCGTTGGCCGAGCGAAGAGCCACATCCCGCCCGGCCGCGACGGCAACGCGCAGGCGGTTCTCGGCGAGCGTCCGATCGGAGGAATACAGCAGCCCGGAGAGCGAGGGCACCGCGATGGCCAGCAGCAGGACCAGCAACGAGATGACGACGAGGAGCTCCGCGAGCGTGAAGCCGCGCAAGCCGGGTCGTGAGCGTGGGTCATTAGCGATCATCGCCCACCTCCACGATGTTGTCTTCTGCCGCGATGTTGCGAGCCCGCAGCTGCTCGGACGCGTCGGACGCTGAACTGACACCCCCGAGCTTGGCCCCGATCTCGTCAATGGGCTCGTCACCAAACAGGCCGTTCGGGCCGGCCCCGACGATGGCCCAGGTCCCGCCGTCGAGGTTCTTGCCTTCCTTGCTCTTGCGGTCCATTGTGCGCGAGGGCCCCACGACGATCCACGGAATGTCGAGTTCGAGATAGAGCTTGTCAACGATGTCGCCGCTGGCGTTGGGGTCGCGCTTGCCACCCTTCCAGGCGTAGTAGCGATAGGGCACGCCGGAGGCGGTGCGCAGCTCAACGCGGCTGGGGTCCGAAGGGTCGGTGTACAACGTTGCGGAGGAGCTGGCGCCGCTGAAGAACGCCTCGAACTTGCGTCCGATGCGCTTGCCGCGCTCGGAGTCGAAGGTGGTCAGCAGCTCGTCGCGAGCGAGCTTGGTGGCAAACGACCCATCTCGGTTTGGCGCCAGCAGGCCCGGGCCTGGCACGCCGTCTATCGGAGTCTTGTTCGACCCGCTAGGCGCCAGCGGCACAGCGCACCCGCCCACGACGTAGTACGCGAGCACGCGCGTGGAATATCGCGGATCGAAGAATCGGCGAAGGTCCGACGTGGGCGTTCCCGCGTTGCCCCAGTTCGCAGGTGGCGTCGGCACGTTCTCGCGGGTGAGGAACGAGACATGCTGCCCGTTGTTCAGGTCGTAGACCGCGAACCGCTGGCGCGACGCTTCCGTCCCCAGCATGTCCTCGATCGACCGAGCCTCTCCCGTCACGGTGTAGTTCTCACGCAGCAGCGGGGGAACGAACCCGAACTCCTGCTTGAAGAGTCGCACCGCTTGGGCGAGCGTCGTGATGCTCTGCGTTTCTGCGGCGCCGCGCACGGCCCGCGCCCCGAGCCGGAGCCCGACGATCAGGATCGCCAGCAGCACGCCGATGATCAGGATCGAGACCATGAGCTCGACGATCGTGAACCCGCCGCGAAGGGGCCGGCCCGCGCGATTCAAGGCGTGTGATCTCATGCTTCCGTCCGCCATGGCATGCTCCGCCAAACGACTATGGGAAACGTCCGAGGTTGCCGCGGATGGGGTGCGCTCGCTGCGCCCCCGCCTGCCTCCGCGACCCGATCTTCCAAACGCACGCAACTAAAGCCGCGTCCGGCGCGTGTTCCGGTCGCCTCCGCGGCCGTGCTCGGGCCGCCTGTTGGGCACGATGCCCCCGCCCGCTCGGGCGGGGGCCCTCCGCTTAGACCGCGCCGCCCTTCTGGAGCGACTCGATCATGGACACGAGCGGCAGGAACATCGCGACGACGATCGTGCCGACGATCACGCCCAGCACGACGACCATCAACGGCTCAAGCAGGCTGACGAGCGAGGCGACCGCGACGTCGACCTCTTCGTCGTAGTTGTCCGCGACCTTCATCAGCATCGCGTCCAGTTCGCCCGTCTCCTCGCCGACGTCCACCATGTTCACCACGATGGCGTCGCACGTCTTGCTCTCGCGGAGCGGGCCTGCGAAGCTCTCGCCCTCGCGAATCGAGTCGTGGACCTTGCCAAGCGCCTTCTCGTAGACGTAGTTGCCCGAGGTGTCCTTGGTGATGTTGATGGCTTCGAGGATCGGCACGCCCGCGCTGATGAGCGTTCCCAGGGTGCGGGTGAAGCGGGCGATCGAAGTCTTGCGGATGAGCTTGCCGAAGATCGGGGAGTAGAGCAGCAGGGTGTCGGTCGCCGCACGCCCCGGCCCGGCCTTGCGAACGAGCTTCCAGAAGATGAACAACAGGAACGGCGCCGCCGCGATGAAGATGAACCCGGGCACCTTCTGCCCCGGCATCGCGCCGCCGACCCAGCGGCTCGTGTTGATGAGCCAGCGCGTCAGCGCGGGACGCTCGACGCCGAAGTCCGCGAAGATCTCTTCGAACTTCGGGATAATGAACAGCATGATGCCTGTCAGAATGATGGCGGCGATCGCGACGACCACGATGGGGTACACCATGGCGCCCTTGATCTTGCGCTTCAGGCGTTCGCTCTTTTCCATGAACTCGGCGAGGCGCTGCAGGATGATGTCCAGAACGCCGCCGATCTCACCCGCGTTGACCATCTTCACGTAAAGCTTGTTGAACGCCTTGGGGTACTTCCCGAAGGATTCGGAAAGGCTCGCTCCACCCTCGACTTCCTCACAGACGCCGATGAGCGTGTTCTTGAGCGTTCCCGGCTTCTGCTGCTGCTCAAGGATCTGCAGCGAGCGAAGCAGTGGGAGGCCTGCGTCCTGGAGCGTTGAAAGCTGGCGGGTGAAGGTGGTCAGTTGCTTCTGCCCGACACTGCCGAACGACATGCCCTTCTTTTTCTTCGCCGGTGCGGCGGTCGTCGCCGGAGCGCCGGGTGCCCCTCCGCCTTGCTCCTTCTTGCCCTTTTGCTCGCGGACCGATGTGGGAAAGAAACCCTGCGACTTGATCTTGGAGATCGCCTCTTCGGTGGTGATCGCCTCGATGGTGCCCTTCTGGGGCTTGCCGCTGGAGTTCAGAGCTTCGTACGTGAAGGTCGCCATGTTCGTAGAGGCATCGGGCATCAGGCATTGGGCATCAGGGTGCGACAGTCGCACACCGAGTCATCCCAAGCCAGCACCCTTCCGCCGCTCCTTCGGCCGCAGCGAACAAGTCGCTCGCGGCTGTTCCCCTTCTGCGCCAGTACACGCTGCCCAGCGCCCGCTGCCTTTCCTAACTCCCGATTCAGTCCCCGATGCCGCTCTCTTACTCTTCTGCGATTGTCTCCCGCACCACCTCGTCGATGGTCGTCATGCCGTCGTAAATGCCCAGCAGCCCGCACTCGCGGAGCGTGCGCATCCCTCGGCGACGGGAGTGGTCTCGCAGTGCGTTGGTGCTCGCCTGCTTCATGATGAGCTCGCGGAGTTCGTCGTCGAACGTCATGATCTCGTAGATCGCCAGGCGGCCCTTGAACCCCGAGCTGTGGCAGTTGTCGCAGCCCCGCCCGCGGAACAACTGACGACCCCGCACGTCCGCGGGGGTTAGCGCGAGCTCCATGAGCTCCTCTTCCTTGGGTGTGTAGGGTTCCTTGCAGTTGGAGCAGATCTTGCGCACGAGCCGCTGGGCGACGACGCCCTCCATTGTTGCGGTCAGGAGGAACGCCTCCATGCCCAGGTCGAGCAGTCGCACCACGCTGCTCGGAGCGTCGTTGGTGTGCAGCGTGCTGAGCACGAGGTGGCCCGTCAGCGACGCCTGCACGGCGATCTGCGCCGTCTCAAGGTCGCGGATCTCACCCACCAGGATGATGTCCGGATCCTGACGCAGGAAGCTTCGCAGCAGCTTCGCGAAGTTCGTCCCCGCCTCGGTGTTCACCTGGCATTGGCAAAGCCCGTCGATGTCGTACTCGACGGGGTCCTCGGCGGTCAGGATCTTGCTCTCGATGTCGTTGAGTTCGTTGAGGGCCGCGTAGAGCGTCGTGGTCTTGCCCGAGCCCGTGGGGCCCGTGACGATCACGATGCCGTTTGGCTTGTTGATGAGCCTTCGGACCGTCGCCAGGTCGTCCTGGCGAAGCCCGAGCCGGTCCAGGGAGAGCTCCACGTTGCCCCGGTCCAGCACGCGCATCACGACGCTCTCGCCGTGCAGCGTTGGAAGCACCGCGACGCGGAGATCGACCGGGCGGCTCTGGACGGTCAGTTCCACGCGGCCGTCCTGGGGCAGACGCCGTTCGGCGATGTCCAGGTTGGCCATGACCTTGATGCGGCTCGTGATCGCCATGCCAAGGTGCTTGGGCGGGGGAACCATCTCGTAGAGAACGCCGTCGATGCGGTAGCGCATCTTGAACTCGTTCTCGAACGGCTCGAAGTGGATGTCCGACGCCTTGTCCTTGATCGCCTGCAGCAAAACCAGGTTCAGGAGCTTGATGACCTGGTTGTCGTTCGCGGCTTCGGTGACCACATCGATGTCGATCGACTGGTCACTCCGCCCAGCGAGGCTCTTGAACTTGTCGTCCTCCGCCAGCGCCGAGACCACGTCCACGACCGACTCATTCTTGGAGTAGTACTTCTTGATGAGCGCGTCGATCAGGTCGGGGTCGCCCACGACGCCCTCGACGTTCATGCCCAGCAGGAGGCGAATGTCGTCGATCGCGCGGAAGTTGTTCGGCGACTTCATCGCGATCTTGAGGCGCCGGGCAGTCGGGTTGTGCTCGATGGGCACAACCTCGTACATGCGAACGTTCTCGGCTGGGATCAGATCCCGCATTGACTCCGGGATGTCAAACCCGGCGAGATCGCGGTACTCCATGCCCGCCTGACCCGCCAGCCCAGCGGCGACGTCCTTCTGCGAGCAACGTCCGAGCTCGACCAGGATTTGCCCCAGCGGCGCTTTGCGGGTCTGTTGCACCGCGAGCGCCTCGTGCACCTGATCGCGAGTCACCTTCCCGAGCTTGGTGAGCACGCGTCCGATCTTGCGGCCTTTGAGTTCAGCTGGATCAACCGCCATGGCATCCTTCCAGACCGCTCGACTCCGGGGCGGGCTCGCGTTGAAGGGATGGATTCCTTGAACGCAAACCTTGCCGACGCCGCACGGGCAGCACAGCCGCGCGACATGGAGCCTTTTCGGCCACCATACCACGCGAGTTCCAATGTACAACGACCAACTTCGTGTCGTTTCGAAAAAGACACTTGGTTTTTTTGACTTGGGAGCCCCAGTAACCTGGGCCCGACCTTATTCCTTGTTGAGGTCGACGTCCTCGTCCCATTCCATTCGACCGACCGTCCGACCCATGCGGTGGATCTTATCGGACAGGTCTTGTGGGTTTTTGCTCTTGTCGATCATTTCCTCGGCACTGATCATGTTCCGAGAATACAGCGACCACAGGTGGTCGTCGAGCAGCTGCATGCCGAACTTCTTCCCGGTTTGGATTGCCGAGTCGATGCGGAACGTCTTGTTCTCGCGAATCAGGTTGGCGATGGCGGGGGTGACCACGAGGAACTCGTAGCCAGCGACCATGCCTGGGGTATCCACCCGGGCGAGGAGAACCTGACTGAGAACGCAGATCAACGCCGTGGAGAGCTGAACGCGGATCTGGTTCTGTTGGGTGACGGGGAAGGCGTCGACGATACGGTCGATGGTCTTGGCGGCACCGGTGGTGTGCAGGGTGCCGAACACCAAGTGGCCCGTCTCGGCGGCGCGGATGGCCGCCTCGATGGTTTCAAGGTCGCGCATTTCGCCGACCAGGATGCAGTCCGGGTCCGAACGGAGCACGCGACGGAGTGCCTCGGCAAAGCTCGGGACGTCGTCGTGGATCGCTCGCTGGTTGATGATCGATTTCTTGTGGCTGTGGTAATACTCGATCGGGTCTTCCATCGTGACGATGTGGCGATCGAGGTTGGTGTTGATGTAGTCGATCATCGTCGCGAGTGACGTGGTTTTACCGGACCCTGTAGGACCGGTGACCAAGAACATCCCACGGGGACGGCGGATCAGTTCCTTGCAGACTTCGGGAAGGCCGATCTGCTCGAACGTCAGCAGGCGGCGGGGAATCTGGCGGAGCACCATCGCGATTTCCTGCTTCTGGCGGAAGACGGAAACGCGGAAGCGGGCTTGGTCGGCATAGGCAAAGCCGAAGTCGGTGCCGCCCTTCTCTTGAAGTTCCTGTTGGTTACGTTCGGGCGTGATGGACTTCATCAGGCCCACCATGTCGTCGGAGTCCAAAACCTTGGTCTTCAGGTTCTGGAGGTGTCCGTGGCGGCGGACGGTGGGCGGCCGCCCGACCGTGAGGTGCAAGTCTGAAGCCCCGGTCTTCACCACGGTGTCGAGCAGGCGGTCGATCTGAACGGTTGACATGAGGTCTCCAGGTCGGCGACGGGATCGAAGGCTCTCGCGCGGGCATCGGGCCGACGTTGCAATCTCCGCCGGACGGGGCAAAGAGTTCCCCCTGTCCGCCATGAGCCAAACAACGGGCCGCGAGGAGTAGGTTAGGGAGGCCGAGGGACTTTGGGGCGGGCAAATGCGGTCGCGTTGAAGCGGGTAGGGCGCGAAGCAGGTTTGGAGCAGGGCGCGCGGGCGAGTCGTTCGCCCGATTCCGACGCGTCGCAGGAGCTTTGCGGTCGCCCGCCGCGCACGGCGAGGAAGCCTGGATAAGTGGTGATGTCCGTGATGGGAAACATCGTTCCAATCGTGAATGAAACAGTTGCTCCCTCCGGGACGCGTGGTATCTTGAGGCTTGTCGGTTCTCGCGTTGTTCCGCAATGCGCCGATGACTGGTGTTCGCTTGAAGACGAGAGAGGGATAGCACATGAAGATTCGATTCGTTCTGGGCACGCTCGCCCTTGTGGCGACGGCGCACGTGGCATCCGCCAGCACCAACCTGCTCAACAACGCGAGCTTCGAGGATCCGCTGCGCTTTGACTTCGCGGACTTGAGCAACTGGAACGGGTTCTTCGGGGGCCCGAGCGGTACGTTCCTCCAGGCGTTCAACGACACCGGCGCAACGCCCCTCTCGGGAGACAAGGCGCTCGTGACGACGATTCGCGGCGTTGCGGGCACGACGGAGGGGTTCGACGCCTTCACCGGGCATGTTCAGGTCGTGACGGGCATCACGGCGGGCCTGGAGTATGAACTGGCCGTCTGGGCGCGCACGAATCCCCTGATCACCAACGGCGCCGAGTACCGCGTCGAGTGGCAGAACTCATCGGGCACGGAGATCAGCCGCACAAACGTCGAGATCCAAAGCCTGCTGACTGCGGAGTATCAACGCTTCGCGTTCAGTTCGTTTGCGCCGGCGGGCGCGACGCGGGCCGCGATTGTCGTCGCGGTCCAGAGCTTCGTGAACGACGGGGTTATCGCGGAAACCAGCGTGGCCTGGGACGATGCGTCGTTCGCTGTGGTGCCTGCTCCGACGTCGCTCGGGGTGCTGGGGCTCGGGGCGCTCGTGGCGGGGCGGCGTCGCCGGAGTCGCGGGTAAGCACCGGCATTGACTGAGCGGACAGTCGGAAGTTGGATTGCCGCCTGTTGATCAGGCGGCGATCTCTTTTTGGGGCAACGCTAGCCGCGGGCGCACGGCGCGAAGGTCGGGCGGCATGCGTTGGCTTTCAAATGCAAGCTGAGGGCCCTTCTACACCAGGGGTTCCGGGGCGCCAACCGAGGGATCTTTCTTCAGGATGCCGAACCAGACCAGACAGAAGAGGGGGTAGATGGCGCTCACGACGGCAAGCCCAACCGCTTGGATGGTGCCCATGGTCGGGTCGGTGCTCATCCCGAAGCCCATGCTGCCACCAGCCTGGGCGAAGAAGGGGTGATCGGGGTTCTGTTGGATCCAAGCGGCGACGTTGTGGGCGTGCTGGACGCCGCCAACAACAGTGAGGCCCGTGGCGACGAGCGAGAAGACCGCGTAGAGGATGTGCAAGAGCCCGCCGGGCTTCTTGCGGCCCATGGTCATGATGCCGGCGATGATGAGCAGGATGACGACCAACACGGAAAGGCCCATCCCGGCGAGAGCAATTGGAGGTTGCTTGAACAAGATGTCCGGGGGCGTTGGGGGCGGGGCCTGTCCGCTCTGCGCGGGCTGCGCGTTTGCCACCTGTTGCATGAAGTTCGGCATCATCAGGAGAAAAGCCAAACCGCACACGCCGCAGACGAGGCCAAGGCTGCCCCACACGATGCTGAAGATGCCAAGGCCCTTGGGCCAGCCCGGGGGCGGTCCTTGGAAGTTCTCGGCGGCTTGGTAGGAGTCGAAGGGGTTGGTGGGGGGCATGGGCGGCGGGAACTGGGTCACGACGCATCTCCTCGTTCGTTCAGAGCTTGCTGTGCAAGCATACGGGCGAGACCTTTATCGGTTGAACGCCGACGCTCGGTTCAGCATCGGGGGTTTCAGTAGCGGAGGTTCCGGTATCCGTAAGCCAGCAGAATCAACATGCTCGCGGATCGCGTTGTTTGGAGCGCCACGCCACCTGTTTTGGCTCGACGCGAGCAACCGGTGACGCGGATGGAAATGGTGGGGCTTACGAGGCGAGGCTTGCCGCGAACGCGGCTTCCAGCGTGCGTGCCAGTTCAGGGGCATCGCACAGCGGAGACTTCAAGAGGGCCGGGCGCAAGTCGCGAGCCAGTGTCTGGCGGCGCGGATGGTCACGGGCGAGTTCGACTGCCTTGTCGACGTACTCGTCCCATGAACGGCAGACGAGGTCGTCGAGCCCGACGGCCGCCAGAAGCGAGGCGCCGACCCGCGCGCGGTGGAACGCTCCGACGAGCGTGACGACGGGCACGCCCATGAAGAGCGCTTCACAAGTTGTGGTTGTGCCGTGGTAGGGGAATGTGTCGAGCGCCACACACACGGGCTGATAGGCGGCAAGATGCGACTGGACATCCGGGGTGTTTGGGAGCACACGGACGCGGTTGCCATCGACGCCACATGCCTCGAAGCGTTTGCGAAGATCGACCTCGATCAAGCTGGGGACGCTCTTGAAGCTCTTGAGATGGAGATGTGAGCCGGGCATGCGCGCGAGCACTCGGGCCCAGGCTCGGATGGTTGCCTCGCCCAGCTTGTTCACGTTGTTGAACGAGGCGAAGACGATCGGTGCGTCTCCTGAGTGGGCGGCGGGGGCGAGCTTCTCGCTGACGCCGGCGGGCGGCGCGTAGCAGAGGAAGCAGCGGGGCAGGCGCAGGATTCGCGACTGCTCCGCCGCTCGGTCGTGATCGCCCGCAGTGCGCTCCGGATCGGCGAGGTGGTCGCTGAGGCGTGCGTCGAGCTGCGCGTGTGCCAGCGAGAGCGGGTAGCCCAGGTATGACAGTTGGACCGCAGCCGGACGGGCCGCAAAGACGCGGAGACGCTGTCCGGGCGTGAGCCCCGAGAGGTCGATGAGGACATCGATGCCGTCGGCGCGGATCTGCCGCGCGAGCGCTTCGTCGCTCACGCTCGATGCGTCGAACCACGCATCCGAAGCGCGGGCGATCCGCTCGCTCACGGCGTCGCGGCGTGACGGCGGTGTGCTGTCGTACACATGGACGCGCACGCGTGCTCGATCGTGGGCTCGCACAAGGGGCTCAAAGAAGAACGCGACCGAGTGGCAGCACAAGTCTCCCGAGCAATAGCCGACGCGGATTGGCGCGGCGTGTGGGGCTCGGGCGGGTGGAGCGCTGGCGGGTGGCAGAATGGGAAGGGGGTAGGGAGAGCGGGCAACGAGGCTGGCCGCGTGCGTGTGGGCGGCGGCGACCTCATCCTCGCTCGCCAGTTCGTCATAGAGCAAGCGCTGCGCGAATGTCATCTCCAGCGTCGGATCGGCTGGCTTGAGCTCCAAGGCTGCCCGGAGGCAGGCAACTCCCTCGGTGGCGCGAGCGGCGTCGAAGAGTACGTCCGCGTGCCATCCCAGCAGTGATACGAGCAGGTCCACGTGCGGACGACGACGCTGGGCAGAATCCGAGGATGGGCCCTTGGTGAGCGCATCGGCGTCTTCGTGAAGGGTCGCAAAGCCGGGCACCGCTTGATCCAGCGATCGGCGTGCGAGCTCCAGCGAGCGACGAGAAGCTTCCAGCACGGTGTCGAGAGGTTCGGTGAGCGCGAGAGAACGCGCCAGACCATGCCAATAGACCGCTTGTTCTGGCGCCAGATCTACGGCCTTGCGAAACGACGCCGCCGCGTCTGGACCGCGATTGCCTTCAAGCAACAGTCCGCCCAGGAAGCGGTGCGCATCGGCGAGCCTGGGCGCTGCGGCGACGGCGAGACGCGCGGCGTGCAACGCAGCCTCGAACTGCCCATCTCGCTTCAGGCACGAGGCCAAGGCCATGCACACCTGGGGGTCGCGCTGGTCTTTGGCAACGAGGCGACGCAGCAACACGATCGCGCCTGCGCGATCTCCCTGGTCGAACTGTGCCAGCGCGTGCTGGACCTTGGTACCCACGAGGCTCACGAGCGACGAGTGTACCAAAATTCGGGTGGTGCGCAGAGAGGCTTTGAGATTCCCCGGGGGAAGGCGGAGGACGGGCCAACCCGGGAGATGCAGCCTTCGGCTGCAGGGGAACCGGAAACGCTTTCGCGGGGTGCCAGAGCCGGCGGGCAGGTGGGCCCAGCGGGGGCTTGGGCTGCGGTTTGGGCTGGAGGTTGGGCTTCCGGTTGACATGGCACGCCCGGAAAGCGTCTATGCTGGGCGTCGTTGGCCCCTGACTTTTCGGACGAGGGACCGAGGGAGCGTCGCGTGCGCGTGTGCCTGGTCGCGGGTGAGCCGGATCCGATCGATGCGCTGGAGATGGCCAGCGGTGTTGGAAGCGACTCGGCACGGGCGACGGCGGGCCGAGGGCGATGGGCGACGTTGGCGGCGGGCGAGTTCGCCCGGCGGGGTCACGAAACGCACGTTTTGAGCTTTGATCCGGAGTATTGCCGCGGACTGCCGGGCAGCGTCGAGGGAGAGCGTGCAGGGGTTCGCGTGCACCGGCTGGACTGGGCGGATCCGGTGGTCGCACTGCCCGGGTACGACAGCCGAGCGATGCAGCACGCGATGGGCGTCCAGCGAACGTTGGCGGCGTTGCACGCCAAGTTGGGCTTCGACCTGATCGTGTTCTCGTCGCTGGGCGGTGAGGGCGCGTTGGCATTAGCGGCCCGGAGGTGGGGGTGGGGCGGAGCGGGGCCCGAGCCCCTGGCGGGCGCGGTCTGCGTCGTGCGCGAGACAGGGCGGATGATGCTCGCAGCAGAGTCGCTCCGCGAGTGGCGCGTCACGCGGGCACTGGCAACGTGCGCCGCGATGGAGCGATCGGCGGTGGAGATGGCCGACGCGGTGGTCGAGCCCCGAGCGGGGGAAACGACAGCGGAGGAAGTGACGAGGCTCCTGGGCCTGCTGGGCAACGCCAGGACGGAGGAGGCGAGGACGGGCAGCCCCCGGAGGGACGGGTCGGAGCGCGGGTCTGCGTCGGCGGGGGCGACGCGGGTCAGCGTGATCGTGCCCGTGTTCAACATGCACCGCTATCTGCGCGGGACGCTGGAATCGGTGGCGCGGCAGACGGTGCCGCCGCTGGAAGTAATCGTTGTGGACGACGGATCAACCGATCCCGGAGCGATCGCGCTGATCCGTGAGCTTGAAGCGAGCGGCGTTCCCGGGCTGGGGTCGCTGCGCGTGCATCGGCAGAAGAATGGCGGGTTGAGCGCAGCACGCAACTCGGGCGTGGCCTTGGCGCAGGGCGATTGGATCGTGCCGCTCGATTCGGATGATGAGCTGGAGCCCGGCTTTCTCGAGGCGTGCGCGCGGGCGGCGACGCGGGATCCGAAGCTGAATGTCGTCGCGACCGGTGCATGGTTTGTCGAAGAAGACGAGACGACGCCATCAAGCCTGTGGTGCCCGGTCGGATTCGACGTTGACTCCCTTGGCGTGTTCAATGCGGCGAGTTGCTGCACCGCCATGATCCGGCGCAGCGCGCTCGAAGCGGTCGGGGGCTACGACCCGACGCTGTCGGCGTACGAGGACTGGGATGTCTGGTGCGCGCTGGCACGCTTGGGCGGTCGCGCGAGCTGCGCGACGATCCCCGATCCGCTCGTGCGGGTTCGGATCCGCCAGGGATCGATGCTGCGATCGATGACCATCGCTGAGCATGAGCGCCTACGGGCCCGGCTGATCGCCAAGCACTTTGGGTCGGGTGGACTTTCGCCTCGGGCGGATATCGCGCTGCGACTTCTGCAGAGCGACGACGCGATGCGTCGCGGCGCGAGCGCGGATGGGCTGGCGCACGTCGGCCTTGGGCCCCTGCCCATGCGATATCGCCTGGCGGACCAGGCGAACGAACTGCTCAAGCGTGCAGGGGTTCAACGGGTGATCAAGCGGCTGGCTGGCGCGTGACGAGCGATCAGCTCAGCCCGCCCTTGAACTGGGCGTTCTTGAACTTCTCACGCATGCGACGGAGCGCGGGCGTTTCCTTGAGGATCTCTTCGGCGGTGCGACCGGCTGGACCCTTCTTGCCGCCCGGCTTGCCACCCCGACCGCCCTGACCACCGCCTTGGCCTTCGCCGCCACCGAGCGTGACCTCGGGCAGCGGCTTGCAGGCCTTGATGGAGAGCGAGATGCGGCGTTGGCCCTGATCGATCTTCAGGATGCGGACGGTGACAACTTCGTCGGGCTTGACGACATCGTCGACCTTCATCACACGCTTGTGATCGAGCTCGGAGATGTGGACCAGGCCTTCGACGCCCGGGGCGATCTCGACGAACGCACCGAACTCGAGGATCTTGGTCACGCGGCCCGTGACGTCCTCGCCTTCCTTGAGCTTGTCGCCCGCGCTGGCGAAGGGGTCGCCCATCACCTGCTTGACGCCCAAGCTGATGCGGTTGTTGTCCCAGTCGATCTTGAGGACCTTGACGGTGACCCGCTGGCCTTCCTGGATGTGCTTGGCGACGGCTTTCTCGCCGAAGCCCACGCGGTCGTAGGTGAGATCGTTGAGATGGACCAGGCCATCGACGCCGCCCAGGTCGACGAACGCGCCGAAGGGCATGATCTTGCGGACGGTTCCCTCGAGGGTCTGGCCCTCCTGGAGAGATTCCTTGAGCTTGGTTGCCTGAGAGCGGCGTTCCTCTTCGAGCAGGTCGCGACGGGAGAGCAGGATGTTGCCCTTGCCGGCCCGGTCCACCCGGACGACGCGGCAGGTCATTTTCTGACCAACGAAGACGCTGAGGTCTTCGATGCGGTCCATGGCGATCTGGCTGGCGGGCATGAAGGCGCGATGCTCGACGACTTCGAGTTCGATGCCGCCCTTGACGACAGCGGTGACGCGGGCCTCGACTGTCTGCCCAGGCTCGAGGAACTCCCACTTGGCCTTCTGGACGGCACCTGGGCGGGAGCAGATGAAGAGCCCCTCGCCTGCCTCGAACTTGTCAACGACGACGGCGACTTCCTCGCCAACGCCCGGGGGCGTTTCGCCCTCGCCCCATTGAAGTCGGGGGACGACGCCAAGCTCCTTCGGTCCAAACTCGATGAAAATGTCGGTGGGCCCGACGGAGACGATCTTCCCGTGGCGGTGTTCGCGTCCACCTTGGATGACCCTGGGCCCGCGGAGAGCGGCGGGCTTGGCGCCGCCGCGGGGAGCGATGCCTTGCGCTTGGGAATCGCCGCCGGTGCGCTTCTCGCTGCTGGCGGGGGCGGGCATGAAACCCTTCATGGCCGCGTCGATCTCGGCCTCCATTTCGGCGGTGATGACGCTGGCACCGCTCTCAATCCCGGCCGGTCCGCTTGGGGTGGGGGAAGGGAGTTCGGACGACGTGGACGGGTTGGTGTTGGGCTCAGAGGGAAGCATTGATGGGTGCCTTGGGCCGAGATGACGCCTGACACGACCAAGCCCCGGCGAACGGTCAGGACGCACGGCGGGGAACCCACAGTGTAGTAAGCTCCCGCCCCGGCGCAAAGTCCATGCGACGGTCGGACGTCCGCTTTGCGAGAAGGGGGCGGTCGCGCTCAGCCGGCGCGCGAGTCGTCGCTGCGAACCGACCGCGAGGCGAGATAACGCTTGGCGTCTCCGGCAAGGTAAAAAGAGCCGGTGACGCAGATCACGTCCTCGCGGCCCACCGCCTGGCGGGCCATCTCCAGCGCGTGCCCGATATCCGGGGCGACCTGGGCCATCTTTGGCGAGATTTCGACGTATCGGCGGTAGAGCTCGCGCGGGTCGATCGAGCGGGGGCTGTCGGCGGCCTTGGTAAAGATCACCTTGTCGCTGCCCCGCGCCAGCCTCACCAGCATGCCCTTGACGTCCTTGTCCGCGGCGCACCCGAAGATGAACACCGTAGTGTCGGCGCGCACGAACGCTCCAATGGTCTGGATCAGGGCTTCGATAGATTCTGGATTGTGGGCACCGTCGACAATGATTCTCGGACGCTGGCTGACGAACTCAAGGCGCGCATTGCGGGGCGTGCGAGCCAGACCGGCGACCACCTTGCGTTCGGCAATGCGATCGAACCCGCGATCGCGGAGCGTGTCGAGCATCGCGAGGACCACGCCGCAGTTGAACGCCTGGTGCTGGCCGGGGAGGGGTACTGGGACGTGCTCAAAGGTGGTCGTCCGGGTGGTGAGCCCGATGCGTGCGTGCGAGCCAAGCTCGGGAGAGTGCTCGAATCGCCAGGTAAAGTCGACATCGTCCTGGAGCACGCGAAGGGTGGCTTCGACTTCGCTTGCGACGGCGCGGAAGTTCTCGATGACCTCGGGCGCCTGGGGAATCGTGTACGTCACGACCCCGGATTTCATGATGCCAGCCTTTTCGCGGGCGATCTTCGCGAGCGTGTCGCCCAGGATCTGGGTGTGTTCGAGCTGGATGGCGGTGATGGCGCTGACGTCGGGCGTGATGACGTTGGTGGCGTCCAATCGACCGCCCAGCCCGACTTCGAGGACGGCGATGTCCACGGCCTCGCGCGCGAAATAGGCCAGCGCCGCCGCGGTGACGAGTTCGAAGTAGGTGACGTCGCCCAGTTCGGGCGAGAGGGTGGCCCCGGCGCGGGCGGCCTCGGCGACGGAGGCGGCAAAGTCCTCGGGGCGGATCATCTCGCTGTTGAGACGGATGCGCTCGCGCACGTCGACCACGTGGGGGCTTGTGTAGAGGCCGACGGTGTAGCCGCAGCTTTGCAGGCTGGCGGCAAGCATCTCGCAGGTGGATCCTTTGCCCTTGCTTCCCGCGACGTGGGCGAACCGGGTGGCTTCGTGCGGATTACCCATCGCGCTCATAAGCCCGCGCATGCGCTCCAGATAGAACGCGCTACTGGGGATGCTCGCGGGGCGGAGTCGCTCGACGTCGAGGCGATTGGCCAAGTAGGCAAGCGCCGAGGCGTAATCGCGAATGGAGTCGGGCTCGAGCTTCACGGCTTTCGTGGGGCGCCGAGGGGTTGTCGACGCGCTGGAAGCGTCGGGCTGACCTTCCTGCGCCCGGGACGCTTCCCGCCCTTCGACGCGGATCGGCGCGCGGCGCGACGAGGAGTTGGAACGAGAGGGCTTCATGGTTGCGTGAAAGTCGTCGGCCTCTCGGGCAGGGCGTCCGCGAGAACTCGGAAGGCGGGTCCACGCGGACGTGAAGGGGCGCGCGTCAGGGAGCATCGCCCGCGGGCCGGGCGAGCTTTCTCGCTTCCGTCGAACGTGGTTCACTTGGCGCCGAACTGCGTCATGGCCTTTCCCACGGCTTCGCTGAGCGCCGAGATTCCACCCTCGATCTTCCCCACGAGAGATTCCCAGTTGTCGGCCTTGGCGAGGCCAGCGATCTCGGTTTCGAGCGATGCGGCCTGATCACGCAGGCTCTTGACCGCGGTCTCGATCATGGGCTTTTGCACGAGCCCAGCGGACTCGGATTTGCTGGCCAGCGTGTCGATCTGTCCCTTGGCGGCGTTGAGCAAGCCTTGCAGGCGAGATGATGCTTCGGCGCGGAGGGCATCTGCGCCGCTCTTGACCTGTTCCTTGGCGTCCGCCGCGGCGCTGGTCGCGGCGTCCTTGGCGGTCTGCACCGCGTCGGCGACCGCGGCCTTGCCCGAGTCCACGACCTGCTTGCCCGCATCCTGCACGGCGTTGACGGCGCCATTGACCGCGCCGTCGTTGCTCTTGGACCCGGAGGTTCCCGAGCCGCTGGATTGCTCGCCGCACGCACCGTGCCCGAGCACCATGGCCAAGCTCAGGCAGGCCAGCACGGAACGTGACTTCGACTTCTTGATCATGTTCGCCCCTCGACTAAGTGAAGGTTGAGCGTAGGCATTTGGCCGCTCGGCGATGGTTGCTGGACAGTTGCGACCGACGGGCAAAGGACTTGAATCTCCGATTCAAACCCCGCGGACGGGCGTGCGGCACCCGCTGTTGGCGCGGCGTTGTTTACTTGGGCTCGCGCTGGCGCACCTGATATGCCACGTCGAGCATGTTGAGCACCCGGGGCCAGGCTTGCGCGAAGTAGTCTCTTACTTCGAGCCACTCCTGAGCGTGGTCGGGTTCTGCCGCGGCTTTGGCGGCGTGCCCGTCGTGGATTAGCGTTACCTTGGTCGCGTCCTCGCCCGCGGGCTCGAAGCGGAGGGTCACCTTGGTGTGGTTGCGCCGCGCGTGCGGATAATCGCGTGGCGCGTTCCACGTAAAGACGAGTTCCTGATGCTCGATGAACGAAACGACGGTGCACCCGTCGCTCCCGCGTTCACCCTCGGGCAGTTCGGGGCGGAAGTAGAGCTCGTACTTGCCGCCGGGCTTGAGCTCGATGTCGGCCTCACAGCCCAGGAACTCGCTGATGCCCTGCGAGGTTGTCCAGCTCCGCCACACGTCCGCGACCGTGCCTTGGATCTTGGCTTCGGCCCGGATGGGTTCGGCAGGGTCGAGGTCGGCCTGCGGCTCGGCGCCGGGCTTGTACGCCTTCGGAGCCTCGGAAACATGGCGGAACGCCAGTTCGGTGGTTGGGGCCTGGCCAACCTGTTCAGGTGAATCCCAAGCCCGGATCCAGTACCGCGAGCGATCGATCTGCATGCGAACGTGACGCATTGCGGGGAAGACGATGCCATGTGATGGGGCGCCCGACTGGTTGGCGGCGGTTGCTGGCGCGGACTTGGCGGAGAAGCCTCGCAAACCGATGTCGAACGCGAGCGACTTGTCGCTGTCGCGATCGCCGGGCCGCGTGACGGGGCCGCTGGAAGTCTCGCCCGTGGGCGAGAAGGACCAGAACCGCAACTCGCTGGGTGCGTCGCCAGGGCCGAAGATGAGCTGGGCGACTGGTTGCATGCGTTCGTCGGCTGCGGAGGCCCAGAGTTGGACGAGGAAGAAGCGGTTGTGCGGAATCCCGGTGAATAGGGGCGTCCAGACTGTGCGCACGCGAGCGGAAGCGCCACGGAGATCAGCGTCGGCGATCCACTCGCCTCCAACCAGGCTGGAAAGAAGAGAGAGCGATTCTTCGGCGGGGCCACCCGGCGCGCCGTTGACGTCGCTCGGATCGGGGCGGGAAGGAGGCGAGGCCGCGGTGGTGCTGCGTGCGGGTGTCACGCCGGCGTCGCGTTCGAGCGACTCCTTCATGCGTTGGAGCGTCCAGTCGTTGCCACGCTGAAAGAACTCAAGGGCTTGGTCGAAGAGCGGGCCCTGCTTGTAGCCCATGCCAGTGACGAAGACGCGGGTGGTTGCCGGGCCGATCGGCTCGAGTCGGATGACGGTGAACCCGCTCTGGCAGATCGCCTGGAGCCAATCAGGTGCGCCCTGCGGCGGTGTCGACTTGATCGCGAGCATCCGCCCGGGCTCGTACGCGAGGATGGTGTTCGAAATCGACGCTGGACTTTCCAGGTCGGCGGTGGGGTCGTACGCGGTGCGGATCTCCCCACCCACGCGGAAATCCACGCGAGCTTGTGCGACGCTCCACGATCTCTTGATTCCTTCGGCGGTCGTGAAGTGTTCGAAGATCCTGTCCGCAGGTACGTTGATGGTTTGCATCACGCGCCCGATGCGTTCGCTCGCGAGCGGTTCCGCGTCGGCGGGTGTGGCTTGCGCTTGGCCCGACTGGCTTCCAGAGTTGGGTGTTTCGGACTGGGCAGCGTGCACCGGCGCAAGGGCGAGGGAAGAGGCAGCGACGCTCAGAAGCACGAGGCGGGGACCGCGCGTCGTGCGGGCTGGCTGCGAACCGGAGAAGGGCCTGTGCATGTTGTGCTCCGCGAGGCGGGTTGCGGCTCAACCCCTTCGATTTCCGCCTCGGTACCCACGATACTCGTTGCGCGCCTTGGGCACAAGCTGGAACGGGGAATCCCGGAGAAAGACCGGTTGATCCTTGTGGCAATCGAGGGCGAGGGGCCGCGGCGGCGGAAATTGACCCGTGGAGTATCCCAAGGAGAGGTGCATCCGGAGGCGGATCGGGTTGTACACTCGCCGGGTTGAGCGGTCACAGGGCTGTACAGTCGCCGCGAAGGGTGAGCGACAGCCATAGGCTCGCCGCCGCGCGGCGTTGCGGTTCGGACGCAACCGGAAGGGGGCCGGGCGCTCGGGATTCGTTGAAGCTGGTCGATCGGCGTGGGGAGGAGCTCGGCGTGTGGAAGTGGATTCTTGGTGTCGTGGTCGTCGGGTTCCTCGGCTGTGGCGGCGGGGCGCTGTACCTCTTTTCCAGCGGGATTGCGCAGAAGTACATCGAGAAGTATCAGCCCGGCGCGAAGCTCACCGAGGTTCGCCTGGAGCCGGTCACGCGGGGTGAACTGGTCAAGACGGTCTCCGCACCCGGGCAGATCGAGCCTCAGATCAAGGTGGAGATCAGCGCGGAAGTCGTCGCGAAGATCTTGAAGATGCCCTTTGAAGAGAACGACCGGGTCAAGCAGGGCGACCTGCTGGTCGAGCTGGACTCCCGCGATCTGCGGGCTTCGCTGGATGCCGCCCAGGGCACGCTCCGCGGGCAGCAGGCTCAGCTGGCGGGGGCCCGGGCCGACCTGGCGCGATCGGCGGCGGAGCTCGGACGCAAGCGCGAGTTGTTCGCCTCCAAGGACATTTCCAAGTCGGAGCTGGACCTGGCGGAGGCAGATTATCTGCAATCCGAGGCTCGGGTTCAGGCGGCGGAGTTCGCGGTAGAGACGGCGGCGGCGAACGTGGACAGGGCCCAGCGCGACCTTGAGAACACCGAGATCCGCTCGCCCCTGGACGGGATCGTCACCCGCAAGGTTGCCGAGGTTGGCGAGGTCGTGGTGCAGGGGACGCTCAACAACCCCGGGTCGATCATCATGGAAGTGGCGGACATGTCGCGGCTGCTTATGAAGGCTCGCATCGACGAGTCGAACATCGCGCCGGTCGCGCCCGGGCAGAAGGCGACGGTCTATGTGAACGCGTTCGCGTCGCGCACGTTCGAGGGCGAGGTGCTCCGCGTGCGTCCGCAGCAGCAGATCGATCGCGACGGTACGAAGTACTTTGAGGTTGAGGTGCTTGTCAAGCCGCCGGAGGAGGTTCGGCTGCTCTCGGGCATGTCGGCCAACGTGGACATCCACGTCGAGTCTCTTGCGGACGTGCTGAAGGTTCCGAGCCAGGCGCTAGTGGACCGGGCCATCGAGGATCTTCCCCGGGAGATCGTGGATGCGTCGCCCCACGTGGATCGCGCGAAGAAGTTCGCCCGGGTGGTCTACAAGCTGGTGGACGGGAAGGCGGTGGGGGTGCCCGTCGCGGTGGGCGCGAGCGACCTGACGATGACGGTGGTGCTCGCGGGCCTGGAGCCCGAGGACGAGATCATCACCGGACCGGCCAAGGCTTTGATTTCGCTGAAGGATGGGCAACGCTTGGCGCGGATGGCCGAACCAGGGGCGGCGAACGCGGTTGCTGCGGGTTCATCCGATGAGGCGGGCGAGAGCGAGCCCGAGGGCGACGGAGCGGAAGAGGACGTGCAGGCGGCGTCCAGCAGTAAGCCTTGAGGCGACTTGCTGGAACGGCGTGGTCACCACAGGCGCGAGCGAGAAACCTGAAGCTCTGCTGGGTGAGCGCCCGACTTGTGAGGCACGGATTTGGCTGGTCAAGGCGGGCAGTCGGCCAGTCCAGAGCGAGCATCAGCGCATGACGATCGTCATCAAGAAACTTCAGAAGGTCTATCGCGTCGGGACGGAGCGTGTGCACGCGCTGCGGGGCGTCGACGTCACGATCAAGAAGAACGAGTTCGTCGCGATCATGGGCTCCTCGGGCTCGGGAAAGTCGACGCTGATGAACATCCTGGGGTGTCTCGACCGACCGACCGCCGGGGCGTATGAGCTCAACGGAAAGCACGTTCAGGCGATGTCCGCGGCGGAGCTCGCAAAGGTCCGCAACGAAGAAATCGGCTTCGTGTTCCAGTCGTTCGAGCTGTTGCCCCGGGCGACGGCGCTTAAGAACGTGTCACTGCCTTTGGTGTACTCGAAGAAGTACTTCTGGGGCGCCACGAAGCGAGCGAAGCAGTCGCTGGAACGTGTGGGCCTTTCGCAGCGGATGCACCACCGCCCGAACCAGCTCTCGGGCGGGCAGAGGCAGCGTGTTGCGATTGCGCGGGCACTGGTCAACGACCCGAGCATCATCCTGGCTGACGAGCCGACCGGGAACCTCGACAGCAAGACGAGCCTGGAGATCATCGCGCTGTTCAAGAAGCTGCACGACGAGGGGCAGACGATCGTGATCGTGACGCACGAGGAGGACATCGCGGGGCATGCCGATCGGATCATCCGCCTGCGCGACGGGCAGATTCTGTCCGATCACCCGACCGCCAGCGACCCGATCCATCAGGAGTACCTGAGATCGATGTTCCTGCTGGCCAAGGACGCGGCCTCGGCGGCTGGTGTTGAGGCCGGAGCCAAGACAGACTCGCTTGCTGGGGCGACTCCGGGGACGCTCTCAGGGGTGAACGCTGGTTCGGCCGACGACGCCGGCGTTCCGGCACCGGGCAGTCGCGCGGGCGGCGGGGGGGGCGGCAGATGATCTTCTGGCGGCTGTTTGTCAAGCCCGTCTCGCTCGCGCTGGCGCAAATCCGCGCCAACTGGTTCCTGGCGATCCTCACTTCGCTTGGCATCATCGTCGGCGTTGCCTCCATCATCGTGACTGTGGCGATGGTCGACGGCGCGAAGAAGTACATGCTCAACCAGTTCGCGACGATCGGGGCCAATCGCGTCTGGGTCTTCCCACGCATGCCTCGTGAGACGCCTGGCAAGTACTCCTGGCGGCAGATCCGCATGAGCGAGCGGGAGGCGGATGGCATGCTCGCCGCGGCGCCTTCGCTGGCGGCGCTCACGCCCGTGCTCGGGCTCGGAGCGGAGGTTCAGCACGCCGACCGGACCGAGCGGAGCGTCTCCGTGCAGGGCATACGTCCGGCGTGGCACGTGATCGAGGATCGCGACATCGTCGAGGGGCGGAAGTTCACGAGCGTTGACGATGACGAGAGCCGCCAGGTCTGCTATGTCAATGACAAGGCGATCGCGGAGCTGGCTCTTGAGTCCAACCCGGTCGGCAAGTACATCCTCGTTGACAAGCGACGATTCCTGATCGTGGGCGTTGTCGAGACCAAAGCTGTCTCGCCCATGTTCGGGGGCGGCGAGGCCCAGACGGAGGTCTTCGTCCCGTTCAACACCGCGCAGAGCATGAGGCCGGACTCGGGGATCTACGTCATGGCGACCACACGGTCGCCCGAGTTGCACGAGGACGCCAAGGCCGAAATCACGCAGTACATGAGGCGGCTGCGGAACCTGCAGCCGGGAGACCCCAATACGTTTGGCGTCGAGGCGATCGAGCAGTTCGTGGCGCAGTTCCGCAAGATCGCCGACTTCTTCACGATCTTCATGGGCGGGCTGGTGAGCATCTCTCTGCTGGTGGGCGGCATCGGGATCATGGCCATCATGCTGGTGGGTGTGAGCGAGCGAACGCGGGAGATCGGACTGCGCAAAGCCGTCGGTGCGAGGCCCGCGGTCATTCTGCTCCAGTTTCTGGTCGAGGCAGTCACGCTCTGCATGCTGGGCGGGCTCGGGGGCGTGCTGCTGGGGCAGACGCTCGTGTTGATCGCCAAGCTCAGCGTCGAGAGCCTGAACGACGTTGCAACGCCCGTGTGGGCGATCGTGGTCGCGCTTGGCTTCTCGGTGGCGACGGGTGTGATCTTCGGCATGCTGCCGGCCATCAAGGCATCGCGACTTGACCCGATCGACGCGCTCCGCCATGAGTAAGCGAGTCGCGAGGCGTGAACAGGGCGTGTCGCGGCAAAGTCGGCTTTCGAGTAATCGAGCGATGGACAGGCAGGCAAACGGACCAGAAGCAGGAATCAAGAGGCAGGCAATCAAGGCACAGGGCAGTCAGTCAGCACGCCATCAGGCCATGACGCAGTGGACGGAATCCAAGCGGGAGTCGGAGTGCGGATGAGCAAGAACGCATCGTGGGGTCGAACGGAAGCGCCAAGCCAAGCCAGCGTGTGTCAAAGGGCCGCAAATGTGCCCTCGTGGAAGCCTCGTTGGTCGGTCGTCCCACGGTCGCGGAGCGTTGCCTCACCGGCGGCGTGCGCCGTGGGCTTGTGTGCCGTGCTGGTCCTCGCGGGCGGGTGCTCCGACGCGTACCTGTTCTCCGATCCGCCCACGGCCAGCGTGCGGAAGGAGCGGCTTCGCGAGATCGGACGCCTTCCGATTGATCAGTTCCGCAAGCCTGATCCGGGGCCGGGGCCGGGCGGGTCGTCGGCAGCGGGAACGGGCGTGCCCGATGTTGACTCGCTGCGGGCGCGGTTCCAGGCGATGGAGAAACTGGCGCTCACGCTCGAGGATTGCCGCGAGAGCGCTCTGACGAACAACCTTGATCTCCGCGTGGCCCGCGTGGATCCGACGATCGCGGCGCAGCAGGTTTCTGAGGAAGAAGCGGCGTTCGAGTCGGCGTTCACGCTCCGCGGGCTCTGGGCAGAGACCGACACGCCCACCGCGAGCACGCTGGTTTCGGCCCAGGCGCAGTCGATCCAGGTGGAGCCGGGCGTCCGCATCCCGCTGCGCACGGGTGGGACGGCGCGGGTGGGCTTGCCCCTGGCGCGGAACAAGAACGACAACCCGTTCTCGACGCTGCCGGAGTCGTACACGAGCGATCTTGAGCTTTCGCTGAGCCATCCGTTGCTGCGGGGCGCCGGGCGGCGTGCGACCACGACCGCGCTCCGCGTTGCCCGCTACAACCAGCAGGCTTCCGAAGCGCAGACCAAGCTCGAGGTCATACGCCAGCTTGCTGCGGTCGATCGTTCGTACTGGCGGCTGTACCGGGCCCGGGCGGAGTTGGACGTGCGTCAGCGGCAGTACGAGCTGGCGGTCGAGCAGCTCAATCGCGCGCGACGCCGCGTGAATGCAGGCTCCGCCAGCGAGATCGAGGTGGTGCGGGCTGAGGCCGGCGTTGCCGACCAGCTCGACGCGATCATTCGAGCCGAGAACGATGTGCTGGCGCAGCAGCGCGAGATCAAGCGGATCATCAACAAGCCGGGGCTCACGATCGACACCGAGGTCGCGATCGTTCCCGAGACGCTCCCAGATCCCGTGGAGTTCGCCTTCGAGCGATCGGTGCTGGCGGACACAGCGGTTGCGAACCGCATGGAGATGCTGGAACTGGAGCTGCGCCTCGCCGCGGACGCTGCGAACATCGCGTTCAGCAAGAACCAGGCGCTCCCGCTCCTGACGATGGACTACACCTATCGCGTGAACGGGCTGGGGGCCTCGAGCCAGGACTCGTTCAGGCAGCTCCAGCAGAACGACTTTGAGGATTGGTCGGTGGGCCTGAACGCGGAAGTCCCCATCGGGAATGAGGCTGCAAAGTCGCGTGTGCGTCGTTCGATCTTGCAGCGGCTCCAGCGACTGGGGACCAAGGACGCACGCGAGCTGGCGATCCGCCAAGAGGTGCTCGACGCGATCGATGCCATCCAGGCGGGTTGGCAGCGTGTTCTGGCCGCGAGGCAGTCGACGATTCTCAATGCCCGGGCGCTGCAGGCAGAACAGCGGCAGTTTGATGTGGGCGAGAGCACGAGCACAGACGTTCTGGATGCTTCGGCTCGACTCGCACAGTCCCAGAGCGCGGAGGTGCTCGCGCTGACTGATTATCAGATCGCCCAGGTCGATCTGGCCTTTGCGACGGGCACGCTACTGGGTGCCGCCCGTGTCGCGTGGTCGCCCGAGCCGCAGCCAGAGAAGCCACTGAGCGTGCCGACGCCGGCGGAGACGATCCCGAGCGAAGAGCGCGAGGAATCGCTCGCGCAGCCCGGATCTGTGCCGGAATCGGGCGCGGGCGGATCGTTGTCGGAAGCGCCGCGATAACCTCGGTGCATGGACGAAGGCACTCCGCATCACGTGAACGAGGGAACCCAGGGCCAGGACGTGATCGTCGGCATCGATTTGGGCACGACATTCAGCCTCGTTGCGATCTGTGACGAGCGCGGGCCGCGGTGCATCCCGGACGATCAGGGGCGTGCGCTGCTGCCGAGCGTGGTGCGGTATGAATCCCCCGAAGCGACGGGCCCGCTGCGGACCCTTGTTGGCTGGCAAGCTCGCGATGAGAGCGCCGAGCATCCGCGGACCACGATCTCGAGCGTGAAGCGACTGATGGGCCGCTCGTTGAGCGATGCAGCGGGTGATGCGAGCGTGCTGAGCTACGAGGTTGTCGAAGGGCCGGGCCAGACGGCACGGGTTCGCCTTCCCACCGGCGGCGCCGGACGCTTGGTCTCACCCCAGGAAGTCAGCGCGGCGGTCCTTGCGGAACTGCGATCGCGGGCTAGTGCCGCACTCGGTGCGACGGTCAACAAGGCGGTCGTGACGGTGCCGGCCTATTTCGACGACGCCCAGCGGCAGGCGACGAGGGACGCCGGACGACTCGCGGGGCTCGACGTTGTGCGGATTGTCAACGAGCCAACGGCAGCGGCGCTGGCTTATGGCATCGGGCTCGAGCGATCGGCCCGGCGGAACGCCGTGCCCCCTGAGGGAGTGTCGGTCGCAGTCTATGACCTTGGCGGAGGGACGTTCGACGTCTCGATCCTCCGTGTGTCGCCAGCGAGCGAGGCTGGCGAAACGTCGTATTACGAAGTGGTCTCGACAGCCGGCGACACGCGCCTGGGCGGCGATGACTTTGACCATGCGTTGGCAAGGCACGTGCTCGACTCGACCTCGGGGCAACGTCTCGATGACCTGGACGCGGGGGATCGGCGGGCGCTGGTGCTCGCGTGCGAGCGAGCCAAGCGAGAACTGAGCGACAGGCTCGTCGCAACGGTGGTGGCGAACCTGCCGAGCGGTGGAGTGACCCGGCTGGACGTGACGCGAGAGACGTTCGAATCGCTCATCGCGGCCGACGTGGAGCGCACGTTCCAGGCGTGCGCGCGAGCGTGGAACGATGCGGAGGCCAAGCTTCCGCCGGGTGGGGTCGAGAGCGTTGTGCTGGTCGGGGGCTCGTCGCGGATTCCGCTGGTAAGGCGGCGCGTCGCGGCATTCTTCGGGGTTGAGCCATATGCCGCTCTGGACCCCGACCAAGTGGTGGCCCTCGGCGCGGCGGTGCAAGCTTCGATCTTGCAGCATGCCGGCACCGGACGCGTGGTCACGGGTGGCGGCGTTGGGCGTCCGCTGCTGCTCGATGTTGTGCCGCTGAGCCTTGGCATCGAGACCGTGGGTGGCGCGGTCGCCAAGCTGGTGATGCGGAACGCGGCGGTGCCCGCGGTGGCGAGGGAGATGTTCTCAACCAGCGTGGACGGGCAAACGTCGATCCGCCTGACGGTGTACCAGGGCGAGCGAGAGATGGCGGAGCACTGCAGGAAGCTTGGCGAGTTCCACGTGCGGGGGATTCCGCCCATGCCTGCCGGCATTCCGCAGCTCGAAGTGACATTCCTGATCGACGCCAACGGCGTCTTGAACGTCGCGGCGGTCGAACGCCGCAGCGGCGTGCGGGCCCAGTTGCAGGTTGTTCCCAACCACGGGCTGACTCGGGAAGAGATCAACCAGATCCAGCTCGAGTCGATCGCGCACACGAAGGAGGACATGACGCGGCATCGCGTGACCGACCTCATCGCCTCGACGAAGCTGGATCTGAAGTGGATCGGCGAGACGCTGGCACGCTGGCGTTCGAGCCTCGAGCCGGAGTACGTCCGCTCGCTTGAGGCTGGATTGGGTCAGGTCGGCGCGATGATCGACGCGGCGAGCGCGGATTGGCGCAGCGTTGACCCCGATGCGATGCACAAGGCCAAGGACGCGCTCGACCGCGCGAGCATGAAGCTTCATGAGACGGCGATCCGCGAGGCGCTCCGCACGACGGGTAGCCCCCCACCCGGGTGAAGCGGGAGTGCGCTGCACCGAGCTTGTTTCCCGAGCGGCGCGAGCGGCGGAAGTCGGCCTGGATTCGGCGCAGAGGGCGGCAGGCGTGCGGCTCTTTCCGGTGAAATCACTCGCCTCGGGGTTCTACACTCACCGCCAATGCCAGACGACCATGCTCATGGCGGTGCTCGGAGTGAAGTTGCGCTCGATCTGCGCGGGGTCACCAAGGCCTACCGCGGTAAGGTGCTTGCACTCAAGGGCATCGACATGCGCGTCGGGCGCGGCACCGTCTTCGGGCTGCTTGGGCCCAACGGCGCGGGCAAGTCAACGCTCGTCAAGATCATCATGACGGTTGTTCGTCCGACGCGAGCCGAGGGCACCGTGCTCGGACGCCGCGTGGGAGACAAGGCGTATCTTCGCCAGATCGGCTATCTGCCCGAGCACAATCGCTTCCCCGATTATCTCTCCGGTCGGCAGGTTCTGGATTATTTCGGCGCTCTGGCCGACGTGCCCCGCGCGCTTCGCCGCCAGCGGATCGAAGAGAACCTCGAACTCGTTGGGATGAAGGGCGCGGCAGATCGGGGCATCAAGACCTATTCCAAGGGGATGCGTCAGCGAATCGGGATTGCGCAGGCGCTGATGAACGATCCGGACCTGCTCTTTCTTGACGAGCCGACCGACGGCGTCGATCCCGTCGGACGCCGGGACATCCGCAATCTGCTGCTGCACCTGCGAGAGCGGGGCAAGAGCGTGTTTCTCAACAGTCACATTCTGAGCGAGCTCGAGATGGTCTGCGATCGGGTCGCGATCCTCGTGAGCGGCAACATCGTGGCGCTCGGCACGATCGATGATCTCACCCGGGAAAGCCAGCGATACGAGATCGAGTTCGCGGGCGTGAGCCCAGCGGAGTTGGTTCGCGTGCTGCCGGCGGTGATGCGGTCGATCGGCGCCGGCGTCGAGTCGCATGAAGGCGAGGCCTCGCCCATGCTCAGGGGCCAGCTTGCCTCGGGCGTTCCCTGGGGAAGCCGCGAGACGTCGCTGCGCGTAGGTACGTACGAACCAGAGCAGGTGCAGCCGATCATCGACGCGCTGCGGCGAGAACAACTGACGATCCGCTCGCTGCGACCGATCCGTGCGTCGCTGGAGGACTTGTTCATGCAGGCGGTGGGCGACGGGAACGCCGAGGGCGGTGCTTCAGGCGTGCGACCCGCTTCCGCTCGGGCGAGCGGAAAGGCGGGCTCGTGATCCGGCAGACCCTGGCCATCTTCCTCGACGCGTACCGCGAGCTCAACGCCCGCAAGCTCTTCTGGATCACCACCGGGCTGTCGACGCTCGTCGTGCTGGTCTTCGCGGGCCTCGGCATCAACGAGAAGGGGATCAACTTTCTCGGCTTCCCGCTCGGATTCATCGAGCTGACCAGCGAAGACGTCGCGCCCGCCTTGTTCTACAAAGTCGCGTTCATGAACCTTGGCGTCAACTTCTGGCTGACCTGGATCGCCATGCTGCTGGCGCTGCTCAGCACCGCGAGCATCATTCCCGACTTTGTCGCGGGCGGCGCCATCGAGTTGACGCTCTGCAAGCCCATCGGGCGGGCTCGACTCTTCCTCACCAAGTACCTGTCGGCCTTGCTCTTTGCGATGATGCAGGTTGGCGCGTTCACGCTCGTGGCGTTCCTGGTCATCGGCATTCGGGGCAAATCCTGGGAGCCCAGCATATTCCTCGCGGTGCCCGTTGTCGTCGCTGTCTTCAGTTTCACCTATTGCGTGCAGGCGCTCGTCGGTTTGCTCACCCGTTCGACGATTGCGTCGCTGCTGGTTTCGCTCCTGTTTCTGGGCGTGGTCTGGCTGCTCCACACCGCCGACAGCACGACGACGCTGTTCCGCGAGAGCTCGCGCGTGAGGCTCGAGGCGGCAAGTTCGACGCTCGCTCAGATGGAGCGGAACTTCCGCCTGCGCCTCGAACTGGAGCAGCGGGCCGGGCAGCCCGGCGCTCTTCCCCCCGAGCGGAACCCCGCCTCGCTGACGCCCAAGGAACTGGACGAGCGGAACCCCGCGATCGCGAACCAGCGAAGACGCGTGGATGATCTGCAAGGCACCATCAAGACGCTCGATAAGTGGAACACGGGCTTCCTGGTCGCGAAGACCGTGCTTCCCAAGACCAGTGAGACGAGCGAGTTGCTCGGGCGATTCCTGCTCACCGATGAGGAGTTCGCGAGCATCTCGCAGCGCGATCAGGATTCGTCGGGCATCCAGGTCGATGCTTCGGATGGTGAGAGCGTCCAGGAGCGGCAAATGGTGATGAACGAGGCGGGTGCGCGAGCCCAGTCCGTGTTCCGGGGGCGTTCGATCTGGTGGGTGCTTGGCACGTCGCTTGCCTTTGAGGCGGTCGTGCTGGGCATCGCGACGGTGATCTTCGTTCGGCGTGACTTCTAGCGATCGCGTTCGCTGCTTGACCGGGACAGAGAGCCTGGCCAAAAATTGCTGAGTGGACGGCTCGCGATGTGGATCGAGCGTCCCGTTGTTTCTGAGCCCTCAGGGGTTTTTCGATGCCGCTGTACGAGTACATCTGCGAAGCCGACGGCGAGACGATCGAGTTGCTGCGTCCGATGTCGCAGGCGGATGCGCCGGTGCCGGATCCCAAGGCGCTCGGGCGTGTGTTCACGCGGAAGCAATCGACCTTTGCCGCATCGGGAATCGGCACGGCGGGCGCGGGTGGCGGATCTCTGCCCATGGCTGGCGGATGCTGCCCTTGCGGCAAGAACGTCGGCGGCTGCCGGAGCATGAACAACTGAACCCGCTGGCGAGTATCGCCGGACGAAGCCCCGAGCCCGGGTGCCTCGCGCGAGCTGCCTCAAGATTCTTGAGCCTCAGGGCTCGCCGAACCGCCACGAGCTCTCGAACTCGGGGGAGATCTCGAGACTGAGCATCTCGGCGCGAAGCAACTCGATGGGGATCGAGTTGTACCGCAGGACCTGGTCGTTGAAGTCCTTCTCTTTCCAGCCCCGAGCGATCGCCTCTCGATGCAGGGCGCGGAGTTGCAGTCCGCCAATCATGTACGCGCATTGATACAAGGGCGAGTAGTCGGGCCCGACGAACCTCCGCACTTCGCTGGTGGCGTTGGCGCGCTCATGCCCGACCTCGCGCACGAGGTAATCGATCATCTCCGCGGGCGCCATCTCACCCAGGTGGAACTTCAAGCTGACGACGATCCGGGCGCAGCGGTGGGCCCGCCAGAAGAGCATGCCGAGGCGGTCTTCGGGCGTCTGCGCGAAGTTCATGTCCCACAGCTTCATTTCCCAATACAGCGCCCAGCCCTCGACGAAAAAGGGGGTGCGAAAGAGCGCTCGGTCGGGGCGGTGGCGCTTGGCGGCCATGAGTTGATGATGGTGCCCGGGGATGAGCTCGTGCGCAGTGACAATGCGGGTGAAGTGCGGGTTGTTGCCCCGCATGGACATGAGCTTGTCCTCGTGGGTCATCGAGTCGGTGGGATAGGCGACGAGCATGTGGAGGCCGCCGTACGCCGCGAACGGGAGCGAACGCTGCCGCTCGGCCGACAGCATCTCGAGGCGCCAGAGTTCGGCGGTGAGGGGCGGGATCGTCAGCAGATCATGCTTGACAAGAAAGTCAATCGATTCTCGCGCGGCCTTGACGACGACGTCGTCCTGCTCGCCCGGCTCGACGTGGGCGTCCTTGACGCGGTCGAGCGCCGCCCGCCAGTCGTCGCCCAAGCCCAGCTCGCGCGCCTGTTCGATCATCCGTTCCTGACACCACTGCAGTTCGCGCTGGCCGATCCCGACCAACTCCTCGGGCGAGAGCGCCACGACCTCGGCGCGGAGGCTCTCGAGCAACGCCTCGCGTCCGATGGGGTCTCCCACCAGCGGGTCTTCGGGCTTGCCCTTGATGCCCGCCAGGTCCTCGCGCAGCACTGTCGAATACTCACCAAGCGCCTTGGTCGCGCGGGCGAATGGCGTGCTCGTCCACCACGCAAACTCCGGCTCGAAGGCGGCGCGATGCGAGTGCCACCGCCGCAGAACCTCGCGAAGGTGCTCAACGGCGCCCGCGGCCCGCAGCGCAACGCTTGGCGTCGGAGGCTGACGCGTCGGCGCGTCCGATGCTCCGCCATCGGCGCCGGCGCGAGGGCCACCGGGCTCCGGGGTGGACATGCTCGCGGTCGCTGGCCGGCCTCCGCGGCCGGAAGCCTGCTCGCGAGCCAGATCGCGCGCTTTCTCCACCTGCTCCGCGATCACGCTCAGCGTCTGCCCCGCATCCCGAGGTGGGATGGTTCGTAGTGCCACCCGCGCACTCTCCAGCTCCTGGACCGCGCCGGCAAAGGGGAGCAGGTGTTCCATCTCCGCGGCGCGTCGTTGCTGAAGGAAGATATCCGACAGACGCTCGCGGATGAAGTTTCGCAGCAGAATCGCGTCGATGCGCTGGCTCTGGTCGAGCGACTGGAAGTTCCACGATCGGATGCGGCTCTGCTCACTTACCAGGAATCGACGGAGGCGTTCCGCCCGATCGTTCGACCAGCGAAGGGAGTAGAACTCCTGCAGGTCTTCAAAGTCCGCTTGGAACTCCTCGATGCTTGGTTGCATCGGGATCGGGCTCGGGCTCGGGGCGACCATTGCTCCGCTGCTCGCGCGTTGCGCCAGGGCGGCCGCGGGCGAACTGCCAAGCGACCCGAGCACGTAACCCACCAGGAATAGGCCGGTTCGCGACAGGCCAGTTCGCAGGAGACCAGGTCGGGAAAAACCGGTTCGTGCCGGGCGCGTGCACGAACTTCCGCGATCGTTCCACGTGGTTGGTTGCTCAGGCATGGTGATCGACTCCAGCAAGGTTCGGCGGGGCCAGCGCCGAGGTCGGCCCGTGCAAAGAACACCCGCCGAACGCCCCGCTCCTGGCCCCGCTCAAGTGCCCGGCTCAGGGCTCCCGACATGGCATCGTCAGCCGTAACGACGCGGAGCGTGGACAACAGCATAACGCAAGGCGAGCATCGCGACCCAAGCCGTTCGGGCTACGCTCCCGGCGATGGTGATTCTCGCTCGTCTCGTTGGGGTCATGCTTCGTCGCTGGTCGCTTGCGGTGCGTCTGGCTGTCTTTGCCTTGGCGGTCGTGGCTGCGCCATCTCCGGCTCGTGCCCAGGCGGCGGCGGAACCCGCGGCTGAAGCGACGAGGTCCGGCGCAGGCTCCGACCTTTGGTCGCTCTTCGTCCAGTCTTTCGACGTCTTTACGGTGCTGCTGATCGCCGGCTCGCTGGTCTCGGTCGCGATGATTGTCTCGTGCCTGCTCGAGATCCGCCCGTCGCGCATCAATCCCCGGCGGGTGAACGAGCGATGCCTGGATCTGGCTGCGGGAGCGAGGTGGGACGATCTGCGCGATGTTGCCGCCCGCGAACCGGCCTTCGTAGCCCGAGTTCTGGCGGCGGCACTGCCACTCAAGGGGCGTTCGCGCCAGGCGATCAAGGAGGCGGCGGAACTGGCGGCGGCGGAAGAAGCCGCGGGGCACTTCCGGCGAATCGAGTTGCTGAACCTGATCGGAAATCTCGCGCCGCTGATTGGCCTTGCCGGAACCGTGTGGGGCATGATCCTCGCGTTTACCAGCCTTGGCGCCTCGGGCGGTCAGGCTGGCCCGGCGGACCTTTCCCTTGGCATCTCCAAGGCGCTCTTCCACACGCTGCTTGGCCTTTGCCTGGCGATTCCCAGCCTGCTGGCCTTCGGCGTTTTTCGCGGCATCATCGACAAGGCCTGCACGCAAGGCATGATTGTCGCTTCTCAGATTGTCGAGAGGATCCCCGGAGAATCCGAGGCGGGAACGGGCACACCCGCGCGCGGCTGAGCGTGCATACACACTGACAGGCTCGGCACAGCGCGCTCACTCGGTGTCTTTCTTCTCTCGCCCTTCGCGGGGTTCGCCTAAGCGAGAATCACCGATGCGCGTGACCAAAGCCGTCAGGATCTGAGGCCGCCAACCGACGACAAAGGCGAGGATGCTGGTCGAGCCCGCCAGTCGCAGGTATTGGTCGGGCGAAGTGTCTTGGAAGGGCTCGCCGGTGACGACGACGATGCCCGAGATGACCACCAAATAGATGAAGAAGCCCCAAGTCACGGCGCTTACTGCGGGGGCGAGCAGCCAGCCGGGCGACGTCACCGAGGCCGCCGAGGGCGCGTCGGCCATGGTGAACTTGGAGCCGCGGCTCGACTCCGTTTCGACGCCGTGCATTTTGAATCGCTTGAGGAGCGCGGCGGAGATGTCGTCGACGCTGGTGGCGGTGCGCCCCAAGCACCCGATGAGCGCTGAGGCGACGCACAGCATGAGCAAGTTGGTGGGGGTGTACACCATCAAGACGACAAACGCGGACGCCACAACCTCGCTGAGCGCGGGCAGCGCATTGGTCGACCCGAGTTGAAGGAGCGTCTGCCGGAAGGGCTCGCTAGGCACCGAGAGCCCAAGGGTGAAAATGATGAGCCAGATGGCAGTCATGACGGCGCCCATGATGGCCGCGCCGACGACCCGCTTGGCGCTGATCTGGCGGGCCAGGCGATCGGCGCGAAGCGCCCGTCGACGAGCCTTGGCGATGTCCGCCTCGCTTCGTGTCGCGGGCTTGGCTTCGACGAGCGCGCTCTCGCCCGGCTTGAGCTGAACTTCCTGCCTCGTCTCGCGTCCTTCGCTTCGAACCACCTCGGGGCTTGGCGTTGACGTGGCGGAGTCGCCCGCCCCAGCCGATCCCGATCCTTCGGCGCCGTTGGACCCTGGAACTGCGCTCAAGGCGACACGGTCCGTTGTGGGCTTGCTGGTGACCATCGGGAACCTCTCACCTTGGGAGTTGGCGCAACTTGAGCGGTCGAGCAGGCCCAATCGGGACTACGCGGCCTCAGGCAACTGGATCTCCCAGATTACCTATTTTGTGATAGCCGCACAAGCAACGACCGGAACCACCGCGAGTTATTGTGAACTCCCCTTATCGTGCGGCGCGACGAGTTGCCTGCATGTCTTGTGTCGCGTTGGGCGAGGAGATTGTGCCGCACCGAGTTCAAGACCCAAAATGTTCGGAACGTGTTAGTTCCATCGCCCGGAGCCCGCTCCCCCGGAATCGGTAAATACGTCGGCCTCACGCCGGCCGGCGGCTGCGCTCGACTAATCGATGGCCGACGCACCGTGATGGTCCACGACATGAGGTGGCACGCGGCCCTTCTTCTCGTTCAGAATCGCGTCGACCCGCTCGAAGGAAAGCGGGGCATAGCCCCAGCAATCGACGCCAATGTCCATGCACAGCGCGTTTGGCATGTGGCGCTCCCGCCACGGTTCGAGGTTGCCGTGGGCGTGTCCGTAGAGGTGGTACACGCCTTTGTGGCTCTGATTCCAAACGACGTGGCAGTAATGCGACAGGAAGACGCGCTTGGTCGCCTGGCGCCACGTCCGGTCGGTCAGCCAGGAGCGGCGCTCGCCATCATCCCAGAGTTCTCCTTCTGCGAAAGTCCCCTGGGGGCTGATGTACACCATGACCGCGTCGTACGTTGCGGTGAACAAGCCGCGTGTTCGGTCTCGGTTGTCGTGGTTGCCAAACACCAGGCGCACGTCTCGGCAGCGGATCGCCTCTCGATACGCGCGGAACTTGCCTTCCGACGCGTTGCGCGGCATGGCCCAGTCGCCCAGGATCCACAGCCGATCCTCCTCCCGCACGAGCTCGTTAATCCGACGGATCAACTCTGCGTCGTGGAACTCCACACTGGCGGGTGAGGGCTTCCAGGCGTCGACGCGCGAGGGGTCGCCCGTTGACGAGTAGTGGGCGCACGCTTCATCAAAGAGTTCGCGATCGCCCGGGAGCATAAGGTCGCGGCGCTTGCTGTACCTCAAGTTATTCGCGTGCCCGAGATGAAGGTCGGAGGTGAAAAAATCCATCGAACCGAGGGTACCGCTCAGGAGGCGGGTTGTGCGATCCGGGTTTTACTCGCGCGGCTTTCAGCCTGAAGGAAGCAATGAACAAAGCCCCCGCGGGCGTGCGGGGGCTTTGCGAGAGAGAGCGTGAAAACGCCGCTTACCGACGGCGACGGGCCATGCCCGCGACGCCCAGCACCGCCAACGCGAGCGACCCGGGGGTCGGAATCGCCTGGGCGGAGAAGCTGCCTTCCGAGATCCAATCCTGCAGGAGTCCGTTGGCGCTCACGCCAACCCGAGCGCCGTTCAGCGTCTGGAGGGCGGTCAGCGTGAAGTTGAAGTTGCGGTTGCCCGAGACATCGATGTTCGCGAGCGGACCGGCGGTGGTGAAGGTCACCGCGTTGGTCGTGTCGTCCGCGGAGATGTTCGCCGTGCGGCCCAGGAGCGTGCGGCTCTCGGAGATGCTCGTGAACACCGCGTCGGTGAACGTGGCGGTGAAGATCGCCGCGTTCGAGTCGTTGGCGATGATCTCGAACGACCCGTTGACGGTGAACGCGTGGATGTTTGTGCCGGCGACGGACGTGACCTGATAGTTCGCCAGGGAGCCGGTGAACTGGAAGCGCGTGTCGTACGCGACCTCCGCGACGGGGCCGTTCTCGTCAACATCCACGAGGAAGTTGGTGAGGACAGTGTTGTTCCCGTCGCGGGTGCGGCCATCCAGAATGCTGACGGACGAGTTCCCGCTCGTGAACGTTGGGCCGTCGTTGTTCCGGTCCGACGCAAAGCTGAAGAAAGCCGCCTGGGCGGATCCCGCCGCGAGGGCGAGGCTCAGGCACCAAACTGAACGCATCATTTGACCTCTCCTTGAATAGACACCGCGTGCCGCGGACGCCTCCCGGCATGGACGTGCTTTCGCGCTCTCCATGAGCGCCCGACATGTGCGCGCGGAATCCGCGCCCAACTCCCGTGAACCGCCCAACGCGGAACGCGCCGCGCTGCGCGGACTCACATCTCAAACATGCCTCGTGTTGGGCGGCGTGCCAGCAAAGTCGTCAGAAATTCGCGCGCTTGCCGCGGATCCCGGATCTCGGAGCCCCGGGTCTCACCTGGGTGGGCGGCGCTCTGGAAGGATTGGTAGCGGTGGTGTTAAGACAGGCAACACAGTCCGCACGTGCTGCGGCGTGGAAGTCGTCCGGGCATGGGGGGCACCCGATGAAGGTGGTGCCCAAGGGTGGAGGCTGATCTTCCCGGGCCTGGCGTTGTCCGCGCCTCGTTCGGTGTCTATCCTCAGGCGTCAGTTGATCGCGGTTGTGGCGGAATTGGCAGACGCGCAAGATTCAGGTTCTTGTGGGTGCAAACCCGTGGAGGTTCGACTCCTCTCAGCCGCATTGGTCTCGATTCGAGCCTTTTTCAGCCTGCTGAAGTTAGCTTGGCCGCACCGTCCGATTGGAGCGTTCCGGGGCGTTGCCCCGGGCCGCTCGCCTAGCCCTTCAGCACGTCCGCACCCCTTGGGGGAGGGTTCGGGAGTCGCGCATGAGCCGAACACGCGTCGATCTTTCTTCGCCCGGTCCTGCAGCAAAGGGTTCGGGCCCTTCCAAGGCCAAGAGCGCTGGCCCTGACGACGCCAAGAAGAAGATCAAACTGATCGGTGCGGGCGCCGGGCTGGTAGTTGCCGGTGGACTGATCGCGTGGAATCTCGGGCTGTTTGAGGGCTCCGGTGCAGATCAGAGCGCCCCGATCGTCACCACGACTGAGACGGCTCCAGCCGCGGGCAAGGCCGGGACTCGCACCGTCCCCCCGCCCATCGACCCCAACAACGTTCCCGACTACATTCCTCCGGACGACGACAACGTTCGGCGTGGCGGTTCCCGAACCGCTCCAGGCGTCCCCAGGCGTGACGTTCGCGACCCGGCGGCGACCCCGGCGGCCCCGCCCAAGTAACCGAGCTCAGCCAGACGGGTTTACGCATGGGCATCGTGATCGTGGGGATCGACGAAGCCGGTTACGGCCCGCGTCTTGGGCCGCTTGCTGTCGGAATGTCGGCTTGGCGCGTTCGCAACTGGACGCCCTCCCCCGAGTCGCCCGTCAAAGCTCCCAATCTCTGGTCGTTGCTGCGAGGAGCGGTGTGCAAGGCCCCGTCGCGTTCGTCCGACCGCATCGCCATCGCGGATTCCAAGGCCCTCAAGCTGCCCAATCAATGGGAGTCGGTTCCGGAGCTGAACGCCTCGGACGGTGCGGCTCCAACCGCCTTGCGATCGTCCCTGGCGGAGGGGGCGAGCGTCGTTGAAGCCAAGCCGGCGCGTCATCCCTTGCTGCACTTAGAGCGGGGTGTTCTTGCCGGGGTCCGCGCGATGCACGGCGAACTGCCCGGCGACGACGACGCCTTGCTCACGCGCTTGGGTGCCTGCTGGCCCGCGCACGATTGGTATTGCTGCCCGCCCACGCCCATGCCTTTGGCGTGTGACGCGGCGCAGCTTCGGTTGGCGGGGAACATGCTGGCGGCGGCGATGTCGCGGGCTGGTGTCGAGCTTGTGGGGCTGTCGTGCGTTCTCGTTGGTGAGGAGCAGTTCAACCGCATCGCGCGGGCTGCCGGCTCGAAGGGCGACTGCGTGCTGGCGGGGGTGGGGGTTCATCTCCGGGCCGCCCTGGCGCAGTGGGGGGGCACAGCAGGCTCGGGGTTGGGCGGAGACTCAGGCGATGCGCTCTGGGTGGTGTGCGACCGCCTGGGCGGTCGCGCGTCGTACGCGGGGGTTCTGCGTTCTTCACTGGAAGAGTCGGCAGACCCGAGCATCGATGTCGTCGAAGAGTCGGACCGTCGGAGCCGCTACATGCTTCGCACACGCAACGCGACGGCGGGCGTCTCGTTCATTACCGAGGGCGAGCAATCCCACCTTCCCATCGCGATGGCGTCGATGGTCGCGAAGCTCACGCGCGAGTTGGCGATGGCCCGGTTCAATCGGTTCTGGTGCGACCGGGCCCGGCGGGCGGGCCTGACGCTCCGCGCTACAGCGGGTTACGCTCAGGACGGGGGACGCTGGCTGCGCGACGCTGACTGCATTTTGACGCGTCAGGAACGCGAGTGCCTTGTGCGCCTCGTCTGACCTTTCCAACCAGCCCCAACGCCCAAGGAGCCCGAATGCCCGCAACGCCCCGAGACGAGCGAGACCTGCTCACGCTCGCGGCGCGTCACGCGCTTCGTGCACTCGGTCGTGTGGAGCCCAACCCGATGGTCGGCTGCGTTATTGCTCGCCACGAGGACGGCCAGTGGCGCGTGCTTGGGATTGGGCACCATCGCGTCTTTGGGGGGGCGCACGCGGAGCGAGAGGCGTTGGCCAGTTGTCGCCGCCAGGGCTTCGACACGCGGGGCGCGACCATGCTCGTGACGCTGGAGCCATGCTCGCACCACGGGAAACAGCCACCCTGCGTGCCGGTGGTCATCGAGTCAGGCGTTACTCGCCTGGTGTTTGCGCAGCATGATCCCAATCCCGTCGCGTCCGGCGGCGCTAAGCAAGTCGAGGCGGCGGGCATTCGCGTCGAGCAGTGCACAGCCAGCCCCATCGCCAACTGGCTCTCGGCCCCCTTTCGAGCTCGCCTGCGCGGAACGCCGTGGGTTGTTGCGAAATGGGCGCAAACGATCGACGGTCGGATTGCCACCCGCACCGGAGCCAGCCAGTGGATCAGCAACGAGGCTTCCCGCCGGCGGGTTCATCGCCTCCGGGGCGTTGTTGACGCGATTGTGACCGGGGTGTCAACCGTGCTTGCCGACGATCCGCGGCTGACTGCGCGCCTTCGTGAGGGTGCGCTTCGCGGGAACTCGGGATCGGCTGGTCGACAGCCCCGCCGGGTCGCCCTTCGCGTCGTCGCGGATTCCAACCTCCGCGTTCCCCTGTCCTCCGCGTTGATCGCCACGGCGCGCCAGACGCCGACGCTGATCGCATGTCTCCAAGCGACGCTCGATACCCGAGAGGGCGATCGTCGACGCGCGGAAATCGAATCCCTGGGCGTGCGCGTGGTGGGGCTTCCTGCCTCATCAGAAAGGAACAGTTTGCCCGCGGCGCAACGGGCACTCGGGGTGGACGCTCGCGATGGAGGCACGCCGCGGATTGACCTTGGCGAACTTTTCCGCCTCCTCGCGCGGGATTGTGTGGCCTCTCGTGTGCTGGTGGAAGCGGGCGGCACGCTGCTTGGAGCTTGCCTGCGAGCCGACCTTGTCGACGAAGCGCACGTCTTCACCGGGCCACTCGTGCTTGCCGACGAGCAGGCAACGCCGGCTGCGATGGGGCATGCGGCCCCGGCCCTTGCCGATGCGAGGGCCTTTCGCCTCGCTCGGGTTCGGGCGCTGGGCGATGATGCGTGGTCGATCTACGTACGCGACCGTCGCCTTTGAGAGCCGTGCGAGCGGCGTTTGTCGGGCTTGTCTATCCCCGGTGGTCACGCGCAGCCCTGGGCAAACGCCTCCGCGAACTCGAGGTAATCAAAGAAGTCGAGCTGGCCATCGCGGTTGAAGTCCGAGTCCTGATCGTTGCCCCCGAAAGCCTCGACGAAATCGAGGAAGTCGAAGAAATCGCTCTGGCCATCACAGTTGAAATCGGCCGGGCAGCATGCCGGCGTCAGCGTCATCAGGAACACCCCGGCGGTGCCATCCGCGAACTGGGCGCGGAAGGCGATGCGGTTGGCATCAAAGGCGTCGCGATGGGTGGTGATGGTCCGCACGATCCGGCCACCGATGGCGTCGCCCGAACCCAGCAGCCTCTGGATACGTGAGCCCTTGATCGCGAGGAGGTCGTAGTCGATGCCTGGCGCCGCGTCGTTGTACGCAGCCACCGTGACGACGACGTCGCTCTGGGCCGCGGGGCGGATGAAGTACTCATACCGCAGTCCGTCGTCGCGCACGGTGCCGAACAGGGAATCGATGACGCGAGTGGTCTGACTGGTGTTGGCGTCCCAGCGATAGACGCCCTCGATTGCCGACGCGCGAGGGTTGAAGTCTCGGAAGGTCGCGGGCAGGCTAGCGGCGGTGAAGACGATCGCCCGCCCGGAGTCGTCGGTTACCGGCGGCGGCGTTCCGTTCTCGCCTCCCAGATCCCACAGGAGATAGCCCGTGCGGCCCGGCGTCGAATCGCCCAGCGCGAACTGACGCCCGATGCTGTCGGTCACGTTCTCTGCGTATGCGATCGCGGTGATGGCGGTTCCCACCGGCCCGAGCCTCGCCTTGACCCGCTCGGCGATCGTCAAGGTATCCGAGCCCGGTGGGTTGTAGTTGGTTCGTTCCGTCCAGGAAACGGAGCCACCGTCGGCGTGGCCGCCGAAGACACTCCGGAACAGCAGGAACCCCTCAGGGTCGACGCTCGTTGCCTCCGGGCCCCAAGAGTCGGTGACCTTTTCGATCGTGGCGCCGGGTCCAGCCCCCGGGACGCTCAGGAACAGACCGTTCTCCGACACACCCGTGTTTCCCGTCGGCACTCGCCCGAGCCACCAGCCGACAAAGCCCACCCGGCCCGCGTCAAGCGACGGATCGGTGAGCACGCCATTGAAGTAGAACGGCGGGGGCCGATAGTTGATTGGCGGCACGCCGGGGCCCGGGGGGTTGGGCTGGTTTGTCGCGGGCCACGGGCCGGGAACATCGGTGCGAGGGAAGCCCGCCGGCTGTCCACGGTTTGCGTCCGTGAGATACGCAAGGACCTCCAGCGGGCCGCCCACGTCGGTCAAGATGGCGTAGTTGATCCCGAGCGGCGAGAGGAAGTCGGTCACGGTCGCGTGGAACGCCACCTTGCCGTCGTCGACCGCAACGCCGGGCACATCGCCCCCCGAGCCGAACGAGCGAAAACGTTCGGTCGTGCCGGGCACGAGCATCGTCGTGTCGGCAATGGTCGTGATTACCCCGGTGCTGATGTGGTACCGATAGAACCCGCGCTTGAAGGGCGGACCGTTGGTTCCGCCCTCGAAGACGAGTTGGTTGCCCTCCACGGCGGGATACAAGAAGCCGGCGTTGAAGAAGCCGCCGCCTCCGGGCACGGGCACGGTTGGATCCGCGACTCGCTGGATCGAGACAGACGAATAGATGTCGTCCGCCATCGCAACGCCTGAGCCCGTTGCCGCGAGCAACACCAAGGTGCGGGCGCACGCCAAGGGCGTCCCCGTGCGGGTTGGAGCCATGGTCGCACCCGTCGACGCGAGTTCTTGTGTTGGCATGCGCGATTGTTCGCCAGCAGGTGCTGGGGAGTGTTCAGATCGCGCAAAGGAGTGGCAAGGGCCAGCGGCTCGCGGCGGCTTGTTGTGTCCGCCGCGCACCGCCTGGCTCTTGATCGCCCGTCGGCCAACGCTCTTGAACTCTGCTCTTTACTTCTCCAGCTCGAACGTGTCGAACAGCAGCCCATTCTGGTCGTAGGCCTTAAGCTGCATGTAGTTCTCGTGCACCGTCACATAGCAGATGTGATGGACGGGGGCGAAGTGAACGTTGAACCACGTGCGCGTGGGGGTCATGGCCTCCAAGCCTCCGCCGCCACCACCCGAGGTGATATACAGCACGCCATTCTTGCGGTCGATCTTTCCTTCGCGGAGCGGCCACGTGCGCTCGTAGACGTGGATGTGACCGGTGAAGACGACATCGACGCCATACTTCTCGTAGAGGCTGGCGAGCGAGCGGTGCTTCATTTCGCCGTGGGTCGAGGGGCCCTTGTAGGTGTCTCCGTAGTCGTTCTCGTCGCTGGACCAGATGGGGTGGTGGTGCATCGCGATCTTCCAGGTCGCGGTGCTGGCCGCCAGGTCACGCTCGAGCCACTTGTGTTGCTCGCTCTCGGGATCGGTCTTCTTGTTGGTGTCGACCATGAAAAACTGAGCATTGCCGTAGGTGAAGGTGTAGTAATACTCCGGGTTGGGGAGGGAGAAGTACTGATAATAGAGCGAATCGTTGCGTTCGTGATTCCCGATGACGGGCATCATGGGAACGCGGGCGAGCAACTGCGACTGAGGCCCGAGCAGATCGCCCAGCCATTGCTTCTTGTCCGGGCCGTCGTCGACGACGTCGCCGCAGTGGACTTGGAAGTTTGGCCGCAGCGCGTAGGCGAGCTTGGCGAGCTTTCCAGTCACGGCTGGGTTGCGCTGGGTATCGCCAATGACGGTGAAGGCGTAAGCGTCGTTGGGGCGGACGGCCGTCTGGAGCTGGTACGTCGCGCTCTCGATCGTCTTGCCGTCGCCACCGGTCGCGACGACCTTGTAGAAGTAGCTCGTGTGGGGTTCAAGCCCGCTGACGACGATCTCGTGCATCGTCGCTTCCGAGCCCGGCTCCGTCTTCTTGCCAAGCCCCGCGGTGGTGCCGTACTCGACGTGCGCCCGCGCCGGCAAGCTCGTCTCCCACATCACCGTCATCGAGGTCGGCGTGGGCGCTTGCAAGTACGGGGCTTCCAGGAGGGCCCGCAGTTCGGTCTCGCGCGGGGGCACGTACGACGTCAGGGCTTTCTGTGGCTCGAACTGCGACTTGATCTCCGCGGCGCTCAGCACCTTGTTGTACAACTTGAGCTCGCCGATCGCGCCGTTGAGCGGGAAGAACTCATCGGTGTCTTTGTATGCCCCAATCACGTACGAGGCCTTGTCCGGATACAGGATGTCGCCCGATTGGGCCTTGGATTCGGTTTCGAGCGCGCCATTGATGTACACGCGCATGGCGGAGCCGTCGTACGTAGCCGCGACGTGGTACCACCGCCCGGGCATGAGCTGAGTCTTGCCCTCCAAGTACGTCATCTTGCCGTCGCCGTCGTCGGCACCCGTGGTCGAGAGGCCAAGGTAGAACGACTTGTTGTTGTACCCGAACAACCAACCCTTCTCAAAGTTGCCGTTGTCCTGGATGGCGCCGATGAGCGAGCCATACGACGTTGGTTCGGTGATGCTGAACCAGCCGATGGCGGTCAGCTCCCGGGTCGGCAAGAGCGCTTTGGACTGGTTGTGATCCTCCGCCAGCACCAGATGCTCGTCCTTGCCATTGAAGATGTAGCCCGTGCCGGGCCCGATCATTCCCAAGCGCGGCATGCCCTGCACTGCTGCCTTCGCGCGGCCCGTTCCGTCCGTCACGATGTTCCCGTCCACAGCGCCGATGTTGAGCCCCCAGTGCATGAGCAGACCGGGCTCGACCTGCGCGGGAGCCCCGGGGGCCGGAGTTCCGGGCGCGGCTGCGCTGGCAGCTCGACCGCCGGTGCGCTCCTGCTGTGCCCGCGCCTCGGTGCCCCGGCCGCCCATGAACGATCCGATCGACAGGGTCGCCCCGGCGAGCGCGAGAATCGTCGCGGTCGCGACCACTCCCGCACGCCCGGAGCGAGCGGTGGTACGTGAGCGCGCAAACGAGTGACCGACGAGCGAGGATGAACAAGATTGAACGCGACGACACTGTCCCATGCGAACCTCCGCAAACCGTGGAGCGACCCATCGCCCCGCAGTGCTCGGGGGAGCGACGGGGATCCGGTGAAGCCGACAACATAGCCGAGAGAGGGAAGAGCGTCACGGGAACACTGCGCTCAGATTGTGTTCAGAAGCGGCAGAAATCCCGGAACGGGACCGCTTGCACAACTTGAAGCTAGGGAAGTCGCCCAAAGTCATCGGCGTGGGCAGTTGAGGACGGGTCGCGACCGCCACTGGGAGCGGCGTCAGCGGGAGGGGACCTGGATGGAGTGCGCCGCTCGAAGGCGATCCGCGTCGTCCAGCTTTACGAGCGCTTGCCATCCTTGGAGGCGACACTGGCGTTGGGTCGCTTGGTGTCGCCTTGATGCCGTTGGAGTGGGCGTGGTGCATCGCCTTGCAGATCTAGGCGAAGTGATCAAGCGCTTTTCTGCCCTCTCCGTCTCTCCCCTCCAAGCGGACGAGAGAAGACCCGAGGGCCAAGTACGGCTTCCCGGCTAGACGACGTGCGGCGCTGGCTGGACTGGCAGCGAGCGACTCACGAACAACCTCAGCACCCAGCATCCATCGCTAGCACGAAGTCCAAGTAGTCAAAGAAGTCGATCATCCCATCACCGTTGAAGTCAGCGGGGCACAGGACTTGGAGCGTGAAGGGGTCGGTGTAGGCTTCGCCGCAGGGACCGTTCACGCGGACGCGATATGTGCCGCTGTCGGCGTTGGGCACCGTCTGACCGATGATGAGCGTGTCGCCCGGCGCGTTTCCGCACTCTTCGGGCACGTCGGCACGGAACAACCCGCCTTGCGATCGCGACTCCGCCCGCGCGGGTAACTGAGTGCGGACGTGCAAGCACGCGAGGGATCCAACGCAGGCCGCCGACGGCACTTGACACAGACGCGCAGTTGTCTCAGCTTGCGACTTGCGTTCGCGCCCGCTCATCCGCCAGCGTTCGGACGAAACGAGCAATTCGGGCCGGCGACTCGTGGAACGCCTTGGGTGCGAGCGTTTCGGTCAACTCGTACTCATGCGGCGTGACCATCCCGGGCACATCCGACCGGGTCCACATGCGGAACGGCGGCCCTGGCTCGATGTTGCTCCGCTATTCGCGCGCCATCACGCGACCGCATGCAACACACGCCGTGCCTGGAGTTCCGGATCAGACTTCAAAAAATCAAGCGATGCGATGGAAAGCGAAGACGGCGTGGCACCATCGCGTCGAGTACGCTCGACGACCTAAATGGGCAGGCCGGGACTCGAACCCGGAACCTTTCGCATGTAACGCGAACGCTCTAGCCAGTTGAGCTACCCGCCCTGCGCGTCCGGGTGAGTGTGCCGACGGGGGTCGGCTGTCGGTCCCGGACTGGCAGCACTTTAGCCTGCGGGCGCGGGGTTCATCGCACGGGTTGATCTGTCCGTTCGGGTAATGGCGTGGGTCTTCTAGCCAACCCCGTACTTCGCGCTCACGGGGATTTCATCCGCGTCAGTAGTGCGGGCCGCCACCCACTCCACATCACACCCGTCTACGGAGGTTCCATGCGACTGACAACCATCGCCGGCATGCTTGCGGCCGCAACGCTCACCGCCGCGTTCCTGGACACGCGCTCGAGGCGGCGTCAATCTTCACGCCGCGACCCCGCGGAAGGCCCGGACGGTCTGGAGGATTCGTCGCGGCCCGACCAAAGCGCCACCGGCGATCAGCCAAAGGAGCACCGCGGACGTGGAGAGTGGGGTCGGTCGACCCGGGGCCAAGAGCAAGCGCGCCAAGCGAGATCGTCGCGAGCTCGTTCCGCCGCCGGCCCGCTGACGGCAGACGACATTGGCGATGCGCCGCCCGTCATGCATCGCGACGACCGCAGTCGAACGGCGGGTTCGCGACAGGGGAGCGAACCGCCGACATCCGAAGCGATCCTCGAAGCTCAGGAGCTGCCCAGCGCGATCGGGGCTGGCTCAATCATCATCCTCGACGTTCGCGATCAGGCCAGTTATGACGCCGGCCACCTGCCTCGCGCGGTCCACGTCGACTACGAGCGCTGGGCTCACCTCAGCATGGACGAACCCACAGGGCTCAAGCACGACGATGCATGGCGAGTGCGCATCGGCAAGCTGGGCGTCTCGGCCGACAGCGATGTGATCATCTACGACGACGGCAAGATGACCAATGCCGCGCGGATCTGGTTCATCCTCCAGCACTTTGGCGTGCGGCGCGTGCGAGTCGTCAATGGCGGGTTCCCGCTGATCGACCACGAGGTGAAGTTCGGCAAACTCCGGCTCTCGACCGACCACGAGCCTCACGAGCGAGTGACATTCAAGCCCATGTCCACGGGTGACAACACCGCGATGGATGGCCAAGCTGGCATGCCTCAGGCTTTGCAGCCTCAAGGCGATGAGGGCGAGGTGAAGTTGATCGAGCGACAGGAGCTCTTTGCGGCGATGCAAAGGGGCGATGTCCAGGTTCTGGACACTCGATCGCGAGAGGAGTTTGAGGGCCGCGAGCAGCGCAAGAACCCGCGTGGAGGTCACTTGCCCGGGGCACGCAACATTCCCCACGCGGAGTTTCTTGATCAGCGAGGGCGGCTCCGAAGCCCCGAGGAACTCGATGCCTTGCTCTCGCAGGCGGGGTTTGTCAAGGGAAAGCCGATCGCAACGCACTGCGAGAGCGGCGGGCGCTCGTCGCTTGCGGCGCTCGCAGCGGCACGCGCCGGCTATCGCCCCGTGCTCAACTACTACCTCAGCTTCGGCGACTGGGCGAAGGACTGGACGTGTCCGGTGGTCGCCGAAGTAGGCGCCCCGTGACCGGACGGGCTCGCGTTTGGAGCACCCTCGCGCTTCACGCCCGGGGGCCCTGAGCGTCGATTCAATCGGCGTCATGGTGACGCACACCGCCCGCCCGCCTGCACGCCCCGCCGCTGGAAGATGCTACTCCCTCGTTGTGGCGATGGTCGTCATCGTGACACTCGGCGCGCTGCGCTCTGCCAAAGCCATGGAGCCCGCGGGTGCGCCTCCCAGCCCGCCGGTAGGCGATTCAGCGAGCCAACCAGAGAACGCTCGCGAGCCCCGGCGGCCCGAAGCCGCGAGACGAGTAGTGCGCGTCTTCGACTTTGAAGAAAAGCAGACCAATCCGACGCCGGTCCCCCGGTTCTGGGTCCGTGGGCAGCACGATCCCGAGGGTGGGCGTTCGCGCCCCGAGTTTCCGAACTGGAACCGGGCGCTGCTGGACTTCTCGGTGGCGCGTGCTGGTGAAGGTTCGGTGCAGCTTCCGGCTCGCGGCGGCAGCACAAGCTTGTTGCTGGAGCGAGGGGTTGTCCCCGTCTTCCCGGGGGGCGACTACAGCGTGTCGGCGAGCGTGATGACCCGGGGCGTCGTGCTCGGGGCCGCGGGAATCCGCGCGCAGCTCGTGGATCTCAATGGCATGCCCGTCCAGGGAAGCCGTCCGAGTGTGTCGTTTGTGCGCAGCGAAGGCCGCTGGACGAGCATTCAGGTGAGCATCCTGGGCAGCGCGACCGATGCGGCGTTCTTGAGCGTTGAACTGCTGCTGGTTCAGCCGCGTGAGCGAGCGGAGCTCGAGTCGCTCGCCGCCGGACGCGCTTCGAGCGTGGTCGATGGGGATCGGGCGTCGACGCCGCGTGCGACTGGTCCGGCACAGGACCTAAACGCGATGGCGTGGTTCGATGACGTCCGTGTTGCCCAGTTGCCGCGGATCGAGCTTTCGACGGAATCCCCAGGGAACGTGGTGCTCGTTCCCGAGGTGCCCACGCTTCAACTGGGGATGCGCGACCTGACCGGGCAGCAACTGTCGCTGAAGGTCCGCGTCCGCGACTGGGACAACCGAATTGTGTACGAGGACCACGTCAAGGCTGGCGCGGGAACGAGCATGACGCGAGTTCCAGTGAGGGTCAACCAGTTTGGGTGGTACCAGGCCGATGTGGATGTGCACGCGGACGATGAACCGGTAGGCTCGGTTTCGACAACGTTTTTGTACCTGCAAGCGGCGCGAGCAAGAGCCACCGGGCGAGATTCTCGCGTGGAGCGTGCGGGCACCCGGCGCGGCATCCTGGTCAGCGATCGCACGCGGTTCGGCGTGATCGTGGAGAGCATTGCACCGGGCGTTGAGTCGCGCGTCGGGCCCATGCTCATCCGCTCGGGAGTTGGCGAGGCGAGCTTGCCGCTCTCGCTGTTGCCCAGCGATGAGCCGGCAGAGCGCCAGCGGGAGGCTCTCGCAACCTTGCGCTCGCTGCTCGACGAGTTGTCGCTCGCGGACATCCCCGCAGGTTTGACGCTCACGCTCCGCGGGGTTGAGAGTGCTTCGCAGGGTGGATCATGGAACGCGATCGCGGACCCGGCCAGCGGCGCCTGGCCCAGCATCGAGCCCGTTCTCGACCGCTTCGGTCAGAGCGTGCAGCGCTGGCAGATCGGGAGCGAGCCCCCCGGGGCCGCTCTTGGGCGTACTTCGCTGCAGCAAGAGCTCGATCGCCTCGTCGGACGATGGTCCAGCTTGGTTCCGGGTCCGGTGCTGGGCGTCCCGTGGCGAGCCGACTGGCTGCCGCCACAGATCGCGGCGGTTCCAGGTTCGAGCTCTGATGGGGCCCACTTCATCAGCTTCCTCGGGAGCGAGGGAGGCTGGGAAGCCGCCCGCGTCGCAGGGCAGCAGTGGGTGGATGACGCCCGGATCGGCGCGTCTGTGCCGAGCGCCACGTTCGCGCTTCCGCCTGGAGATACGAGCACCAGTGTTCGCGCGAGGATTGCGGAGGCGTGCAAGCGGGCGGTGGAGCTCTGGGCGGTCGCCTCCGAACGTGGACTCGCCCCGGAGTCGCTGAAGCTCGCGCTGCGTCAGCCTTGGACGACGACGTCCGCCTCGCGACCCTGGATCAACCCCGAACCCGAGCTGGCGCTCTGGCGAAACCTTCAGGACCGGCTCGCCGGACGGCGGGTGGTCGGTCGCCTGCAAGTTGTGCCGAGTTCGTCGGAATATGTCGAGGCACCCTGCTATATCTTGGCCCCGGCCCCGGGCGCACCGCCCGAGGTCGGCGGCGCCATCGTTGCCTGGAACGCGTCCGCACTGCCGGAGCAGGCAATCCTGCGCACCCAGCCCGGAGGCGGCACGATCGAGATCGTCGATGTCTTCGGCAATCGCCGCCCTGCGCCCCGCGCCATGAAGCAGGAGCTTGGCGATGACGCCAGCGACGAGAGCCGGATCGTCGAGATCCCGCTCAGCGACACGCCCGTATTCATCGAGGGCGTTGATACGGACCTGGCCCGCATGCTGGGCTCGTTCCGTGTCGAGCCGACGCTGCTCCAAGCGACTGGGACCAAGCACGAGCACGCGATCGTGCTCGAGAACCCGTTCGACAGCACCGTCGAAGGGCAGGCGTGGATCTTGAGGCCGGGCGTGATCGAGCAGAGCGTGAACGGGCTCTCGACACGCTGGCGAATCGCGCCCCGCTCCATTCGGTTCCAGATCCCCGCAAAGTCCACCGGTCGCATTCCCTTTGTTGTTTCGTTCGAGGGAAGCGAAGAAGCCGGCCCCAAATCGTTTGTAGTGGATCTCGAACTCGCGGCCGATCGCCCATACGGGCGAGTTCGCCTCAGCTCGACGCTCGAACTGGGCCTTGAACACCTGCGTTTGGAAGTTTCCGCCCGACCGGCGGAAGAAGGCGAGGGCATCATCGTCGAGGCCATGGTGCTCAACACCGGCAGTACTCCGGCGAGTGTGAACCTCTCGGTCTTTGCGCCTGGAGAGCCCCGCCAGAGGGCACGCATCAGCGAGCTTGCGCCGGGTGACATCGCCATTCGCCGGTTTGCGTACGCCGACGGTTCGAAGCTCCGCGGGCAGCGCGTGCTGGTCAGCATGGCGGAGATCGGAACTGGCGCACGACTGAATCGATCGGCGAGCGTGCCGTGATCGCGAGTCGCGCAGCGCCTTAGCAGCCCGAGTCCCAGGCGGCCGCGAACTCAAGATAATCAAACAGATCGACCTGTCCGCTCTGGTCAAGGTCGGCGCGGATGTTCTCTTCCGCGTAGGCCTGCGCAAAGTCGAGATAATCGAAGACGTCGACCTGCTGATCGCGGTTGTAATCGCCTGTGCAGGGCGTGGGCAGCACGACGGCCCAAGCCTGAACCTGCCCCAGCGCGTTGGTGCCCTGCCCGACGATCACCCTTCCGTCCGGCGTGACATCCTCGGCGGAGACGAGTTCCCATTCAGAGAGCTCGGCGGCCAACCCGTACTCCACGACGAGCACCTCGCGGAGGTTTCGCATGCCAAGCTCGTCGTACATGAAGGCTTCGTAGAGATCACCAAACCGGCTGGTGCCGACAATGAGCTCTCCGTCAAACGTGCAGGAAAGCGCTGTTGCGTCGGGGTCAGCAGCCGGGAGCGTTCCAAGGTCGAGCGGGACTCCATCACGCCAGAGCGTCGCCCGCGAGCGTCCTTCGGTTACCACGGTCTTTCCAACCACCACCCGCCCGTTCTTGGACACTCCATATGCCGCGGTGCCGAGGACAGCGCCGGCGGGATCGGGGAGAACGGCCATTCCAGAGTTCGACCAAACCACAGCTCGCAGTCCGCGGTCATCGGTCGCCTCGCCGACCACGAGGCTTGCGTCGGGCGTGATGGCGTGGGCGGTGCTGTTGAAGGTTCCTCCGGGGAGGTCGCCAAGGCCGATCATGCCTCCGGCGCGGAAGATGAATGCCTCTCGGGCGCCGGTACCCTGATTGTTGCGTGACCAGCCGACGATGACTGCTCCGTCGGCGGAGGTGTCGAGCGCCGCCGAGAGCGTTCCGAGCGTTGAGGGGGCGAGCGACCCGAGACTTTGCGGGGACTCGTTCTCCATTTGGCGAAATGCAACGAACCTCGTGGATTGTCGCGACTGCCCGACGACAACGCTGCCGCTGGCGGAAAGGGCGCGGGCCTCGCCGCCGGGCGTGCTCTGCGCAAATCGGGCGACCTCTCGGACGCCAAGGGAGTCCAGATCCCAGACGACCGGGCCGGTGCCGGCGGCGCTGGAGGATGCGCCGCAGACGAATCGTCCGGTATCGGAGACCGCAAAGGCTGCTGAATAGGGCGCCGCTCCGCCCGGGATCGTCGGAAGAGGTATGAAGCGAGCGCGGCCACCTTCCGCCGCAGCGAGCGACGTGAAGACCGCGATGCACGCAAATGCGTTCGTGCGATGCATGCTTCTGATCTCCCGCAATCCCCTTCGTCAGACCACTATCCCCAGAGTTTCCAATGGTACCCGCTGGTCTTGGCTGTGTTCGATCGACTTCGAGTTTCTCGCCTGCTCCGAACTCTCCAGTTTTCCCATATTCACAGAGAATGCGCAAGAAAAACCCCCGGATCCGGGGGCTCGACGAGCGTTTCAGGTGGACGAGGGCGGACCGGGGCGTCTTAGCACCCGACGTCGTAGGCCAAGGCAAAGTCGAGATAGTCGAAGAAATCGACGACGCCGTCGTTGTTGAAGTCGGCCGAGGGGTCGTCGATGGAATACGCGAGCGCGAAATCGAGGTAGTCGAAAAAGTCGACGACACCGTCGCCGTTGAAGTCGGCCGCGCAGTTGGGCTGGCAGACTTCGAGAGCGAGGAGCTCGGCGCGCAAGACTTCGGGCTGCCACTCGACCAGGCCGAACTGCGGGCTCGGGATGAGGACGACCTCCCGCTGCACGATCACGCGGGGCTCGATGAAGCCCAGGGGCTCGAAGTTGCAGGTGGTGTTGCCGGCGCTATCGGTCCCGACGAGATGGACTTCGGTCTGGCCAAAGCCACTGCCGAAGAGGTTGGCGGCGCCGGTCACGACGAACTCGGGCTGGGCTCCGGGCAGCACCGCGACCGCCTCGCCCGCCGTGAAGCCGCCGGCGACGTACTGGTTGAAGAACACGAGGTTCAAGTTGGCGTCGAGGCGCCACAGGATAGTGGAGGAGCCGCCGTCGCCGAACGAGTACTGCCCGGCGATCACGACTGTTCCGTCGGGCAGAGCTTCGCACGCGGCGAACGCCGGGCCAGGGGGCACAAGTCCACTACTCAAGAGCAGGTTGCCTGCGGGATCCAGAAGCAGGTGGGTTGTGCTGGAGTTGAAGAACTCGTTGGTGGCGAACGATGCGACAACGATGTTGCCATCGGGGCGAATCGCAACACCTCGACCCTCGTCCTCGTTGCCTTGCTCGGAGCCCTCCTCAAGGACATCGAAGCGATGCGCCCAGACAACGCTGCCATCCTCGCGCAGTCGCGCGACGAAGATGTCATTGCTTGGCGTCCGCTTGAGCGGGTTGGGTTCCGCCCGAATCGTGCCCACGACGATAAACGTCTGTGAAGCTCGGTCGAAAGCCAGGTCGTTGAACGAGAGGCCCTTGTCGGCGGTTGGGCTGAGAATGTCATAGGCAATCTGGAAACTCGGATTCCCCGCCGCATCGATGCGGGAGAACATTGCGCGACGGGATTCGAAGTCGGTATGAAGGCGATGGGCTACGAAGATGTCGTTGTCGACGACCTTGATGGCCCCGCCTCGGTTTCCTTCCAGGAAGTTCGCCGAGGTGCCAACGTACCGGCGAGTCCACTGGACGTTGCCCAAGGCGTCGGACCGGACAAGCGCGAGCTCGAAGCTGTCGGGCGGGAACTGGTTCTCGCTGCTGTGCAGTGCCCAGGCAAGCTCACCGGTCGGATAACGCTCGATAGAAAATCCACGCTCGGCGCGGAGCGGTTCGCCCAGCAGCGTTCGGCTCAGGGGCGTGCCATCGGTGAGCGTCTGAAAGAAGATCGCTTGACGGTCAAACTCGGGGCGGAACGCCTCGCTCTCCCCGACGCCCACGAGTGTCTGGTTGTTGAGGATCAGGTCTTCGGCGCGCTCCTCAACGGTGCTCCCGACGACTTTGTGAAAGAGCTGGGCTTGGGCCGTGCCCGAGGCGACGGCAAGCAGCCCCAGCGACGAAACGAACAGGCGAAATGACTCCATGGATCCCTTCTCCTTTTCCAGGGCCGAACGAAGCAGCGAGCCAGCGATCAGTTCAAACGCACGATTGCAAATCGACTCACGCGCCAACTCCAGGAAGAATGCACGGCGGAGGCCCGCGAGCCACTGACGCGGGATCTCGGTGATCCGCGAGGTTCGTTGGCGCCGGGAACACAACGCGTGCCTGTCGATCCCTACCCTGACGGCGAACGAGCCCGTGAGAAACGCGGTCCGGAAGCGGATCCGCGCGAGCTTGCCCACCCTTGACCACCTCGCCTGGAGCCCCGAGCCCATGGACGCCGGAATTGTCGGACTTCCCAACGTTGGTAAATCAACGCTCTTCAACGCCCTGACGAAGGCGAACATCCTCGCCGCGAACTACCCGTTTGCGACCATCGAACCCAACGTGGGCGTGGTGCCGATTCCAGATCCGAGGCTGGAAACGATCCGCAAGCATATCGAAAGCCAGAAGATTGTTCCCGCCTCGCTACGCCTGGTCGACATCGCGGGGATCGTCAAGGGCGCCAGTGAGGGCGAAGGGCTCGGAAACAAGTTCCTCTCGCACATCCGGGAGGTAGATGCGATCGTGCAGGTGGTTCGCTGCTTCACCAAGGCCCCCGGCGGCGAGGACATCATCCACGTTTCCGGGAGCGTGGATCCGGCCCGCGACATGGACGTGATCGCGACGGAGCTGGTCCTTGCAGACCTTCAGACCGTGGAAGGGGCGCTGAGCAAGGCGGAGCGGGCGGCCAAGAGCCGTGAGCCGGAGTCGGTTGCCCGGTTCGAGGCGCTCAAGCGAGTTCTGCCGCTGCTGCAGGCGGGGACGCCGGCGCGGGCGCTGAAGCTGGATGATCCTGAACAGGCCAAGCAGCTCAAGCTCCTGGGCATGATCACCGCCAAGCCGGTCCTGTACGTGATGAACGTCGACGAGGACGACCTGCATGGCGAGAACCCCATGTGCCAGAGCGTGCGTGCGCGGGCGAAGGAAGAACACGCGGAAGTCGTCCCCGTGTGCGCCAAGATCGAGTCAGAACTGGCGACCATGCAAGAGGACGAACAAAAAGAGATGCTCGAAGCCCTGGGCCTCCGCGAGCCCGCTCTGGCGTCTCTCGCCCGCGCGGCATATCGGCTGCTCGGGCTGCAGAGTTACTACACAGCGGGCCCGAAGGAAATTCGCGCCTGGACGATCCCCATCGGCGCGACGGCACCCCAAGCGGCGGGCGTGATCCACACCGACTTTGAGCGGGGGTTCATCCGAGCGGAGATCTACAGCGTCGCCGACCTGGAGCACTACAAGAACGAAAAGGCGATCAAGGAGCACGGGAAGATGCGCGTGGAAGGCAAGGACTACGTCATGCGCGACGGCGACGTCTGCCACTTCTTGTTCAACGTCTGATCCTGGAGTCAACTCCTCGTTGACGCGGGGGATGCATGAACGTCGAATCCCGGGACGATCTTCCCAGCTTGCCAAGTGCCTTGGCAGGCTGGTGTCGTCTCATCTTGCAAGAAATTGCATGACAATCTCGTGCGATTTTGCGATGATGGTGCGACGGCGATCCGGTCGGCGGACATGTGCTGTCACTGACCGTCCGCGGCTTGGCATTGTTGCTGAGAGCGGAGCAACGTTCGTTCATTTGTAACTGCGGTCGAAACTGCTTCGGGGACAAGCACAGGAGGCCGGGCGTCAGCCCGGAGCGTTGTCATGTCGAAACGGAAGTCGCGGGCCCTCATCGTGTTGTCTGTTGTTTCGGGCACATGTCTCTCGCTCGCTGACCCAGCGCGAGCGGTGACGCTGAACTGGAACTTGCTTGGCTCGGGCTCTGCGGGCACGGCGTCAAACTGGAATCCTGCCCAGGTGCCGACCGCCGCGGACTTGCTGGTGTTTGATCTCAACGGCGTGTACACGGTCAACTTTCCCGTCAACGTCAACGCGTCGTCCTCGTGGAGCGTGCGCCGGGGAACCATGACCAGCGCGGTGACGGGCACGCACACGACGAGCGGCAACGTGACGGTCGGCTCTGTCGCGGGCGTCGCCCCACGCCTGACGCTCACCAGCGGGACGCTCATTTCGAACGGAAACGTCATCGTTGGAACCAGCGCCGGGGCCATCGGCGACCTCCGCGTTCGAAATGGAGCGACCAGATTGGCGACCGCGGCGGTCGTCGACTTCTTCCTCATCGGGAGCAACGGCGGCACCGGTTCGTTGTCCGTCGAAGAAGGCGGGCTCGTCGAGTTTGCCGGAGGTGGCAATGTCGGCAACCCCGGGAGCAGCGGGACGATCACCGTGACCGGGTTTGACACCGTTCCGAATCGGTCCTCAACGCTGACCTATGGCAACGACCTCTTCATCGGGAGCGGCGGCGATGGCACGCTCAATGTGCTCGCTGGAGGTCTGGTCGTCGCGAGCGAGCCGACGATCGTCGGCTTCACGAGCACGTCGGTCGGCAGCGTGAGCGTCGGGGGCATTGGCGTCACGAACTCGAGGTTCAGTTCGGCCTCCGACCTCCGCATCGGGCACCGCGTGGGCGTGGACGCCGCTGGGACCGGCACGTTCACGGTCGACGCCGACGGCGTTGTTGAGATCGCCGGTGCGACGATCGTCGGCGATCCGGACGGTGGTTCGGGGCAACTGGTCGTCAACACCGATGCCAGCTTCACGACGCAATCGCTGACCCTCGTCCCAGGCAGCGGGACCATCAGCCTCACGGGCGGTGTGACGAACATCAATGGGGGCTTCATCGACAACGGCAACCTGCCGCTGACCATCCCGGGCGGAGTCAGTCAAGCCTTCCTGAATCTCAACGCCGGTGCCGATGCGAGCTTTGCCGCCGCCAGCAACCTGCTGCCGGCGATGAACATCGGGTCGACGTCTAATGCGGTCTATCGCCTGAATGGCGTTGGCACGACGACAACGCTCTCGACCGGCGGGATCACGCTTGGGTCGGCGGCATCGGGCTATGGCGCGCTCATTTTGGACACCGGCGCGACGCTTACGGTTCCGACAGCAGCGACGGTCGCAGTGGGGGCCAACGGCCGCGGGGCGCTCTTTCAGTTTGCGAACACGACTATGAGCTGCGGCGACATCAACATCGCCGCCAACGCGGGGAGCAGGGGTGACGTCGAGGTCAACACGACATCGACGCTCAATGTCGCCGGAGAAATCGCGGTCGGTGGCGCCGGCACCACGCCGGGGGTTGCCGGCGGAACGGGCGAGCTTCTGATCCAGGGCGGTCGCGTGAATGTGACCTCCGCCGCGGGGCCGGCTGTGCGGGTCTTCCCGGGAGGCACGCTGACGGTCTCCAGCGCCGGACAGCTCAACATCATCGGAGGCGGGAGTTGCGTCGTCCAGGGGGCCATGAACCTGGACGGGTTCGTCTCTTGCACCGGGTTCACGCTCAGCAGCGCGATCCCGGCGTCGCTCGCACGCTCGATCACGTCGACTGCCGGCGTCACGATCAATCCCGGTGCGACCGCCAACCTTACAGGAGACTTGAGTGTCTCCCCCCAGAGCAACTTCTCTTGCTCCGGCACGCTCAATGTCGGCAATCACATTCTCGACGTGACGAGCGGGACCCTCCGCATCAGCGGCGACCTCACGATCGGCGCCGCCGGTCGCGTCCGCCCGCTGGCCTCTTCGACCTCCGTCGTCAATGTTGGTGGTGAACTGGCGGGCGATGGCGTCTTCCAGGGCAACCTCGACAACTCGGGGCTCATCACCGCGACGGGCAACGGACTGCGCTTTGAATCCGGGTTGGTTCGGGGCGTGGGCCAGGGCATGTCGGGCACGGAGTTCTCGTTCAACTTCAACGCAGAGTTCGAAGGCACGGGCGTCATCAATGCGGACGTCGCGGGCGACTCCACTTCGCTCCTCAACCTGACTGGCCCGCTCACCATCGGCCGAACGACTTCCGCCAACGGCGTTCGCTTTGCCGGCACAGCCCGCCTCAACTCCAACGTCCTCACGCTCCGCGACCTGAACGACATTGTGCTTCCGAGCACCCTCGACTTTGGCAGCTCAACGCGCGTCGATGTCTCCAACGGCGGGAACGCGATCCAGGTTCCGATCGGAGGCGAGATCATCGGGTCCGGGCTCGTGCAATACGTGCCCGCGACCGGAACGCGCGCGGTGACCAACGCCGGGAGGATCTCCCCCGGCTCGGTCGCGGGCGTGGGCGCGGTGCGGTTCGCCTGCAACACCCTCCGGCACGAGGGCGACTTGATCGTCGATGCGGACTCCGAGACGGAGATCGACACGCTGGTTGCCAGTGCGGCGGTCGTCACGCTCGCGCCCGGCTCGCGGGTCGCGTTCCGCCTTGGCTTTGTTCCGACCACTCCGTTCCGGCGCACGTTCCTGTCCGCGGGGACGCGGCTTGGGCTCTTCTCGGTTGCGACGTTTCCGCCCGTTCCGCTGGGACGGATGCGGATCGACTATACGCCCACGGGTGCGGACTTGGTGTACTGTGCGGCTGATTACAACGGCGATGGAACCGTCGATTTCTTCGACTACCTCGACTTTGTGATCGATTTCGACAATGAGTCCACGTTCGCAGACTTCAATCATGATGGCGTTGTGGACTTCTTTGATTACCTCGACTTTGTCGCGCAGCTCGACGCCGGCTGTGAGTGAGGTCGCATGCCAGGGCATTGCGCGCTGTGCGTCGCGGCATCAGGCCTCGGGGTTCCGACGCCGTCCGCGGCGGGCGACGCCCGCGAGGGCAAGCAACGCCGGAGCGGCGCTCCCGGGCGAAGGGAGGACGGTGATGGTGCCAGCCATGCCCGAGGCGGTGCCATCACCGTTGTCTTGGCCGTGGGGCGTGCAGTAGTACCAGTACACCCCCGGGATCGTGAACTGGTACTCGAAGATCTCGCCACTCTGCACGATCGGCGAGTCCCAGAACTCGGCCTGGCCCGGAACAGACACGGTGTTGTGGAAGTCGTCCAGAAAGACCCAGGTGACGATGTCGCCGGGATTCACCACCGCGTCCACGATCGGCTCGCCGGGGAGGTTGATGCTGTACTCAAAGTCGAAGGCGTAGACGGTGACCCGGTCCGCCAGGGCGGGCGTTGCGAGGGACACCGACAGGGCGGACGCGACGAACAACGGAAGTCGGGCGGTGCGTGGCATGATCACATCCCCTGCAAAGCGGTTCTCGGGCCGGAGCACTCGTGCTCGGGCGGGCCTGCATGAACAATGCGCTCTCGGCGCTCGCATTGCAAGGGCGACCGGTCCCGCGTGCTTCCGGTCGCCAAGTGTCAGAGCGACCAGCCGCCCGCTACCATCCGCCCGCCATGGAACGATCGCTCGATCTCGTGCTCGACGACCTGCAGAAGGAAGCTCCGGCCTCTCTCGCCTCGTGCGATTCGCCAGAGAACCTGGAGGCTTGGCGTCTGGCCCATCTCGGGCCCAGCGGCAAGCTCAAGGATGCGATGACGCGGTTTGCGGCCCTACCCAAGGACCAGAAAGCCGCCCTCGGAAAGAGGATGAACGAGGTTCGCGGGCAGCTCGAAGCGGCGTTCAGCGAACGCAAGGCCGCCATCGGCTCGGGCGCCGCAACGCCCGCGGAGTTCATCGACGTCACCGAGCCGGGCCTGCTCCAGAGCGCCGGGGTCGGCAAGCGGCACATCATCTTGCGCGTCCGAGACGAGCTGGTCGACACCTTCACACGCATGGGGTTTGAGGTTGCGGAGGGACCGGAGCTTGAGGACGACGAGCACAACTTCATCAAGCTCAACATCCCGCCTGGCCATCCGGCGCGGGACCCGATCGACAACTTCTATGTGGACGATCCGCGAAAGGTCGAACGCCCTCGCATGCTCCGCAGCCAGACGAGCACGGTGCAGATCCGCGTGATGGAAGCCGCAGTGGCCCGCGGCGGCGGGGAGCTTCGCGAGCCGATCAAGATCGTCGCGCCCGGTCGCGTCTATCGCCCCGACACGGTGGACGCCACCCACTCGTTCATGTTCCATCAAATTGAGGGCCTGTATGTCGACCGTGGCGTGAGCCTTCCCGACCTGAAGACGACGTTGCTGCAGTTCGCCAAGGCCTATTTCGGTCCGCACGCCGACATCCGCCTGAGGCCAAGCTTCTTCCCATTCACCGAGCCCTCGGCGGAGCTGGACATGCTGATTCAGCTTCGTCCCGATCAACCCCCGCGGTGGATCGAGCTCGGCGGTTGCGGCATGGTGCACCCTGCGGTGCTCGAGGGTTGCGGCATCGACCCGGAAGTCTGGACCGGCTTTGCGTTTGGATTCGGGATCGAGCGTCTGGCGATGGGGAAGTACATGATTCCCGACATCCGCCTGCTTTATCAGAATGACCTGCGCTTCCTGCAGCAGGTCTAGGCGAACGCGGTCTTGCCCGAGCTCGGTGGCATAATCTCTAGCCGGAGGACGCGGGCTAGTCGGCTCCGTTCGGGCGATAGCTCTCTCCGCGATCGTCTCGGTCTTCCTCATGCCCCTGGATAAAGTCCTGGTCGTCTTCCTGCTCGCGCTTCTGTTCCATGGTGGCGTGCATGTTGTCAACCAGGTTGGGATATGGGCGTCCGGCCTCGGCCGCGCGTTCCTTCGCCTCGGCCTTGGATTCGGGCGTGAGCTTGGTGTTGGTGCGGCGCGGGTTCTTTCGGTCCCAGGGCGCCGCGTCGGAGGAGTTGCTCTCGGACGTGCTGTCGCTGGAGGGCGACTCACTCTGATCAGACGAGCTGGACTGTCCTGCGGATTTGGATTGCCCGCCACTGGAGCTGCGATCTGACGACTCGGTGCCTCCCGACGATGAGGAGCCGCCCGAACGCGACGACCGGCCCGACGACGAGTTGGAGTTGCCGCTCGCGCGTGAGGAGCCGGCCGAGCCGCGAGACTTGGTAGACGAGCGGCCTCGCCCCGAGCTTCCGCCGCTGCTGGAGCTCGACCCGCCGGTGCCCGAACTTCCGCCGGTGCTGCCAGACGATGTGCGGCTGCTTGATGATCCTCGGCCCGATTTGGAGCCTCGCCCGGAGCTTGAACTCTTGGTGCCTCCGCCAGAGCCGCCCTCGCTGGAGGACGATCGCCCGGCTCCGGAGCGTCCCGAGCTTGCCCCGCCGGACCGTGATCCCGACCCGCCCGAGGTTGAACCTCCGGAACCCCCGGAACCCGAACGCGACGATGAACCAGTGGACGTCCCGCGCTTGGAGGTTGATCCGCTGCTCCGGCTCGGGGAGGAACTTCCCGACCGCGAGCGGCTCCCCGTCTTGGACTGCCCGGCGTCGCGCCCCGGGGCCGATTTGGAACCGCCGCTAGACTTTGAAGTTGTCTTCTTCGCGCCTGCTGAACGTCCGGTGCTTGACGATCCTGATCGCGTGCTCGACTTGGCCATGTGGGAGCTCCTATCTCCTCCGGCGCGCCGGCGATCACGCCGGTTCTGGAGCGCAGTGCCCGGGGAACGTGAACGCGGGGTGAAAAGTCATGGCGCGACGCGGTTTCCCATCGCGCGTCCGCGGGTTGAGCGTGCAACAGTCACGCCATGAGCAGGTCGGGACCCCTTCGATTTGAGATCCGCCACGATTCTCCCTCCTGCGGAGCGAGGCTTGGCGCGGTGACGACGCTTCACGGAAAGTTCGACACGCCGGCGTTCATGCCCGTCGGGACCAAGGGCACGATCAAGGGCATCCTTCCCTCGCTTGTTGAAGCGACGGGCGCCCAGATCATCCTCAACAACACCTACCACCTCCTGCTCCGACCAGGTCCGGAACTCGTCGCGTCGCTCGGGGGCGTGCATCGCTTCATGAACTGGCCCCGCCCCATCCTGACCGACTCGGGTGGGTACCAAGCCTTTTCGATGTCGGACACCAACCGCATCGACGACGACGGCGTGACCTTCAAGTCGATCGTGGATGGAAGCATGATCCGCCTGACGCCCGAGCGGGCGATCCAGGTGCAGAACCTCCTTGGCGCCGACATCATCATGGCGTTTGACGACTGCCCACCCGCGGCGCCCGTGCCAGGCGGCGACGTGGAGGATCGAGCTGGGTCCCTTCGCGACGACGCGGAGGACGCGCCCCGTGCACGCAACGCGGGCCCGGCGGCTCCTCGGAACAAGCGGTCGCTCGTGGGCAACCTTGACCACCGCTCGAGGCTTGAGGCGTCTTTGGATCGAACTGCCCGGTGGCTGGAGCGATGCGATCAAGCGCACGCGAGGCCCGACGAACAGTCGCTCTTTGGAATCGTGCAGGGCGGGACGGATCTCTCGCTGCGATCGCGATCCATCGATCAGGTGTGCGGCGTTGAGTTGCCCGGATACGCGATCGGGGGCGTCGCCGTGGGGGAAAGCAGCGACGACATCGCCCGTGTGGTTGAGCACGCCGCGCCGCGCATGCCCCGGGCCAAGCCTCGGTACCTGATGGGCGTGGGCTACGAGCGCGACATTCTGGCGGCGGTCCGGGCAGGGGTGGACATGTTCGATTGCGTTCTGCCAACCCGCAACGGGCGTAACGCGTTTGCGTTCACGAGCGAGGGTCCGCTTAAGCTGCGCAATGCTGCGTATGGCGAAGACGTACGTCCGCTGGAACCCGGGTGCGACTGCCACGCGTGCAGCCCGACATCGCATGGCTGGATGGTGGACCGTCCCTTTACGCGGGCGTATCTGCGGCACTTGTTCATGGCCGAGGAAATGCTCGGGCCGGTGCTGGTGAGCCTGCACAACCTCAGGCACTTCCAACGGTTCATGGCCGACATCCGCGCGACGATTGTTTCGGACGATTGGAAGGGGCTGATCCTGAGGTGGCCCGTGGCTTCGTCCGGCCTGAAGAGCCTGGCCTGACCTGCAGGAGCGAGCGTCGACGCTCTGAAGCGGATTCCGGCGGTGGGCCACCGGAAGGGTCGTGGCATCGAGGGGCGAATGCCTGCACGAGCATCATCGGCGGCGAGCCCGTTCGTGACCCGGGCGAAGCGCCGAGCAGACCCGCCGCGCGTATCCTTTGGGTTCGTGTTCGTTCGGGTTCTGTGAACAGGAAGAAACAAAGCACATGACGCTCATGATGACTCAGCAGACTCGCTTTCGGGCTTGGAACCTCCCCCGGCAGATCTCCGGGATGGTGGCCCTCATGGTTCTTGCCGTCGCACTGACGCTGAGCGCTCCGCGGGCGGAAGCGCAGGCGGACGCCGCGGCGCCCGCTGGGACCGGGACTGCGTTCGGAGTTCCCGGGAGCACCGCCGCCCCCGGCATCCCGGCGCCCGCGACGGCCGCCCCAACGACGGCAACCGCCGCTCCTGGAACGCCCGGGACCACTGGAACGCCCACCGGGCCTGCCGCTCCGCTTCCGCCCCGTGCTGCCGGCCCTGGGTTCGAGCTCCTTATTCCCATGGTCGTGCTGGTCGTCCTGATGATCGGCATGAGCGTGATCACCGGGCGGCGTGAGAAGAAGCGGCGCGAGACGATGATGAACTCCCTCGGCAAGCAGGACCAGGTCCAGACATCCGGCGGGATCATCGGGACCGTCACCGAGATCGGGCAGGATTACGTTGTCATCCGCCTTGAGGAAGGCCGCATGCGTGTCGCCAAGTCGGCGATTGCCGGCATTCTCAACTCCGCGGGCGGGGCCCGATAAGCAGCCTCTCGTCGAGTCAAGCCGCCTTCGCCGACCCGTTCGTTTGATTGTCCGTGTTTCGGAACGTGGACGCCTCGGGAACTTTCATGCGACCCATCCTTCGCAACGCGATCATCGTCCTGGCGGTCCTCGCCACCGCCTTGTCCTTCCTGCTTCCCGTCGACAAGACGCTGAAGCTTGGCAAGGACCTTCAGGGCGGCGTGAGTCTGGTCTATAACGTCCAGATCCGTCCGGACGAGGACTCGGAGAGCGTTCTGACTCAGGTCGCCGACGCCCTCAAGCGTCGCCTCGACCCCAAGGGCCTCCTCGAGATTGCGATTGTCTCGCAGGGACGCGACCGCTTGGAGATCACGATGCCCCTCCCCGGGGAGTCGGCCAAGGTCGCGGGCGATGCCTATGAGCAGGAGCTTGCGAGGCTGTCCAAGGCCGAGCTGACCGAGGCGCGTCTGGAGCAGGTCATGGCCCTTCAGGGCCAAGCGCGCCAGGACGCGATCAACGAGCTGGCTGGAGTCAATCCCGCGCGGCAGGAGCTTCTGGAACGAGCTGCTCGGGCAACGGACGAGTCGGTCGCGAAGCGAGCGGAGTTCGAACGGGCTCGGGCCGAGAACGCGGACGAAGCGACGATCAATCGATTGATCGACGAGGCGGGCGCCGCGCGCCAGGCGTCGATCGATCTCCGCCAGGAGGTTCTTCGTTCCACGCTCCGGGCGGGCGAGGTTGCCCAGGCGCTGGCGCTGAGCGATGAGCCTCATTATGTCCAAGACATGCGCATCCGCGACAAGGAAAAGCGCGTCGTCCAGATCCCCAGCGACCGGGATTATGCGTTGGAGCAGATCCTCAAGAAGCACCCCGAGGCGAAGGCCGATCTCGACCGCATCGTTGCGGCGTGGGAGGCCTACGAGCGCGAGGGCGCGGGCATCGAGGACGCCCAGGATCTCATGAAGCGGATTCGCGGAGCGGGCGTTCTGTCGTTCCGGATCACCGTGGACCCAGGCGAGCACCCAGAGGAAGCCCGCCTCCGCGAAGAGCTCCGCAAGCGCGGGCCTCGGAACGTCAGTACGACGGACGCTCGCTGGTACAAGGTCAACAAGATCCACGGGTGGTACAACGACATGGAGCAGCGCGAGTTGCTCCTGCGCAATCCTCAGGCGTTCTTCGCCAGCCAGCGCTACGTGGGCGAGGAGTACAACGGCGAGTACTACATCCTCGCCTGGGACAAGCGCGGGCTGAGGCTGACGGCAGAAGAAGGCGAGTGGGGCGTCGCCCAGGCCTACGAAGACCGCGATGGCCGCACGGGCAAGCCCTCCATCGCGTTCGTGATGGATACGCGCGGCGCCTCGCAACTCGGACAACTAACGCTGGAGCCATCCAAGAGCCGCCAGCGGATGGCCGTGCTGCTCGACGATGAGATCTACACCGCCCCGAACCTGATCTCGCAGATCTCCAAGCACGGGCAGATCACGGGCGAGTTTTCCGCGGAGGAGCGCGAGTACATCATCCGCGTCCTGAACGCCGGCGCGCTGCAGGCCAAGCTGGCGCCCGAGCCTATCAGCGTGTCGGTGCTGGCTCCCTCGCTGGGCAAGGACAACCTGGCCAAGGGGCTCTTCGCTGGGTACATCTGCTTTGCCATGTGCGCCGGGTTCCTGACGATCTACTACTTCGGAGGCGGCCTCGTCGCGGCGGTCGGGCTCGTCGTCAACGTCTTCCTGCTCATTTCGCTCATGGCGATGCAGCGGGCCCCGTTCACGCTGCCGGGCATCGCGGGCGTCATTCTCACGATCGCGATGGCGGTCGACGCCAACGTGCTGATCTACGAGCGCATGCGCGAGGAGTTCCAGCGCGGGGCGCTGCTTAAGGAGGCCGTGCGACTTGGCTATCAGAAGGCCATGTCCGCGATCGTCGACGGCAACCTCACCAACCTCATCGTGTGCATCGTTCTTGGGATCGTCGGCACGCCCGAGATCAAGGGCTTTGCCATCACCATGAGCATGGGCGTGCTCACCACGCTCTTCGCCCAGCTCGTCGTCACCCGCCTTCTCTTCGACGTCGGGGTCATCAAGCTGGGCATCAAGCGGCTGCCCATGCTGCCGACCGTCGTTCCCGCGGTGCAGCGAGCCTTCACGCTCAACGTCGACTGGATGCGACTGCGTCCGATCTTCTATGTCGCCTTCATCGGGCTCATCGGGCTCAGCGTCGCGATGATCGCGATTCGTGGCAGCGAGATGCTCGACACCGAGTTCCGCGGCGGAACCGCCGTCACCATTCGCCTCAAGACCAACGACGACGGCACGCCTCTCAAGATGACGCGAGCCCAGGTGCAAGAGAAGGTCGCAGCAGAGGCTGACTCGTCCGAACTCCTTCGCGACCTGCGCAATGCGTCGATCCTCGTCGTCAACCCCGATGCGGACGGCGTTTCCTCGAACGTCTTCACGATTAAGTCGCTCGTGAAGGATCCCGATGCGGTGCAGGCCGCGATCAACGACGCCTTCGCGGGCCTCCTGGATATCCAGCCCCAGCTTGAGTTCGTTGGATCGGACGCTGCCTCGGGTCGGGCGGTCTCGTTCCCGATCACCTCCACTTCGCTGGGCGAAACAATCGGGCGGCCAGACGTTGTCCGCACGATCGACGAGCGCTTCGTGGGCGGCGCCGCCATCATCCTCAAGGATCTGGAACCGGCCCCGTCGCTGGCGTCGCTCCGTTCGCGCGTGGACGAAGTCCGCGCGAGCGCCGAGTTCGCCGACACGGTCCGAACAATGGTCGACGTGCTCGTGCTCGAGGGCAACGAGGACGTGGTCCGCTCGGCGGTCTTCCTCGCTCGCGATCCCGACGTTAGCTACTTCGACGATGTGCGCCGGTGGGAGACCGACGTGCGCGATCGCGAGTGGGCGGTCGTGCAGGCGGCGTACACGGAGGCGACAACGTTCCTGGGCGTCCAAGCGTTCAGCCCGGCGATCGCGGCCACCTTCACTGCCCAGGCTATTGCGGCCATCCTGCTGAGCACAGTCCTCATCGTGATCTACGTCTGGGTGCGGTTCGGATCGGTGCGATTCTCGATCGCCGCCATCGTGCCGACCTTGATGGACTGCTTCATCGCGGTCGGCCTGATCGCCTTCGCGGAGATTGTGTACGACGAAGCCCCGGGCTTGGCGACCGCCGTGGGTCTCCAGCCATTCAAGATCGACCTCACCGTGATCGCGGCGATCCTGACGGTCCTGGGTTACTCCATCAACGACAAGATCGTCGTGCTGGACCGCATCCGCGAGAACCGTGGCAAAGCCAAGCTCATCGGACGCTCGATCATCAACGAGTCGATCAACCAAACCATGAGCCGAACGATCATGACCGGGTCGACGACAATCCTTTCGACGCTCATCCTCTACCTCATCGGTGGCGACGGCGTGAAGTCGTTCGCCTACGCGCTTGGGCTTGGCGTCATCGTCGGTACGTTCTCCTCGGTGATGCTCGCGGCCCCGATCATGTGGTCGCGCTCGGCGGATGAGGCCACGCGGACGCCGCGACCGTCCGCGCTCGCGCCCGCCGGCGCATAGGGCGAGGTCAAGGTTCCACGGGGGAGATTGCCGATCATCTCGCGATGGGCCAGGCTGCGTCCGGAACCAACCGAGGAACCAACCGAGGACCTCAGCAAGGATCGAACGCATGAATCCAGGCTCGGCCCTTGGCTCCAGCAGTGCCCGCCTCACGGCGGCGGTGGCGGTGCTCGCGGGGGTCTGGATCGTCACCTACTGGTGGTGGGAGCCCCGTGGAACTCGGAACACGCCGCCGATCACCTTTGCCGATGACTCCCCGGAACGGGGCGGAGATGGCGAGTCTCCAGAAGCCGCGGACGCCATAAGTCTCGAGGCGGATCGTGCCGAAGCCCCAGTGCAACTGGGCCCAGCGCAACTGCCGCGCGATCCACTGGCCCCGGTTCCGGTCGCTTCGACACCCAGCACCGATGCAGCAAGCGGCTCCCCGAACCCACCTCCGTCTTCGCCGACGGTCCAGGCGTCGCCGCCAACGCTCGAGCGCGTGGCCACGGTCGTTCCGCCGGAGTTCACGGACTACGTCGTTCGCAGCGGCGACACGTTTGGCCGCATCTCGACTCGCTTCTTTGGCACTCCCGAGCACGCGCGAGCGATCTCTCGCGCGAACCCGCACGTCGACCCGACGCGCCTGCGCCCCGGGCGCGTCGTGCGAGTGCCGAAGGATCCGAACAACATCCAGGGTAAACCGACGACGCTGTACATCCCCGCCGCGTCGGCCCAACCTGGTTCAAGTGACCAAGGCGCAGGCGAAGAAGGCGCTGGCGTCGGATCTGCGGCCTCGGTTGCCACGCGGACGCATATCGTGCGTGCCGGCGACAGCCTGTCTCGGATTGCGCAGCAGTATCTGGGCGATCATCGCAAGGCAGACCTGATTTTCCAGGCAAACCGCGACGTGCTCCGCTCGCCGGACGATCTGAGCGTCGGCGCCAAGCTGCGCATTCCAGCGCCCCTGAAGGCTGACCAGGGCGACGTCGCGGGCACAACTGCCCCGCAAGCCGATGCGGGCTTGGCGAGCCCGGAGCGGGCAGAATGACGGCATCCCGCGTCGACGTCGCGATTCTTGGCGGGGGCGTCGCCGGCTTGTGGATTCGGGCGGCGCTCGAGTACGCCGGCTACTCGACGGCCCTGTTCAGTGTCGGAGGGCTTGGTGCCGGGCAGACGGTCCTCTCTCAGGGGATTCTGCACCGGGGCGTGAAGTACACCGCGATGCAATCGCTGGCGGCGCTGGCGGGCGTCATCAGCCGTGCGGAGCGCAAGGCCGCGGACCCGCTCGCGTCGCGTCTTGGGGAGGCGATCACCGCTTGGGAGCAGGCACTTGGGGGCCAAGGGCCCGCGGATCTTCGTTCCGTGCGCGTGCTGAGTCCGACGAATGTCCTCTGGGCTTTCAGCGCCGCTCACAAGCTCAAGCTATCCCTGGCGGGCCGCCTGCTCGCGAGCGACAACCAGCGACTTGCTCGCGGTGCCTATCCACCCGCGTTCGCCGGTGCGCCCAGCGGCATCACGCTCGTTGAGGTCAACGAAGTCTGCCTGGATACCCAGAGCTTGTGCGTCCATCTCGCCCGCAGCGGTACGGGCCAAATCTGGTACCCCTCGACGCCCGAGGACGTGAAGATCGAGTGCCGAAGCGCGGATGGATCGGGCAAGAAGGATGTGCTCATAGAAGTGCATCGCTCGCAGCGCCTTGTGGCCAGCGCCGCGATCTTCGCTTCGGGGGCGGGCAACCAGACGCTGCTCCAGAGCGTCGGCGAGGAGCCCGCTCGCTGGTGCCAGCGGCGTCCGTTGCACATGCTCTACGCAATAGGCGCGCCGCACCCGCTGTTTGGTCATTGCTTCGAAGGCCGGAGCGACGACAAGCCTCGCTTGACGATCACCACCAGCCGCAGCGGATCGAAGCTGGTGTGGTACATCGGCGGCTGGATCGCAGAAGAGGGCGTCAACCGCGAAGCGCAAGCCCAGATCGAGCGAGGCAAGCACGAACTCCGCGAGTGTTTGGCGTGGCTCTCGCTCGATGGCTTGCAGTGGGGCACGCTGAATATCGACCGCGCCGAAGGACTTGAGGATGTACCCGAGGAGGCGACGCCTCGTTCTTCCCCAAGCCGCCCCGCCTCGGCCCGCCCGGGAAGGGAAGTCCTCCGGCGCGTTCGCGATCTTCCCCTCTTTGCGGCGTGGCCAACCAAGCTGGCGCTCGCGCCGTTGCTGGCCCAGCGTGTCGTCGAGGGCATCCGCGAGATCGGGGTCGGCCCGAGCGGCACGCCCATCACGAGCACGAGCGCTCGAACACCGCGTCAAATGTCGGCAACTCCGTCCGATGCCGGTTTTCCGCCGGATATCCGCGTCGCTGCTCCGCCCTGGGGCGAGCTGCGTCAAAGCAGGAACTCGCCTTCGGGGCAAGGTCATGTGGGGGTTGTGCCGCATCGCTGGCTTGGGGCGACGGGTCTACGGACTGGCGTGCTCGGGCTCGGCACCGTGAAGCTGGGGCGGACCGCCGGCCTGAAGTATCCCCAGGCCTTCGAGTTGCCCAGCGACGACGACGTGGTCGCGCTGCTCGATGCAGCGAGCAACGTTGGGATCAACCTCATCGACACGGCGCCCGCCTATGGCGAAAGTGAGGAACGGCTCGGGAGGCTCCTGGGCGGGCCGATGCGGGGGCAGCGAGACCAGTGGATCCTCTGCACCAAGGCGGGCGAGGAGTTCGATGGCGAGCGCTCTCGATTCGACTTCCGACCGGAAGCCCTTCGCGCGAGCGTGGAGCGAAGCCTTCGGAGGCTGCGGACCGATGTGCTGGATGTCGCGCTGCTGCATTCCGACGGTGTCGCCGAACTGTCGTTCGATTCTTCGGGAGCATTCGACGCGATGAAGCAACTTCGCTCCGAGGGGAAGCTGCGAGCATGGGGGGCGTCAACGAAGACGATCGAGGGCGGGCTGCTTGCCTCGACGCACGCGGATGTCCTGATGCTCACGCTCAGCCCGCGCCAGCGGGAGCAGATCGCCGTCATCGAGCATGCCCGCACGCGAGGCGTGGGCGTCATGATCAAGAAGGCGCTCGACAGCGGGTGGATTTCGTCGCCCGATGAGGTCGAGCAGGCGTTCGCCCTCTGCCTGCGCCAGCCCGGCGTGGCCTGCATCGTTGTCGGCACCCGAAGCGCCTCGCGGCTTGAGGAGAACGCCGAGATCGTCCGCCGGGCCCTCCTTCCGCGGCCATAGCCTGGGGCGGCGCGAGTGCGTCCGCTCTGACCAATGATGTTCATCGCTCGATCTCCTCACCATGGCCCTTGCACTGACTGGTCCCTGTTTGCGAGTTCGATCCCGTCCACTGTCAAGCTTCCGAAGGAAAGGATTTCGGTGCCCACCATCAAACGCATCCTCGTCACCGGCGGCGCCGGCTTCCTGGGCTCACACCTCTGCGAGCGACTCGTCGCGCAAGGGCACGACGTCATCTGCCTCGACAACTTCTTCACCAGCCAGAAGTCCAACGTGGCGCACTTGCTGGCACGGCCCAACTTCGAACTCCTCCGCCACGACATCACTCACCCGATCTGGTTGGAGGTCGACCAGGTCTACAACCTGGCGTGTCCTGCGGCGCCGGGGCATTATCAGTTCAACCCCATCAAGACCATGAAGACTTCGGTGATCGGGGCGATCAACGTGCTGGGCATGGCCAAGCGCTGCCGCGCGAAGGTGCTCCAAGCCTCGACGAGCGAGATCTACGGCGATCCCGAAGTCCATCCGCAGCCCGAGACCTATCGCGGCAATGTCAACCCCATCGGACCTCGTGCCTGTTATGACGAGGGGAAGCGCGCCGCGGAGACGCTGTTCTTCGACTACCACCGCGCCAACAAGGTCAACATCCGGGTGATCCGCATCTTCAACACGTATGGCCCGCGGATGCACCCCTATGACGGGCGCGTGGTCTCCAACTTCATCCGTCAGGCCCTGACCGGGGAGGACCTCACGATCTTTGGCGATGGCTCGCAGACGCGGTCGTTCTGCTACGTCGATGATCTGATCGAGGGCATGATCCGCATGATGAACACGGGCGACGACTTCATCGGCCCGGTCAACCTTGGCAACCCTCACGAGTTCACCATCCGCGAACTGGCCGAACTGGTCATCCAGATGACCGGGAGCAAGGGGCGCATCGTGCACAAGCCCCTGCCCGCCGACGATCCAACGCAGCGCCAGCCGGATATCGCGTTAGCTCGTCATCGGCTAAGTTGGGAACCGCGAGTCCCATTGAAGGAGGGACTGCACAAGACCATCGAGTGGTTCCGTTCTGTCAAGCTCGAGGAATATCGCCCACCGACGCCCAACTTCTGATGTCTGCACGCATGCGCGCGCGTTCACGCCCGCTTGACTCCGACCGAATCGCCCAGCGGGGTGCTGCCGGCTGGCGGCAGAGAACCCTGGCCGGCCGCGTTGCCGCCGCTTGAGTTCCACCCGCTTGGAAGCACGTCGGACCTTGATTCGTCGTCGCGGGGACGACTCAGCGGCACGTCGACCACGAACTCAACGCCTCCCTCGGCTGGAGTTCGCGCAGTGATGATTCCCCCGTGGAGCTCCGCGATGGCCTGAGCAATCGCCAGCCCAAGCCCGTGCCTCCGGGTCCAGTCGTCCGCTGGCTGCACGAAGCGGTCGAACATCCGCGCCAGCGTCTCGCTCGACAGGCTGGTGCCCTGGTCGCACACGGTCAGGCGAAGGCGACCGGCCTCGATGCTCACCCCCACGCTGACGCGTCCCTTCTTGGGCGAAAAACTGATTGCGTTTCGGACCAGATTGTCGATCATCGTCCGGAGCAACTCCGGGTCGCCCTGGATCGTCGCTTCACCGGTCTCGTCTCCATCCAGCAAGCGGGGCGACAGCACAACTTCGTGCTGGGTTGCCATCCGCCCGCAGCCCGCGACGCTGCCAAGCACAAGATCGTTGACCAGAATCTTGGTCAGCTTGGCGACTCGCCTGCCGTCACGGATCCGAGTGAGCGTCAATGTTCCTTCAACCAGCCTTCCGAGGCGCCTCATCTCCTCCTCGGTGGTCCGCACGAACTGGGCCGCAGGGGGCGAGAGCGCATCGCGATCAAGCGTCTGAGCCTCCACAAGCAGCGTCGCGATCGGCGTCTTGATCTCGTGAGAGATGTGCGACAGGAATCGTTCTTGCGCCGCGATCGACGCTCGGATGCGTTCGCGGGCGGCATCCAGCGCGCGGGTCAGTTGGATCACCTCCGACGAATCGTCGCGCGACGCAATCCGATCCGTCAGTGAATCCGGTCCGAGCTTCTCCGCCATTGCCCGCACGCGGTTCAGCGGCTCCACGGCGACCCCCGCGATGTACCATCCCGACACCGCGGTCGCCAGAAGCCCGAATAGCCCGCTGACCAGCAGCACCTGCTGGACGATGTGGAGCTGCGCCCGCGTGTGCGACTCGCTCGCGCACACCAGCACCGCGAGCGGCGTGCTCCCGGAGCCGGTGACGGGTTCAACCTCTGCTCCAATCACTTCCACTGTGCTCGCCTCTGCCAGCTCGGAGGTCGACTGCGAGCCGTCTTGACCTCGAAAGCGGCTGGAACTTCGCGCCGGAACCGCGACGCCGCGTACGGCATCGCGCCCAAACTGCTCGGGCCATCCGGAGTCGAGCGTCCCGCGGCTTACCCGCCCGCTTGAGGCCGCAGCGTGAGCGGACGCGAGCAGCATCGAAGGCAGCTCCTCGCCCACGGAAGCGGTCACCGTGCCGTCGTTGTGCACGACCGCGATCACTAGATACTCAATGTCCAGCGTTGGCGATTCGGCTTGTGCAAGCTTCTCAAGTGACTCTCGGGTTACCTCGCCTGACTGTTGAAGCACGCTCGTCGCGACCATCCCCGCTCGCCCCTCCAACTGGCGATCGAGGGCTCCGTAGATCGTGCTTCGCTCATACAACCAGAACACCGACCCGGTGACGAGCTTGAGCAGGATGAACAGCGCCACCACCCACATCGTCAGTCGGGCTCGAAGTGACATCCCTTGTTCGCCTCCAGCGTCCGGCCCCCCGACGTCCGCACCCAGCGTGGTATACCAGCCGCCAACCGTGCGGCGAACTCGAACCCGCAACAACGCATCAATCGACGACACCAAAGCGATATCCAGCGCCCTTGAGCGTGTGGATCAGCGAACGCGGATAACCCTTGTCAACTTTTTTGCGCAGGCCCGAGACATAGACATCGATGACGTTGCTCCCATTGTCAAAGTTCATGTCCCACACCTTCTCGGCGATCTGCGTCCGGCTCAGCACCCGGTTTGGATTGCGCATGAAGTACTCCAGTAGCGCGAACTCCTTGTTCGAGAGCTCGACCTTGTTGCCCCCGCGCTCCGCCTGCCTTGTGTACAAATCGAGCTTGAGATCGTCGCACTCGAGGAAACGACCCTCGCTCGCCTCGCCTCGCCGCAGGAGCGCCCGGAGGCGAGCCAGCAGTTCTTCAAACTCGAAGGGCTTGGTGAGATAGTCATCGGCGCCCGCGTCGAGGCCCGAGATTTTGTCGTCGGTGCCCGAGAGCGCCGTCAGCATGAGAATCGGAGTCTTCACGCTCCGCCTCCGCAAGTTGCGGCACACCTCGACACCGTCGCGATCGGGCAGCATCAGGTCGAGCACGACGACGTCGTACTGGCCTCCCGCCGCGAGCTCTTCGCCTTCAAAGCCCGTTCCGGACGTGTCGACGGCATAGCCGTTCTCGCGAAGGCCGCGCTCGATAGCCGACGCCATCTTGGGATTGTCTTCTATGACGAGTGCTCGCATTCGCCCATCTTACTCCCGGCGTTTGTGGACGCTCCAGCATTTCCCGCATTAAACCGCGCTTACCCGGGGCTTACGCCCGCTTAGCAACACGCCGAATCGTTACAGCGTCTCATTCATGGAGCGGGCCAGAAGCTCGCCCAGCGAGGATATCTAACTATGCGTCACACTCAGCATCATGCCTTTGGCCTTCTCGCCTGCGTTGGGCTTGCGTGCGGCTTCGTTGCCGCGGCACAGTCGTCGGGCAACGCGAACCAGTCGCAGCAGAGCCGCCAGCAGCAGCAACCTCAACGCCAGGGCCAGCCGCCGGCTCAGCCAAACTCGAACCAGAGCCAGCAGAACAACCAGAACAATCAGACTCGGGGCGTCCAAGGCGAACTCTGGCAGCAGGCCACGGGAAGCGAGCGCCAGCTGTTGTGCTACTTCTCCACCCTGAACGGGCTCGATATCGCCAGTGGCACCGACGACGCGATCGGCGAGATCGAGGACGTGATCCTCGATCGCTTCTCTGGGGAGATCGTCAGCTACGTCGTTTCCGCGGACGACGCCGACGACGAACGCTTGCTCTATCCGGGTGAAATCCAGGGCGTCCTCGATGAGGACGGCGATCTCACGCTCCGCACGACGCTTTCATCCGAAGCGATCCGCGCCCGTCCGGTCTTCGACGCCGACGTGTTCGACGAGGACGACAACGACAGCGTGAACAACGCCAACGACACGTGGTGGAACACCTTCACCAGCGATTACGAGCAGCGCAATGCCGCTCGGCGCAACCGCGACGAGTTCAATGAGCGCTTCCGGGGCGGTCAGCCCCAACAGTTGACGGGGCGGGTGGTCCGCATCGACCGTTCCGCGACCTATGGCGAGGACAGCCGCGCGATCGTTGAGATCGAGACCGACGACGGCCAGCGCCGCACGGTTGCCCTCGGACCCACGTGGTACCTTGCCCGTCAGAACGTGCTCCTGCTGCGCGGACAGCGGGTGACGCTGAACGCGGTCCCGACGGAGGGGCGGGGCGTCGCCGAGTGGACTGCGACCAGCGTTGCGACCGACGGAAACAAGCCGGTCGAGCTGCGTCAGGGCAACGAGTTCGCCCCTGCGTGGAGGAACGACACTCGCACGAGTCGCGACGCCATCCAGCCCGGGCAAAACCAGAATCAGAACCAGCCCGGCCAGAACCAGCCCGGGCGCACCAACGACGGACAGATGCCTCCGCGCGACCCCAACAACCGCCCGACCGATCCTCGTCTCAACCAGCAGGGCCCGATGAACGTGCCCCCTGGCGCCATGGGCGGCTCACTCCAGCATCGCCTCATGCTCGCGACCAACATCGTCGGCGATGAGGTGCGCTTCCGCGAGGACGCGGATGGCTCGATCGACAACCTCGTCATCGACCTGGCGAACAACCGCGTCGTCGCTGTCGTCATCGACCCCGACGATACGTTCCTGGGCATCGGCGACACCACTCGCCTGGTCCCGCTCAGCGTCATGTCAGCCTCCGCGCGAGACTACGTCTATGTCGATGCGACTAAGGACATGATTCTCAAGGCGCCCGCCGCCCCCGACAGCATCAAGGGTCTCATGGGCGTGCAGTCGCTCGATGAGGCGTACGACCAGCGCCGCTTCCGCGCTCGCTGATCGCACACTCCAATGGGCCCTGTGGCTTCGCCTCCCGCGCCCGTGGCGGGAGGCTTGTCGTTGCGCACTCACACTCGCCGCCAGCATCGCGCTGGGCCTCGCAGCACCCATCCGGATTCATCCCGATCTCAATGTCTGAATGCGGATTCACAGGCGACTCACCGGGCCCGGGCATTGCGGGGCGCACACCCAGGATGAAGGAGAATCTTCATGACTCGCATGTTGCAGAAGCAGGGGACAGTCGCTGGCCGGATGGGGAATGTCGTGGGCCGCCTCAAGGCGCTATGCGAACGCATGGGGCTCTTGCGTCGAGGCTCGCTCGCGTGGGCTCAACGCTGCGCGCTCGCGGGTGGTCTGAGCTGCATTGCCATCGCCCTGAGCGGGTGCAACACCACCGAGGGGTTCGGCAGAGACATCGAATCTGCGGGGGCCGGCCTCGAAGACGCAGCCGACGACGCCAAGGACTAACCCCGCGCCGCGCACACACCGCCGGGACAAATTCAACGAGGTGAATCATGCTCTCATGGGCAATCGCTTTCTTGGTCATCGCCATCATCGCGGCCATTCTCGGGTTCGGCGGCATCGCCGGCACGGCCGTGGGAATCGCCAAGATCCTTTTCTTTGTCTTCTTGGTCCTCTTCCTGATCTCTGCCGCCCTGAGCTTCTTCCGGCGGGGCGATAGCACCATCAGACCATAACACCCTCAAGGCTGCGCGAGCCCGCACGGGGCCACTCGTGTGGAGCACGCCCACCTTGCAGCCCACTGGCGACCGCTGAGGCAACTCGTTGCACTGAGCGGTCTGAGAACAGAGTCTGCCGGAACGCCTTCCCAGTCTGGAGAGGGCTCGGCGCTTGGAGGCATCACACTTGGCGAGCGATCAACGAACCAACAGCGACAAGCTCAGGGTCACCGAAGGCGATCAGAACCGGGACCCGTTGTCCGGCGAGCGGGGGGCCCACCCCGTCGGCGCGGGCGCCGGAGCCGCGGTCGGCGCGACCGTTGGCGGGGCCATCGGCACCGTTGGCGGACCCATCGGTGTCGCGGCGGGTGCCGCCATCGGAGGCATCATCGGTGGCTACGCCGGCAAGGGCACCGCCGAACTCATTAACCCCACCGGCGAGGTTGACTACTGGCGTCAGGAGTTTCCCAAGCGCGGGTATTCCGCCGGGCGCCGGTTCGAAGATTACGAACCCGCCTACTCGAGCACTGTCCGCGCGTACTCGAGCAATCCGGGTCGCTCCTTCGACGACGTCGAGGGCCAGTTGGAGAAAGGCTGGTCGACGGCCCGCGGCAAGTCGACGCTCGCCTGGCACGACGTGCGCGACGCCTCGCGAGACGCGTGGGATCGGCTGCGCACGAACGTCCGGCCCCGTGCCGCCAACGCGAACAATCCCGAGAAGGCAGCGGACAAGGTCAACGACCTCATCGAGCTGCTGCACGATGGAGCGGCGGGTTTCTCCCTCGCCGCTGAAAACGTCAAGAACTCTTCGGTGCGTGAAGCGCTGCTGAGCTACAGCCGCCAGCGTGAGCAGTACATCGCGGAGCTCAAGCCCCTGGTTTCCGCCGCGGGCGAAAATCCGGAGGACTCGGGCTCAACGCTCGGGTCTGTTCACCGGGGGTGGCTCGATTTGCGCCACTCGATCTCGGGGGGCGACCACGCCATTCTCTCCGAGTGCGAGCGCGGCGAAGATAAAGCGCTCGACAAGTATCGCGAGTTGCTGGAGTCGGAGGACGTCACGCCCGAGTTCCGCGTGGTCTTGCAGCGTCAGTTGGCTGGCGTGCAGGACGCGCACGACGCGGTCAAGCGTTGGCGAGACTCGCTGGCCTGAAAGGAATGACGGCAAGCGGCGCCTAAAGAGCCTCATCCGACCAAGGCGGCGGCGACCGGTCTGAATCCGGTCCGCCGCCGTCGCGGTGTCCCTGGATAGGGCCGGTGGGTCGCGACGCCGGGAAGCCCCCGCGCCGTGGAGGCTGCTGGGGTGGGCTCTCGTAATCGCCCCCCCGGTTGTCGTGGAATTGGTGCGCGTCGCCTGGCGGAATCGCGTTGGGGTCGTAGTTGAAGAACCGGGTCAGATCCGCGTCGAACCGCAGTTTGACCACCCCGGTCGGACCGTTGCGCTGCTTGGCGATGATGATCTCAGCGATGCCCAACTTGTCCTGGTTCTCTGGGTCGTCGCGCCAGCCCGGCGTCTGCAGGTGGTAATACTCCTCGCGGTGCAGCAGCATGATCACGTCCGCGTCCTGCTCGATCGACCCTGACTCGCGCAGGTCGCTCATGCGCGGGCGATTGCCTTCCCGCTGCTCGCTGGCGCGATTGAGCTGCGACAGACACACGATGGGCACTTCGAGGTCGCGGGCAAGCGCCTTGATCCCCCGCGAGATTTCGGAAACCTCGATCTGGCGGCTCTCTCGCGAGCCGGGAGCCGTGAGCAACTGCAAGTAGTCAACCACGATCAGCTTGATGTCGTGCTTGCTCTTGAGTCGTCGAGCGCGGGCTCGCAGTTGCATGATCGTCAGGCCTGCCGAGTCGTCGATGAACAGCGGCGCCGAGGCAAGCTGCTTGTAGGCATCGAAGAGCCGTTCGTACGAGTCATCGTCAATCGAGCCGCCGCGCAGCTTGTGTCCGCTCACGCTCGCCCGCCCAGACAGCAGACGCATCGTCACCGATGCCTTGCTCATTTCAAGACTGAAAACCGCGACCGGCGTCGGCGTTCCGCCCCCTCGAACGCCCGAGCCCTCGCCCATCGCCACATTCTCAGCGAGGTTGAGCGCCAGGGCGGTCTTGCCCATGCTGGGCCTTGCCGCCAGGATCAGCATCTCGCCCGGCTGCAGGCCGCTGAGCATGCGATCAAGCTCGTAGTAGCCCGTGGCGATGCCGGAGATCGCCGAGCCGGAGTTCTGCCTCGCGTCGATGCGGTCCATCTCCCGCTTGATCAGGATCGACAGCACTTCGGGCTCGTTGATCTCTCCCTGGTGTGCGATCTCAAAGATCGCCTTCTCAGCCGTCTCCAGCACTTCCTTCGTTGCTTCAGGCCCCATGTCACCGAGGTGATATGAGTCGTAGATCATCTTGCCCGCCGCGTCGATGAGGCGGCGCAGGCGGGCCTTCTCCGACACGATCTTGGCATAGTGCACCGCGTGCGTCGCGACCGGCACGCTCTCGGCAAGCTCAACCAGGTACTGCGAGCCCCCGATCTGATCCAGAACGCCCCGATCGCGAAGCCGCTCGTTCACTGGCACCAGGTCGAGCTCGCCCATGTGCTGGCGGTCGTAGACCTCGAGAATCGTGCGGAAGATCTCCGCATGCCCCGCGTGGTAGAAATCGGAGGGTGACCGCACGATCGCCATCGCGTCGCCGATCACGCGGGGGTCGAGGATCATCGAACCCAGCAGCGCTTTCTCCGCTTCCATCGAGTGCGGCGGCAGTCGATCAAAGAGCTTCTGCATCGAAATCGCGTCGAGTGCTGGCCGCTCCGCCCGCCCTCGCCGCTTGAACTCAGTGCCAGATGATGAGCTTGAGAGGTCCGTCATGCTCCGGCATTATCCGCACTCTGCGAGAGCGAACTGGCAAGCGACAGCCAATGCACGGGTCATGGCATTTCCGGACGTCGCAGCGGACGTGCGTGTGTGCTTCCCGGCAGGATCGTGGAACCGCGTCGAGTCAGTTGTGTCCATACACTCTTGCTTCGAGTGTTGTCGAAAAAGGAGAACGCCTTATGCGCGCCAAGCCAGTCGTCCGTGCCATTTCGTGTCTGGCCGCCGTGCTCGGTCCGTCCTCCCTGGTGTGCGCACAGCTTGATTCCAACGTGCAGTGGGCGCTCGCAAGCCACACCGACTTCACCGACCGGCGTCCGCTCTGCCCCTTGAATGGCGAAGCGTTTGACGTTGTCTTCCAGGCTGCTAGGGGTGATCTTTCCGCAGCCCGGGTTGGCGTTGACGACAACGCGGACGGGTCTGGAATTGTCTGGGTCAATGCCTCGGTCGTCTCCAGCGTCGGACCTTACGACGTGTGGCGAGCGGCACTCCCCGCGACCACCGCCGGCGTCCGGGCGTATGTCATCGAACTGATCGACGGCTCGGATCGCGACTACCTCAGCACTTCGGGCGTGACCGACGAGCAGCCCGCCACCAGCGTGTGGTGGACGCTCAACGACTCGACGCTCGCGCACGCCCCGCTAGGAGCGACGCCGACCGCCGGTGGAACCGTCTTTCGCGTCTGGGCGCCGAACGCCACGAGCGCGACCGTTCGCGGGGTGTTCAACTCCTGGGGCAACACCCCGCTCACCAAGGTGGGCGAGTTCTTTTCCGCCTTCGTGCCTGGCGCGCGCGCGGGACAAAAGTACAAGTTCTTCTTCAACAATCGCGACTGGCGTCCCGACGCCCGAGCCCGCGCCCTGGACAACAACGACAGCTACAACAGCATCATCGTGGACCCCTTCGCGTACTCCTGGCAGGTGCCGGATTTCACCCCGGTGCCGCGCGACCGCTGGGTTGTCTATCAGCTCCACATCGGCACTTTCGCGGGGCTGAACGATCCGCTGGGCAGCTTCACGCGCCCGGCACGATACCGCGAGGTTGCCGCGCGTCTTGACCACCTCGTTGATCTCGGCGTGAACGCGGTCATGCTCAACCCGATGAACGAGTTTCCGGGGCAACTCAGCGGTGGATACAACACCATCAGCTCCTTCGCCTGGGAGAGCACCTACGGGTCCGCCGACGACTTCAAGTTCCTCGTCGACCAACTTCACCAGCGGGGGATTGCCGTGCTGCTGGACGTGGTGTGGAATCACTTTCCGAGCAACGACAACTACCTCTGGAACTACGACGGCACGCAGATCTACTTCGACACGCCCGTCGTCGGCACGCCCTGGGGCCCGCAGGCCGACTTCGATCGCCCCCAGGTACGGCAGTACTTCCTGGACAGCGTCGAGCACGTGCTGGGCGAGTACAAGCTGGACGGATATCGCCATGACGCCGTCTTCGAGATGACTGGAGCGTCGCAGGCAATCCCGGGTCAGCAGCTCGTCCGTGGCATGACCGAGCGGGTCCGCCGACGCTTTGCCGACGCCCATGTCATCGCCGAGATCTACGACAACAGTGCCTGGAACACAAGCCCCGGCGGAATGAACTTCCACGGCCAGTACCACGAAGCGTACAAGAACGCCATCCGCGATGCGATCGCCGCCTCGGGTTTGGGGGATCCCAACATCGGTCGCATCGCCGCGTCCATTGACGGCTCCGGGCCGTTCGTAGAGGGCGAGAGCGTGCTCAACTACTACGAACTGCACGACGAAGCCTGGTCGTTGTCGGGTGGGCAGCGCGCCGTCAAGGCGATCGACACCACCGCGCCCCACGATGACCGATACGCGATCGGACGAACCAAGCTCGGAAACGGGCTCACCATCCTTTCTCGCGGCATGCCCGCGATCCTCATGGGCACGGAGTGGCTCGAAGACAATGGCTGGGAGCAACAGAAGATCGACTGGTCGCACAAGAACACCTACGCCCAGGTCTTCCGCTTCTACAAGGACTTGATCGCCCTTCGTACCAGCGAGCCCGCGCTCTTCGCCAACGCGGCACTCCGCACCACCCATCTCAACGAGGGCGCCAACGTGTTCGCCTTCGAGCGTCATGTCCCAGGCGGAGCTTCCTTCCTGGTCGTTGCCAACTTCTCCAACGTCGACTTTGCCGAGTACATCGTCGGCCTGCCGCGATCCGGGAACTGGGGCGTCGTTCTCAACAGCGAAGCCGCCGAGTATCGCGGGCGCGGCGTTGGTTCCCAGGCGGGCTGCGTTCAGGTCGATCCCGTCGCGCGCGACGGTTTCCAGCAGTCCGCTCGCCTCAGCCTGCCTGCCCACGGATTCCTGATTCTCCGCCACGAGCCCGGCTTTGGTCCACCCGTCGTCGAGCGCCAGCCCGAAAGCCAGATCGCTTGCCCGGGTGGTCGGGCAACCTTCACGGTGCAATTCCAGAGCGACGGAGTAGCCGCGATAAGCTGGCAACGACGGGGCCAAACGGGCGGGTGGATCGACCTTGTTGACGGCAGCGTCCTCGGGCTTGGTATGGTCCAGGGCGCGACGAGCGAAACGCTCGTGGTCGATCCGGTGTCTCCAAACCTCGCTACAACCGCGCTGCGCGCCGTGGCCCTCAACTCCTGCGGCGTCGCCATCAGCTCGCTCGTCCAGCTCACGCCCTGCCCCGTGGACGTCGACTGCAATGGTCAGGTCGATTTCTTCGACTTCCTCGCGTTCTCCGAGCGCTACGGCGAACAAGACGCATCCGCCGACTTCAACGCTGATGGTCAGGTCGACTTCTTCGACTATCTTGATTTCGTCAGCGCTTTCACAACCGACTGCTGATCATCCGCGAGCTCGAACGCGCAGCGTCCAGCGAGCCGTCGTCGCTTCGCCGGGTGTGAGCACCATCACGCCACACTTGACACCCTTGTTTTCGAGGTTGCACCCGTCGTTCGCCGCCGACACGGGCTCGATGCACGCAAAGTCCAGTTCGTTCCCCTTCGGCCCGCGGCCCGAGAAAACCACGAAATGTCCAAACTCGGGCGACGTTTCGACGTCGATATCGGCGCCCGTCGGCAGCTCAATCCTCACGCGCCGCGATGCTGCATCGCTCACGCCCCCAGCGTAACCGGTGCCCGTGAACCGGAACACGTCGTCGATCGGCTCCAAGTCCAGCAGCGTCCCCTGCTCGAAACGCTCGCACAACCGCTCGCGCGCGGGCGGGCCATACGGGATCATTTCCACCGCCGGATATCGCTCCAGCGGGGCCGTCGTCAGGCGTATCCGTGAGTTTCCCATCTGCGGATAGAACGGGTGGAAGCCGCACGAGTACGGCATGGGCGTGCTGTCGGTGTTGCGCGTTGTCAGTTCAACATGCAGGGCGTGCGACGCGTCGCGCGCACCGTGGCGATCGGCGCTGCCCGCCTCAACCTCGTAGCGGATGCGCGACTCGAAGGTCCATGGCCAGTTCGGGCGGCCAACGTCCTGGCTGCGAAACAAGAATGACGCCGACACCGGCGAGCGATCCAGCACATGCCACGGATGGTCCTTGCCGATACCGTGGATCGCGGTCCCGTCGACCCAGTCGGCCCGCATCGGATACACCCGGCCTTGGAACGTCAACGATGCCATCGCAATCCGGTTGCACCAAGGCGTCAGCGTGTAGCATGCAAGCGCGTTGAACCACTCCACATCCGCGGGAGCGGGCCTCATTAGCGGGATCAGTCCCGACGTGCCCTCCAGCCACAGCCCGCTCAGCCCTGCGCCAAGGTGCGGCACGATCTCGGCGCGCAGCGGCCCGTCAACAATCTGAACGCGTGGATGCATGATCGCCAGCATACGCCAAAGTGCGCGTGCGCACCCGCATCGCCCGAATGATCAGTGCGCCCTCACATCTCCGACAATCTCCGCCACCACCCGGACGCCATCCACGCTTGCAGGAAGCCGGGCTCGGTCTCCGGGCGTGCTGACGTACACGACAACCGCATCGGCACCGCCCGCCCGCCCGATTCCCGCTCCCTTGAACCAGGCCTGACTCCCAAAGCGGAGTTCGAGCGACTGCCGCGCACGCTCCGCCGCCGTGCCCGGGCCCATCTCCTGCGGGTCAAACGGCATCGCGGCCTCTTCCATACGTGTCTCCAATCACTCACGCCCCCCATCGTCAACAAACAACATTCTAGAGCAACGTACATCCGGCCGAGGGGCTCCTGACACGATCGCCACACACCCTCGCTCCGCCAACCTTCGCACGACATCCACGCGACAAGGCACGCCAGAGGCTCTTCGCCCGAGGCGTGCCGATGCGAGCAATCCACGGGATCGTGAGAGCGCATCACACCAGTTGGATCTGAAGCGCGTTCACGACGTTGTGCATACGGTTGCAAAAGGTCGTTCCGCCGCCGCCCGCGAACAGCAAACCAACCGGGCTCAGATCGGAGTAGCGCCACACGAACGAGCCCGAGTCTCCCCCCGCCGAGAAGTTGACCCGCACGGAGAACTGGTCGCGGAAGTGCGCGACCCGCCCACCGCCGTAGTTCACGTTGACAGAGACACCCGTTGCCTGCACCGTGCCGCGCGTCAGGTTCGTCGTGCGCCCCGTCTTGCCTACGACCATCCCGACCGTGGGGTTGATATGCGTGCGGCGTATCCGGAAGAAGCGAGGCGTCGTACCGACGTGATAGACGTGATCCGTTCGCACCAGATTGGGCCAGCACCAGCCCGTCGCCGCGTCAACGAAGTTGGCGCCACCCGAGAAGTTGATTGGGACGAACCGCTCAAGGATTGCGATCCGATCCTGAGGGTTGCGTCCACCATCCGCGGTGCCCGGCTGCAGGATCGCGTCGCCGTACCGCCCCGCGTTCGATGCCCCAATGACGTGGTTGTTGCTCACCAGCAGCAGCCGGTTCGATCGCGAACCGAGCCCGCGAGCCCAGCCCCCGATAGTCCCCGCCGTCACCAGCGGGTGACCGCACGAAACGCCCGCCGGCGCCGGGCGGAATCGGCTGCGGTTGCTCGACTGCGCTTCAATCAGGCCCGTCTTGATGATCTGGACCGGAAGGGTAGCTTCCGACGCCGCCTGCACACCCATGCTGTCGACCAGTTCCCGACGGACGCCATCCTGACTGTCGTCGTGCTGCACGTAAATGGTCAACGCCGAGTCTGTTCCCGGCGGGAGCAACTCGTCGCTGTCGGCTCCGGCGCCGATGCCGACACCCAGGATGTTCTCCGACAGCGCGTTGCTGTCAAAGGCCGCGCCCATCGCCGCTGCGCTCATTGCCGCCGCGGATTGCGCCAATCGCTGCTCGATCTGACCTTTCAAAGACGCCAACAACTGTGTGGCCGACGAAGGCGTGGCAAACTCGCCGCCCTCGCCGCCTTCATCCGGACCTTGGCCAGCTTCGCCCGGCGGCGGAACAAGCTCGCCACCATCGCCGGCGCCATCAAACGGCATACCCGCATTCTCAAACTCCGACATAACGCGTCCTTTCCGTATCCACCGCCCTCGACGCGCCACGTCCCCCCATCAGCAACAAAGCTGCTTGGTCGGCCACGACGAGGGTGGTTGCACATGCATGTGTGCAAGCATGCCGCGCGCGGTCAAATCGGGGTCACTAGCACATGGCGTCCTGAGTTCGGACAACGTCTGGACGCACCGACACCAGTCCCGCTGGTTTGCACGCGTTCGCGGTTAGCGTGAACTTCGCTTGGGTCGGAGTTGAAGGCCCGCAAGGCTGCGCACGCGAGACAGGCCGTGTCAGGCTCGACGGTGCGTGCGCAGAAGCGCAGCAGCCCTGCGCGGCGCCATCATTCCTCGATCACGCGCCCGCTCCCTCGCGTCACTTCTCCGATCCGATACACCCGCTCGCCGAGCTTCTTCAGTTGCTCCGCAACGGAATCAGCGAACGCTGGCCGCACGATCAAGCAATAGCCAATGCCCATGTTGAATACGCGGCGCATCTCTTCGTCGCTCACGCGTCCATGCTTCTGCAAGAACGTGAACACCGCCGGAACTGGCCAGCTCTTGGTCTTGATCACCGCGTCGCACGTCGCCGGGAGCGCTCGAACGAGGTTGCCGGACATGCCCGAGCCTGTGATGTGCGCCATGCCCGAGACCACGTTCTTCACGCGGTAGCTGCGTAGCAGCTTCACGATCGGGTCGGCGTAGAGCCGCGTTGGCGTCAGGAGCACCTCGCCTAAGGTCGGCGCTGCGGGCCCGGTCGCCGCCTGTTTCTTTCCCCGCCCTCGTGGCGTGCCCGCCAGCTCGTCGTACTTCGCTTTCAAGTCCAGCCCAGCGCTCTGCACGATCTTGCGGACGAGCGTGTATCCGTTCGAGTGAATGCCGTCGCTCGCCAGCCCGAGCACCACGTCGCCCGGCGTCACACGCACCGGGTTAATCGCCCGCTTGAGCTCAACCACGCCCACGCAGAAGCCGGCAAGATCGAAATCGTCCTTGGCGTAGAGGTCCGGCATGTTGGCCGTCTCGCCCCCGAGGAGCGCGCAACCCGATCGCGTGCACGCGTCCGCGATGCCTCGAACGACGTCGGTCAGCATCGCCTTATCAACCACCGGCGTCGCGATGTAATCGAGAAAGATGAGAGGCTCAGCGCCCTGAACCACCAGGTCATTCACGTTCATCGCGACCAGGTCAATGCCGATCGTGTCGTACTTCCTGAGTTCCGCCGCGAGTTTGAGCTTGGTGCCCACGCCGTCGCAGCAGGCAACCAAGACCGGATCTTTGTAGTTCCTCGCAAAGAGCTTCTGATTGAAGTCCAGGCGGAAGAGGCCCGCGAATCCCCCCGGGTTCGAGATCACACGCGGGCTGTGGGTTCGCCGCATGATCGACTCGAGCGAGTCGGTGAACGAGTCCTTTTCTTCAAGGTCGACCCCCGCCGCGGCATAGGTCAGCCCCCCCGCGAGGTTGCCCTCCTCACGCCCCTTGCTTCCGCGAGAACGTCGCCCCGAACCGTTCGACTTCTTGTTGCTCTGGCTCATCGGGGCACAGCGTATCGCCCGCGGCCCCGAGCGGTGCGGGATGACACTCGGATACCCCTCGGCTACCATCGACCGTTCTCGGGGTGCAGTGCCAACGGCCCCAATCAAACAGGCACAGCGACGACCGCTGGCCACACGTCATGGTCCACGAATAGGCGCATGAGGCTCGACGACGAAAGGACGCTCCGATGTCGGACACTCAACGAGGTGGCGGTGGGGGCGGATTAATGAAGGCCTTTGTGCCGGGACTCGTCGTCGGATTGATCGTCGGAGCCGTCGCCGGCGCACTCTTGAGCGAGTTCGCCGCCAACCGTGCGCCCGCTATCGACCCGAACGTCAAGGTCGCACCCGGCACTCCGCGCGACCGCTTGCCCGAGGGGGGCGATGAGTCTCTCCCACCCGGTGACACCGGCGCCCCGGTCACCGCGCCGAGCGAAACCCCCGCCGAGCCTTCAACCGGTTCCCCGGCCCAGCCGCCGGCCCAACCACCGGAAGGCACCACGCCGCCCCCGAGCGAGCAGCCCGCGGCGCAGCCGGCCGTCGAGCCCAAGTAGGTCCGCCCGTGCCCCAAGCCGAACGAGATCCACTGCGCATCCTCGCTCAGCACGTTGCGACGGCCCGCCTCATGGGCGTCGATTTCGTTCCCGCTTTTCGAGGGGACCAGCCCGTCACTGAGGTGCCGGGAGGTGGCCAATCCCACCCGATACCCGCTTTGCAAGCAGATAAGCCCGTGCGCACTTCGCCCGCAGTCCGAGAGACGACCCTCGCTCGATCCGACTCGATCATCGAAGTGGCTCCCCCGCGACCTGTGCCGCCAGCCGCATCCCCGTCGCCGAAACCGGCGCCTGCGGTGCCGAAGCCCATGGTGCCCGCCCAGCGGCCTCCGATCGTGCCCGTTGAAGGGCCCAGGACGCGTGAGAGCGTCCTGGCGGTACTGCTCGCGATTCGCGAGCGCTACGAGCGGGACGCCCCGCACCAGCACTTCGTGACCGACCACCACACGATCGTCTTTGGCGAGGGCGACCCGCTCGCGCGGCTGATGTTTGTGGGGGAGGCCCCGGGCGAAGAAGAAGATCGCACCGGGCGACCATTTGTCGGGCGTGCCGGCCAGTTACTCGACAAGATGATCGTGGCGATGGGCCTTCGCCGAGAGGACGTGTACATCACCAACGTCCTCAAGACCCGACCTCCCAACAACGCCACGCCAACCCTCGAAGAAGCGCAGCTCTGCTCGCCCTACCTGTTCGACCAGATTGCGGCGGTCCAGCCCGAGGCGATCGTGACACTGGGCCTCCCCGCGACTCGCCTCCTGCTTTCCACCAGCGAGGCGATGGCCCGCCTCCGCGGGCGATGGTCGACCTTCACCGATCCCGCTGGTCGCGAGGTCGCGGTGATGCCGACCTACCACCCGGCCTTCTTGCTCCGCCAGTACACCCCGGAGAACCGCCAGAAAGTCTGGTCGGACCTCCAGATGGTGATGGACCGTCTGGGGTTGCCCCGGACCGCGGGCCCCGCCGGCCAGGGCTGATCACGCCGGGTTCGGACGCCGAAGAACTCACGAGAAGATTTTTTTCTGTACGCGTGGTTGAGCGGGAACCGCCGCGGCTCACGTGCGGATCACTGTGGGTCCGAGCGATCGGACTTCCCAACGACCCCCACGAGACCCGGTACTTGGAAACTGTTCCAAGTGCCGGGTTTTTTTTTTACGCACTCGAAACCTGCCTCAGTCGCTCGAGCGTCTGCGCTGCTCGACCAGAAGCGATTGCCTCCCGTGCCAGGGAAACGCCCTCCTGCCAGGTTTCTGCGGCTTCGCCAACCACCAGCGCAGCCGCGGCATTGAGCGCAACGAGTTCGCTTGCATTAGGGTGCTCGCCCGAGATCGCGTGTCGAAACATCTCAACCGCACTCGGAAGATCGCCGCAGGACACGCTCTCGAGCGGGATGCGAGCCATGCCAACGCTCGAGGCGGCATCAAGCGTCCGAATCTGAACGTCCGTTCCTCGCACCTCGCCAACGGTCGTCGGTCCGCAGGCACTGATCTCGTCCATGCCAAGAGGCTCGGTGCTCCCGGCGGTCTCGGCAAGCCCATGGACCACGAGCGCGCGGGTTGCCCCCAGGGACGCAAGAACGCGTGCCACGGGTTCGACCAGGGTCGCCCGAGGCACGCCCATGATTTGACGGGCCGCCCGCGCTGGATTTGTCAGAGGTCCGAGAAGATTAAAGATCGTGGGAAATCCCAGGGCTTGGCGAACGGGGGCGGCCTGCTTCATCGCCGGGTGGTGGGCGACGGCGAAGCAAAAACAGACGCCAACCTCGACGAGGCACCGGGCTTCAACATCGGGCGATGCGTCGAGCTTGACCCCAAGGGCATGGAGAACCTCGGCTGACCCGCGCCCGGAGCGGCCCCGGTTGCCATGCTTGGCGACGTAGAGCCGGCGCTTGCCACGGGCGGATGCGACCACGATTGCAGAGGCGGTGGAGACGTTGAAGGCCTTGGTCGCGCCGCCTGTGCCGCAGGTGTCGAGAACGGCGTCGGGGTCGATCGACGCGGGCACCGGAACCGGGGTGACATGATCCCGCATCACGCGGGCGGCCCCCGCCAGTTCTTCGACCGTCGCGCCTCGCTGCTGGATGAGCGAGAGCAGCGACGCGATGTGGAGCGGGTCCATCCGTCCCGCCAGCAGGTGCTCGAACACCTGGCGAGCTTCCGGGGCCGACAAGGTGCCCCCCGTGAGCAACCGGGCCAGGATCGGCTTGGCATCGAACTGGGCGTTCGACGGAGTGGTGGAAGAGGCGGTGGACTGTGCAGTCGTGTGCGGTGCGTTCACAAGGAAAGATATGGGGTAGCGTCGCACCGCAGTGCTTTGGACTTGTGCCGCGAGCTCGTGCGCCGCGGGGATTTCATCCCCACCCCGCGAATGGCCGGGCGCCTGCATCCATGTTCGGGCCGGTTCTCGAAGTGCGGGGATCTCCCGGGGGCACTGCAGAGTGGGTCCCGGGCAATCGTGGAGGAACCGTCATGCCCGCCGAAGTTGGAAGCCGCTTGCCCGCGTTCTCGCTGCCCGATCAGTCGGGAAAGGTCCATACAGCCCAGTCGCTGCTCGAACACGCGACCACCGGCCTGGTGATCTACTTCTATCCAAAGGACGACACAAGCTCGTGCACCGCGGAAGCCTGCGGGTTTCGAGACGAGCTTTCCGGCTTCGAGAGCGTCGGCGCTCTGGTGGTTGGAATCAGTCCGGACGGCGTGAAATCGCACGCCAAGTTTGCGTCCAAGTATGACCTCAACTTCACGCTCCTGGCGGATGAGCCCGGATCGGACGGCACGCCGCCGACTTGCGCCGCGTTTGGCGTGTGGGGCGAGAAGTCGATGTACGGGCGGAGCTACATGGGGGTCATCCGCACGACGTTCCTTGTCGATCAGACGGGCGTCATTCGAGTGCGCTGGGACAACGTGAAGGTGAACGGTCACGTTGAGGAGGTCCGCCAGGCCGCGGCGAAGCTGGCGGGGCGAGATGCGGGCGGCGACTCCGCCAGTGGAGACGGGACGTCGCCGAGCAAGCCCGCCGGAACCAAGCCGCTGAAGAAGGGAGCGACAAAGGCACAGACGAAGGCCGCAAAGCAGGCCTCCGAGAAGAAGGTCGCCAAGAAGGCGAGTGCGACCAGAGCGAGTTCCGGCAGAGCGAGCACCAAGAAGGCGACGAAAAAGAGCGCGAAGTCGACGGGCAAGGCCCGCCGAAAGACGTGAGCGACGGTCGGGCCGCTCGCATCTCCCGCATACGTGTCACACTCCCCACTTCAAGGACACCACGCCGGACGCAATGCCGCGGGGTCGAGAGCGTTCGTCTGGACACTTGGCCCGGGCGGCCGAGAAACTGACCGGAGAACGAACATGCCTCAGTCGCGAGCTGGTGTCCGAATGAACAGGGAATCTCTCCTGACGTCGCTTGGGCTTGGATTGATGACGAGTGCCGCGGGCACGCCTCTGGCGCTTGGCGACGCCTTCGACCTCGACGAAGTCACTCGCCTTGCACGGGGCTCGCTGGTCGGTCAGAACGTTGATCGAGCCGTGCCGGGTTTCGAGCTGCTCTTGATGCGAGACGGCGTCACGATTTATCGGCAGGCGTTCGGGAGCTTTCAGCTCGATCAGGTCGCCAACGCTGATTCAGCAACGAAGACGCTTTCCGGAGCGCTCATGATGTCGCTGACCGAAAACAGCCCGCAGGCGTTCTCGCTCGACACGAGGCTCAGCCAGTTCATTCCGCAGTTCTCGGGAGCGAAGTCGACGATCACGATCCGCCAGGCCTTCTCCCACACTGCGGGCCTTGGCGCGACCTCGGCGGAGGGCAACCCGAGTGTCGACCTTCAAGGGGCGGCGCTGATCATCGCCAGCGCTCCGCTGGCCTTCGCGCCCGGCACGACGTTCCTGTATGGCGGATCCTCCATGCATGCGGCGGGGGCCGTCGCGGAACTCGCGGGCGGTCAGCCTTGGAACACACTGTTCGCCCAGCGAATCACCGGGCCGCTCGGAATGTCAAGCACGAGGTTTGTGCTGACGACGCCGACGAATCCCAGGATCGCTGGCGGCTGCGAGAGCCGCGCGACCGAGTTCGCACGATTCATGGAATGCCTGCGACGGGGCGGAGAGATTGACGGCGTGCGCATTCTTCAGCCCACGTCCGTGCAGCAGATGTTCACGCGGCAGACGCCTGTCGGCGTGCCCATCGCGGGGACTCCATACAAAGAAAGTTCGGACTACGGCGTCGGGGTGTGGCTTGACCGCAACGCCCAGGGGGTCGTGAACGCCGCAGTAGCCGCGGGGGCTCGGGGGTTCTATTCCTGGATCGACTTTGATGATCGCGTCGTGGGCGCGTTCGCTACCGATCTCACGCGATCCGGAAACATCATCGGGCTGCTCGATCTGGTTCGGGCGGCGACGGAGCAAGCGGTGCGGAAACCGGCCTTGCCGGGCGACGCCAATCGCGATGGCACCCTCGACCGGCTCGATCTTGATGCCTTGGCCGCGTTCTTTGGCGACTCCGGCGTTCTGTGGTCTCAGGGAGACTTTACCGGCGACGGGCTGGCGAACACCACCGATCTGGACGTCGTTCGCCAGAGCTACGACCCCGAGTCCTTTGAGGCGGATTGGCAGTGGGCAACCAACCGCGCGGCGTGCGCTGCTGACTTTAACGGAGACGCCCAAGCCGACTTCTTCGACTTCCTGGACTTCACCGAGGCCTATGCCGCGCGAGGCCCGCTCGCGGACGTCGATCGTGATGGCGCAGTCGACTTCTTCGATTACCTCGCGTACGCGATCGCGTTCGATGCGGGCTGCGGCTCGTAGACCGGCTTGCTGATTCCTTCGCAAGTCGGCGTGGTGGTCGCTCGCGCGGTGTTCGCTGCGCATGCGTGCTGCTCTCGGTCTTGGGATGACCCGACTAACGCGTTCGCGAGTGCTGGCTTTGAGGCGTGGGTGGATTTGAGCGCGCTGTGACGCGAGTCGTCGAGTTGAGCGTGGACAAAAGAAAACGGAGCGTCCTTGAAGGGCGCTCCGTGGTCGTTCGAGAACTGTCGAACATCACGCCGCGGGGCGTGGTGATCGAGGCTTAGCAGCCAGCGCCGAAGCGAGCGGAGAAGTCGAGGTAGTCGAAGAAGTCGACCTGGCCGTCGGCGTTGAAGTCAGCCGAGGGATCCTCGACGCCGAAGGCGCCGACGAAGTCGAGGTAGTCGAAGAAGTCGACCTGGCCGTCGTCGTTGAAGTCGGCGGGGCAGGTGGGGAGCAGGAGCTCGCCGGTGAGGGCGAGGTCGCTGACGGCCCACCAGCCGGCGTCCTGGTCAACGAAGCGGATGCGGGCCGACGTGGCGCCCTGGGGGTTGTTGATGCCAACGGTGACGACCTCGTCAGCGTTGGTGGTCTTGTTGCCGGGGTTCCAGGTGAGGACGTTGGTCCAGGTCGTGCCGCCGTCGAAGGAGGCCTCGACGGTGGAGATGTGACCGGCCTGGCTCAGCCAGCCCGAGCGGAAGCTGAGCTCGAGGGTGCCCGGGGCGATGATGGAGATGTCGTAGGTGGGCGAGGTGAGGGTGGCGACGCCGTCGCAATCGCGGGCGGCGAAGTCGGAGACGAAGGCGGTGGCAGCGCCGTGCAGGTTGCGGCTGCCGCCCGGGGTGGCCTGGGCCCACGCCGGGATGACCCAGGCGTTCCAGCCAGCGAAGGCGGGAGCGCAGGTCGTGTTGGTCGTCTCGGAGGTGAAGCTGCCGGGCTGCTCGATGACCGTGGAGAAGTACTGGCAGAGGAACTCAGGGGGCGTCTCGCCGGCGGGAGCGCGGAGGTCGTTGGTGAGGTTGTTGAAGTCTTCGGCGAAGGTCGTGCCGCCGTTGACCTTGACGTCGATGTTGTCGATCGCCCACCACCAGTCGTTGCGGGCGTTGACCTGGTTGAACTCCAGGGTCATGCTGCGAGCGTTGGCGGGGATGCCGGCGAGGTTGATCGAGACCGACTCGTTGGTCGAATCGGGCTTGAAGAACGAGCCGTTGGGGTTGGAGTCCCAGCGAAGGATCTCGGCGGAGCTGATGGGCGAGCCGTTCTGATCGAAGTAGTTGACTTCGATGATGGCGGTCTGGTTGTTGGTGAGATCGCCGCCCGGGCAGCCGACGCAGAAGTCGTCGAAGCCTTCGGGGCGCCAGCTCGAGTCGAAGTTGAGCTGAGCGGTGGCGCCGGCGGGCAGGGCGATGCTGGGCGTGGTGAGGAAGGTGTTGTACTGGGCGTTGCCGTTGGGGGCGTCGTCCCACTCGTCGTTGTCGGCGACAGCGACGAAGCCGGAGGCCTTGGTGAACTGCTCGCGGTTCTGGAAGTCGGCATCGATCCAGTAGTCGCGATCAGCGAAGGACCAGCCTCGCCATTCTTCGACGCCGCAGGGGCTGACGCAACCGATGGGATCGAAGACGTTGGTCCAGCCGGTGGGGGGGGTGGGGGTCCAGGGCGTGAAGCAGGCGGGGTAGAGGAAGTCGAGCGAGACGCTCATGGAGTCGCGCGTGGGCGACGCGTTGAAGATGGACGTGCGAGCAGCGCCCTCGAAGAGACGGACGTCGTCGATCGCCCACCACCAGTTGTTCGAGCCGACAAGGCGGTACTCGATCGAGACCGTCGAAGCGCCGGTGGGAACCAGCAGCGGAACAGCGGTCTGCTCGTTGACGGCATCGCCCTTGAAGAACGTGCTCGAGGGGTTGGACTCCCAGCGGAGGATCTCAACGACCTGGCCCGTGTCGTAACGAGCGGTGACGGTCGCGGTCTGCGCGGCCTCCCAGCGCCAGCTCGAGCGGAAGGAGAGGACGATCAGGTCGGCCGAGCGGCCCGAGATGTCGATGGCGGGCGAGGTGAGCGAGGTGTCGAGCGGACGGCCATCGGGGAGGTCGTCGAAGGCGTCGTTGTCGGCGACGGCGATGATGCCGCTGGAGCCGGTGAAGCCGGTGCCGTTACCCTCAACGCAGTTCCAGAAGGGGCGGGTGGTGAAGGACCAGCCGCGCCAATCCGGCACGCCGCCGGCGGGGGGATTGGTCAGGCTGACCGACCAGCCGTCGGGCCCGGTGTGGGTGTAGACGTTCTGGCCGCAGAAGGGAACAGCGCAGGGAGCGCCGGAGGCGCCCTCGTGGACCGGGGGCTGGAGCGTGACGCTCTCGAAGGTCTCGGTGAAGAAGCTGGTCTGCTGCCCGCCCAGGTTCTGGCCCTGGAGGACGAGGTTATCGACAGCCCACCACCAGTTGTTGACAGCGTTGACGAGCCCGAACTCGAAGCGGACCGAGCGGGTGCCAGCGGGGATGTTCAGCGTGGAAGCGGGGATGCTGACGGCCTCGTTCCAAGCGGCGAGATTGTCGGGCTTGAAGAAGGGGCTGTTGGCATCGGACTCGAAGCGGAGGACTTCGTTGAAGCTCGGATTCTCAACGCCGTTGGCGTCGGTGTAGTACACGCGGAGGAGGGCGGTCTGGTTGCCCTCGGAGCGGAAGCTTGAGGCGAAGTTGAAGGAGAGCGTGCTGAGGTTGGCGTTCTGGACGTCGATCGCCGGGGTGCTCATGAAGGTGTTGTAGAGGCCGCACTGGGCGTCGGGATTGCCGCGGTCGTCCCACTCGTCGGGATCGGCGATGGCGACGATGTTGGTGCCGAGGGTGAAGGCAGACCGCTGCTGGTTGCCGGCGACAATGCTCCAGAGTTCCTTACGAGCGAAGGACCAGCCCTCCCACTCGAAGACGCCCTGATCAGCGCAGGGGGTGGCGTTCTCGGGGAGGCAGTTGCCGGTGGGGTTACACTCGGCCTGGAAGCGGCAGGCGTAGGTGGGCACGCCGCAGTTGTTGACGGTCCAGCCGGCGGGCGGAACGTGGGTGAAGAAGGGCGTGGACGAGAGGCAGGCCGCCAACATGGTGGGGTCGCCCGACTGTTGGTCGAGGACCGCGCCGTTGAAGTTCTGCTCAACAAAGACTTGGCCGGACGCGACCGACGCCGCAACCGAACCAGCCGCCAGCGCCAAAAGCTGCGCCGTCCGCATGGATCCCATACGCATCACTGATCTCCTCTGCTTGACCGTGTTCCCGGGACATCGACAACCGAGATCCCTGCGGAACAGCTTGCGCCGACGCACCCTCCCACTGAGCGCACGCTGGCAGTAAACTCTAACTGCGCTGCGCGTGACAATCGCCCCGTCGATCGTGAAGCTTGCGCTAAAACTGCGTGCTGGTCGCGGGTCCCAAACCCCTGTTATCACTCAACTTGCGATCAAGTGCGCGGTCGAGCGACGGGGTGGCTGAGTACCGGAACTTGGGCGCTGACAAGCGGGGAGATCTGACCGGTTATAAGGCTGCATGTTTAACCAAACCTTGACACGAAAGGCCCTCCCGGTTCAGGGTTGTTGAGTAATGTTTGAGTTCATCGTGCCTTGCAACGAAGTCCCGGAGTTCCCGGGACTGACGTCAAGATTCACGCTGGAGGTTGATCCCCATGGTCTCAGCGCTGTCCCGCTCAGTTTCGAATGTGTCCCGCTCGCATTCCCGTGATCTGTCTCGACGCGCTGCGTTTACGCTCATCGAGCTGCTGGTGGTCATCGCGATTATCGCGCTCCTCATCGGCATCTTGCTCCCGGCGCTCGGGGCGGCTCGGGAGGCCGGGAGAGCGACGGTCTGCGGGGCCAACCTCAAGTCCATCTATCAGGCGTTCTGGGGTTACGCCAATGACTACAAGGAACAGCACCACGCCAAGCGCCTCAATGGAGCGGCGCGGTTCCATCGCATCAACCGCAACGCGGCGTATCAGCCGTCCAACCTCCGCATGATCCGCCCGTGGATGAACGACTTCACCAACGATGGGCGAAACGTCGAGTACGCCTATTGGGCCAACATCTACGACCTCTACTTCGACATCCAGATCGATCCGACGTGGTACGTCGCTGGCATGCCGTGGAATGGCAGTGCGGCTCCGCCCTTCGCCCACTGGAAGCTGTGGCGCTGCCCCTCGGCCAAGACCATGGATCCCTACATCTACAGCGAATCGGAATCGGGCGCTCGCGACTCAACCACCCGGTTTGATCCCGACAACCTCTGGCAGACCTACGGCTTCAACGGCGTCATGCGGAAGTACGTCAACAGCGATCGCTCCGTGCGACTCTGGTTCCGCAAGGAGTTCGTCCGGCAGTACAACGGCTGGGTCGCTGTGCCCACCCGCCTTTCGGATATCTACCAGCCTTCGCTCATGATCGCCTTCCAAGATGCGTTTGAGCACATGCTCGACGCCAACGGCGACACCATCAACGACCTAGATCAGTACAACTCACTGGAAGGCAGCGACCCCCGCTTCGTCGGGTGGCGTCGCGAGACGTTCCGTCACGCCGGCGCGGGCAACACCATGTGGGGCGACGGGCACGTCAAGAACATCTCGCAGGGTGCCAGCAACTCCAACGCGGCGCTCCCGCTTTACGCTGGGCCGGAAACTAACGTCGAGCCCGACAACCGGTAAGTCGCGACGATCCCAAGCGTGCACGACTCGCATGATGCCGATGGGCGCGACCGCGTCCGTCGGCATCTGTCGTTATGGGCCGGCAAGCTCCTTGAGCACTTCACGCAGGGCGGCATCGAACTGGGTCATGGCTCCCTCGTCGTTCGCGTGTGCCAGCGACAGGTAGAGCTTGGTTCCCATGGGGTTCACGAAGACGCCCCGGCGGAAAAGCCCGAGCATCATGGCGCGGGATTTGGCGCGGTCGCCCGCGATGGTGGTGCGGTAATCGAAGACGGGGCGATCAGAAAATACGATCTGGCCCAAGGGCCCATCGCCAATTACCTGGCCGACGTGCCCGGTGTCGCGGAGCGCTGCCCGGAGGGATTCGCGGAAGCGCTCGCCCAGCGCGTGGAGCGTTGAATAAACCCCGGGTTGGCGGTAGATGTCGAGCGCGGCCAGTGCGGCGGCGCACGACACGGGGTTTCCACCCAGTGTTGAGGCGGTCCAAACGTACTCAACTTCGCGGGCGCGGTCCTCGCGGACAATGTCCATGATGTCGGGCCGCCCGACGAACGCGCCGATTGGCAACCCGCCCCCGAGCGCTTTGCCATAGGCGATGAGGTCGGCGGTAACGCCGTAGTGGGCCTGAGCGCCGCCATAGGCCATGCGGAAGCCGGTGACGACTTCATCGAAGACGAGCAGCACGTCGTGTCGATCGCAAACCTCGCGGAGCCCGGCGAGGAATCCTGGCCGCGGCGCGAGGCAGCGGTGAAGGGGTTCGACGATGACGCAGGCGAGTTCCTTGGCGTGCGAAGTGATGATAGCTCGGGCGGAACTGAGGTCGTTATAGGGCGCGACCATGGTGTGCTCGGCGGAGATTCCCGCGCTGGAAGGCTCCGGACGCGGGAAGGGAGTTCTCCCTGAGGGAAAGAGGCTGGTCACGCCCTCGTCGTTGGAGCCGTGGTAGGCACCTTCAAACTTCAGGACGCCCTTGCGTTCGGTGAAGGCTCGCGCGAGCCGGAGGCAGTACATCGTGGCCTCGGTGCCGCTGGCGCAGAAACGGACGCGGCGGCCCGGCGTCGGCTGGATGCGTTGCAGTTCCTCGGCGAGGCAGATCGCTTCGGTGCTTGGATATGAAAAGTTGGTCCCCTTGGGAAGTCGCTCGCGGACGGCGGTGAGGATTTCCTCTCGGGCGTGCCCGGGAAGGACTGAACCCCAACCCATCGAGAAATCGACCATGTCGCGCGAGGCGGCATCGCGCAACCGACAGCCTTTGGCGGTATCGATCACGCGGACCAGGTCGGCGGGGAGATCAAACTCGCCGTTGGAACCGGCGGGGAGCACTGCCAACGACCGACGGGCCCAGCCCGCGGCTTGATCGGGATTCGCGGGGCGGTCGGCGGCGGGCATGGAAGCGGAGGTGGGCATGTGCACACGATACCCACTCGCCTGCGCGGCGGTCGTGAGTTGCGAGCGGGCCCTCGCGAGCCTGTTCCCGTCGTGTGGGCTCCGTACGCTCACCACCTCATGCATGTCGTCCTGCTGAACCAGCCTTTCTACCCCGATGTGGTTGCGACCGCCCAGATGGGCAAGGACTTGGCCGATGCGCTGGTGGCACGCGGGCATGCCGTCTCCGCGGTGGCGTCGCGGTCGATCTACGGCCAAGCCGGGGCGACGCTGCCCAAGCACGAGGTGATCAACACGATTGAGATCCACCGCGTCGGGAGCAACCTCTTCGGGAGGAAGGGCCTGACGGCGCGGGCGTTCGACTTTGCGATGTTCTACGTGCTTGCAACTGTCAGGATTCTGACCATGAAGAGGCCGGACGTCGTGGTGGGGTACACCACGCCGCCCTTCATCGCGCTGGTCGCGCTGCTCTCCAAGTGGATCCGTGGCTCGCGAGCGGTCTACTGGATCATGGACCTCTATCCGGACGTCGCGGTGGATTCCGGCGTGTTCGGGGCGAAGTCGATGCCGGCGCGGGTGATGGAGTTCCTTGGTCGCGTTCTCTTGACCAAGTGCGACGCGACCGTGGTGCTCGGGCGGTGCATGCGGGACCGGGCCCTGGCCAAGGGCGGGCCCGCCGACAAAGTTCACTTCATCCCGGTGTGGAGCGACGAGAGCGGCGTGAAGCCTGTGGCGCGAGAGCAGAACCAGTTTCGGCGCGAGTGGGGGCTCGATGACGCGTTCGTGGTGATGTACTCGGGCAACTTCGGGATCGGGCACGACTGCCGGACGATTCTGGAGGCGATCTTGCGGCTGTCGCGCGAGCAAGAGCAGGGGAAGAGCACGCTCCCGCGATTGCACTTTCTCTTTGTGGGCGGGGGCAAGCGCAAAGGCGAGGTGCTGGCATTCAAGGAGAAGCACGGGCTCTCGTCCGTTTCATGGCGCGAGTACGTGCCTCGCGAGAAACTGGGCGAGTCGCTGAGCGTGGCGGATGTCCACTTGATCAGCCTGCGAGCCGGGATGGAAGGCATGATCGTCCCGAGCAAGCTGTTCGGCATCATGGCCGCGGCGAGGCCTGCGATCTTCGTCGGTCGTTCGGCGTCGGAGATCGGACGGATCTTGACAGAAACCGGAAGCGGGATTGTTGTGAGGCCGGGCGAGGCGGAGGCAGGAACGGGCGAGGGGTCACCCTCGAGGGGCGCCGCGGGGGCCGGGTCGTTGGAGTCTGAGCCCTTGGGAGACGTCGACGCCCTGGTCGAAGCGATCCGAACACTCGCGGCGGATCGAGCGAAGGCGGATGAGATGGGTCGCCGTGGGCGCGAGGCGCTCTTGGGCAAGTACGACAAATCGACGGCGTGCGCTCAGTGGGGCACGCTGCTGGAGGCGATCACCTCGAGATAATCACACGGACCGGCGTGCCCGCTGGCGGCAGTCGGGCTGGGTCGGGAAGCCAAGCGGGGGTTTCGTGGTCCGCGGCATGGCTGTGAACCTCGCGCCACGCGACGACCTCGTCTCCAAAGGTGGTGAGCCCCACGATGTTGCCTTCAAGATCCGCTTGGTAGGTAATGCCGCCCGCGGGCCTCTCACGCTCGAACGACCCTGCGAAGACCCAGCCTCGCTGCGATTGAGGATCGGAGGGTTCAACGCCGCCAAGCGGTGTCATCTTGGGTTCGACGAGCACGAACTGCGAGAGCTTGGACCACGCTGGCGATGGGAAATCGAGCGTCTGCGTCGGCGACGGGGCGGGGGCCATCCAGACAACAACGGAATCGCCCGTCGGCTGGACGCGCTCCAGACGAGAAGCACCGGCATCGCGGACCGGCTTCCACGAGCCGGGCTTGCCGGGCGCGAGCCCGATCATCAACAGGGCGGCGTGCACGTGGGAGGCTCTGGCACGGGTGACGACGAGCGCCTCGTGCTCGCGCGTTCCTGCGGCACAGACCATGACCTCGAGGTACGGCTTGGGCGTTTCTGGATTGTGGGCGTCGACGGAGATCTCGCCATGGATCTCGACGAGTTGCCGTTTGAGATCGACGCGCACGTGCGGAAACGCGTCGATCCAGGGCGAGGGCACGGTGCTTGACGGGGCGGCGGCGCTGGCGTTTCGCGGTGCAACGAAGACTGGCGGCAGCATCGGGGGCGAGGGTGCGGCAACGGGCTCGGCGGCGAGAGAATCGCTCGCGACGCCGGGCTCGCGAGCCGCAGGTGATTCTCTCGCTGGTTGACAGGCGCTCAAGCCCAACGTCGACGCGAGCACGATGAATGCAGCCCGATTCATGGGACAAGTGTTGGCGTGGCGCGGCGGCGGGGTCGCCGGAGCCGCTAGAGCCCGCGGACGAGCTGGGCAAACTGCTCGCCTCGCTGTTCGTAGTTGATGAACTGATCCCACGAAGCGCAGGCGGTGCTGAGCAGAACGCAGTCGCCCGGGCGGGCGCGCTTGGCGGCGGTTGCAACCGCGGTTGTCAGATCGCCGCAGGGCAGCGACTTCCCTGCCGCTGCGGCGTCGATGGCGGGCCCGGTCTTGCCGATCGTGTAGAGCCCGGCAAGCTCGGGCGCGAGGCAGCCAATCGGCGAGAGGTCGGATCCCTTGTCGTAGCCGCCGGCGATGAGGTGGATTCGAGTGAGGCCCATCCGCGGATCGCGCAGGGCGTCCAGCGCCAGCAGGGTTGATTCAGGAGTTGTCGCTTTAGAGTCGTTGACATAAGACACGCCACGAACGTCGGCGACCGGGGCGAGGCGATGCGTGAGCGCGGGGCAGGATCTTGCCGCGTGCTCGGCGCTCGCACGCGTGATCGCCTGCAGCGGAGCTGCCCGGGCGGGCGAGCGGGTTGCCAAGTCCGCCAGCGCGAGCACACCCTCGACGGCGACCGCGGCGTTCAGGGCGTTATGACGCCCGAGGAGCTGGAGGCCCGAAACGCCTGATCCTTCCGTGACACGGCGGCAATCGACACCGGTGTTGACGGGCCAGTCGTGCACGCCCGGCCCAAGCACGGCGGCGTCGCCCGGGCGCTGCGATGCGAGGATCTGTTGCTTGGACGCACGGTAATGCTCGAGCGAACCGTGCCAATCAAGGTGGTTTGGAGATAGATTGGTGACGACTCCGACGGTGGGCGACCACGGAGCAAGCCAATGGAGCATGGCGCTGGAAAGCTCAAGGACGAGCACGTCGGGCGGTGTGTGGGTCCAGGCGTCGAGTTTATCCAGCAGGGAACCACCGATGTTGCCGCCCAGCACCGTGCGTATGCCGCTGGACGAAAGAATGTGAGCGATCAGGTTCGATGTGGTGCTCTTCCCCGCGGAGCCGGTGATGGCGATGATGGGCGTGGCACTTGTGGCGTCTCCATGGGCGGCCAAGCCCCGCACGAGCAGTTCAATCTCGGTCGAAACCGGCACGCCAGCGGCGGAGGCGGCGCGCAGGAAGCGATTCTCCCAGGGCTTGGGAACCGCGGGGTTTGCGATGACCAGATCGCAGGTGGTGAAGTCGCTGACGTTGTGCTCGCCGAGCCGAAGCGAGATGGTTCCGGCGCGTACGTGATCATCGATCGATCGAAGGCTGTCGGCGAGGCGTTCGGGCGGATCGAGGTCGGTGACCAGGACATCGGCTCCGCGGGAGACAAGGAAGCGGGCGACGCCGACGCCGCCGCCGAATCGACCAAGGCCCATCACCGTGACGCGCTTGCCCACGAGGTCCATGCGAGCCGGCATCCGGGAAAAAGGTCTGACATGTGGAACCTGGTTGGCGGCGTTGGTGTCCATGCCCTTGGTCTCAATCGTGCTTGGCAGCGCGTCGTGCGCAGATCCAGTTCAGAGTCGAGGGTACGCGCCGGCCGGGAACGGACGCACGGTGCGGACACCGACTGAGGTTCGATGCGAGCGGCAAACGCAGGGGGGCGACGACTATGGTTTGATATGCGCTTCTGCCACTTGCCGCGTACCCGTTTCCTGAGTTCGCGTTCATGCCGCCGGGCGGCGCTCCGCGTGTGCGCGGGCGCAGCGGCGGTTTGCCTCGGCGCGGGCGGCGCCAACGCCTCCGGCAATGGCGGGTGGACCAGCAGCGAAGCGTCACCGGAGATGGAGGTCGTCACCCTCGATCGCGACAATGTGACGATCACCAGGAACTCGCGGGTGGTGGTGCCGCCAGGGATGGTGATCGCTGATACGGACGGCAACGGTGTGCTGCTCGTCAGCGGGAGTGACATCACGGTTCGGTTCGAGGGAACGCTTCGCGGAGCGACCGACGACGCGGCGCCGGACGGTTTAGCCGGCGTTGGCGTGCGCGTGACAGGAAAGAACGTCACGCTCAATGCGCCGCGGGTGTCGGGATTCAAGATTGGCATCTTTGCGACCGGGGCCGACGGGTTGACGGTCGCCAGTGCCGATCTCTCTGGCAACTTTCGCCAGCGGCTTCGCTCGACGCCCGTGGCAGAAGATGCTTCCGACTGGCTCTGGCCCCATCGCAACGACGCGAACGAATGGCTCACGAACTACGGCGCCGCGTGCTACATCGAGGACAGCGAGCGGGTGACGATCCACGATGTGCTGGTTCGCCGCGGGCAGAATGGCCTTGTGCTCGACCGGGTCAACAACTCGAAGATCTACGACAACGACTTTTCGTTCCTCTCGGGCTGGGGGATCGCGATGTGGCGGTCGAGCGACAACGTGATCAGTCGCAATGCGATGGACTTTTGTGTGCGGGGCTACAGCCATGGCGTATACAACCGCGGACAGGATTCGGCGGGCCTGCTGATGTTCGAGCAGTGCTCGCGAAACGTCGTCGCGGAGAACTCGATGACCCACGGAGGCGACGGAGTCTTTGCGTTTGCGGGTCGTGAAGCGATTGGCGAGGTTGCCAAGGAGCAGAACCCGGGCGGCGTCGACGAGCAACTCTTCAAGAGGCTTGGGTGCAACGACAACGTGTTCTTCGGCAACGACCTTTCGTTTGCGGTGGCGCACGGGCTGGAACTGACCTTCAGCTTCGGGAATGTCGTCGTCCAGAACCAGCTTGCGCACAATGCGATCTGCGGGATCTGGGGTGGTTACTCGCAAGATTCGATCATCGCGAACAACAGGTTCACACGGAACGGCGAGGCGGGCTATGGCCTGGAGCGCGGCGCGATCAACATGGAGCACGCGTCGGGCAACCGCATCGTGCAGAACACGTTCACGGATAACGCCGCGGGCGTGCATCTGTGGTGGGACGACGACAAGGGGTTGCTGCAACTCCCGGGCGTGAGGGTGAATCACCGCGGCGTAGTCGAGAACGTCATCGCGTCGAATGAGTTCACCGGTCCCGGCACGCACCTGCACGTGCGGGATCTCTCGGCGCTGGCAGGCGGCGTGGCTGCCACCGACGAATCCGCGAAGGTTCGAGAGAACACCATGTTGGCCAACCGCTTGAGCGGTGGCTCGGTGCTTTTCGAGCCCGAGGGCGTCAAGCCTCGAGAAGCCGATCCGTCGGGCTCGGAACGTGAGGCGGTGGCGGCGGTGATCGAGCAGACGCAGGCAAGAGTTGATGTTCTACGAAAGGGGCTGCCGGGGTCTCGCCGGCCTGTGGGCGCACGTTCCGAACTTGCGGGACGGGAGAAGATCATCGTGGGGGAGTGGGGACCGTGGGATCATGCGAGCCTGATGGTCCGTCGCCGCACGGATTCGGGTGGCTCGCTGGTGTATGAGGTCTTTGGTGCGGACCCCGAGGCGTCGGCGGTCTGCGACCCTTTCGAACTGCCATTCCAGTTCATGCCGGCTCCTCGGGCGGACAGGCCAGCGGTCATGACGATCACGCCGCCGCCAGGAATCTGGCCCTACCGCATTGTCTTCGGGGTGGCGGGCCAGGCGCACATGATCACGGGTGTTGCGGTCGGCGCTGCCTGGAGCGTCACGACGTTCCCCTGGACGATCGATCCTCGGGAGGATCTCGATGGCTGGCGGCGCGAAGCGGGGGGGCCCCGGGCATTCTCCGCCAGCGTCGCGGCGATCTCCATGCCATTTGGCAACAACGGACCACGCTCGCTGCCGTTTGCCAGGGGGATGCTCGAAGAGCATGCGGTCAGCGATCGCTTTGGCGTCATCGCCCAGACGCGGCTTCGCCTCCCCGCGGGGAAGTGGCGGTTTTCAACGCTCAGCGATGACGGCGTGCGACTGCTCGTCGGTGACAAAGTCGTCCTCGAGAACTGGACGCATCACGGGCCCACCCGCGACACGGGCACGCTGACGCTCGAGCAGGAGCAGGAGCTCGATGTGCTGCTGGAGTACTTCGAGATCGACGGTTACGCGACGCTGGAACTGACCGTCGAACCCGACTGAGGTTGCCCAGATCGCCGAAAATCGCGCTGGATCTCGGGATTTGTTGCGGTCCCACGGGATGCACGGGTAACCGACCTCGCTATCCTTCACTCTGGTGAGCCCCAGCAACGGTGCGATTGATGGAGCCGCCCCTCGTGTGGGCTCGTGGGAGGGCACGCGCCGCGAGGCGGTGGCGCGTGAACTCGGTGGCGACCTGCCCTGCGTGCGCTGTCGGTACAACCTCAAGGGGCTCTCCGTCCGGGCGGTGTGTTCCGAGTGCGGCTTGCCCGTACGGGCGACTCTGCTGGCGGTCGTCGACCCGTATGCCAGCGAACTGCAGGCAATTCGGCATCCCAGACTCACCTGGACCGGTCTGATGGCTTGGTCGTTCGGGGCGGTGTTGGCGGCACTCGCGGCGTGGGCGCTGCGTCTGTCGGAACTGCTCGACTCGTTCGCAAGCATTCGGGTGCCGGTGCCGACCGCGCAGTTTGTGCTGCTTGGCGGGACGCTCATTTCGTTCCTGGGCTCGCTTTCGCTGCTCTCGCCGCACGAGCGAATCCCGCGGGGCCCCCGACTGCGAGCGTTCTGCGGTGTGGCTGCGTTTGTTCCCATCCTGCTCTCAACGCGCTCGATCCTGCTGATGGACAGCCAGGCGACCTTCGCGGCCAACGCGCTGAGCGACGGTTCTTGGCAGCGTGATCTGCTGCGGATTGTTCAAGGGCTTGGAATCGGGCTTGCGGTCTGGGGACTGGCTCCGATCTGGAAGATGTTGATGGAGCGTTCGCACTTAATGCGCACCGGCCGGCGCGAGGGACAGCCGCTGATGCCGCTGGCGGGCGTGGCGCTCGTGGGCGTTACTGGCGACGTCATCCATGTCCTGGCGCGCGATGCGATCGACGCTCCAGCTTCGCTGGGGTTTCTCGCGGGCACGCTTCTCGTTGGGGTGAGCGCAGCGTTGCTGACACTTGGGTTTCTTGGCGTCGCGCTGACGTGCATGAGGATCCGGCGCGTCGTGCTGGCACCGCCTCTCTCGCTGGCCGAGCTGCTTGCGGCATCGGGGCCCGGGGCGGCTGCAGTATCGGAGGTGGGCTCCAAGTCGAGCGAACCTGGGGTCGGAGGCGCGAGTGCGGGTGTTCAGGTAGCGTCGACTTCTGCCCCCGCGCAGCCTGCAACCGGCGCGGCACCTCCGCCAGCAGCACCGCCGACACCGCCTGCAAGGCCGGAGCTGGCGTAAGCGTGAGCGAGCCGGAGCCACTCAAGTTGAGCTCGCCGCTGGATGGGAGCTTCCACTGCGAACCGAAGAGGGGTTGAGATGGGTGAGCCTGTGGCGGGCATGAAGGATGACGAACGCGAGCGTTTCGATGCGCTCGTGGATGAGGCGATCGACCAGCTCCCGGACGAGATCCACGGGCTGCTGGAGGAAGTGCCCGTGGTGGTGCTGGACCGTCCGACGCCGGAGATGCTTCGAGACCTTGGGATGGATCCGAACGATCAGCAGGCGGCGTCGGAGCTGTGTGGGCTGCATTCCGGGCGGGCGATCACCGAAACCTCTGTGAACGATGCACCCGAACTGCCTTCGGAGATTCACTTGTTCCGCGAGGGCATTCTGTTGCTCGCGGGCGGCTGGGACCAGCCCGATGCGGATGACGCCGTCTTCGAAGAGATCTGGGTGACGCTGTTGCACGAGATCGGCCACCAGTTTGGCCTGGATGAGGACGATCTTCGCGACCTTGGGTATGACTAACCGGGGTCGGTTTCGGCTCAATCCCGCGGTGTCACTCCTTGAGATCGTTTTCAAGCACGATGCGATACCTGGCTTTGCCTTCGTGCAGATGCTCCATCGCCCGGTTGACGTCGCTGAGCTTGAAGTGCTCGGTGACGCACTGAATCTTGTGGCGTGCGCAGAAGTCGAGCATGCGAGCGGTGTTGGCCGGGCTTCCCAGTGGCGAGCCGCTGACACTGGCCTGCGCGAGCAGCAGGGGGAACACTGCGACGGGGACTGGATCGGGAACGGCACCGACAAAGTGGAGGCGACCTCGCGGGCTGAGGCATGCGATGTATGCGCTCCAGTTCAGGTTGACGTTGGCGGTGACGAGGATGAAGTCGAGCCGCCCCTTGAGCTTCTCGAGCTCCGTGTCCTTGGTTGAGTTCACCGCGTGGTGTGCTCCGAGCGAGCGAGCCTCGGCGGCCTTGGCGTCGCTGCTGGTGAAGGCGAAGACCTCGCAGCCCCATTTGTTCAAGAACTGCAGCGCCAGGTGTCCGAGCCCGCCGATGCCGACAACACCGACGCGGTCGGTCGGGGAGACTCCGAACTGAACAAGCGGATTGAAGACGGTGATTCCGCCGCAGAAGAGCGGCCCTGCTTTGGAGGGATCGAGCGTCTCGGGCAGTGGAGTGGCCCAGGCCCAGTGGCAGCGAACGCGCGTCGCGAACCCGCCGTGACGCTGGATGATCGTCTGCTCGGAGGTGGGGCAGAGGTTCTGATCGCCTCGAAGGCAGTTCGTGCAGGCCATGCAGCTTTGGCTGAACCAACCAAGGCCGACCAGATCGCCGACCTTTCTTCCCTTCACCGCTGGGCCCACCGAGGCGACGCGCCCGACGACTTCGTGACCCGGAACGAAGGGGTACTGCGTCATGTGCCAGTCGTTACAGGCCATCGAGAGGTCACTGTGGCAGATGCCGCACGTCTGCACCGAGATCTCGACTTGCTCAGCCCCGAGCGGACCAGGCTCGAAAGAAAAGGGCTCCAGGGTTCGACCTGCGGCCTTGGCCGCCATTGCGCGAATGGGCATGTGTCTGCTCCAGTTTCGAGCAGTCTAGAACCGCATTCTGCCATCGAAGTGGCGTTTCTTGGTAGAATGAACGGTTGACGGGCATTGCAGCCCGGCTTCTACACGCCGGCGTCGCGCGACGGAGGGGGACCCGAGCTTGAAGGCCTCATGCGTCTTGCGACCAAGGCGAGCCCAATGAGGGCCAGCGGCATGCAGACGACGACCTCGACCAGCCGGTTCATGAGGTCGGCGAGCACGCCAACTTGGGCGGTGGTGAACTGGCCCGAAACCAAGAGGGAGGAATCGGCGTTGCGTGCCGTCCAGTTCGGCAACACCTCGGAAGCCAGCCCGACGGCCCACTCGCGCAACCCGAGTCCATTTCCGACAAACGGAACCAGCGACGCGAGTTGTCCGACGCTGGCGATTGCCACGCTCTGCACGAGGCGGACTGGCATGCCGATCGCTTCGAAGACGAGAAGATAACGCAGGCTCCACACGAGCACGTCGGCATAGCGAGCACCCACCGCGATTGCCAGCATCGGGAAGGGCCTGAGTCGGTCGGCGTCGAGCGACTGGCCCCGCCAGGTCGACCAAGCGATCAGCCCGCAAATGCTGACCGGCAAGGCGAGGACCCACGGGCCCCAGGGCGCGTTGGCAACGAAGATCGCGATCAGGAAAGCCAGAAGGATGGCGGCTGCCCCGGTTGCAATGGAGAGGACGAGGGCTCGGGCTGAATCGCGGATGGCGATGCCGTTGATGGCCTTGTGATACGCGACGCGCCCGAGCAATCCGGGACGCAGCGGGAGGAAGTTGAGCAACCAAGCGCCGGAAACGAGCCAGCACATCTCAAGGAATCCCACTCGGCCATACTGCCGCGTAAGAGCCCAAAGAGCAAGGGCGCTGAGGATGATGTGCAAGGGCGGTAGGGCAATGGCCAAGAGCAGGAGTTCGACGCGAGAAGAGTCGAGCACGTGGCGCTGCGCTGCTTGCCAGGCGCCGCCAGCCCCGGCGACGGACCAGATCGCGGCTGCGAGCGCGAGGACACCCAGCGTGAAGCCCAGCACCGAAAGCGTCTTGCGGCGGCGTCGTGCCTGCGCCAACGCCGCGCGGCCCATCTCTTGCAACGTTTCAAGCAGTCGCCCCTGAAACGAGGAAGAGCCGCGCGAGGCTACGGGGAGCCGCTCCTGTGGTTGGCTCCGTGGAGACTCAGGATCGGTCACGGCGTGCTCGCGTCAGCGTCACGCGAGCCACCGGGCACGACGCGTTCGAAGCGCGGAGCGCCCCGCGTGGAATAGCTGGGACGACCTTCGACGAGCCGATTGCGCATCAGTTCTGCGACTTGCCTCAGACGCGGATCCTCCGACGCCAGGGCCCGGGTCATCGCATCGCTCTCCACCGAACGGGCTCGAGTGAACACGGCGACTTCCGCGACGCGGGGAGACGTGTCGGCGAGCGCCGCATCGTCGAAGGGCGTCATCGCACCTTCTTGTGCGGCGTTGGGAAGCGTCGCGATCATGAGAATCTTGCCCGATTCGTCCTCGGCGGCGAATCGCTCGACCAATGCCGCGACGAGTTGCTCGGCCTCCGTGAGCGGGAGTGGCTGGCCATCGAGCCCCGGGCTCAGGATTCGCGCCCGAGCGGCAGCGACAACGTCGGCGAGCGCGCCCGAGGAACGGATAGCGGCAGCGAGGGCCGCGTTGCCCAGGCGAGCCTCGGGGATGGGCTGGCGGATGATCGCCGGGCACTCGGCCGTCAGCCCGTAGGCTCCGACGTCGAGCCCGCCCTGAGCCCCGGGTGCGAAGCCCTGGATCGCGCGATGGCGGATGCGGGCGATGGTGCTTGCGGCGGATTCGATCGTCCAACCGGCGCTCCCGACCTCGAAGTACGCGGGCACTTCCATCGCCTCCAGGGGCATGAGGCGCAGGCGTCGATCGATCTCGAAGACTTCGGAATCCAGCCCGCCCCGCAGCGTGGCGCCCATCGACTCGACCACGCCCGAGACGAGCACCCGCGTGGAGATTGGACGATCGGAACCGACAGCGAGCGGGAGGCTGGAGATGTTCTTGACGCGGATGGTGAGCGGCGCTCGCTCGAGGGCCTTGAGTGTTTCGCTCGGGGCGATGAGTTCCAGCGAGACATACGAACGAGACGATGCGGCCATCGAGTCGACAAATCGAGGGATGGAGGCCCCGATCTGTGCTGCGCGCTGCGCGAGCGCCTCTTGCTCCGGCCCCAGTGCTCCGAGTGCCTTGAGGCGGTACTCCGCCCAGCGTCCGGAGATCTGCAGCGGGCGGCGGGCCAGCACATCGCGATAGATCTTCACAGCCGCGTCGCGGTCTCCGCGATCCTCGGCGACGGAGGCAAGCCCGATCCCGCCGACTTCCAGACGGGAGATGACGACGTCTTCGGGGCTCGTCGCCTGCTCGGCGGCGACGAAGTACTCAACGGCCTTGTCGCGCTCGCCCGCACGGAGCTCGAGCCAACCTTGCATCGCCAGCACGCCGGCGTTCACGCCGCTGGGGGCGTACTCGCGCCTTCGCTCCAGGTCGGGGATGATCTTGTCGAGGTCGAGGTTCAGCCAGGCGCGAAAGAGCTGAAGCTCAACCAGCAGGTCGCGGAGGAACACGCGGGCCTGATCCGGCGAGATGTCGGGCGGAAGTCGGGCCGGATCACTGAAGTCGATGAATGCCTGCTCCACGCTCGCGGCAAAGTCGTTCACCGCCTGCGTTGCGGCGCCCGTGTCGCCCGCGATAACCGCGGCGGTCATGCGGATTCGCTCCAGCTCGGCGGGAAGGCGGAGGTCCTCCGCGCGGGCCCCGGGCTGCGCCGCGATGTCATCGGCCCGGCGACGTTCCTCAACACGGGCTTGCTGCCGCTGAAGCTCGATCTGGTCTGTCAGGCGTCGCAGGAGTTCTTCCGCGCCGAGCGTCGTCCAGATGAGGCACCAGGACTCTTCACCGATCGCGGGGTCTCCACTGCCACCTGCCGCCAGCAGCCGCTGGGCGATAAAGTGGAAGCGGGCGGCTTCTTCGTACGCACCGAGGCTGGCGAGCTCTCGCCCAAGGCGCAGGTGAAGGTTTGGATCGATGGGATCGGCCATCAGCAGGTTGGTCAGCAGTTCCAGCGCGCCGACGGGATCGGGCGAGAGCGCGGAGAAGAAGGTCAACGCGAGCGACGCGGCTTCCTTGTTCGAGGAATCCAGCGTCACCGCCTGCTTCAATCGCTCAACGAAGCCGGCGGTGTCGCCTTGTTCGCGGCGGAGCAGAGCGGCATCGAGCGCCAGGCGGCTGCGGATCGACGCATCGAGCGATGCCCCATCCGAACCGAGCAGGCGATCGAGTGCGACCAGACGCTCGTCCACGGTCTGCAGGCGCTGGATGCGGTGCGTGATCAAGCGCAGTTGGCTCACCACGTCACGGGGATCGAGAATCACCAACCGCCTCAGGCAGGCTTCGACGAGGTCCGGCTGTCCGCTGTTGAAGGCGGCTTCGAGACGGCGACGCACGAGGTCTGCATCATTGGGCTGGAAGGACTCGGCAACCCCCAAGACCATGCTCGCGAGGCGATAATCGTCGGCGGTGAGTTCCTCGCACACGCGAAGATCCATCAGCACCGTACGGACCAGTGACCGGGCCAGGTACTCGCGCTCGTCCACCTGCGACGGGGCGGGCTGGAACTCGGGGCGAACGGGGGCGGACCCCGCCGGCACACCCGGTGTCGGCTGGTCGGAACTTTGGGGCGGAGTCGCCGGAGCGGGTTCCGGACGATCGCCGCCAGACAGCGTTGGGCTGGGCACGGGCTGGGCCAACGCGAAGCCGCCCGCGGCGATGGACGTCGCCATCAGCAATCGCGCCGCCAGAGAGGGTGTCAAGCAAGGCATCTTCAAGCGATCCATCGTTTCACGTCTCCGCGGCCAGTCGATCCCCGAACCCCGCCTGAATGTAGGGGCGGAGCACTCCGGCACCGCCGACGTGTCATCCGCCGTGGCGGCGAACCCAAGTCTCTCAACATCGGATATCCAGCGTTCACAAGCCCGAAGAGCAACGCCCCTGACGCGCCCCGGACGCTCCAGGTTGTTCATCGGTGCTGGAACGTGGGCCGCAAGCCACCGAACAAAGCGCGTACTTCGTTTTTCTTGAGCCACTCGGTCCAAAAAAATCGCATGGGAGTTCTTGCGCAGGTGAGAGAGACCAGCCTCCGCCTGGGAGTAGGGGTGTGCCGGACGACGGATCCGGCAACCAAGCAAAGCGACGCCGCCAACGCGGCGGCGAACACGGAAGAAAGGAACTCCCATGCAGACGCTCGTGAACCCCAGCAAGTTCGGACCGACCTCCTCCAAGACCATGAAGAACGCGATCGGCGCCCTCGCCACGGCGGCGGCGATCTTCGCCAGCGGCGGGCTCACTCCCGCAAGCGCCCTGGGCGACTCGGGCCGCGACTCCAACGCCATCACCGGATGGTCGTACTACACGGGCGTTGATCTGGCGACGGTGCAGGGCACCATCAACGCCGGACGGCGTCTGGTTACCCTCAAGGTTGAATCGGCCAATCCGCTGCGGTTCAACGTGACCACGGTCAACAACTCGGGCGAGTATGCCGAGGGCGGCTGGTGGTGGTACTACAACGCGACCGCCCAGGATGTTTCCAATCTGCTTGCTCAGAACAATGGCCGTCTGATCAGCTTGAGCTCCTATGACGCGGGTGGCGGCGTTCGTCGCTTTGCCATCGTCATGGTTCGCAACACGGGTTCGAGCGCCAAGACCTGGTGGTGGTACACGAGCCGCTCGCAGGCCGAGATCAGCAATCTGCTCTCGCAGAACAACGCTCGCCTGGTCGACCTGCACTCGGACGACATTGGCGGCACCCGCGTCTACCACGCGGTGATGGTCCGCCGCTCCGGCGCAGACAACATCGGCTGGGGCTGGCACGTCAACGCCGACTCGACGACGATCTCCAACTGGATCGACAACACCGGGCAGCGGCTCATTGACCTGCAGGTCGTCGATGACAACCCGCTCCGCTTCAACGCGGTGTACGAGCAGCGTCAAGGCCAGGGCTGGTGGTGGTGGTTCGGGCAGACGTTCCAGCAGCTCGAAGACAAGCCCAGCCAGTACGCCGCCCGCGTGTTCGATCAGCAGCGGTACTCAACCGCGTCTGGCGACCGCTTCGCCTTCCTGATGCTCGACAACGCCAACGACCTGACGCTCCGCACCCGGAACATCCTGCTGAACCAGGACGGACGCTTCGGATTCTTCTTGAAGGAAGTGGGGGGGAGCACGCTGGCGAGCCTGAACGCCGACGATGTCTTCGAGCCGGCCAGCACGATCAAGGCCCTTCACCACGTCCACGCGATGCGTCAAGTTCAGAACGGCGCGATCAGCCTGAACTCCAACATCACTGTCTTCAGTGGTTACTCGGGTTCGTGCCCGCAGGACACCGGCTCCTTCGTTGAGCCTCTCCAGACCACGCTCCAGCGGATGATGGAGAACTCGGACAACGCCCGGACGCAGGCTGTGCGGGTCCGCTTCGGCGAGGCGAACATCAACGCCACCGCCGCGGCGCTTGGAATGACCAACTCCGAGCTGAACCACCGCATCGGCTGCGGCGGTGAAGCGATCGCGAACCCCAACGACCTGACGCCGCGCGACATCGCTGAGCTGTACGAGGATGTCGCACAGGGATACCTCAGCGGCTCGACCCGTGACACCTTCTGGAACCTCATGCTGGGCGGAACCGGAAACGTCGCCCGCGTCGAGAACATCATCATCGCGGAGGCCAACGCCGCCGGTCTCTCGGCGACCGAGCGGGCCGCGTTCCTCAACGCTACTCGTCAATACTGGAAGGGTGGTAACTACGGGCTGTGCAGCGGTGGATGCGTCTTCCACCGCGGCGAGGGTGGCTACCTCCGCCTGCCCTTCAAGCAGTTCGCCCAGATCGTCAATCGCGAATATGTCTACGGCGTGTTCATCAACGACGCGACCAACGACAATCAGGCCGCGACAGCGATCGGCTCGGCGTCGGTCGAGATCCACCGCGACGCCATCCGCGAGGCCATCGCAACCTGGGCGTGCCCCGCCGACTACAACGGCAGCGGGCAGGCGGACTTCTTCGACTACCTCGACTTCGTCGAGTTCTACGAGGCCAACGACCGTCGCGCCGACTTCAACGGCGATGGCCAGGTCGACTTCTTCGACTACCTCGACTTCTCCAATGCCTTCTCGCAGGGCTGCGACTGATCGAGTGTTCTGACCTCCCTGAGTGCCGCGTGCGAAGCGGCAACCTGCAACGCGTCCGCCCGAGCAATCGGGCGGATGTGTCTTTGCCCTCGCGTGCAAATCCTGCGGAACACATTGCCTGCGAAGCACAAACCGCGCGGATGGCGGATAGTCCGGGCAACCTCCGCCAAGGGCCGGCGAGCATGCTTCGTGGCAATAATCGCCGATGCTCAGGCGGTTTCTTGCACGAAAGTACACGCTCGACGACCGAGCTATTCCGTTGCCAGCGGTGGCTCTTGACACGGTGACCGACACGTTGTGGCAGAATCGAGTCCGCACCAAGAAGCAACACCGGGCACTTGTGGCGAGACAGATTGGGACGTTGCTGCTTGTCTCCTGGGGCGCTTGGACGTTGGGCACTACTCGCTTCTCTACTTCATCACCCGGGATGCTCATTCCTACAGCAATCATCCTGTGCTTGCTCGTCTACCGATGGTTGGTCCGGTTCAGAGGACGCGACACGCTGACCCCATTTGCAGCCTGGCTCGCCGCCCATCGCAACTGCGGGTGTTGCGGTTACGACATGCACCGGGTCGATCCCGAGGCCGATGGCTGCGCGGCATGCCCCGAGTGCGGAGCCGCATGGCATCGAGACCGCTGGACGATGGAGAATCAGGATGTCACGGCACGGGCCGACATCGACAAGCTCCCCACGCACGATTTCGAACTCGGCTACAAGTTGATCTGCGATGATCGGGGCGTGCCGATCGCGATGCAAACCTTTAGCCTCGGCTCGTGGACTCGCAGCAGTGCGGTCGATCCCGAGTCGAGGGATCGCGTCTTAGCTGAGGCACGCATCACGCGTGCAAGGCACATCCGCTGGGCGCTCGCGGTTGCGGTGCCCACGTGGATCGCCTTGATGATCTGGGTCTCCCTCGTGAGGCCGCCACCTTATGCCGACTACTGGCGGACGCTGACACTGATTGGCGTCGTGACCGCCTTGATCATCGCCCTGCTTGCCTACTTCGTCTCAAGAACGGAAGTTCCGGCCGCTGCGGCACGAGCCTTGATCCTCCGCCACGGTGCATGCCCGAGCTGCGGCGCCCGGTTGCCCATTCTCAATCAACGCGACGAACCACCAACGTTCGATGGAGCAACTCCTTGCCGCAACTGCGGCCGCGCCTGGAAACTCAATGCTCGTGCCGGAGCACGCTCTCCCGTCGCTGGCTAGCACGCGACCGACGAAGTCAGGATACTGCGTCAGCAACTGAGTCGAACTCCAGCGCCGCGGCAAGCTCATCCCGCAGTGCCACGAGCTTCTCTTGCGGGTACAGCGGAAAAGGCCAAGTCCGATCGAATAGCACGTCGCGGTCGAGAGCGGCTTTCGTCGTGGCCTCGGCATGACGGTCCGCACGCGCGATCTGCATCGAGGTCCGTTCGCGGTACTCCGCGAGTTGGGCGTGCATCTGACGGAAGAGCTCCGCGCGAACCGAACGGGGCTCGCGGAGAGCTTTGGAAGTTCTCAGCCGCTCAACGATCTCTCGTTTGGCGGCCTCCGCCGCGAGGTCGCCCGCGAGCGCGGGATCGTGGCGCAGGCGATGAGCACGCCACTTGGCGATCGCGACGTCGCGCTCGCTTGGAATCTCGGTTTCGACGTCCGAGGTCGATGGAGGCATCGTCAAGTGCAGCGTCGCGCTCGCAACGACCGCTGGCGCGAGACCGCCGTCGGCCCGCCTTGTGGGCGTCCAAGCGCTGGGCGATGCCGCTTGCCAACTCGCAATCCACTGCTCCATCACCTGGTCGTACACGCCGCCGCCCAGACCATGCACGAACAGGTCGCAGAGCTCGCCGCGAGCGTGCGCAGTCATCGCGAGCGCTCGGGGAGCCAACAAGCCCGCGGAAGCATGAACTTCGTCTTCGGTCTGCGCGCGCTCACCGCTGGCAAGCGCTCGCACATCGGCATCGCTGGAGAATACCCGCTCACGCGGCTGGCCCCACCTCAGCCGCCAGAGCGGGAGCTCGATGTGTTGCTCCTGAACCCGAAGCGGGCGAAGCTTGGCTTCCGGGTTGGCGAGCACCGCGGCGTTGTACGCCTCGACGCACGCCCTTGAATCCTGAATCATGCAGGCGATGAACCTGCGAAAGCTAGGAAGGCGAGCAAGGTCGGTCGCATACACGGGATCGACACGAGACGACGGGATGAGCTCCGCAGCCAAAGAGCACGCAACACGCCCGAACTGCCTGGCCAGCGAAGCTTCGGATGAGCACTCCCGAAGCGACGAGAGAATGCGGGAAAGACGAACTGAAGCCTCCGGGCTGGCCGCGTTGGGCCAATCCTGTTCAGGCACGACGGGCTCACGACAACCCGTCGCAATCTCGGTGAGGTTCGCGCCGCCCCCGCCCCGGGAGGCACCCGCTCCTTTGGCGACGCTCGATTGCTGTGCCTGGCTTGCGCTTGAAACAGGCGTCAGCCCGACCCGCGCCCGGCGAAGTCGGGACGCCTTTGCTTCAGAAACTTGCTCTAGGAAGGCGAGCGAATCCGGACCGCCCGGCGACTCGGGGTCGCCCGCGTCCTGATCAACCACCAGCCACTGGGAGTGAACACTCCAGCCGGAAGCTTCCAGCTGCTGAGTGAGCGTGGCAACGACAAAGTACTTCGCCAGGACACCTGGATGCCAGATCTCAGCTTGATGTCCGCTCATCAGAACGACACTCGAGCGCGGGGGTGTCCCGGGCTCGGGCGGTGCTGGTTTGATCAAGCTTCGCCAGCGCGCGGGGGCGGGCCGGAGCGTGATTCTGGCGTCTTGCGTCACGCTGGACAATATCCGTTGCAGGCTCCGACGCCACGCTTGGCGGTCGCACCGGGCGCACTCATTCGCGAATGCCACTCGCTGGCGCGATCGGCCTTCGTGCCGCCGGAAGAACCACACTTCGACGGGCGCAGCCCCGCCATCGCCACTCGGGGCAGCACGCTCGCGTGGGCGAAAATCTCGTCGTGAAGCACGCGGCGGTAGTGCGCAAAGCGATTGGCGGCGTTGTCCAAGTCGCCGCCGAACGTGCGGTTCGGATCGTTGTAGATCAGCTTGACGGGAAGCTCTCCGACACGAAGGCCGCGAGCGACCGCCTGGACCCAGAACTGCATCGGGAACGCGTAGCCATCCTCGGTGAGATCAAGCTCGCGAAGGCTGGAGACGCGATGGGCCTTGAAGCCGCAGAAGGAGTCCGTCAGACGCAGGCCCAACCTTGCATTGATCTCGGCAGTGATGGAGAGATTGATCGCCCTGCGCTCGGGCGGGGCCGAGTCGGATGCAGGCAGCAGATATCGCGAGCCACTGATGACGTCCAGATCGGTTGTGGAGGCGGACCGGAAGAACAGTGGGAGAGCCTCCGGCTCATGCTGTTCATCGCAGTCCATCGTCACGATCCAGTCATATTTCTCCGCGATGGCCCAGTTGAAGGCGTCGCGGAGCGAGCGGCCGTACCCGCGGTTGCCGAGGCGGCGGATAACGTTCACGCCCAGTTCGCCAACGATCTTGGGCGTGTCGTCGGTCGAGCCGTCGTCGACGACAAGGACGTCGTCGGTGTGCTGCAGCACGCGCTCGAGCACGCCGCGGACGTACCTCTGCTCGTTGAAGACGGGGATGGCGACAAGCTTCTTCATGACGAGTTCCATTGCCCGCGACCGTTGGTCTGGGGCGATGCAGTATGGCAGAAATCGCTTCGCTTGGCCAGTTCCCCCGGATGCCGTGATCCAGGCCAGAACTCGCTCACGGCATCCCTAACGCTGCCCCCCTTCGCTCGTGGCCCGCTGCGATGCCCCTTCACACTGACCACCGCCGCGTTGCCAATCGCTCGGTCTTCGCTGGCCTTGTGGCTCGGATGTTCGTGGTTGCCTTGGTGTGACAATCCCCGACCAGATGCCCGACATGGGCTCGCCGTCGCGGGGTGGATCCGCCAGCGGGCGGCGTGGTACCATCGCATTCGCGCCCTCCTCCATGCAAGCCCTGCTTTCTCGGAGCTTCGACGATGCCGACCTTCCCGTTCAACACCCGCACCGACCGCACGCTGCAGTCGCTCCGCGACAACGGGCAATACAAGGTGCTCCAGACGCTCGACAGCCCGATGGACGCGGTGGTCAAGATCGTGGGCGCCGACGGCAAGGCCCGCGATTGCCTGTGCTTCTGCTCCAATAACTACCTGGGCTTGGCGAACCATCCCGAAGTGATCGATGCGGGGGTGAAGGCGCTGCGCGACTTTGGCGCGGGCACCGCTTCGGTCCGCTTCATCTGCGGCACATTCTCCCCGCATCATGATGTCGAGACCGCCATTGCTCGCATGATGGGAACCGAGGCGGCGTACACGTTCGTCAGCGCGTGGACCGCCAACGAAGCCGTCTTCCCCACGGCGTGCGAGGCGGGCGATGTCATCATTTCCGACGAGCTCAACCACGCCTGCATCATCGACTCGATCCGCCTTGCCACCACGATCAAGAAGGGCGTGCACAAGAGCGTCTATCGAAACAACGTGCTGGAGGGAGAAAACTCGCTCGCCCAGCGCCTCGAGGAGGCGTCCAAGCTGCGCGGGCCCGAGGGCCAGATCTGGGTGGTCACCGATGGCGTGTTCTCGATGGAGGGCTCGATCGCCAATCTGCCCAAGATGCGAGAGCTCTGCGACCGCTTCGACGCGATGCTTGTCGTCGACGATTCCCACGGGCACGGCGTCATGGGAAAGCTTGGCCGGGGGACGCATGAGCATTGGGGAATGATCGGGCCTCTTGCGCCGCTGGGCGGAGCTCAGCACGCCACGACTTCAAGCCATGGCATCCATGTCGATGCTGCGTCGCATCCCCGGGTCGACATCTTTACCGGCACGCTGGGCAAGGCTCTCGGGGGCGGCGCCGGCGGATTTGTCGCTTCCTCCCGACGCTTCGTCGAGCTCATGATCCAGCGAGGTCGACCCACCCTCTTTTCCAACGCATTGCCCGTCACCGTTGCATGCAGCGCCAGCAAAGCGATTGAGATCATGCTCCGTGAACCCCAGCGTGTCGAACGTCTGCGCTCCAACGTCCGCTACGCCCGCGCCAAGATCAAGCAGGCGGGGTTCGACGTGCTCGAGTCGCCCACTGCCATCTGCCCCATCATCGTCCACGACACCGCCAAGGCCATCGCGATGAGCAAGCGCCTGCTCGAAAGGGGTGTCTTCGTCATCGGCTTCGGTTACCCGGTCGTCCCCGAGGGGCACGCGCGTCTGCGCGTGCAGATCTCTGCCGCGCATACAGAGCAGCATGTCGACGCGCTGGTCGATGCGCTGAAGACGCTGTAGCCGGCGGGGTCGATGGATCGATCGAAGGGACGATGCGCCGCCAGAGACTTGGCGGTCAAGCTGCCGGGGCCGCGCGACCTGCATCGTCGGGTCGTGATTCCGTGGCTGAGTCCGGGTGCTCATCCGAAATGAGGCCCACCCACCGGGCCAGCGGCCAGACAAGAGTGATCAGCAGGAACAGGACGAAGACGATCGCGCTCATCCACACCACCCGAAGCGGCCAGGGTCCCAGCTTGTCGATGATGGTCGGGCGGTCGGGTCGGGTGTTGCCGACATAGGCGTAGTTGAACCCAGTGATGGTGTTGAACGGCAGCATCAGCCCGATCGTGTAGAGCAGTGTGATAAGCACGCCAATCCAGAAGTCGCGCCACGAGGGGCGAAATCGAAGCACGAGGATGTCATAACACGCACTGCCCACAATCTGCGTGTGACCCACCCAGAAAAGCCAGAACTTCCACGCTCCGTAGCCATCCTGAACGACCGGTGTAACAAATGCCTGGGTTGAAAGCCCAATGCCCCAGTAGTAGAGCACGATCCGCAGCCATCGCTTCTGGAGGAGCAGCGCTAAAGGCGCGATCCACGCGGCGACGTCGCACACGTGCAAGGGCAGGCTCTCTTCGGGCTTGAGATTGGGAGGCGTGAGGTAATACACCACGGCCCAGGACTGCCACAGGAACGTTGACCAAACAACTCCGAGCCTGAGCTTGCGCTCCCGGGGCGTGCCTCGCCAGCGAAGTCCAAGGGCGATGAGCACACCGGTGATGATTGCGCAGGCGCCGACGGTGATCAGATGGAAGAGCGTGAACGAGTGGAACGCGCTCGCCCAGTCGCCCGCTGCAACGCTCTCCTGGAACCCGGGGGCCTGAGCCGAAGCGTCGACGCCCGCCTGCGCGATCGCGCCCTCCAGAGATCCGAGCAGCTTTCGACCTTCCGTGATCATCGCTGGCTCTCCATCCGATCTCTCCATCCGGGGCAAGACTGGGTTCGCGCCTGGTGTCGGTTCGACTACACCAAATTTCGACAGAAACGAACGGTTGCGACTAGACACCCGCCGCCGTCTCGTGACGCAACTGCCCGCACGCCGCGGCAATATCCCGGCCACGGCTCGCGCGGATCGACGCCTTCAACCCGCGCGCTTGCAGTACTCGCTGGAACTCCAGCACGTCTTCGGTGCGGGGACGCCCGAACTCAATCCCCCGCACCTCGTTGTAGCGAATGAGATTGATCCGGGCTCGTAGCCGCTTGGCGACCTTGGCGAGCTGCTCCGCCTGCTCGGGTCGATCGTTCACCCCGCGAAGGAGCGTGTACTCGAGCGTGATCTCGCGTCCGGTCCGCTGGAACCACTTGTCGCACGCTGCGAGGAGCGCATCGATTGTGGTGTATTCCGCCCACGGGATGAGCGACCGGCGCACGTCGTCGGTGGGCGCATGGAGCGAGAGCGCGAGCGTGACTGGAACTTCCAGTTCCGCCGCCAGGCGCTCGATCATCGGCGGGAGCCCGACCGTCGAGATCGTGATGCGTCGGGCTGAGATGCCCATACCCCACAGGGCCGCGAGCGTCCGAACCGCGTTGGTGACATTGTTGAAGTTGGCCAAGGGCTCGCCCATCCCCATGAAAACCACGTGGGTAATCCGGGGAAACTCCCGCTCGCGACCACGGACGGCATCCGATGCCGCGAGAGGTCGCGAGCCCCGCACCGGCGCCGCTCGCATCGCGTGACGCAGCAGCCACACCTGTTCGACGATCCTTCCCGCAGAAAGGTTACCGTCCAGCCCGCCCAAACCCGACGCGCAGAACTTGCACCCGACAGGGCAGCCGATCTGCGAGGAAATGCACGCCGTGCGGCGTTGCACCTCGCTGATCTTCGACTCCGCGGGGATCATCACGCACTCGGTCTGGCGGGTGGAGTCTTCGCCGATCGGGGGAGCGACGCCCGCGTCCCCCTTGGCTGAGGAAACGATCCCCGGCGAAATCGTCCCGGCAAGCGGGAGCGCGATCGACTTCGCCCGGGCGTCCCCTGGCTGCTCGTGGCCTGGGTGTTCTTCACCAGGCGGCACGGGAGCTGCGTGATCGGGGGCGGGCCGCGCTTCGTCGCGGCTCGATTGCGGCCCGGCAAAGTCGCGCCACTGCACGAGAAGCTTGCGCGTCCCGTCCGTCGCGAGCTGATCGCGCAGGACGTCGCCAGAGAGAAAGACCATCTCCGCCGAGAGCAGGTCCCGGTCTCGCTTGGCAAGATTGGTCATTGCCGCGGGATCGACGACCCCTTTGGCATAGACCCATTCGAGCACCTGCTTGGCGCGGAAGGCCTGGGAGCCTCTCTGCGCAAACCACTGGGCAAGGGACTCGGGGGTGTGATCAAAGATGTGCTGCGCGGGATGTCGCACGAGCGATTGTACTTCACCTGGCACGATGGGTAATCCGCGATTCCGCTCAGGATCCGCTCGCGCGTTCAGAGACGCTCGCCGGCGGCGACGGGGCACCCACGTTGGAGGTCGCGGGGGAGCTCGTTGTAGGGTCGTTTGCCGGGGCGCTCTGGGGCTCGCGCAGCCTGGGGAGTTCTCGCACGAGCACAAAGCCAGCGATGAGCACCAGCACAGCGCCGAAGGCCGTGCGCAGCTTTCTTTGATTGATGCTCGCCCCGAGTCGGGCTCCGAAGAACGATCCGACGACGCCCACGAGGGTAAACGTCGCGACAGTGTTCCAGTTGATGGCATGGAACCACGGATTGCCCGCAATCGAGTGCTTGGCGAAGCCCACGACGCAGTTGATCGCGATGATCGCCATGCTGGTGCCGATCGCAACCCGCATGGGGATTGCCGCAAGAAGCGTCAGTGCCGGGACGATCAGAAACCCCCCGCCGACACCCAGCAGCCCCGTCACGCATCCAACGCCAGCGCCGGCAAGTGCGAGCGTCCATTGGCGTGCGGGCGTTGAGGGTTGCTTCTCGCTTGCATTGTCCTGACCGGACGATGCCCCGGACGACCCGCCAAGCAAGGGGACCACCGCCGGCCTGAGCATCGACCATGCCGCCGCGAGCATGACCACTGCCAGGAGCCCCAACTGAACTGGCCCGGGCACGAACGAAGATAGAAATGCCCCTAGCGCCGTCCCGAGTACCCCCGAACCGCCAAACCACAGCACGCCCGCGCGGCTCACGAGCCCGCGTCGCGCCTGCCCGACCGCTCCGATACCCGCGATGACCCCCACAATCACCAGCGATTCCACGATCGCGGTCTTTTCTTCGTGCGCGAGGACATACACCAGCACGGGGATCGTCAGGATGCTTCCCCCCGAACCAAGCAAACCAAGGCTCGCACCGATCAGCGCGGCGCCCAATATGCCATACACCTCGTTCATCACCACCGCCCGAGGTCCAGCGCGGCGTGTACGTTACGCGACCCGCGCGCCGGAGGACACATCGCACTCGCGTTCAAGAGCCGCTCCCATCCCGTTCCCGGAGATTCCGAGGCCACTCTGTTCGGAGCGATTGGGTCGCGCGTGCGTGATCCGGTGTACGCTCACCTCCAGCGGGCGCCGCGTGATTGCAACTCGCAACGGACCCCCGCCAGGAGCTTTGTGGCATGCAATGGTGGCTCGCTGACGCTTGGAACTTCAACCCGGCGGTTGCCGTTTCCTGGGTTTTCTGGGTGGTTGTTTCCATCGTGCTGCACGAGCTGGGTCATGGAGTTGCTGCCATTCGCTGTGGCGACCCAACTCCCCGAGCCAGCGGCCACATGACGCTCAATCCCATGGTGCACATCCCGCCCATGGCCTGGCTCATGTTCGCGCTCTTCGGCTTCACCTGGGGCCTGATGCCCGTGCAACCCTCCAACTTCCATGGGCGATACGACGATTCCAAAGTCGCGCTCGCTGGGCCGTCGGTCAACCTGGCGCTCGCCCTGCTGTGCGCCCCGCTCGCGGCATTCTGGATCCACCTCACGCAAATGCCCGCCACCGGCACGCAGCCCATCCTTGAAGTCGATGGCCCGCTCCGCGACAACGTTCGGATCTTCTTTACCGTGGGCGTCATGATCAACCTCTTTGGCCTGGTGTTCAACCTCATCCCCATTCCGCCACTCGACGGCTCTCGGATCGCGGCCAACTTTTCCCGCGAGTACGAGAACTTTTTCAACTCTGAACGCGGCGCTCTCGTCGGGTTCCTGGCCTTCGCCGGGTTGTTCTTCTTTGGCGGGTCCGCCGTGTGGGGAGTTGCCATGGACATCAGCGCCAACCTGGTCGCCGCGATACTTCGCCTGTTCTAGCCGCCCGTTCAAGTTGCGTCATGCCCTCCGCATCCGCTCCATCTTCGCCTCAAACCTTGAGCCCGGCGCGACTCAGCACCGACGCGTCTGGCGACGCTCGCGCCGGCACCACCGGCATCCTCGCGTGGGCGATCTTTCTCGCCTGTTCTTGGACGTGGTGCATCGGGATGTTCCTGCCTCTGGTTCTGCTGCGGGACTATGGCCCGGCCTCTTGGTTCCTGTTCCTGCTGCCCAACGTTGTTGGTGCCGCGGCCATGGGCTTCGTGCTTCGAGACGCGCAGCCTCGCCTCGGGAACGCTCGTCAACCCATGAGCGAGCGGTCGCCCGAACCGACCTCGCTCAACCAGAGCGAACTTCTTGTCGCTGCTCATGCGCCGGCGCTCCGCCTCTTCTCGCTGGTGACCATCGCGTTCCACGTGGTCTTTGCCATCGCTGTCCTCGGCCCGCTCGCGTCGCTCACGCCATCGGTGCCGTTTGTAATGATCGCGCTCTTGGGCGGGCTGACGCTCGCGCTGCTCGGGGGCGAGCGCCTTGCTGGAGTCGGGGTGCTGGCTCTCAGCGTTGTGGGTGTTGTCGGGTGGTACCTCTCGAGCGGCGAGGCATCGTTGCCCGAACCCGAGCCTGTGCCCCAGCCTCTGGCGGATCCCAAAGTGATGCTCTGGCTGGCGCCGGGATTCATCGCAGGGTTTCTGCTCTGCCCATATCTGGATCTGACGTTCCACCGCGCTCGCCAAGCGCTGCCAGCCCGAGCCGCTCGTCTGGCCTTCCTGCTGGGGTTCGCTGGCTTCTTCGCGATACTCATCTCCTTCACCGCGATCTACGCACCATTTTTCTTCCAGTCCTATGCCAGCCGGCTCTCGCCCAAACCGGCAGCGATGCTCACCTTCTCCCTCGGGCTTCATCTCTCGGTTCAGGCTGCATTCACCATCGCGGTCCACCTGCGAGCGCTCGGGCGCCCCGTGCCCTCGCTCAGCGTGCCGAATTCGCAGGAGTCGACCACGCTCCACGTGCAGCCCTGGCGCGCCTCGCCCCGCCTGAACGCCTGGGTCTTCTTCGCGGCGATCGTGATCCTGCTCGGGCTCGCTCTACCCAGCCTTCCCCGGGTCGGCTTTGTCGCTCCGCCCGATCTTTCGTCTACTGCCAGTGTTGACGCCCTCAGTTGGTACAGCGTCTTCATGGGCTTCTATGGAATCGTCTTCCCCGCGTACGTCGCTATTTGCATGGTGCCCAGTTGGCGCCGTCCGGCTCGCCCGACGATGCTGCAGCTCGCGTTGTGCTTCGTCGCCATCGCGACGGCGTCGCCCCTCTATTGGCGGGCCTTTGCACACCGCGAGACACCGTCGGCCGCGCTGGCAACGGCGATCATCGCGACGCTCGCGAGCGTCGCGCTCGTCATCTCGCTGATGAGGCGGGCACGCCCGAATCCACAGTCTCAATCCGCCTCATGAATCGTCGCCGAAGGGTGGGCTCCGAAGAGATCATCCGTGCGCGGTTCAGTTGGCCCTTTGCTCAGAAGCTCAGACAACCATGGAGACCGCTTTGAAGACCACTTCGCCGCCGGCTGCGGCCAGCGTCCACGCTCTTGTTCCGCTCGCGCACGTGCAGGACGTCGACGAGTCGCTGCGGTTCTATGCTCTTCTAGGCTTTAAAAAACGAGACGTCATGGCTCGAAACGCCAAGACCGTCTGGGCGTGGGCTGCCTGTAATGCTGGCCCGGGCGACGAGCGAGCCCCCGCCTTCAACTCGGGCGCGAACATCATGTTCGCGCAGGCCGGTCCCTCGCTCGATGCGGACGCCCAGGCGGTGCTCTTCTACATGTACTGCGACGACATCCGCGCGCTCCGCCAGCACCTGATCGATCACGGCGTGACCGATGCCGGGCCCTACTGCGGCCAACCGCTCCATCTGCTCCCCACCGCCGGCAAACGCCTCGTTTTTGATGTCTCGACCCCGGCCCACATGCCCCTTGGCGAACTGCGCATCCACGACCCCGACGCGTACTGCATCTTGGTGGGGCAACTGGCGCCCCGGGGTCGCTAAGCAAAGAGGTTTCGAGCCCGGTCCTCAGCAGCCCGCATCGAAGGCCGAGGCAAAGTCGAGGTAGTCAAAGAAGTCGACGCTGCCGTCATCGTTGAAGTCCGCGGCCGGGTCCTCGGCGGCGTACTGCGACGCGAAATCGAGGTAGTCAAAGAAATCGGGGGTTCCATCGCCATTGAAGTCTGCCGCACACTGGCCCGCGACCGTGAGCGTTGCGTCCTGCGAGGTGGTGTCGCCGCACGTGTTGCTGACGACCACGGTGTAGAGGCCCGCGTCCGAGGCAGTTGCCGCCGCGATTGAATACGTCGAGTTCGTTGCGCCGGAAATCTCGTTCCCGTCCTTGCTCCACTGATAGGTGATCGGAGCGGGCCCCGACGCCGCGACGCTGAAGCTCGCCGGCTGCCCGACGTCCACGCTCGCGCTCACCGGCTGCGCGGTGATGGTCGGCGCCCCGATGAGCACCGTTGCCGGGTTGCTCGTCGCGGTCCCGCACGAGTTGGTCGCGGTCGCGGTGTACACGCCCGCGTCGGCGGCGGTGACATTTGTCAGGGTCAGCGTGCTGGTCGTGACGTTGGAGATCTGCACGCCGTTCTTCTGCCAGCGGAAGGCGGGTGCTGGCTGGCTGAACGCCCCGACGGTGAGTGTCACCGTGGCGCCCTCGCACGCGGACGCGCTTTCGGGCTGCCTGGTGATGGTCGGGCAGACCGCGGGCCTCGAGCCTTGCTCGGGTCCGTTGACGACCTGATATCGGAACCCGCCGCCGTCGAGGGCGTAGCCCGCACGGATCCAGTAGTTAAACACCGTCCCGCCCGGAACGGTGGTGTCTTCGAAAGTCGTGGGGGGCGTGCCGCCCGAGTAGCCGACCGAGCCGACAATCGTCGCGGACGCTGGGTTGGTGACGTTCGCAGTGGCGCGGAGCACGTCGTACCCAGCGACGCCGGGGACCGCGGTCCACGAAACCCGGACTCGATCCGGGAAGGTGTTGTCCGATGCGGACATGCTGGGCGTGCTGCTGCTGGCGACCGTCAAGCGGTAGAGCTGGGCCTCGCTGTGCGCGCTGGTTGTCTCAATACGGATGTAGTACTCGCCGGCGGGCCAGAGCACCGCACCGTTCGCGGTCTCAGAGACGCCAAGGCCATTTGCGTCGAACGTTCCAAGCTGTGTCGAGCGGTCGGAGGCGATGATGGTGAACGACAGATCGGCGATGCGGAGCGCATCGGTCGTCACGCCGCTCGAGCACTGCGGGTTATCGTCATAGGTGGAGCCCACGGGCGCGAGCGTGACGTTGATCAACCGCGGCGTGTCGACTCGAATACGGAAGAAGTCCTGGTCGCCCGCCGTTCCGGAAGGATTGGTCGCGATCGAAACCAGCGAGGAGTTCGCTGGCGCTGGGAATCCGCTGGTGCTGGAGGCCGGCGGAACGGTGCCGACGGTGACCGACCCGCTGGTGCCAAGCGTACCAAGGTCAACCGACTGCGACGTGCTCCCGTTGGGCTCGTTTACGTCTCCGTACAGGGTCTGCAGGCCGCGGATGTCGTCCTGTTGAGGACCGTCGTAGGCGGAGGAGTAGAACGGCTCCATGAGCTTGGTCCGGTTGGTGGGGCAGACATGGAAGAAGCCCAGGCCGTGCCCGTTCTCGTGGCTGGTGACGTTTCGCAGGAAGATGAAGTCGGAGCTGGAAGACTGCCAGCCCTCGGATGAATCAAGGACCATGTCTCCGCTGGGCGGAAAGGCGTTGTACGCCAAGACCCCGTTCGCTCCATCGATGTTCTTGGCCGCGATGCGGATGTCGCCCCTGGTCGCCCCGCCCGCGGAGCCCCACGAAGCACCGTCGTCCCACTGGTTGTTGCCGTTGCGAACGCGAGTGAGCGTCACGCCGCACAGCGCGGCGTTGCGCTGCAGCGCTCGCTCAAGGATGCTGATCCACTGCTGCGTGTTGCCGCCAAACCGGCTGTTGAAGTTTGCAAAGAGGTTGCTGTTCGCCGCCGCTTCGCCCACGCCCGATGGCACGAAGACGGTATCCGGCACAAGGCTCCACGTGAGACTCACCGGGTTGTTGCTCCCCGCGAGCCATCCATTTCCGGGCTGGAAGAACTGCTGGAAGTTGAACAGGATGTTCTCGAACTCCGCCATCCGCTCCTCGCTGGGCGGGTTCGCGGGGTCGAAGCACGCGATGTAGAGCTCGGGCAGCAACGGGGGGCGAGGCTGCCGCTCGACGAGCTCCCATGCCGGGATCGAGCTGAACTCGATCCGCTCGCGGGCCGCCCGCTCGATCGCCCGGGTCGAAACCTCATCCAGGATTGGCGTGAGCCCGGAAACCCTCGTCCCACCAACTCCGCAGCCATGCGAGGCGCACCCGGCGCGGTCCGAGGCCACTCGAAGCACGCTTTGCGGCTCGATCGCGATGGCGCTCCCGGCGGACGCGGCAAGCAACGCCACGCCGAACATCGGAGCCAAGCGACCGGAGCACGAGGACACGGGGCGGGGAAGGTTCATGACGAAGAGATCTCCAACAAATCGAAAGGGCGGTCAAGCCGCACCCCGCCGGAGGAGGCGCGGCCAGAACAATCCGGGTGCAACGACGCTGGCTTCTAAACACGCGAGGCCGAGCATCAATCACGGAATCTCCGGATGCAATCCGGATCACACGAACGAGACTTACCAATCCGGCCCGCGACGCGATCGGTTGCGTCGCGGGCGCTCCATCATCGCCAATCTTGATCGCTCGCGCTCTCGGACGTGCGCCTTAGCAGCCCGCCGCGAACGCCTGGGAGAAGTCAAGATAGTCAAAGAAGTCGACCTGGCCATCATCGTTGAAATCGGCTGAGGGATCCTCCGCCGCAAACGCCGACGCAAAGTCCAGATAATCGAAGAAGTCAGGCTGGCCATCGCCATTGAAGTCGGCGGCACACGCGGCCTCAACCCGGAAGGCGATCACCCCCGTGCCGCCCGCCTGACCCTCGCCCGACGGAAGCGTCGTTCCGACGACTTCCCCGTCCAGCGTCTGCCCGGATGCGATGGTCGTGATCGTGTCCAGCACGCGGAGCGAATAGTCTCCGCCCGGCAGCGTGCCCGTTGCGAGCGTCGCGACGAACGTTGCCGGGTCGTACGAGAGCGTAAATGGCACCGCGCCGCCCGGCCCAGTCAGTTGGAAGCTGCTCGGCGTCACGGTCACCCCTTCGCTGAACGCGACGCGGATCTGCGAAGGCGCCTGACCAATCGGCGTCGTCGCGCCCGGAGCGGGAGTCGTGCGGAAGATCTTCGCGGGCCCGGCGACATACGTCTCCTGAGTCTTGCCCGTGTTGAGAATCCAGTTGAACTCGTCCAGGTTCATCTCGCTGAAGGCAGCGCTGAGCGGGATGACATAGTGCTCGGTCCGAGCGTCGTTCCACAGCGTGACGGTGCTGCTGCCCCCGCCCTGCGTGTCGAGACGGACATCAATGGGCATCGGGAACACGCCGTTGTCGCCCGAGGTTGTCGCCTGAGTCTGGCGCAGGCTCAACCGGAGGGCGGGCGTGCCGTCGATGATGGCCGCCTGCCTCCCGAAGGCGTAGCTTGGTGCTCCGCCGCCATAGACCCAGGCGCGGAAGAACGAACTGGTGTCGCGTCCCAGGTAGCCGCTCACGACGTTCTCAAAGTCTTCGGTCGTGGCTCCCGATCCCGAGTACGCCGCCCGATATGCCGCGAGCATCCCGAAGAAGTTCGCGTCATTGCCCATGTACTTGCGGAGCATGTGGACAACCCATGCGCCCTTTTGGTACGAGTTGTTGTAGCTGAAGATGGTGTTGACGTTTCCGGTGTTGTAGACGTAAACCGTCGGCGAGACGTTGCTGGGGCGCCTTGCGGCCATCGCAGCGTGGAGCGCCGGCAAGCCGCTGGAACCGGGCTTGCGCTCCTCCCAGATCGCCTCGCTGTAGGTCGCGAATCCCTCGTTGAGCCAGATGTCGTTCCACGTCTTGCACGTGACGTCGTCGCCCCACCATTGGTGCCCGAGCTCGTGCGCCGTGATGGATTCACCGAAGCCACCGCCCATGCCGGTCATGGTCTGGTGCTCCATGCCACCGCCGAACGAGAACTGGTAGATCCCGTACTTCTCGGAAACAAAGGGATACTCGCCGAATGGCTGGCGGAACGCCGCGAGCATGTCGAGCGAACGGGCCCAGACACCACGGTTGTTGGCGGTGTCGCTGCCGGGCGAGATGTAGATCACGAACGGCATCGTCCCGCCCGGATACGTGTAGGTGTAGTCGTACTGGCGATAGGGGTGCGACCCGAAGCAGACCAGGTACGTCGCCATCGGCGTCGTCGCCCGCCAGCGATACCGCTTGCGGGCGCCGGTCCGCGTGTCCACGCCCTGCAGCGTGCCGTTGGCAACCGAAACCAGGTTGTCCGGCGCCGTAATGGCGATCTCAAGAGTGGCCTTGTCCGAGTTGTCGCCCGATTGGCCGAAGTCGCCGTCCTTGCAGGGCCACCAACTGGCGGCGAAGTAAGGCTCGCTCAGCGAACCAACGAACGTCTGGTTGTTGATCGTGGTGAACGAGATCGACCCCAGCCCGACGCTCTGGGCGATCCCGCTGTAGTTCACGCGGACGGTGAACTGCTCGCCCGTGTTGTACGCGCGGTCCAGGTTCACGATCCGCCCGTAGGTCCCGGTGCTCGTAATCGCCGAGCCGGGGATTGTCGTCACGCCGTTGAGGACCACCGAACTGATCACGTACTGCGACCTGAGCCGGAACGTGAACTGCGTCAGCCCATCCACTCGGCTAAGAAGCGTCATCGTGTTCGAGCCCGAGATGTTTCGCGTGCTCGGGACGATCTCGATGTCCAAGTTGTTGTGGACACAATCGGTGTCCTGCAGGGCGTCGAGGTAGTCCATCCCCGCGTCCTCGTGGACGATGCCGCCCGCCGCAGCTTGTCGCTTGGCCATCAAGGCCTTCATGCACCCGCCGTGCATCTCGCCGTGCTCATCAACGACGACGGGAACTCCGGCGATCTCGGTCCGGTTTTCGCCGGGGTGCGAGCAGACCGGTTGAGAAAACACCTGGGCGCTGGTCCAGGCGGGCAAAACCGCGAGCGAAACCAGGCCCGCGACGGGGGCACACACACGCTTCACCATGCATCAATTCCTTCGCGCAATCCCACGAACGCGAAAAGACTAGCCGATCGTCCGACTTCCTGCAAAGCAAATCTCAGTAAAGCCGGAACCTGGACAGCGCGTCGGGCGGAATGTTCGACAAGGCCCTTGCGATTGGCGTTCGCGGACCAAACTTTGTTCCGTCGAGAGGCTTGAGCGTTGATCTCAAATGGCTGATCGTGACGGATCGCGTCAGAGGGGCCGTGTGCGGGCCGGTGTTACAGGGCCGGCGTGCAGATTGACGTGCAGGGCGAGGCAAAAAAACGACGGGTCTGGAACAGCGTCCCAGACCCGCCGGTGGTGTAGAACAGGCTCGTCATGCACGCCATTGTCGGGTCCATGCGCTCCACTCGCATGCCCACTCAGGCGCGGCCTGGGTATGTCGTCGTGCTCGCGAATGGCTCCTCGACCCGTCGGCCTCAGCAGGCCTTCGCCGAGAAGCTCCTCGCGACGCTGGCTCTCAAAACGCCCCGACCTAAAGTGTGAACCAGAAAGGTGGGCGCTGCCGAGTCGTTCCAGTCGCTCGACACCACAAAGATGCCACATCTTCCGGCAAATGCAAGGAAGTACGAGCGAATATTCGCGAAATAGCGTTGACACGGGCCGGTCCGACACCCCAGACCCCCGCCCGCCCAAACCCCGGCTCGTTCCGCCCACCGCAGCTCCCAAACCCGGCAACCAAACCCAGCAACCAGAACTGCCAGCCTTCGACTCGCGGCCTTTACGATCGAGGCCTACTGATCGTCCAGAAGCTCGCGAAGGGCACGCGAGCCACCTCGCTCGCCCCAGCGAACAAGCCTGGGCTTCGCGCCGCCCGGGGCAATCGACGCGGATCGCGCAGGCGGAGACAAGATCGTCGCCAGCGGGTCGCGCGACGCCCGCGCCAAACCCAGACTCGCCCCGGTCCGAACATCTTCCGATCGTACTGGAGGCGAGGTTTCTCGCACTCCTGCTCCGGCCTCGCCTTCTTGGACCGGCGGCGCCGGAGGAACGCCAATCGGCTGCGTCGGGGCCACCACGATCTGGCGATCCAAAGCGCCGGCGGCGGGCTTCGCTCTCGAGCTGATCGACAGCGCTCCGAACACCAACGCCACCAGCGCCGCCAACGCTCCGCCTCCCGCCAGTACGCGCGTCACGACGATCCGCCGGCGTCGTCCTCGGACTCGCGCCAGAAAAGCCGGTGGCGCCGCCAAAGTCGACGGCGTGTGGACACCCGTGTGCTGGAGCCCGCCAGACGCCAGCGACCCGAGCCAACGCTCAATGTCGACAAGCGAATCCGGGGTCTTACCACCATAATCCACATCGCCCCGGTCAACGTCCCGGCCAGCTTCGGTGTCGCGCGAATTCCTGTTCATCGCTTGATCTCCAAGGCTCGAGTCGCGCCCGACGCGACGCTCGGCATGCTTGATCGCTTGGCGGCACGCTGATGCTCCGCGTGGACAAGCTCGAGCGCTCGGCGGTAACGGGAGGCGACCGTATTGCGATTCTCACCCAGCGAGAGCGCCAGCTGATCAAACGTCAAGCCCGCTGCAAGCCTGAGCACAACCACCTCGCGATCATCCGCCGCGAGGATTGCCAGGGCCGAGCTCAACAGCATCTCGCCCTCCTGATCCAGCCCCGCGACCGCGTCGTTCGTCGCCGAGCGGTCGACCTTTGGGGCCTTCTCCCGTTCGTGCCGTCGCGCCTCGCCCCGCATCGCATTCAAGCAGGCGTTCCGCGTGCACGCGACCAGCCAAGGCCAGGCCTCGCGAACCTCGCCAAGCCGAGAACGGGGCGTAGTCAGGATCGAACAAAGCACGCCCTGCACCACGTCCGCCGCGTCCTGCGCTCGACCGCGATCTTGGAGCAGGAGGCGGGCAAGCCCAAGCAGGCGGGGCCCATGCATGGCCCATAACTCCCGCGCGGCGGCCTCATCACCCCGGGAGATACGAACCAGAAGTTGCCCGTCGGACTCGCCCATGTCGGTTCACCGCGTTCCGCTTCGATGCACATACTGGAGCGTGTTTGCCCCCACCTACTTGGCCGCCAACTCGACCAGCGCCTTCTCAACCGCGGCAAGCCTGTCGCGTGCATCCTCATATGACCGGCGCGCTTTGACGAACGACGCGGCGAGGGCCGGAATGGCTCGCCCAAACTGTCGGGCCAGAGCATCCTTCGGCATCGATTCAAGCTCCCCGAGTTGCTTGAGCGCATCGGGCCCGTCCCAGGCTTCCCGAACTCGCACGTAGTAGCCCCGCGCCTTGCCAAGCTCCGCGGCCAGCTCCTTCTCGCTCAATCGCTCGAGCCCGTCCAGCGCCGCGTTGTTCTCATCAAACCCGCGCATCATCTCCGCAAACTTCTTCCCCGCGTCTGCACCCCGAAACTGGGTCGCCATGTGCTCCGCGACCATCCACTCCTCGATGACCAGGCACTCCCGAAAGTTGTAGAGATCATCGCGGTCGATCGCTCGGACGCCTTGGAGAATCGTCTTCGCCATGGCGGGCGTCACCCGCCCGGCCTCGATCAGTTCCAACACCCGCTGGCTTGCGGCCTTACCCATCGCCGCTCCCACAAGCGACGAGATCAGAACATCGCGTCCGGTGTGGTCGCTGATGCGGAACATCGCCGAAAGGCGTTCCGCCGCCGCCATCTGGTCGCCCGACTTTAAGAGTCGCAGCGCGTCGGCGTCCAGCAGCGATTGCGTCTGCCGCACCGGCGCCAGGTGCGGGAGCAGCGCATCAAACCCAAGCTCGAGCTCGACACCCCAATCGGCCTTGTCGATGCTGGCAGCACGAAGCACGCCTGCAACCAGCCCTTGATGGGCCGCAAGCTTGGCGGTGAGGGCTTCGTCGGGCTCCCACGCCGCGTCGAACTTGTGGGCGTCGCGGATCTCGCGCAGGAAGTCGCCGGGCACCGTCTGCCAGTATCGGACGTAGATGAGCGCCGCGTTGTCGGGCGTGCGCACGCCCTCCGGCGGGGCGACGGCGATGACGCCCGTGCCGGCCGTCGCGAGCAGCATTCCCGCTGACATGTGAGCGGACGTGGGGGCACTGGCCCCGCCGTAGTACGCCAGTGCGGGCGTCACGATGGGGTTTCCGTTACTGGAGGCGACGAGCGCGAAGGTCGCGGCCGCCGCCCATGTGGTCCTCGTGATGTTCGTCATCTTCGCAGTTCTCACGGCTCGATCTCCTCGTTTGGGATTCAAGTTCGGGCTCACGTTTGGGCTCGCGTTTGAGCCTCATTCTGAGCTTGGGCCAGGTCACGTGTGAGTTTTCGTTCGCCACCTGTGCGGGTCGAAACTCGTCGGCTTTCGCGGCGCTCGCCGCGTGAAAAGCCCATACACGCAGAAGAACACCGCCGACGACACGCCGTGTGCGGAATCGTCGCAAGGAGTGTGGCGTGTGAGTCGCGGGCAGCGGGCAAGTTCCGGGAAGCAATCAGGGCGATCAGCACGCCTTATTGCCGGGCGGCCACGTGCGCAGGAAAACGCCCGGCGCTGAGGCCGGGCGTGAGCGTTCATGCGAGACAGATGTACGGCTCTCGTGCCTGAGTTCGAGAGCCCGACCTACGCGCGGCGACGGCGAGCCGCGAGCACGCCCGCGAGCGAGGCGAGACCAAGCGCGGAGCCGGGGGCGGGGATGGGGCGAGTTGCAATTACGTAGGCGATGTTGTTATCCTCGCTGCCTAGGTCGATCTGCTGGCCCGTGGTGAAGTTCTGGATGAAGCGAGAGGAAGAACCGGCGATGTTCGGGCCGCCGGTCAGCACACCAAAGTCGCTCGGATCGATACCGATCGGATCAGAGTAGCGAACACTGAAGTAGGCGTTGTCCGGCACGATGATGCTGAGTGGGTCGAGGATGATCGAAGGTATGGTGATGACAGCGCCGACACCCGGCGGCAAGCTGCTGAGAATCACAAAGTCACGGCGCTGCTGAACCCCTTGTGTCGCAAGATCACGCCAGATGAGACTCATCCGGTATTGGTCGATCCGACCGGTCGCGGACATGTTGACGAGCGTGCGAGCAATTGTGCTCACTTGCCCGCCGGTGCCAGGCACCATGTAGAGATCGTCGCCGATCTCGTCAGATCCGACGCGGAGTCGATTAGTGCTCCCTGAGTTGAGACTCTGGTACGCCAGAACCTCATCCGGTCCGCGTTGCGGAGTGAGAGATTCGTCAGGCACGAGTCGGAGCACTCCCTCCGAGACGTACTCCGTGCGCATGTGAACAAGGTCTTGGCCAAAGGAAGTTACGGCGAGCACCGAGAGCGCGGCAATCGACAGATCGATCTTGGACGACATAAGTTACTCCGTGTTGGCGATGCCGTAATCGACGTAGCACGCCGGGTTGCGAGCGTCGGGGAAGTTGCCATTATCTTCGATGTACTGGTCGTGGGCGGCTTTGAGCGCGTCGTAGTAGTCCAGATCGTTCTGGTCGATCACCAGCGACTCGGGCCCGCTTGGGTGAAGTTGACCGAATCCGAACAACTTAGCGGTGTACTGACCAGCCGCCAGGATCGCAAGCTGCAGCTTCTCGCGGTCTTGGGGATTGACTGCGCCGTCGCCATTGAAGTCTGGCACGTACACCTTGCCCATGCTGTACCAGCGCTTCGCATACTCGCAGTATTCGCCGAAGCAGTTGTAGGGAGTGATGATGAATCCTCTCGCACGGGCCTCGCCGACCTCGGCTAGTGAAAAGGGAGGTTCTGAGATCTTCTGGCCCGGGACGAGTTCGATTGTTCGAGTCGGGTTGAGCGCGAGATGAACTTCGGTCAGGTTAGGGTCAACAGAGTACTTGAAGACCCGCGGACCGCCGATCCAACTCGTAACCGGGTTGGACTCGGTGAAGAAAGTGCCGTATCGAAGGGCGCAGTCGTCCAGCACCTCCGACCACGGGTCCTGCGGCGTCGGATACGGGTTCTCAAAGTACGGAAGCGGTTCAGCGCCGACCTTAAGCCCAAGAGCAGCGATCTGGGGATTGTGCGCGAGTTGCAAGTAAGCCCAGCGCTTGCGACGACCTTCCAGAGGCCAGTTGTCAGCTGCCGTGTCCAGCCAGATCTTGCGGAAACCGGCGGCGTGCCACGCCGTAAACTCCTGCTGAACCGACCGCGACGCGGGACTCGGCTGAGCGCTGCTCAACGCAGATAAGAAACTCGAACGACTCACTCGCGACTTCATGAGGCCCTCCGGTCTGGCGCGGCGTTCGACCCCCGTCGAACCCGCGCCCCTCAGCATGCCGCGTGATTCTGAGAACCTGTGCCGCTACCGGAGGCGTCAACCCCGAGCATTTCCCCAGAATCCCGGACCGCCACGGAACGCCTGACTCGATCAAGATACCACATTCTGCCGCGAGTGCAAGCGAAAGTCGACGACCAAGGGCAATCTTAACACGATCGACAAACTCTGGTGCGACTCGCGTGTGTTCGACGTATTCGCGTTGCGCAGCTCGCAGTCGATGTCACGCCATCACCGCCTCCGGCGGGTCGAGCGGGAGCATGCGCGCCAGCTTCATGAACGCCGCGTGGTTCGCCTTCATTTCCATGAGCGAGTCGCCGCCGAACTTTTCCGCCCAGCAGCGAGCGATCTCGAACGCGACGACGTTTTCCATCACCACGCTCGCGGCTGAGACGGCGCAGACGTCGCTCCGCTCGTACTGGCTCATCTGCGATTCCTTGGTGTTCAGGTCGATGCTGGGCATGCCGCGGAGCAACGTCGAGATCGGCTTCATGGTGCCGCGCACGACGACCGGCTGCCCGTTGGTCATGCCGCCCTCGGTGCCGCCCGCGTTGTTGCTGTCGCGCACGAACCCCAGGCTCGGCGCGTCGATCTTCGCCGGGTCAAAGCGGATCGGGTCGTGCACCTGCGAACCCGTGCGAGTCGCGCACTCGCGCCCCAGCCCGATCTCCACTGCCTTGAACGCCTGGATGCCCATCACGGCGTACGCGATCCGCGCGTCGAGCTTCAGCGTCCAATCCATGCACGAACCGACGCCCGGCGGCAGCCCAAAGACGTGCGTTTCAACAACGCCGCCCACCGTGTCTTTATCGATCTTCGCCTGGCGGATGATCGCGTGCTGCTCGGTGGTTGCCTCGGGGTCTGGGCAATAGGTGTCGCTCGCGTCGCGGAGCTCGCGCAGCGCGCGCCAGTTCTCTTCCGTCACCGCCGCGCTGGTGGCCCGGGTGAGAATCGACCTTACGAATCCGAACGACTCGACCCCGAACGCTCGAAGAAGGCATCGGGCCGCCGCGCCCGCGGCGACACGGCTGGCCGTCTCTCGGGCGCTCGCCCGCTCCAGCGTCTCTCGGCAATCCGTCGTGAGCCACTTCACACTGCCCGCCAGGTCCGCGTGCCCGGGCCGCGGACGATAGACTGGCGGAGTCTTCTTGAGATCGTCCAGCCGCGAGTCGCGATTGCGGATGAGCATCGTCAGCGGCGCACCGATGGACTTGCCCCGCCGAACGCCGGTGAGGATCTCGATCGTGTCCTTCTCGATGTTCATGCGCCCGCCGCGCCCATAACCGCCCTGGCGGCGCTCCAGCTCAGCGTTGATGAAACTCTCGTCGACCTCCACGCCCGCAGGCAACCCGAGCACCGTGATCACGAGGCCCGGCCCGTGCGACTCTCCCGCAGTCTGATACTGAAGCGTTGGCATCTGCAAGAGTACGGGCCTCAAGCGAAAGCTGGCCTTCTCACGCTCGCCATTGGAATGCTCAAGCCATCTCCCTCCGCGTTGCAGTCGCGTCCGATTCCCCACTCTGCCACTGTTGGCGATCGTGCGTCTCCCAAGCAACAGCCCCCCGGGACACCGAGTCTCGGGGGGGTCTGGGAGAGAGCCGTCTTCGCCCACGCGACCGGGCTGGAGGTCCCCGCCATCGCGTTGGGGCTCGCTTAGCGCCGACGCCGTCCCGCGGCCAGCACGCCCGCGCCGAGCAACGCCAGCGCGCCCGGGGCGGGAACAACCGTGAAGTCGATGATCGCCGCGCCGACGCTCCCGATTTCCGTCGCCCGTCCGGTGGCGAGATTCAACCGATAGAACGTCGCGTCACGCCCGCTCAGCGATGAGATGAACGCTTCCTGAGTTGGGCCAAAGATGTCAAAGCCGGCGTCGTCGGAAATGTCGACGTTGAGCATGCCGATCGGGGTGACAACCCCGCCGTTGAAGGATGCGTTCCCGCCGGCCTGGGAGCCGACCTCACCCAGGATGTCGCGAGCGGAATCGACGATGAACTGGCGGACGCTGCCGACCGGTGCGCCCTGACCAAACTGGAAGCTGTTGTACGCGGTGCCCACGGCGCGGGGCGCAAGTCCGGATCCGTCGTTGTACGTGAGCGTCGTGTCCAGCGGCGACACCGCCCCGCCCGTGACCGGATTCAAGCGCCGGTTCTCAGCGTTGCTGTGCACGACGCGGATGCGATCGACCGTCGGGTTGAAGTCAAAGCCCAACGCGCCGGTCACCAGTCCGGGAGTGAATCCACTGCCGATGGGCGTTGTCGCGCCGTTGGGCGCGACACTGAGCAACCGATTGGCCGAGGTGACGATGACCAGCTCGTTGCTGGCGCTGGCCGGGCGGGCATCGATGCCCAAGGCCCGCTCGCCCGAGGCCAGACCCATGATCTCGTAGCTGGTCTCAAGACTGCCGGGCGTGTTGGCGTTGAAGGAGACGATGCGGTTGCCAGACGTAATTCCGAAGACGGTGAGCTGCGCCGAAGCGATTGGGGCGACAAGTGCGAGCGCGGAAACAGCCAGGAATGTGTTCATGTTCTCAAACCCTCCGATACCAAGAGACAATGGCCGCGTCCCGGGCCGCGTGTTGCGGTCCCCGACTCGGCGTCGATCAAGCCGCGAGCACGCGTCGCGACCGCTCGGTGTACGAGGTCGACGCCCAGCCCGATTCCACCCGCGCTCAGGTTTTTTTTCTCGACCCGTATCCGGAGCAGCAACCTTGGCGTTCGATAACGCGTAGACCATGAGGTCTTCTCACCCCGATCCCGCCCACGGCGTTCTGCCGATGGCGCACCAGTTTCCTCCCCGTCTTCACTGAACTTCCGCGCCAGGCCGGTCATTTTTCGTCAGCGTTCCCGTTCTCAGGCGTCATCCCAATTTTGGAGGTCATCATGCGCGCACGCGTCCCCAATGGACTGCCAGGGCACACCCTGCGATCACGCCGTCCGATAGGTCGTACCACTCCGCCGGAGCGTTGTGTTCAGATTCGCAAGCAGCTCGTGTTGGGCATTGCAACGCTTGCTTGCGTCATGCTCTCCGACGCTGCCTCGGCTCAACCAGCCTCGTTCCGAGGAGTGGGTTTCCTCGATGGATCCACGCTCCCCTACAGCCAACATGGAGGCGTCTCTCCCGACGGCAGCATTGTTGTTGGCTATTCCTCGTCGCCGCGAACCTCGATATACGAAGCCTTTCGCTGGTCCGCCCAGACCGGCGGCATGCGACCCCTAGGCGACCTTGCCGGCGGTGATTTCAAGAGCCTCGCCCTCGACTCGTCTCGCTTTGGTCAGGTCATCGTCGGCGCGGGCGAGGGCCAGCGGCTTGGCGTGCTTCGTGCTGCACGCTGGACACTCGCGACCGGGCTTGTCGAGCTTGGCCCCATCACCGGGCGATTGGAGGATTCCAGTTATGCCTACGCCGTCAGCTCCAGCGGCGCCGTGATTGTCGGCGAGAGCATCTCGCTGAACAACATTCGCCAGGCGTTCCGCTGGACCGAAGCGACCGGCACGCAAGCGCTCGACACTTCACTCGCCTGCTCCGCACGCGCCGTCACCGCCGGTGGCGATCTGATCGCCGGTGAGTTCGATCCATCTGACGTTCCGGGCACCGACCCTTTCGCAGGCACGTGGACCCAAGCCAGCGGGTGGACGCGGCTTCCCGCCCTTCCGGGCATTCGCTCATCCGTCGCAAACGGGCTCTCCTCGTCCGGCGTCGTCGCCGTTGGTTCACTCGCCAGCCAAGACGCCACGATCGCCTGCCGATGGATCGGCAATCAGGTCCAGCCGCTTGGCCCAGGGCTCCGCGTCAGCAACGCGACCTGTGTCTCCGCCGACGGTCGCTTCGTCTTCGGCTCCACCTTCTCGACCGCGAACAACGAGACCGCCTTCGTCTGGGATCGCCGCCGCGGCCTTCGATTGCTCCGCGACGCCCTCCTCATCGATCACGGAATCAACGTCGGCAACTGGCGGCTCATCGCCGTGCGAGGCGCGTCCGATGACGGCTCGGTCATCACGGGCGAGGGCATCAACCCGCAAGGCCGCCGAGAAGTTTGGGTCGCCACCGTCCCTGTTTGCCCCGCCGACCTTGATCTCACCGGGACGGTCGACCTTTTCGACTACTTCGAGTACGTCCAAAGCTACGTCGGCGCAGGCGATTCCGACGCCGACGCCGACTTCGACGGCACGGTCGGCCTCTTTGATTATCTTCGCTTCATCGAGCAGTTTGCCGCCGATTGCCCATGACGCCGTGTTGCATGTCCAACCTCACCGCGATGGACATGCCTCTATACTCAGCCCCGAACAATCACGGGCAGATGGATGCCCGAAACACGCTGTGGCTGGCCGCATGAGCGCCCGGATGCTCCTCATCCCGGGCGCTCGGCGTTTTTGATTCAACAGAGGCGGTGCGAAACGACCTCACGCCCTAAGCAGCGAACCCCTCGTCTGGTGTGCATGCGTGCACGAGCTGGACTGCGTCTCGATGTTGCCTTTTCTGTCGCTCTCACGCCTCTCGCCTCTTGCCCGCTACTCCTGTCCTCGCCATCACGTCTTACTTGTCCTGTTCGTGCCTCTCGCCTCTTGCCTTCACTCCTGCTTTCTAGAACTCAGCGCTCTTGGGAGTCCGCGGGAACGGGATGACGTCGCGCACGTTCTGCATACCGGTGATGAACATCATCGCGCGCTCGAATCCAAGCCCAAAGCCCGCGTGGGGCACCGTGCCATACCGACGCAGATCGCGATACCACCAATACTCCTTCAACGGAAGGCCCATCTCGGCGATCCGCGCGTCAAGCACGTCAAGCCTCTCCTCGCGCTGCGAACCGCCGATGATCTCGCCAACGCTCGGCACCAGCACGTCCATCGCCGCGACCGTGTCGCCGGGCGCTCCATCCGTCCCGGACGGGTTCATCCGCATGTAGAACGCCTTGATCTGCTTCGGATAGTTCATCAGCACGACCGGCTGCTTGAAGTGCTGCTCCGTCAAGTATCGCTCGTGCTCGCTCTGCAGGTCCTTCCCCCACGACACCGGATACTCGAACTTGGCCTTCCCGCTGGAGATGGCCTGCTCGAGGATCTTGATTCCGTCGGTGTAGGGCAAGTGGCGGAACGGCTTATCCAGCACGTCCTTCAGCCTCGCCAGCAGGCCCTTCTCGATCCGCTCATCGAAGAACTTCATGTCGTCCGCCCGTTCCGAGAGGCAGGCATTGATGAGGTACTTGATGAAGTCCTCCGCCAGCGCCGCGTCGGCCTTGAGATCCGCGAACGCAATCTCTGGCTCGATCATCCAGAACTCCGCCAGGTGCCGGCTCGTGTTGCTGTTCTCCGCGCGGAATGTCGGACCGAACGTGTACACGCGCGAGAGCGCGCAGCAATAGGTCTCCACGTTCAGCTGCCCAGACACGGTCAGGTGCGCTTCCTTGCCGAAGAAGTCGTTTGAGAAATCGACGGGCCCGCCGGGCGGGCCGCTCGCCGCCGACCCCCCGGGCATCCCGGGTGCCGCACCGCCCGCCCTCGGCAGGTTCATCAGGTCCAGCGTGCTCACGCGGAACATCTGCCCAGCACCCTCACAGTCGCTCGCCGTGATGATCGGGGTGTGCACATAAAAGAACCCGCGCTCGTCAAAGAAGCGGTGCATCGCCATGCTCAGCGTGTGCCGAACCCGCGCCACGGCGCCAAAGGTGTTCGTCCGCGCCCGCAGGTGAGCCATCTCGCGCAGATACTCAAAGCTGTGGGGCTTGGGCTGGATCGGATAATGGTCCGGATCCTCCACAAGGCCGACCACCCGCAGCGCCCCGCCCCGCGCCGGATCGACTTGGATCTCGTTCCCGCCCTTGGGGTTCTGCACGATCGTGCCATCGACCTCGACCGCGCAGTGCGTCGTCAGCTTCGACACCTCGCTGGCGTAGTTGGGCAGCGATCCGAGGCACACCGCCTGAATCGGGTCAAAGCACGTGCCGTCATGCACCGCGACGAACGACAGCCCTCCCTCGGCCTTGCTGTCGCGGCGCGTGCGCACCCAACCCTTGACCGTCACCTGCGAGCCAACAGGAGCCTTGAACGCATCCGTCACGCGAAGCCATGCCATGGTGCAAACCTCCGAAGGGTCCGACTGTAGGAAAGGCCGCTCCGCGTAGTTCAGTTGCCGACTCACCCATGCCCGGCGCCCCTCGCTCGGATCCCATTGCCCTGCGCCAGTTGCTCGGCGCCCGCTGCCTTGTTCCTCCCCCGCCAACTGGTGCGCACTACGCTCCTCGCAAGTAGCCTCGCACCAGCCCGCATCAATCCCCTCGCATGCCACGCGCTCTGGACATCCTGTACCTCCCCATCGCGCTGGCGTATCTCCCCTCTCTCCTGCGGAAGAAGCGTGGCGGCTGGCCCGAGCGGTTTGGCCGGGTCGAACCCCTACCCCCGCGCTCGGGACGCATCATGCTCCACGCCGTGAGCGTGGGCGAAGTCAACGCGCTGCGCCCCCTCGTTCCCCGATTGCTCGCGACGCGCGCCGCATCCGGGGGCGATGTGCTCGTCACCTCGACCACCGACACCGGGCTCGCTCGCGCACAGTCGCTCTACATGCCCGACTCGCACGTTCGCCGATATCCGCTCGACCTCTCTGCCTCCGTCGACTGCTTTCTTGATTCGACCGGCCCCGCGGGCGTCGCCCTCACCGAGCTTGAGATCTGGCCCAACTTCGTCTCAGAGTGTCAGCGTCGCAGTATTCCGGTCGCCGTCATCAACGGTCGTCTGAGCCCCCGTTCATTCAAGGGCTATGTCCGCATCCGGCGGGTGATGAGGCGGTTCTTCGCGTCCCTCGCCTTCGCCGCTGTGCAAGACGAGGCTTATGCCGAGCGCTTCCGCGCCATGGGCGTCGCGCCAAGCAAGCTCTTCGTCACGGGCTCGATGAAGTGGGATTCCATCCAGCCTCGCGATCCGGGCTCGCCACTCGAACCCGCGCTCGCCAGCGCCGCCGAGGATCTCGCGACGTCGATGGGGATTGATCGTTCGAAGCCGCTCGTCGTCGCCGGCAGCACTGGTCCTGAAGAGGAATCCCTGCTCCACGAGGCGGTGGGGGACTCCGCCCAGTTGTTGTGCGCCCCGCGCAAGCCCGAGCGGTTCGACGAAGCGGCCCTTGCGCTCCCGGGATGCGTTCGCCGGTCCGCCACCCGCGCCCAGGGCCACTCGACAGCCGCGCAGGTCCAGAGCGCTCACGCCGGCAGGTTCCTCCTCGACACGATCGGCGAACTCAGGGCCGCATACGCCCTCGCCGACGTCGTCGTCGTCGGGCGCTCCTTCTTCAACCTCCACGGCTCAGACCCGATCGAACCCATCGCGCTCGGGAAGCCCACGATCATCGGTCCAGCATTCTCGGATTTCACCAGCGTGGTTGCCGCCCTTCAGTCCGCCGGAGCTCTCCTTGTGTGCCCGCGCGGCGAACTGAAATCAACGCTGCACGCCCTGCTTGCCTCGCCCGCCCGGCGGGCCGAGCTTGCCGCCGCCGGTGCCCCCTGCATTCGCGCCCACCAGGGCGCCGCGGCACGCCACGCCGATCTGATCGAACGCGCACTCCTCTATCCGGCGTGATGTCTTGCCTGTTCTGCCCGGTGTGGCCACTCCTCCAAACGCGATCGCTCTAGCACCCAGTCACGCTAACACCCCTCCGCGAACGCCTGGGCAAAGTCGAGATAGTCAAACAGATCCACCGATCCGCTGCGGTCGAAGTCAGCCGACGCTTCCTCGCCGTTGAACGCCGCGACAAAGTCCAGATAGTCGAACAAGTCAACCTGCGTGCTCGCGTTGTAGTCGCCCGGACACACCGCTCGCCTCGCGTTAATCAGCGATGCAAAGCCATCATCACGATGCCCGCACCCGATTCCAAACGGTGCACCGATGAACACCGTCTCCGAGGCCGCGCAGAGCCGTTGCTCCGTCCATACCACGTCCCGCGGACCATACTTGCTCCGCACCATCGAAGCGACGCCCGCGACCAGCGCCGCCGCGTAGCTGTTCCCCGACGCCCGCGCATATCCGAACTGTGCGCCGTCGAACCACGTCCCAACCACTCCGACCGCGGGAGCCGCAACATCCGACGAGCGCTCCCAGTCGGAGAATGGCGCCCGCTCCCACCCCCCCGAGGCCCGCGCCAGGCCGCCAACGCCGATGACCTCATCATGCTCGCCCGGATAGACCCGCTCTAGGTCCGTGTTCCTGGAGAGGTTGCTCAGCGAGCTGACGCACACGATCCCCGCTGCGTTCGCGTCCTCGACCGCTCGCTCCACCGCGTTGCTCGAGATCGTGGTCGCGAAGCTCATGTTGATCACGCTCGCGCCGCGTTCGATCGCGAGATACACGCCGCACGCAACGCTGAATGCGTTGCCCACCCCGCCGCAGCCAAGCACCGTGATCGGAAGCAGCCGTGCGTCGGGGTCCACGCCCGCGATCACCCCCGCGATAAACGTCCCATGACCAACCAGCGGCGTACCCGCTCCGCATCCGCTCTCGTCCGTCGTCGTCGTATCGGTCACGAAGTTGTACCCGCCCGGCGAGATCCTTCCCGCCAGCACGGGGTGTGGTGCAATCCCCGTGTCCAGCACCGCCACCAAGGATGGCTCGCCCCGTCCCGCCACTGCCCGCGCGGCGTCGATCTCAACATACCCGGGCTGCGACAGATACTCGCCCAGTGACGAGCGAAGAAACAGGCTCTGCGTCGTGCCCTCTTCAGGACTCGCGACCGTCTTGTTCTGCTCCGCAGCCCGAACTCGAGCCGAGTCAGCCGCCAGCTGGATCTCGTACGCTGCCTCTTGCCCAAGCGGCACAGCCAAGAGGTGAATCCGCGCCGGCGTAAACGCCCGCAGCGGCGTCAGCGATAGGTTCGGATGCGCCGCACGCACGTCATCGAGCGTCACACCAGGCCGCGTGATCAGCACGACTTGCCCCGCGATCGGCGTTCCTCCGTCGTTCGCCAGGAGCGGTGGCGCAGGAAGCACGCAAGCCACCAGAACCGCCACACTTGCCACCAAGGCGCGAGTGCCCATGCGTGCGCGAGTGGCGCCGATCTGCTGGCTGTCCGACATCAAGCCCGTTGCGCGCGCCGTCATGGTGAACTCTCTCATGGTCTTCCAATCCGTTGAAAGGCGGCCCACGCCGCCGGATGTACCCCGGTTTTCTTCATCGCTCGCTGCGCTTCTCGCAGCCCATAGCCCAGCCCACGCCCGTCGGCCATCGCTCGCGAGTAGGCGTCGGTCATAAGCCTCGTCGTCGTCTCGTCATGCACAGGCCAGAGCGAGATGATCAGCGACGCCGCGCCGGCTGCAAGCAGCGCCCGCGCGAGTCCCGTCTGCTCATCCGCGCCTGATATACGCACGCGTCCCGTCTCGCACCCACTGAGAACCACCGTTGCACCGTGAAGATCCATCGCCGCGATCTGATCCGCCGCGAGCCATCCGTCGCTCAGCTTGAGCCCCGATGCCGCCGGATTGGAAGCAATGAACCTCGCGTGGCTCGCCACATGAATCAGCCCCGCTCCCCGGCAGACCTTTGCCACCCGCTCCCGCGTCGCTCCCGCTCCGACGCACAGCGTGACTCCATCGTCGCAATGGCCCTCGCCCCCGTTCACGCCGCGAATGCACATAGCGACCGTCCTCGCCTCCTCCTCCGCCCGTGGCGCGCGCTCATCCGCCACCCCGATGCACACCGCCCCGCCCGGAGCCAGCCAGCCTCGTTCACCGGGCAACACGCTCAAGACTCCGGCGCTGGGGAGCACGCTGATCGAGTACCGGTCGATCGCGTCCTCGTTCCCAATCCGCGCCGCATCAAACGGCGTTCCGTGCAGCGGCCCCATGGGCACGATCACCAGCCGATGGCACGCCCCCAAGCTCTCGACTACAGGCTGCAGCAGTACACGACCAAGATCATCAAAGCACCGCCTGGCATCGCCTCGCAGGCGCTCGCTCGCAGTTCCCGCCAGGCCGCGCGCCAGCGCTCGCCCAACCTGAAACCGCACCGCCTCGCACGAGGCGTGCACACGCTCCAGCGAAGCGATGTTCCGCAGCACGGTGGCGCCGTGGCGCCGAACCACAAACGCCGAGACGCACGGGCTTCGCTTGGATTCCATCGAATCCGCGAAGTACGCGATGACCCCAGCGTCATCCGACAGCAGCGAGCGAACTTCCGACAGCGTTCGGGGTCGCACCGCGGTGCCCCCCAGCGTTGCCGAGGCTCCAACGCGGATCATGATCGCCCGAAGCTCACCCTCCCAGTGCGAGATGAGTTGCCGGGTGCGCTCGCGCCGCTCCGAGTCGCCATCTTTGGAATCCCAAGCTCGCTCATAGAGCGCGTGAAGGTTCCCGCGGATTCGCTCCACCTCCGCCCCGAGTTCATGATCGCAAGCCCGCGCTGGCGTCGCCGCCGTTTCGGGCAGTCGCGCGCTTCCCAGCGTTTCTAGCAACGAGCGCGCCTTGCCCATCTCGACGAGTTCGAATCCTTCGTCCAACTTCCGACCGTCCAAGCTCCGACAGTCCAAGCTCCGACAGTCCAAGCCCCCGCATTTCCAGTCCCCGCAGTCCAGCGCCGCGCTCGCCGCGTCCTCCCACACCTCGGCGCGGTGCGACGCGAACGCGCCCCGGAACAAGTCCGCCTGAAGCGCCGCCCGCCCACGCTCGGCGTGTTCCACCGCCCGGCGTAGCACTGTCCTCGCCTCCTCGCGCTGCCCGAGGCGTCGAAGCGAGCAACCCCGCACGTGCAGCAAGTCGCCCGCGAGAGGCGATATACCCAGCGCCTCAGCCACGTCAGTCGCCTGCTCGGCAATCCGACTTGCCTCATCGTCACGCCCTGCATCGGCCTGCGCGCTCGCCCGAAGCAGATCGATCCACGCCGCCCCCGCCGGACGATCCTTCATGAGCTCTCGCGCGCGGTCCAAAGACTCCATCGCTCCGACGCGATCTCCGCCCCGCAATGCGGCGCTCGCGCTGCTGGCGAGCGCTCGTGCCCTGCCACTGTCGTTGCCCAGTTCTTCAAACGCCCGCTCCGCCTCCCGGAGCGAATCTCCCGCCGCATCGTCGCCGAGCGCCAGCCTCGCCCTCCCCAGCCCAAGCAGCGCGCGGGCGCGCTCGCCCCGCATCGAGTGCCGCTCTAAGACCTCCAGCGCCTTGGTGTATGCCTCCGCCGCCTCTTCGCTGAGCCCGAGCGAGAGCAGCACATCCGCCTGCTCGACCCGCAGCCGGGCCGCATCGCCGGGAGCGCCGACCGCCGCATCCGCGTTCTCGAGCGTCCGCATCGCCTCCGCGAATCGGGCCAGCGCGTCGTGCGCCCGGCCTTGTCGCGAGGCGAGGTCCGCCAGGTTGCCAAGCACGATCCCCGCATGCCGGTGAGCACCGGTGGCCACAAACGCCCTGAGCGATCGTTCAAACGCCGACTCCGCTTCCGCAAAGCGGTCAAGATCGAGCAAGGCCTCCGCGCGGTTGTTCTCAACATGGGCCACCAGCGCCGCCTCGCCGCCCAGCGCCGCCGACGCGCGTTCAAAATGCTCGATGGCCTCGGTTGGTCGATCTCGCATCCGCTCGATGATGCCCAGGTTGTTTTCCGCCCGCCCGGCTTGAACGCGATCGCCCAGCGCTTCAAACACGAGCCGAGCACGCTCCCCATACGCCAGCGCTTCGCCGAACCTCCCTTGCCGCGCGCACACGTGCAGCAGCGTCAGCAGCGAGCGCCCGACTTCCAACCGGTCTTCCGCCGCCTCCGCCCGGTCCAGCGCGTCGCGCAGCGTCCGCTCGGCAACGTCAAACTGGTTCGCATAGGTCAGCGCCTGCGCGTGAACTCGCCGGGCCTTGGCGTGCAGTGTGCCTGCATTCCGCAGCTCAACCGCGGCGTCAAGCACTTCAACAAGCGCCCGGGTCGTGCGCACCGACCTTGACAGATCCGCCATGATCCGGCGCTCGCTCTCGTCGCACGCCCGGTCGATCACTCGCGCCGCGTCCGGCCCCCCAGGCAACAACGCAAGGGCCGCGCTCGGAGTCCCGCTCTCGAGCGCTTCCAGCACCGATGCGATCACGTCTTGCTGGCCCATCGGTTCTTCGCTTCCTCAGTCGATCCTGATCTGGGGCGAGCCGATCGCAACTCCCTCGCACTCCACCCGAACCTCCCACGTGCCCGGACCGATCTCCATCGCAAACATCCCCGCGTCGTCGCACACCGTCTCGACCACTCGGCCCGGATTCTGCACAAACGCGATTCTCGCGCTCGCCAAGCGTGCGGCATCCTGCTCCACCTCCTGCTCCAAGTGCTGCAGCGCAACCTGGCCCCTCACCCGCCGAACGAGCCCCGCGCCCCGCGCAATGTTCAGGTCGATCTCGACCGCCTCGCTGACCAGCGTCAGGTGGCGGGAATCACCACTCGTGCCCGAGCCGCGAAACCCGGCGAGCGCCGCGCCCGACTGACTGTCGAACACCAGTTGTGCCAGCACCGCCCCAACCCTGCGATACCACGCCGACACCTCATCCCCGCTCACTTCGGCGGCACGCACCGACCATCCCCCGACAAGCCTCGTCGCCCAGCGCACCAACTCCGTCGGCGGCTCTTCCAGGTCTCGGGACTCCAACGCCACCAACGTCGCCCGGATCAGCGCGAGCTCCCGTTGCGTCGATTCCCGATCCTCGATCGCCCGTTCCACCGTGGCGCGGTCCGCTTCGGGCAGTTCGCCCAGCGCCAGCGCCGCCAGGTGCAACCCGCTCACCATCGGCGCCGGCTGGTCCCCCTCGTGGTTTGCATCCGGCGTCGTCGTCACAACCAAGCCCTCACGTCCGCAGCCGCCAGGATTGGCTCCGCGATCACCCAAGTTCCGCCCACGCTCCCGCCCCGTCCCGTCCCGTCCGGTTTCGCGCTAGCTTGCGCCCGCTGATCCTCGCGGGGCGAGCAGCGGGCCGTGCCGCCTCTCTACCAGAAGAGGCCCAACCCGTCCAAGAAATACCGCGCCCGGGCTTTCTTGTGCAAGCTCCCTCACGCATCCTTTTTCATCAACCCTGCAAGCTTCGCGAGGCATCGCACTCGCGTGGGTCCGATACTCCCCAGCGGCATCCCGAGTTCCTCCGCAACCTGCTCATAGCTCACCCCAGTCCCCGGTCGATACAGCAGCCTCAGCAGCGCCTCGCACCGACCTCCCAGCGCCCGCAGCGCCGCGTCCAGATGCGCCGCACGTTCCCATTGCTCGATATCCGCTCCATCCGGTTCCGGGCGGTTCGAAGCGTCTCCTTCCGCTTGCGCCCTCGCGGCACGCCGCAACACCCGCCAGCACTCCCGCTGCGTTGTGGTGATCAACCACTTGGGCACCGCCTGCGGATCGCGAACCTTCGGTAGTTCCCGGACCAGCAGCCCAAACACCGTCTGAAACACGTCGTCACAGCCCTCGGCGTCGAGCCCCATCCGGCGCGGAATCGAGTACACCAAACGCTTGTATCGATGCACGATCTCGGACCACGCTCGCTCGTCACCCGCGATCGCCTGCACCACCACCCGCGGGTCGAGCGCCACACCCTCCCGCGGCACCTCGATCGCCGACTCGCCCGACTCAGTCGAGGTCGCCAGCGGGGTCGCCAATGGAAATCCAGGCGGATGTTTGCTCGCGTCAGAAGCCACGGCGGATCTCAAGCCCTTCCAATCACTCGCTCCAGCACCGGGCCTTGGCAAACCAGTTCGGTCAAATGGGCCATGCCCGCGCTTTGCGACGCTCGCCAGTTCACCCACTGACAACACGGTCGCCGCCGAGCATGCCACAACCAACTCCAGCCCCGTCGCCAGCCGCGAATCCTACACGCTGTCGGACGCCTCGCGCTCGGGCAAGCCCTGCGGCGACGCCCCAGGCATGCGCCCGCCCAAGGCATTGGCCGCCGAGAAGAGGATCGACGTCAGCAGCGGCGCCATCACCGCGCCGGCGATCCCCCAGAGCCAGCCCCAGGTCAGCAGCGACGCCAGCACGACGAACGTCGAGAGATGAAGTCGCTTGCCTTGCAGCATCGGGTCGACCAGATTGCCCACCGTCGCCTCGATCACCAGCAACCCCGCCGCAATAACGCTCGCCTGCCACCAGCCAAGCTCAACCACCGCGATGATCACCGGGGGAAGCCCCGACAGGAACGCACCGACATTGGGGATGTAGTTAAGCAAGAACGCGAGCACCGCCCACGTCAAAGCCAACGGCACACCCATCGCCCACAGCCAAAGCCCCGTCGCCACCGCCGCGATGCTCCCGCCGATCGCCTTCGCGAACACATACGCCCTCGTGTCGCCCGACCACTCGTGCACCATTCGCATGAGCGCGTCGAAAACGTCAGGCTTCACTCGTTGGCGGATCGCAAACCGCCAGTCGTCTCCCTCAAGTAACGCCAGATACGCCAAGAAAATCGTGAGCAGGATGGCGCTTACAACTCCGAGCGTCGATTGCAGCCCGCCCGCGGCGATCATCATCAGTTCGCGCCGCGTCTCAGAGCCCAGCATGAACCCGCCTCCGGATTCCCGCGCCTGCTCCCCTCGCGGCTTCCCAGCGCCCGCCTCGTGATCGCTCCCTGTCGCAAAGCCCGGCGCTACGCCTTCCGATGGCTCCCGCTCGACTCGCTCGCGCCCCGACCGCTCACGAGCGGATCTCGTAAGCGTTGAGCCCGTCTCGGTTGAAGCCCCGTTCCGTTGGGATTCGTTTGCCTCCGCGGCCTCTGCCTCCTCCGACTGCAGTCTTGGGAGCACGCCGCGAGAAAGCCCGCGTTCAACCAGCCACGATCGCGCGGACTGGTACTGATGGATGTATCGCTGGCGCGAGCCCTGAAACTGCTGCGCCGCCGATGTCGCAGCGTAAAATCCGAACCCTCCGACGAGAGCGAGCCCGAGGATAATCAGCCCCACGCAGATCGTCGCCGCGAACCACGCGGGCAGGACGCTCGAAAGCCGAACCCGCAAAGGCCAGAGGAGGAGAGCCAGCAAAAGTGCCGCCACCAAGGGCAGCATGGCCACCGCTGCGAGTTTGAGAGCTCCGAGCGTCAGCAGGAAAGCCGCCACGATCAGCGACGTCTGCGCAATCCGAGTCAAACCGACTCGCGGGGGTCGGGGCTCCTCGCGAATCTGTTCCACACGCTCGGCCACTCGGTGACACCATGGGCGTTGCCCCTGAGAGGCTCGCAACCCCCGGGTGAGGAACGCTTCATCAAGCCCAGCCGCGCTCGCGAATGCGGACAAGCGCGGTTGCAGGTCGCTCGGGCCAGCCGCAACGCTTTTCCGGCGCGCCAACCCTTCCGCATGAGTGTTTCTGATTCCGGACCCGGCGAGCTCTCTCCGCGTCCCTCCGTGTCTCCTCTGCTGGGAAAGCTCCCGGACGAACTCGCCTCTCGCGTCAGAACCGTCCGCCTGGGTGGCAGCGACAACCTCGCCGATCGCGTTCCCGCGCTGCTCGCCCATCCCAACTGGCAACGCCCCGCGCCCACCGTGATCTGGATGCACGGGCGAACCGCGAACAAGGAACTGGACCCCGGTCGCTACCTTCGCTGGATCCGCCTCGGCATCGCTGCCTGTGCGATCGACCTGCCCGGGCATGGCGAGCGTGCCAAGCCCGAACTCGCTCGCCTCCAGACCACCGAGGGCATTCTCGACCTCATCCACGCCGCGCTGAGCGACGTCGACCACGTTGTCGAGGCGCTCGCCGACCCAAGCTTCGCGGGCGTCTTCGACCTCGACCGCCTCGGGATCGGGGGTATGTCCGCCGGCGGCATGGTCACGCTCCGCAAGCTCTGCGAACGCCACGACTTTCGCTGCGCCAGCGTGGAGGCGACCACAGGCGACCTCCGCGCGATGTACGAACGGGCGAGCGACTCTCTTGGCTTCGACGCCGCTCGCCTCCGCGGCCTCGATCCCGCCTCCCGCCTGGCTTCGTGGAAGCCCCTGCCGCTCCTGGTGTCCCACAGCGAGGCGGACCGGATCGTGCCCTTCGAGCACCAACGGGCCTTCGTGGAGTCGCTGCGCAATCACTACCGAGCGAGGGGCGTGCCCGATTCGCTCATCGAACTGCGCACCTGGCCCGAAACCGGCGCGCCCGACGAGCACATCGGCTTTGGCCGCTTCTCCAACGACGCCAAGAACGCGCAAGCCGACTTCTTCAAGCGCCACCTCCTTCCCTGACCCAATAGGTCGCTCGGGCGCTCGATCCATCCAGCCCGGTCCAACGCTCCGAACCTTGCTGTAGAACTTGCCCCTGCCGCCTCCCCCAAGCGTCGCGAAGGAGCGACTATCCTGCCCGCATGCCGCCCGAACTCGTTCCTGCTTGGGTGCTCATCCCCGTTGCGTTCCTGCTCGGGTCGATTCCGTTTGGCTTCCTCATCGCACGCGCTAAGGGCGTTGACATCCGCAAGCACGGCTCCAGGAACGTCGGCGCGACAAACGTTGGCCGCGTCCTCGGGAAGAAGTTTGGCCGCCTGTGCTTCGTGCTCGACGCGGGCAAGGGCCTCCTCCCCACGGTGTTGGCGGGGCTGAACGCCGGGTTGCTCGGGCGCTGGATGCCGCCGCCCGAAGCTCCTTCGTCCCTGCTAGCGCTCTGGCTCGCCGTGCCGCTGGCCGCGGTGCTGGGGCACGTGTTCTGCCCGTGGCTCGGATTCCGAGGCGGAAAGGGCGTGGCAACGAGCGCGGGCGGGCTGCTGGGTGTCTTTCCGGTCATGACCCTGGCTGTCCTCGTTGCCGGTCTTGTTTGGCTCGCTGTCTTCAAGCTCAAGCGCGTGGTGAGCATTGCCTCGCTCGCGGCTGCCGGCGTCGTGCCGCTTGCCACCGCCTCGATCATCTCCCTCGCGCCGGCCAGCGCCTCGCAGAATCGCTGGCTCGCTACCGCTCCGCTGCTGGTGCTCAGCCTCGGGCTGGCCGCGTTCGTCGTCTACACCCATCGCGAGAACATCGCCCGCCTTCGCGCGGGAAACGAGCACGCGTTCCGTCCGGCTGAGCCGCTGGCCGCGACTGCTGCGCCGCCGCCCGACGCCCGCGAGAATCCCCGCGAGATGGCCCGCGACACCCGGGCTGGAACGGGGCGCGCATGAGCGCCTCGCCCCCCAACGTGCTTCCCGATGGGCCCCGCGACCTCCCACGCCGACTGGGCTTCTGGCCCGCCGTTGGAGTGATGGTCGGCGTCATCATCGGCTCGGGCATCTTCGCCACCCCCGTCACCATCGCCAAGCACCTCGACAGCGAGCCCCTGATCCTCGGTCTCTGGATTCTCGCTGGCGTGCTCTGCGTCTTCGGGGCCATGGCCTTCGCCGAACTCGCCTCCCTCTTCCCACAATCCGGAGGTGTCTACGTCTTCCTCCGAGAGGCCTACGGACCGGGAGTCGCCTTCGTCTTCGGCTGGACCTATTTCCTCATCACCAAGCCTTTCGCCGCGGCTGGACTCGCCATTTTCCTTGCCCAGTCCGGCGCTTCGCTCGTGCCCTACTTGCCCTTCGACGTTCCCTGGACGCTGGGGCCATGGGGGCTGAAGCTCGCAACCGTCGCCATCCTCATCGCCCTCACCATCGTCAACGTCTGGGGCGTCACGCTCGGCGCCCGCGTCGCCCTCGTTCTCACCATCGCCAAGTATGCCGCGCTGGTCGCCATCACCGCCATCGGCCTGCTCGCCATCGCCGGGCTCTGGCCCGGCGCCGACCTCCCTCCAAGGGCCCCGCTCAATGCCCCGGTGACCAACTCGGCTAGCACGCCCGGTTTCGAGCCCGGGCCCCTCTGGTCGGCGCTCCTCCCCGTCATGTTCGCGATCATGTGGACCTACGACGGCTGGGCCGACGTCGGTGCCATCGCCGGCGAGATCAAACGCCCTCAAGTCACCCTGCCACGCGTGTATGGCCTCGGGCTCTTGGCCGTCATCCTGGTCTACGTCCTTATCAACGTTGTATACCTCCGCATCGTTCCGCTCGATGAGATGCGCACCCTCACCAACGACGCGGGCGTCGCTCCCTTGGTCATGGAACGACTCGTCGGCCCCGAGAGCGCCGCGTTGGTCGCCCTGCTCATCTTCATCTCCACGCTGGGCAGCACCCACGCGTCCGTGCTCACGGGAGCCCGCGTCACCTTCGCTCAGGCCCGAGATCGCCTCCTTTTCTCGCAACTCGCCAGGATCCACCCCACGAGGCAGACACCACACGTCGCCCTCTGGGTGCAGTGCCTGATGTCCTGCGTCGTCACGCTCGTTCTGGGTGGCTTCCAGGCACTCGCCAGCAGCTTCGTCTTCACGATGTGGATCTTCTATGGCGTCGCTGCCCTCGCCGTTTTCGTGCTTCGAGTCCGCCGCCCAGACCTCCACCGCACGTTCCGCGCGTGGGGATATCCCGTCGCTCCCGCGCTCTTCATCCTGGCTGCCGTCATGATGACTTCGCTCAGCGTCGCCGCCGCACCCAGCGACACCCTCCCCTGGATCGGCGTCCTGGTTCTAGGCTGGCCGGTTTATGCCCTGTGGCGAACAAGGGTGATCGCATCAGAAGGCCGATAGACCGCCGGCGAAATGCGACGAGATCGTGCGCAATGACAGCCCGACGGCTCGTCCCCCTCATCAGGTTCCAAGAAATCTCTGGATCGTGCGTGCATCAAGGCAGCGACGGCGTTTCCGAGCCACTTTTCATGTCCGGCGGACGTACGCCCATCACACGGGACGCGAAGGAGTTCGCGACATGCTCACGACGCTCATGACGACCGACACCATCGCTTCAACACACACCCGCAACCGGGCCCCCTCCGCGCCCTCGCTCGCGGGCGACGCTCGCGACAACGAGGTGCCCACGCCGCCCCCGCTCCGCCTTGCTGGGGGGCCGCGCATCTCGAGCAGCCCCGCCCCGGCGGCTGCCGAACCATCCCCCGGCACGCGCAGCATCGGCCGCCGCCCCGCGGTCGCAATCACCGTGCCCGATGAGATCGCCTTCTTGATCGCCCCGTCGGGCGGAAGCTCCGAAACCAGCCGTCGCGAGCTGGCAATCGCCCGCCGCACGCTTGCTGCCGCACGCAGCGCTCGGGCGGAGGACAAGTCCGCGTCCAACCAGCAAGCGCGTCGCCCGACCGAAGACGAAGCCCTCCAAATCGCCCTCGACCGGATGATCGACCTCGTGATCGCCGGAGCGATCTGAGACTCCAAGCCAACACGAAGAACGACTCTGCGCGAGCGATCCACTCGCGCCAGTTGGCGGGACAGTCCTTTCTGCTGGGCAAGCCGCCAACCGTTACTTGGAGTCGGAAACAAACAAGAAGCCGTCTTGGAGCTTCATGGTGAGCTCCAAGGGCGTTGCCCGCGACATCTCGACGCGTCGATCGCTGATCTGCGCCGCGAGGTTGTTCGAGCCGCCTCGTCCCGGATCAGCAAAGAGCGTTCCAGCCAGCCGATCGCGATCGAGCCCGAGCAACTCGGGCGTGATGGTCACTCGACGCTCAACGCCATCCGCGTTGAGACCGGCAATGTACCACGCGGCTCCCGCCCGTCTGGCGATAACAACGAACTTCCCCGGGAATCCGTCGATGAAGCGGACATCATCCCACACCGTCGGCAGCCCCTTGAGCACCGCCTGCACCGCCTTGGGCGATTTGGCAACTCCTTCCGGACCTTCAGAGAAATGGGTCAGGCCGGAAGTGAGGACCACCGCGCTTGCCAGCTCGAACGCCGTGGTGGTACGCCGCGTCATGCCTGGGATGCCATCCAGGAACATGGGCGTGGTGTCCGCCGGGTCGAAAACGTTCCTCGTGAAGGGAAGCAGAATCAGATTGGCCGCGTACCGATCGGCACTCTCCTGGCTGAACGTGGCATACTCCATCCCGCGCGCCGACTCCATCGTCATCAAATGCGGATACGTCCGGTGCCATCCACGCGGGATCGTGCATCCATGGAAGTTGACGAGAAGCTGTGCATCCCAAGCGTCATCGAGGATGTCAAGATAGTGGTCGATCATCGAGCTCCCGTCGCCCCCGAAGAAATCGACCTTGACGCCGGCAACGCCCATGTCGCGAAGCCGCGCGAACTCCGCGACGCGATTTTCCTTCGTCACCAGCTTGTCTCGGGGCGTTTGTGGCGTGGTGTTCCACCCGCCCGCGGAGTTGTACCAAAGCAAGATCCGCACATCCTTCGCGCGGGCATCCGCGACGAGCTTGGCCATGGCGTCATAGCCGATCTGTGTATCCCACAGTGCGTCGATGAGCACATAACGCCAGCCCATCTGCGACGCCAGATCGACGAACCGCCGCTGCATCGCGTCGGTCGTCCCCGGATCCTTCAGCAGGTTCCAGCTCCAGGCCGCATAGCCCGGCTCAATCCAGTCAGGCTCACTCCAGTCGGGTTCGATCCGAGCCGACCCACCCCGGGTCGGTCCTGTCCGAGCGGAAATCCCCCGCGACTTGCCCCCATGCTGGCCCGGCGCGGGCGATGCTAGATCGACCCCCAGCATCGATTCCGTGATCGTCGCGAGGTCTCCCGCGACGATCACCCGCCAAGGCGAGTTCCAGGGCAGCGTGAACCGCGGGTTGGCGGCGCCGCCCGGCGTCGTCTCCCGTGGATCAGCAAGCGAAACCCGGAAGGTGTGCGCTTGTTCACCCGCTCGCAGGCGAGCGCCGCATCCGCCTCGCTCGAGCCCGGTCTCGCTCACAAGAACCCACGCTCCATCCGTGCGCATGCCGCCAGCACCCGTGCCGTTGGCATCGTTCGCCACCGCGCCGTGCGACTTCCCGAGTCGGAACAGAGCGGGGAACGCCCAACCCGAGTTGAACTGCGCGGGCGTGTTGAGGGGCACGCCCTCCTGATAGAACTCTTCGTACGACGGGTTGGTTTGATTCCATCCCGTGCGAGACTCGCTGAGTGGTTGCAGCCATGCCCGGGCCCCTTCTCGAGAGCTCGCGTCATCGACGACGAACTCGGTCATCTCCTCTCGGATCTCTCGAACCGCGGCTTGGCGAGAGGCCGCTCCCTCGGCCGTGGCCATCGCGTCACTCGCCGCGGGAAACTCGTAGCGAAAACCCGCGCCGTCATCGGAGGCCTGGAACACGATCGACATCAGTTGGCCGCTCGTCGCCGCGAGGGTCGCCACCATGCGCCTGGCCTCATACACGTTGTGCCGACGCTTCGAGGTTCGCGACTCGTAGCGATCTTGCACGGGCTGCTGCGTGCTGAAGGAGTGGAGTCGCAGCCCTCGAGAGAAGTCCGCGTCGTCTCGAACAACGCCGAGCCGCGACCAGTCAAGGACAATCCGCCCGTCCAGCCGGATGGAGTACCGCGGAACGCCGTCTCCGTTCAGTTCAAAGGCGACAACGACTCGTCCACTTGGGCTTGCGACCTCCGCCGCCGTGCTGGACTGGAAGTTGGCAGGTTGCACCGCATGAACCTCCTCATTCTGCTGGTCGCCCATCGCGCTGCCAGCCACGCCGGGCGCGAAGGCCATCACGATCAGCAGTCCCCGGATCCGGAATCGAGCACAAACGCCGCCGCTTGACATCAACGCCATGCTGATCGCCTTGTTCATGAGTGCCTCATTCAATTCCCGACGCACTCTAGCAGGGTCCGCGAATCCTGCTTGCTTCCCTTGCAACCTTTGAAGATCCGAGTCGGGGTCGTCCTCCTGCCGTTGCGAACCTCGATGTTGAGCCTTGCCGTCTGCGCGGGGGGTTGAACGAAGTCGGCAAGCGCGGCAACTCAGGCGAAGCGGGGGGATCGCCGAAACATGGGGTGGTTGCACACGGGTGCGTTGTGGGAAGCGTGGGACAAGTGCGTGCCGGCGGGCACGCCAGCGACGGGGCGGACCGTCGCCTGGAGGCTTCCTTATGACCGAGCGTGTTTACCGTGCCTCCCTTCGTTCGATGGGCATCTGGTTTGGTGCGGTTGCTTGCACGGCGATCGCCGCTTTTCTCGGGCTCCGCGTTGACAGCCCAAACACCGGGCTCATCACGCTTGGCCTCACCTTCGCCGCATACGCCATCCTCGCTCGGTTTGTTTCCGGCGCCAACTGGCTCGACGCTCGCAGCGCCCTGCTTCTCGCCTGGGGTGGCGGCATGGTCGCCTGGGGCCCGATGATGGCGGCGCAACTCGAACGCCTGTCCCACGCCCACCTCGTTCAGGAAGGTCTCGTGCGTGCGACCATCCAGCAGCAGATCCTGCCGTATGCGTGCATCGCTCTGGCGGGAATCATGACCGCCAAACTGCTCTACCTCGTCACTGGCAACTCCGTCGTCTTCACCCGCACGCTGCTGGCGACCATGGTCGCGATCGTGATGATGGTCTTCCCGCAGTTCGGCGAATCGTCCGGCCCCGCCGCGATCGTTGCCTGGAACGCCATCGTCGCCGCCAGCCTCTGCGTCTGGGCTATCTCCCGCGCTGCCAAGCCGACCACCGCCTGCCGCCACTGTGGCAAGGACGTCAAGGAACTCAGCAGCCCGGTCTGCACGAGCTGTGGGCACGAGCTGCACCAAGCCTCGCCCCGCCGCGACGCGCTCTCGGTCCTCGCTTCCGCCGCCGCTCCCGTCGGAAGCGTGGTCTCCCAGACGATCGCCTCCGGCTCGCTTCTGCCTCGTCGCAACCCCTTTCTTTGATAAACACGCTCCCGGCGTTAGCAGCCAACCGGCTCACGCCCCGGGCAAGGTCGAGGAATCCGGATCGGGCAGCACATGAGCATTCGAGATCGTGGACGACGCCGGCCCGCGAACAGGGATGTTCGCGGGCTTCGTTTCATGCTTTTCCAGGGCATCGAGCCTTGCCAGGCATTGCGCAGCGGTCGCCCGCACCGTGTCGGAGACCACCGGATCCACCGCCGCAGCAGAAATCAGCCGCCTGATGTTCTCGCTCGTCCGCGCGTCGCCGGTCGGGGCACTGGAAAGCAGTTGGTTGGTCATCACGATGAGCGCATTGCGCTTGAGCCCGTCCAAGAACGCCCGCTTAAGCGCGCTCCCTTCGTGCGCCGCCCGTTCTTCCGCCTCGCTCCAGCCCAGCACCTTGAGCAGATCCAGCTTCGGAAACCTGGATCGGTACGCGTCGAGCACCGCGTCGCTCTCGGGCGTGCTCGCGAGCATCGTCTCGGTTCGAAGCGAGTTATGCGGGCATACTTCCTGGCACACGTCGCAGCCAAAGACGCGGTCCCCGATCGCGGCGTGGACCTCGATTTCGATCAGTCCCCGTCGCTCAATCGTGAGATAGCTGATGCACCGCGACGCGTCGACGGAATACGCCGTAATCGCCCGCGTCGGGCATGCGTCGATGCATCGCGAGCACGTGCCGCAATGGTCGGGCACGCGGTCGGCCTCGGGAGTCGGCTCCAGCTCCAGCGTCGTGACGAAACCTCCAAGCAGCAGATAGCTCCCGAGGCGTGGATGGATGAGCATGGTGTTCTTGCCCGTCCAGCCCAGACCCGCCCGGTGGGCGTGCTCGCGCTCCAGCATCGGAAGCAGGTCGATGAACGGGCGGAACATGTGCCCGGGGAACTCTCTGTGCAGTCGATTGAGCAGCTTGCGGAGTCGCTTCTTGATCGCGACGTGGTAATCGCGACCCCGCGCGTAACGAGCGACCCTGCCAAACCCGGGAGGCGGATCGGGGTCCGGCCCGTCCGACCGTGTCGCGTATCGGTCCGCGACCATCACCACCGACGCCGCCCCTCGCATCATCCGCCGGATGTCGAGCCTCTGCTCGACGTTCTCCGAGAGATACGCCATGCTCCCGTGCTTGCCCGCGGCGAGCCACTGCCGAAACTCGCGCTCCCATCGCGAAGGCTCGGCTCGGGCAACGCCCGCCGCAACGAAGCCAAGCCGAGTGCAGGCATCCAAGATCGCGCCGGTTTGCGCAGCGCGATGGGAAGCGTCGCCGACGCGCATCGACACAGCATCTCGTGAACTCTCAGGAGGCTCGGACAATCGAGGATGGTAAGGGGTCGGGCCGCGCCGCCAGCGAGACGGCGCGGGCCGCCTTTCCCTCTGCTTTCGCCTTTCCCTCCGCTGCGCCTCGCGCTCAGCATCCCGCATCGAACGCCAGCGCGAAGTCGAGGTAGTCAAAGAAGTCCACAATTCCGTCGACGTTCACGTCCGCGCCGCAGGTCTCCACGTCGTACGCCGCGACGTAGTCGAGGTAATCGAAAAAGTCGGGCGTGCCGTCGGCGTTGAAGTCGGCCAGGCAACGCGGGAACTCGACGATGAACCCGCGAACGGTGTTGCGACCGCCCGGGTAATCGTTCCAGCGATTGGACGCGGGGACGGCGTTGCCAAAGAACTGGAGGCGGTCTTCGATCCCGCCGTTGGAGTTGTTGGGCTCGCCGAGCGCCCATGCCGAGAACGCAAAGGGCTCACCAGTGACCCACGACCATCCGCCGCCCGGCTCGGGCGAACCAGCGGGCTGCACGCCGCCGATCCAAGGCCCAAGCGCGTTCCCGTTGGACTCGCTGGCCCAGAACGCCTGATTCCCACCGACAAAGCTGTAGACGAAGTCGTTCTCCGCCGCGGAGGTGATCACCGCCAGGTGCCCGCCGAGGCTCTGGGCCTGCGCGTCCGCCTGAGCCCAAGTGATGCCCTCCGGCGCCTGGAACGCTTGATACGCCTGGCCACCGCCGCCAAACTCGCACGTCCAGGCGCGCCGCCCGGGCTGATCAACCACGAGCGTGAGCCCCTGGAACAGCGTGCGAGACACCTCAGCGGCGCCGGTGTCGATCACGCGGATGCGGACCAGGTCTTCGCCGGCGAAGGCGGGGGGGAGATCGATGCGCTGCTTATCCAGTCGCGTGCGCCCGACGCTGAAGACCTGCGTTGAGTCGGGAGAGGTGAGCGTGTTGGTAAACGATCCGTCGAACCAGTCACGGGTGTCGACGCCGCCGACCAGGTCCGTCGCGAAGAAAGCGCCTCCCGAGCCGACGAACTCGATGCGGGTGAAGGAGCTGGGTCCCGGCTGACCCCAGCTTGTGTTGATGAGCGTGTGCACTTCTTTCACGCCGACAAGGTTGATCGGGATCTCGATCACGCGCGGGTTGGGCCCCGTCGCCCGGTCCGCAGACCAGACGTTGTTCAGCACCGGATCAATGAAGAACGGCACCGACCCGAGCACGACAGCACCCGAAGGCACGGCGGGAATCCGTGCCTGCAGGCGCTCGTTGGCGAACGGCACAAGGTTCACGGGAACGAAGAAATCGGTCGCCGAGGCGGTGGCGGCGGTCACAGCGATCAGACCGGCGGTCGTCCAGTTCTGCATGGGTTCTCTCTCCAGTGGTGTGCGGTTGCATGCTCGCCAACCGAGCGCCCGCGGGAGGCCGCGCGACGCCCGGTCGGAGCTCAATCCTTCTCAGCAGCTCGCGTCAAACGCCGCGGCGAAGTCGAGGTAGTCGAAGAAGTCGATCGTTCCGTCGGCGTTCACGTCCGCGGTGCAATCTTCGGTGTCGAAGGCGACGACGAAATCCAGGTAATCGAAGAAGTCGCCCGTGCCGTCCTGGTTGAAGTCGGCTGCGCATCCGGTGAACGCCACCAGTTCAACGACCTCACCAACCCCGCCGGGGAAGGCCAGGTTCGTCACGTCAATCCGCCCGAGGGCGGCGTTGTACGTGTGCGGCACCGGGCAGCCGTTGGCGGTCACGCGGGTCAGCGTCGCGTTCGCGGGAACGCGGATCGCCGTGTTGATCGTCAGGTTGTTCACGCTGTTGTTCGTGAACGCCTGCGTGTAACGTCCGGCGACGTCGTCGCGAGCGATGGTCACATCGAAGCTGCTCGACCCAACCTCGACGTTGTTGAACGTCATCGCGGGCCACGCGCTCGGCAGCTTGGGTTCGACATTGATGGTGCTCGTCGCGGCCTGCGGGCGATAGTCAAGGTATGCCATCAGCGAATCGACGAAAAAGCTCATGCTCTCCCAGGCGTTGGGCCAGGCAGTCTGAAGCACAAAGTCGTTCTGCCCGGGGTACATGAGCGACCCGACGTTGCGCGGGGCGGGCTGGCCCGGGATGCCCCGCGGCGCGATCTGCTCCGCTCCGAGCCCGACGGGCCCGAGGCGATCAATGAGCAGGTTGAGGCGGTAGGTGTGGTTGTCGATGTCGCCGGTGCCGGGCGTGAAATCCTGGCGGAGGGCGTAGTACACCCCGTACCACATCGTGGTCAGGAACCATGGGCCCGCGCCCCACGGAGACGAGGCGGAGCCATTGCCCCAGTAGCCGTCGCCCCAGTAGCGATTGATGAGATCGGTCCAGCCTTGCCCATCGGAGAAGAAGCCGGCGAAGTTCACGAGCGGGCGGACGTTTCCGAACCGGTCGGAGGCGACGCCATTGATCCGGTCGATCACGCGGACCGAGCGAGGATCGACGGGCGAGTGGGTTTCGAAGGGGTACACGATCCCGAGCTGGCTGGCGTCGGTGTTCTCGCCGTTCCAGTCCAGTCGCGCGTTGAGCCCGGCCTGGATGCCGTTGGCGTTGCCCTCAAACCCGTTGGCGTCGCTGTTGCGCCCGAGGATTCGGGCAATTCGGGCGGCGTCGCGGATGCCTCGCACCACGTTGGCGTTGCTGTACACGAAAACGTCGTACTGATCCTCCCACAGGTTGTTGGAATAGACCAGGTTGACGCTCTCTTCAAAGCGCAGGCGGTTGTCGATCGAGTCGCGGGTCATCGCCTGTACGGCGTCCCAGACCGCCGCGTAGTGCGAGTTGAGCGTCCCTGTGTCGCCCGTCATGTCGTAGTACCACATGAGAGCCCACGGATAAACCGCGGTGCCGTCGATCTGCGGCGCGCCCCAGACGGTGAATCCATCCGTCGTGTACTTCTGCTTCCAGAAGCCGCGGGTCGCCTGCCCATTGACGGGGTTGATGCCGAAGGAAGGCTCGACGTCGCGGAAGGTGATGTCGCGCATCCAGCGGATCGCATTGAGCCCCTCGGGGACGTGCCCGGTGCGGAGCAGCGTCACCGCGGCCCACATGGCATCGCGGGGCCAGGCGTAGTAGTACGCCCCGTTGTGATATCCGGCAACGACGGCGCCGTGGACCGCATCCTGGTGCAGCGCGGTGGCGAGCAGGCCCCGCTTCATCAGGCGGTCGAACTCGTCGTTGGGGGTGTCAATGGTCGTGCCGCCCGCCAGCCAGTTGGTCCAGTGCTGGTCGGTGGCGTTCTGGATCGCGCCGGGGCTGCTGGAGTAGAACCAGTCGAGCGTGGGAACGAGCTCATTGTCGTAGACGCCGTCGTTGGCGGGGATGGGGTTGGTGATCGGGTCTGGACGGAAGTGGGCTCCCGCGAGCATGAAACTGACCTCGACGTCCACGCCGGGCGGGAGCGTCACGCGCTTGCCGATCCAGCCCTGGCCCTGGTCGCCCGATGTGTCGCGCCAGCTATCAGTGGCGGGCCCGCTGTTGGGGTGGCCCGCGCCGGGAACCACGTTCATCGCGCTCGTCAGATACAGGGCGATGTTCTTGTCGTATCCCGGGAAGGTGGTGATGTTGTATTCCTCGGGCGGTGTGATGAAGGCGCCGGTGCCCGTCACGGTGCGACGAGTCTTGTCGTAGGCGGTCATCGCACCCCGAGCGGCGTCGAAGAACATGACGTCGTAGGTGTCGCCGCCGTTGAGCGCGGGGTCGACGTAGAGATAGACGTTGACGTCCTGTGTTGTCGCGGCGTTGTTGCGCAGGATCATGCGCTTGACGAGGATGTGCTTCTGCTCGCCCGTGTTGTTCAGCCCGTCGGGGAAGTCGATGCCAGCGGGGGCAAAGTCAAACTGCGTCACGCTGATGTTGTTTCCGCCCGCCGAGAGCGTCTGCGAGGTGCGGAGGGTGTTGGTCTCGTCGCCGGCATAGGCCTGGTTGACGCCGGTGTAGGAAACACCGTTGGGGTTGCTGAGCCAGTGGGTGAGGTTGTCGTTGAGCGTGCGAATGCCGACCATGGCCTGGTTGAGGTGCATCTGCCCGCGCTTCTCGCTGGTGAGCAGGGGCGGGAAGGTGTCGGCGCCGTCGGAGTATCCCTCGTTGCGCGAGCCGACGCCCTGAACGCCGCCAGGGGTGGGGAAGTACATGTCCCACCAGGTGGCGTTCTGGTCGAGCATGGCGGCGGTGAACTGGTTGCCGATGAAGCCCTCTTCCTTCCAGAAGCTCACAGGCGGATAGCCAAGCTGGGGTTGGGGCTGGCCCGCGCCGGCACCTGGCCAGGCGAGGCGGTTGGTGTATGAGAAGATGGTCGAGTTGTTGGCGAAGATCTCCTGCCCACCAGCGTTCTGCTGGGCGGAGATGAGATAGCGGATCTGGCGGTTGTAGTCACGCTCGCCGGCGGTGCTGGGGATGGTCGCCTTCCACCAGTCGTCGTTGCCGCCAAACCCGTTGGGCTGGTTGTACTGAAACGAGATGCTTGCGGGGTTCCCATTCTGAGAGAAGCTGGCGAGAACCCGCGTGGAAGGGTTGCCGGGTACGCCATTAGCGCCCGAAGGGGGCGTGCCGTCGGTGGTGTAATAGATGAACACCCGGTTGTAGGTGAAGCTTGGTCCGATCTTCATCCAGATGTCGGTGGCCTCGTTCTCGCGGACGACCTCCGGTTCGCGACCAGTGACCCCCGCCGGCTGATTGAAGACCTGCGAGGCAGGATTGTGGCTGACGAGCGCGGGCTGGGCAAACGCCGCGGCGGCGTGCAGGAGGGCGACGACGGAACAGGACGCGGACAGGGCGAGAGAAACGCGCACGGAGACCTCCCAAAGCAAGGAATGCAGTTGCTATTCAGGTGAACGAGGGGTCGATGGGCATGGCGGAACACAACGGGGAAACCAGCAAGGACCCCAACAAACGCCAACATTGATCACCAGAAGTTCGATGGGGCCAACTATCTGTTGCGGCAAGGTATCCGTCAAGAGAAAGTGAACATATGTTTCGCAGTTTGCGCGCGCCACAGGATGCACAAGTCGGCGATGATCGATGCCAATCTGGATCGGATGTTCACATCCGAATCTCAAATGAAGCGCTTCATGCGCTGAAGCAACGCCCGATATTATGGTCGCCCTTTGCATGAGGATGCGGTGTGCTGAATGTGGAGCAAGCAGGCGTGCTTCATTCCGGAAGCCGCGGCGTGGCACGCGGAGGCAACCCAGCCCCGCCAGCCGTCGCGCCAAGCGCGCTTGAGCAACAGTTGCTTGAGGAACGCGCCGGCGGGCGACGTGGCGAGGCGCAGTGGCGAAGTTCGCTTGCCAGCGTCGAACAAGCCCTGGGCGAACAGGCGCGAGTGGGAGACCTGTCGCCCAAGGAAAGCCCAGGGCGACTCCAAGCAGTCGTGGCGGATCGCGGCGGAGCGCGGAAGCCGCGAGACGGAGGGGGCCCCCCCTTCCTTGTAATGCCGCTGAACCTCAAGCTTGTCGTGCGGGTCGATGCCCGTCCACCGGGCGACACCCCGGCGAACCAAGCGCAGTCGCCACTCGGGCTGCCAGGCGTGTTCAAGGAAAGCGCCGGCGTACCAGATCTTGCGGTTGATCTCGAAGGCGTCTTCGGAGGCCTGCCCGGCGATCACGAGCGCCGCGATCGTCTCGATCAGCTCTGGTTCGGGTGATTCATCGCTGTCCAGAGAGAGGATCCAGTCCCCCCGGCAGGCTTCGAGCGCGAACTGCTTAGTCCCGACATAGCCCCTCCAGTCGGTGCGGATGATCCGGGCGCCCGCGCTTTCCAGGAGGGCGAGCGTGCCGTCGGTTGAGCCCGAGTCGACGGCGACTATCTCGATCAACTCGTGCACGCCACGATCGCTGTTCGCGCGGGCGCTCTGATGCTGGCGATGCACCGCGGCGGCGAGGGATCCGCTGGCTTCGAGCGTGCGCCCGATCGTGGTCTGATTGTTCTTGCAGATGATGGCGATGGAAAGGAGAGGCATTGGAGCGACGACACTTGGTGTGAGGCATGAGGCATCAGGAAGAAGGCATCAGGGATCGGGCACTGGGCATACGGCGAGTTGTTCAGGAACGAGGCCGAGGGCCCGTGGGTGATCTTTCGATTCCCGACCCCGGATGCCCGATGCTGGATGTCCAATGCTGCATGTCCGATTTCTGACATCAAAGCCGCCAGTGGGGGGGCGGATCGCCATCCTCGGCGCGAATGATGGAGCGAATTCCACCCCGGCCCTTCCAGTCCGTGCGCAGGCAGAGCCAGGCGGGCTTCATCGCTGCGACAAGGTCGTCACGCATGCGGTTGGTCGCGGCTTCGTAAAAAATCCCTTCCGTGCGAAAGGACTGGAGGTAGAGCTTGAGGCTCTTGAGCTCGATGCAGACTCCTTGGTCGCGAGCCGGACGGGGCTGGAACCGAAGCGTGACGACGCCAAAGTCCGGGTGCCCGGTGAGCGGGCACTGCGACGTAAACTCCTCGGCGACGTGCTCGACTACAAAGGGCGTGTCGCTCGGGGTGGGGAAGGTCTCCAAGAGGGCGGCGTTGGGCATGAGGGGAGATTGTTGGCGCTCCCTCGCGTGATGGAGTGGAGATTGGGCCATCGGCGAGCTTTTCAGGCGCGACGCGGCGTCGAGTCGATGGAATGATCACGGACGAACACACGCACGGAGTGGCGTGGGAGGCGGGTAGGGAGGCCCATGTTGCCCAGCATGTTCCATCGGAGGTTGCTGCTGCTCATGGGAGCGGCGGGTCTGGCGATGCTGCCGCTGGGGGGGCGGTTGACGCAGCTCTCGGTGACGCGGGCAGAGCAGGCGAGGCAGGAGGCGGAGGAGCGACTGGTCAGGCGCCAGTGGATTCCGACCACGCGGGGACGGATTCTGGACCGAAAGGGCCGCGTGCTGGCGCAGGATCGGCCCGGGTTCGGCGTTGCCCTGAGCTATGAGGTGATCTCCGGGCGGTGGGCGGAGGCGCAGGCGAAGGCTCTGGCGTCGCGTGTCGCGGCCAGCGAAGGCGGACGCCTCGACGATGCGGCGCGAACCCGCGTGCAGGAGGTTGGGCGCTCGCTCTACCAATCGCACCAGGAACGTGCGCTCGACGGCCTCGCGGCGCTGTGCGAGGTGGATCGCGCCGATTTGGACGACGCGATGGCCCGGGTCCGGAGTCGGATCGAGGGCATGAAGGCCCACGTGGTTGAAGAACGCCGCAAGAGCGAGCTGGCGGCGGCGGAGGCGCGAGGCGACCGGCACACGCCTTCGCTTGCCCGGTCGATCGAGCGGCGGATCCACCAGCCCATTCGCGAAGAGCTGTCGTCGCATCCGGTGCTGACGGGCCTTGAAGATCGGGTGGGCTTTGCGGTTCGGCTCGCGGCGGACGCGGAAGACCAGCTTGACGCCTGGGATCGACCAGAGCCGACGCTTGAGAGTCTTGACGTGCGGCTACGGGCGATGGTCGAATCGGCGCTGGAAACGGCGCCTCGCATTCCTGGGTTGTCGGTGATCGAGAGCAGCGAGCGCGAGTACCCGTTTGATGATGTGGTTGTTGCCGTAGACCGGGCGAGCTTGCCCAGGCCTTTGCAGGCCGACGGGAGCACGAGCGCTGCGGAAGTCCGGGTCCGGGGAGTAGCGTGCCACGTGCTTGGCTGGACGGGAGCGAGCATTGCCAAGCTCCACGTGGAACGGCGGGAGCGGCTGATCTCGAGCAACGCGGAGTTTGCGCAGCGGGTGAGCGTCCGCGAGGAGGGCAGCCGCGTTGTTGATCGCGGTTCATATCAAGGCGCGGATCGCGCAGGGCAAGCGGGGGTCGAGTGGCACATGGAGCCATGGCTGCGCGGCGTGCGCGGGCTTCGGACGCGGAGGCTTGACTCCGGCGCGGAAGAGAGCGTTGAGCCCCGGGCGGGCATGGATGTCACGCTGACGATCGATGCGATGCTGCAGGCGCGGGTGCAGGCGGCAATGTCGCCCGAGCTCGGGCTGGCCCGCGTGCAGCCCTGGCACCGACCGAAGGACGAGGTGGCGAACTCGACCATGCCGGACGGGACGCCTCTGAACGGGGCGGCGGTGGTGCTGGACGTGGACACGGGCGAGATTCTGGCGATGGTGTCGATGCCGACGTTTACGCGCGAGGCGGTCGACGAGAACCCGGGCGCGCTGACGACGTCGATCGATGCACCGTTCGTCAACCGGGCGATCAACAAGCCCTATGCGCCGGGGTCGATCGTCAAGCCCCTGGTGCTGGCGGGAGCCGCTGCGGAGCAGGAGCTCGCCAGCGGAGAGCACATTGCCTGCACCGGGCACCTGCTGCCGGGGCGAACGGACATGCTGCGCTGCTGGATCTACAAGCGGACTGGCGGCGGGATGACGCACAACATCCAGCTTGGTCACGACCTCTCTCCCGAGGAAGCGATCCAGGTGTCGTGCAACATCTTTTTCTTCACGATGGGTCGAAGGCTTGGGCCGGAGGGCGTGACACGCACGTTCCGTTCATTTGGCGTTGATGTTCCGGAAGGGCCGGGCAGCGGATTTGGCCTTGGCGTCGGGCCGGAGTTTTCCGGGTCTCTCGGAGCGCTCGGGGGACCGGTGAACCAGGGCGTTTCGGCGGGCGACGCGATTCAAATGGGCATCGGCCAAGGGCCGATTGCGTGGACGCCCCTGCACGCTGCGAGCGCGTATGCCACGCTGGCCCGCGCGGGTGCCGTAGTGCCGCCCGAGATCTACCTCGTGTCGGAATCGATTCGATCGACGGGCGGCGGGCGTCCTCGGAGCACGGGCCAGGTTGCGATCCCGTCTTGGGCGCTTGGCGATGCGATGAAGGGGCTTGAGCTGGCGGTCAACAGCGACCTTGGCACAGGGCATCATCTATCGCTGGAGACTGGCGAAGAAGTGATCTTCAACCTGGAGGGGGTCCGCGTCTGGGGCAAGACCGGGACGGCAGCGGCGTCGAAGCTGCTCGCGCCGGTGGAGGCCGCAAGGAACGATGGATCGGGTGATCCTCGGGGCGACGACGATCCGGAAGATCCGAGGCGGGTGGTGCGCGAGGGTGATCACTCGTGGTTCGTGGTGCTTGCGGGAGAGGCGGGAGGAAGGCCCAGGTATGCAATCGCGGTGGTGATGGAGTACAGCGGTAGCGGGGGCAAAGTCAGCGGGCCGATTGTGAACCAGATCCTGCACGCGCTGCGCGCGGAGGGCTATCTCTGAGCGCTGCGAGTTCCATGGTCGCGATGGCGGTGACCTCGCCTCGCAACGCGCCTCCGGTGCGCGGGGCGTGGGCGGATTCTGCTGGTGGAGGCGCGGGAAAGGGCTGGCTTGGCTTTCTCGGCACACTCCGGCCCGCGAACGCGGCGGTGATCTGCATCCTGGCGGGGCTCGCGCTCTCGCTGCTTGGCGTGTATGCGATCGATATCGGCGCGGGGCAGCACGGGGCCCAGGCGGGAGGAGGCGGGGAGGGGGCAAGCCAGCGCTCCACGCCGCTCTTTGGGCTGCATGGCGTCGCGCTCAAGCAACTGCTCTTTCTTGGGGTTGGTTGCCTCGCGGCGGTGGTGACGGTGACGCCTCACTATCGCCTGTTCGGACGCGCGTCGTGGGCGCTCCTGGCGGGCGTCGTCGGGCTGTTGGTCTTCCTGCTTGTGCCGGCAGTTCCGAGTTGGCTCGTGACGCCCCGCAACGGAACGCGGGGGTGGATCAACCTCGGCGTCGTGGACCTGCAACCCGCGGAACTGGCGAAAATCGCCTTCGTACTGGTCGTCGCGTGGCACATGCGGTATCGCTCGACGCATCGGCGACTGGCGGGCTTGCTGCCGCTCGGCGCGATCGCGGCGGCACCGATCGCCTTGATCACGTTGCAGCCGGACCTGGGTTCGGCCCTGCTGTTCGTGCCCGCGCTCTTTGCGATGCTCGTCGCGGCGGGGGCGAAGCTCAAGCACCTGAGCCTGATCGTGCTGCTGGCGGTGCTGGCGGTGCCCGCGTCGTACCCGATTTTGCGCCCCCATCAGCAGGCGAGGATCGTCGGGCTTGTCAAGCAGTTTCAGGGCGATCGTTCGCTGGATCAAGAGATCAACATGCAGGCGGTCACGGCCCAGCGGATGATCGCTTCAGGCGGAGTGCTGGGCAACTCGGAACCCGCGGCGCGGGCCATTCTTCACTTCAACCGGCTGCCTGAGCGGCACAACGACATGGTCTTTGCGGTCATCGTGCACCGATTCGGGCTCCTGGGCGGGGTCGCAACGCTGCTGCTCTATCTCATCTGGGTCGGCGGGGCGCTGCTCGCTGCGGCATCGACGCGGGACCCGTTTGGCAGGCTGGTGGTGGTGGGCCTCGCGGCGTTCGTCGCGGCACAAGCCGTCATCAACGTCGGCATGAACGTCGGGCTCCTGCCGATCATCGGGGTGACGCTGCCTTTCGTGAGTTACGGGGGTTCGAGCCTGGTCACGGTGTGGGCGATGAACGGGCTGATCTTCAATGTCGCAGTTCGCAGGCCAAGACCGCCCTATCGCCAGTCGTTTGAGTACGCTGACGACGATGACCAAGCCTGAACGCCGACCCAAGATGACCGGGCGTGGAACGCCTCCGCGTGGACCCAACCGAGCGCCCGAGCAGTCGCTCCAGCGCGAGCCGGCGCGGACCGATCGGGGGCCCGTGAGCAGAGGACGGGCCCCAGCCCGCGAGAAACTCGCGGTTCCGGTGGTGGAGGGGCTCGCACCGACACCCCGGTTTCTTGAGCTTGCGGATCAGATGGGGGTGGCGTTTGAGCCCGGCGACGTTGAAAAGCTGGGGCTCCACCTGGCGATGGTGCTTGCCGCGAACGAGCAGATGAACCTGACGGGGACAAGCGATTCGGCTCAAGGTTGGGAGCGGCACGTTCTGGATTCACTGACGCTTTTTCCGGCGATCAGCGAGCTGTTGCCGGAGGAAGGCGGCCGGGTGATCGACGTGGGGAGCGGGGCGGGCTTTCCGGGCCTGCCGCTGGCGATCGTGATGCCCCACGTGCGGTTCACGCTGGCGGATGCGACGGGGAAGAAGGTGGAGTTCCTCCGCCAGGTGATCGATCGGCTTGGGCTCAAGAACGCGGAGGCCGTAATGGGGCGAGCCGAGACGCTGGCGCATGATCGCGGTGTGAAGGCGACGGGGCCCGGGCGAAGCGGGCGAGTTGGGGGGTACCGGGAGAAGTTTGACGTGGTGGTGGCGCGGGCGGTGGGCCCGATGGCGGTGATTGCGGAGTTGGCGGCGGGGTTCTGCCGCGCGAATGGAACGATTTTGCTGATCAAGGGAGAGCGAGCACCTGAGGAGCTGGCGGAGGGAGCCAAGGCGCTGCATTTGCTGAAGCTGGTGGCGGGGGAAATCCTGCGGACGCCGACGGGCCGGGTAGTCGTGCTGGAGAAGGCGAGCGCGACGCCACGGGATTATCCACGTCGAGACGGGGAGCCCAAGCGAGCGCCGCTGGGCGTGGAGCGTGAGAAGGAACGGGAAAAGGAGCAGGAGCGGGGACGGGCGAAAGCGCCGCGGGGCGGCGGGTAAGGGCGGGACGCCGGGGCGCGTTGGTTTTGGATTCGGGTGCAGATGCGCTTGACTGGGAGCGTGGCTTCCTTATCTTGGGAAGCTGGTGAAGTCGTGGGCGGCCGGAGGGGGAGTCACGAGCGTGTGGCCCAGGCCGCGAGCAAGAGAGCGTCCGCGTCAGCGGGCGTGTGGCGGTGTCGGAGCATCGCGGCCATGAACGAGAAATCGGGTACCGCGGGCAAGGCAGTGGAGCCGGAGGCACCGACGCTGGCGGAAGTCGCGTTGGAGGGTGCCGCCGGGCAGGTGGAAACCGCCGCGGGCGAGGCAGCACAGAAGCCAACGGGGCAGAAGAAGGAACAGACGGTTCCGGATCTGCAGCCACCATCGACCGAGGAAGAAAAGGACAAGCGAACAAGCTGGATTGAGATCGAACTGGTCGACGAGGCAGGCGAGCCGGTGCGCGGCGTGCGCTACGAAATCACGACGCCAGATGAGAAGCTGGCCAGTGGCCGGCTGGATGCCAACGGGTTTGCGCGGGTTGAGCTCATCGAGCCTGGAACGTGCAAGATCTGCTTCCCGGAGCTGGATAAGGAGGCTTGGGAGCCGGCGAGTGGAGGCGGTCAATCGCAAGAAATGGCCAAGCCCACGCCCGTCCAGGGGGCGGAAGAAGAGCAAGTGGCAGCGAAGTCCGTGATCATCAAGACGCGAGTGAGCGAAACGGGGCAGAGCAATCCGAGGACGAAGGCGCCGGTTCGCGAGCGAAAGACGACGACGTACGAGATCGTGGGCGCGAACAAGACGACCGAGCACGCGGTGAACGTGCTGATCGAGTTGCTGGAGGCTTCGGGGCTGACGAAGGCGACGATCACGAGCGCCAGCCGAACGCCCCGTGAGCAGGCGAGGGTGATGTACGAGAACCTCGTCAGCAAGGGGGAGAAGCACCAGCGCGAGCTCTATGGCCCCAACGGCGAAAAGGTCATCGACGTGTACGTCGCGAACAAGGACAAGAGCAAGGACGAGGTCGTCGACTTGATGGAAGCGAAGATACTGGAACTCGGCCCTTCCAACGTATCGCATCACTGCAGCGCGGAGTACGACGTGATCGACGTGGCGCCGTCGTCGATCGAGGACCGGGACGCGTTCGAACGAGCGGTGCGGACCAACTCGATGGTGAAGAAGTACCTCTTTCCGCCGAAGGATCCGGCATATCACCTGGAGATCGTGAAGGAATGACGCCGGGGGACGACGACGCCAGAATCGCGGCAGGGGAACCGATGATTCGGTCAATCGTTTGATTGATCGATCGCTTGAGATGATGGTGGGGAGCACGCATGAGCCCAGCGCCGGGACCAAACTCGAGTTCTTCCGATGGTGCGTCGCCCGCTCAGGCTGGCGGCGCGTCCAACGAGACCTTTTCCGCGGCGCAGGGCGGCGGCGAGTACGTCGTTCAAGATGGCGATTCGATCGAGAGCATTGCGTTCCAGAAGGGCCTCTTCTGGGAAACGATCTGGAACGACCCGCAGAATGAGAGCGTCAAAACGGAGCGCAAGAGCCCGAACCACCTGATGCCGGGCGACAAGCTGCATGTTCGCGAGATCGAGACGAAGGAAGAATCGGGCGCAACGGAGCAGAAGCACCGGTTCAAGCGCAAGGGCGTGCCCTCGTGCATCCACCTTCAGTTCATGGATGAGGGCAAGCCTCGCGCGAACCAGAAGTACGTGCTCACGGTTGACGGCGAGAAGAAGGAAGGCTCCACGGATGGCGACGGGATGGTCTCGCTCATGCTGTCGCCCGCGGCCAGGAGCGCGTCGGTCGTCGTCGGGACCGATCCTGGCGATGAGTACGAGCTCAAGCTGCGAGCGCTCTGGCCTGTCAGCACCGTAACCGGGATCCAGGCTCGGCTCCGGAGCCTCGGCTTTTACGAGGGCGATATCGACGGCAAGATCGGGCCCCAGACTCGGGCAGCCATCCGCTTGTTCCAGGAGGAGCAGAAGCTGGACGTCGACGGGATCGCCGGACCCCAGACGCAGGCCAAGCTGAAGGAGTGTTACGGGAGCTAGGACGTCGGCGGCTCGGGGGCCGCCTCGCAGGGATGGCTGTCGTGACGGGCTGTTCGGGACGGGTCGCTGCGCGATCGACGGTCCCGCGATCAGGAGCGTTGGATGAGCGTCGTGTACGACATGTTCTGGGTCCACCCCATCGTCCTGCCCAAGATGAAGGTCCTCTACGTCGCGCAGTCGACTCTGGCTGGGAAGGTCCTGAACGTCATCTCGACGCCCAAGACGGGCGTGCCCGCGGCGGTGCTCTACCCGGCCTTCATGACGCCCGAGGTCGCCGCGAGCGATGACTCGATCGAGCTCCTGCTGCTCACCAAGCGGACCTTCAGCAACAAGCGGCAACTGCAGGAACGGATCAACTGGCAGCTCAAGTTCACCGTCGGGCTCACCGGCGATCGGCCCTACAGCACCGGCCCGCTGTTCGTGACCGGCGACCTCTCGAAGCTGATCAAGATCGACGCGGAGTGGGACCTTTCGAACGAGACGATCTTCGCGACCGGCGAGGGGGGCAAGGGCCGGTTTCGCGGACGGTTGGACGATCGGATCGCCAAGCTCTATGCGGATGCCGGGTTCAACACCGTCTTTGCGGTGACGCTGGATCGCAAGGCGCTGGAGTCGGTCAACCTGGCGGGCAACGCATATCCGGAGCGCAAGCACACGCTGGCGCTGGCGAACGGGTACACGATTCAAGCGCCGATTGGCGACAAGGACGACCAGGATCGCGTGCTCTGGGACGCGACCAAATCGGAGAAGCTCGACGCAGCCGGGCACTGGGCCTTCAAGGTCGGCTCTCGCGATATCGAGATGGGCGAGGCGGACCGGCGTGTTCCGATGCTGGCGTATCACCCGCTGGTCATCAACCCCAAGGACGAGCCGCTGGGCGTCGGACACATGGGCGACATCCACGTCACGGCGCGGCAGCTCGTGCTTGCCGAGAGCAAGGCGAAGGTGATCCACCACCAGGACATCCCGACGGTCGGGTCGCTGGTGAACGTGTGCTCGGCGCGGGTGAAGACGATCTTCGACAAGATGGGCAGCGACAGCGACGTCGACGTCCTGATCATCGGGGGCGATTTCGGCGACTATTGCCGAACGATGTACCTCAAGGATTTTCAGACGGCCAAGCAGGGGTACACCGTCAAGAAGATCTGGGATCTGTGCAAGATCACGGATGAGAGCGACGCGGGCATTCCGAACTATCACTATTACTTCGACCTGATCAGCGTCTGGTCGTTTGCGCGGGAGTTCTACAACAGCGCCAAGAAGCCGGTGTTCGCGATCACCGGGAACCACGACGCGTACGACCTTCCGTTCGGCGTTTCGCCACGCGTCGCGTCGATGGAGGAGGGGAGCATCAAGGGGAACGAGGGCATCCCCGCCGACCACAACATGACGATCTACGAGTGCATCCTGGCGATGGGCAAGGACTTTGGAAAGGTCCTCGCATCGCCTGAAGGCAAGGAAGCAGCAAGCCTGCGCTCTAATCCGGATCAAGCGGTTGCCGCTATGTTCAATCCGAAGCTGCTGATCTGGTTCTACGCGATGAACACGCCGTGGGCGGACTTCGCCGCCTTCTTGCCCCGTCAGATCTTGATCGGGCTCGCTTGGGGCTCGATTGAAAACATGATTTCGTTGAGCAACTGGGAGCAGGGCATGGGTCACCTGCCCCGCTCGCCCGACGGCGTGACCGACAAGCAGCTGGAACTGCTCAACGGCGTGGTCGGCGACAACAAGGCGGCGGGCGACAAGAAGAAGTCGATCGTGCTCACGACCCACTTCACCTTTGCCAGCTTCCTCGAGCGACATGCGGAGGCCGAGGCCCGCGACCCGGCCTGGGGCAAAGAAAACAAGGACCCGCTCGACCCCAAGGAAAAGGTCGCCAAGGGCTGGATATTCACGAGCCACGGATTCCTGGGCAAGGGCCCGGAGTTCTCGATTTACGACATGGGGACGTTTGAGAAGAACCGCGACAAGGTCTATCAGGACCTCATCCTCAAGCCCCGCAAGCAGAACAAGCTCGACACGACCTTCGAGGTGATTCTGACCGGGCACTCGCACCGGCGGGCGGTCTACACACTCCGCGACCAGGAGGTCTCTCCAAAGTGGGGGAGCGACTCGGTGCTGGTGGACTACACGGATTTTCCGAACTTCAAGGACGAGTCGGACCATCGTCTGACGTACTTCACGAAGGAGGGCGACAACATCGTGCAGCAGCCGCGGCGGGGGCCCTGGATCGTGCTGTCAGATTCGGGCGGCCCGGTGCCACGGATGAACAAGTTCGGCGAGTTCCAGGGCTGGGGGAGCGACGAGCCGGCGGGCACGAAGATCACGTTCGACGAGAACGCGCAGGTTGCGTCGATCACACCGGTGAAGACGAACCTGAAGCCTCGGTTCGCGGTGGCGATGGATTACTTCGACGTAATGGCGTGCCGGGGGCCGGCATCGGAGATGAAGAAGTATGGCGGGGTGGTTGCGGACACGGTCGGAGGCCCCGTGGGGGGCGTGACGCGGTGGGCCCGGGAGAAGATGTCGAAACTGGTGATCGAGAGCTTTAAGTCCGGGCATGCGGACCTCGACCCGGGCGGGAGTTCGCCCGCGATCGACTTCACGCTGACGCTGCACTCGGAGTTCGATCGCACGTATCGCGATCACATTGAGGGCGTGGATAAGCCGATCTACGCGGGTCTGAGCGTTGCAAGGCTGAAGCTCTACTACACGGTCTCGGACAACAGCGGGAAGATGTACGGGATCAACTTCGACCAGGTTTCGCAGGGATTCCGCGTGTCGAAGTGGAAGCTATCGAGCGTCGCCAGCCAGCTCATGATGGGGTACGCTGCCGGGCGGACGAACCGGAGCGTGTTCTTGGCGGTGTGGTTCGGGGCGGATTCGACCTCGTGGTGGCGGGACGTCTACGACTTCTCCTCGCCCTGGACGTTCGAGGTGGATATCGACGTAAGCTACGAGCGGGAGTATCTCGTCAAAAAGGTCGGCAAGCGCTACGAGATCTCTCGCGTCAGGGTGGAAATCCCGGACTTTGACGGTCGATCGCAGCGTCACGGCTACGACTTGCCCGTGCCGAAGGAGTAACTGGACGCTTGGCGGACGGTGGAAGCTTTGTCCGGCCGCCGTTCCTTCGGATCGCCCGATTGATTGCTTGGGTTTGCACGTCAGGACCGATCGCAAGAGCCCGGATCACGCGAGAACCTTCGTTTCCAACGCCTCTTTATCTGGAACGCACCACCGCATGGAACGCGTCGCTCTCAGCCCGCAGGAAATCGCCAAGCTCGCCGACGTCGGCGAGTTCAACCGGTCGCACGGGCGGCGACAGTTCGCGCTGTCGGACCGGGTCGTTGGCGAACAGCGGTGGGCTGGGCTGGCGATGGTCGGCGCTACGCTGAGCAATCTCACGCTGAACAAGACGGTGCTCGATGGGCTCCAACTGTCGCTCTCGAAGGTGGGTGGCGTGAATGTGGTCGCGGGATCGCTCGCCGGCGCCCGCGTCGAGAAGACAACATTCGAGAACTGCCGCTTCACGTGCGTCAGCGCGGGCGGGGCGGTGTTCTCTGAATGCTCATTCAGGCGGTGCGTCTTCATCGAGGGAGCCATTGATGGCGCCCAGTTCCGGCATTGCACGTTCGAAGAGTGCTCCTGGCAAAGCACGCCCTTGAGCAACGGCGTGCTGCACGGGGTCGTCTTCACGGGATCGCTCGTTGAGAACTCGATGTTCCGTCGCTGCGAGGTTACCAGCACCGAGTTCCGCGATTGCCAGCTTGCCAGCGTCGTCTTCGACGCGATCCACGGCGGCAAGCTGCTGGTCTCCGGCGGCAAGCTCGACCGCTGCGGAATCAACACGTCGAGCTATGGCCCCGTCGCGATCGCAAGGGCGGTGGTGCGCCAGTTCACCTTCGAGTCGTGCGAGCTGCGCGAGGCCCTTGTCGAGGCGTGCCCGAGCGTCCACGCGCTGCGGTTCAACTCGTGCACGCTCGCCGGGGCGCAGATCAAGGATTCGAAGGAGGTCATCGAGCTGTTCTTCAACGCCTCGATCGCGAGCGCGCTCGCGATGACGGATAACGAGTTGATCTGGCCCCGCTTCTGGGAGAGCAAGCTGGAGCAGGCGAGCATCGAGCGAGTGGCGTTCGAGGGTTGCGACTTCACAGCCAGCACCGTTTCGGCGCTGACCCTCAAGGGGTGCACATTCACGGCGCCGGTGGCGCTGGCGGACACGGTGTTCTCGAAGCTGAAGCTGGTGACGCCAACGTACGCCGCGGACTACCGCGGGCGCGCGTCGCACGTGACGTACATCGAATCGGACCGTTTCAAAGACACGTAATGCCCTGTAATCGGGGGTTCTGCGTGACGACCCGGCTTGGCGAGGTTGCTGCTGTGGCGTTGACAATCCGCGGCACGGGCCAACCATCTTCTCCATGAACACCGCCCGCTCTTTTCTGCGCCGCCCGAGTCAACTCATGCTGGCAATCGCGGGCATGCTGCTGGGCAGCGTTTGCGGCTTGGTGCAGGCCCAGGCGAGCGAGCCAAGCCAGACCGATCGAGGCCCGTCCGATGGGGGTCAGGCTGATAGTGGAGCGGCCGGCAACCAGGCGGGCACTCCGGCGGGAGGCCAAACGCCATCGGCGACACGAGCACCGACGCCCGCGCCGCGTCCGCAGTCGGCGGAGGTGACCGCCGCGCCAGTGGGGGCGCGTCGCCCGCTGGCCCCTGGTGAACTGCCACCTGTGCGGGCGACGCTGTTCGGCGGGTTCGAGTACGTGTTCGATTCGGACGTGCAGGGTCGCACGGGCAGCGTGAGCGCTTCGCGGGCGGACCTGGGACTGAACATCACGTTCCCGGTGAACGCAACCTCTCAGCTCTCGCTCGACTTCACCAACGTCGCGGTCTGGTACGAGTTTGACCCGCTGCCCCTCAACACCCAGCAGAACAGTGAGTTTCCGCTGGAAGAGGCGTTCGAGCATGGCGTCACGCTGCGGTTTAGCCAGCAGGTTGATGAGACGTGGTCGTACTTCGTGGGCGGCGATGTCAACGTCGCGGGGGAGCGCGGCGCCTCGTGGGATGACGCGATCACCGCCGGAGCCATCGGCGGGGTGCGAGCGCAACTGTCTCCGACGTTTTCGCTTGGGTTCGGAGCGATCGTGCGAACGCGCCTTGAGGACGAGGCCCTCGTGTTTCCCGCGCTGACGTTCGACTGGCAGCTCGCGGAGCAGTGGCGACTGAGCAGCCGGGGCCGCGGCGTCTCGCTGACCTACTCGCCCACCGAGACGTGGTCGTTCTTTGTCGACGGTGTGTTCAACAGCTCGGACTATCGCCTGGACGACGACGTCGATGATCCGTTTGCCGGCGGCGTGGTGCGGGACCGTCGCTTCAACGTTGCAGTCGGAACGACCTGGCGGGCGTCGAGCCGCTTTCTGTTGACGGCGCGCGTGGGGTCTCAGGTGTGGCAGGAGTTTGAGCTTCTGGATTCCAGCGGCAATGGCGTGACGGATTTCGAAGTCGAGCCCGCGCTCTACCTGGCGCTGGGCGTTGAACTCAAGTTCTGACGCCAAACTCAGGCAAGGCGTCGTACGCTCGTGCATGAGCGAGACTAAGGGTGGCGCCGCGAACGAGTACGTGCTGGGAACCCACGACGCCGAGCTCGAGCGGCTTGGCTTTCAGGCGAGGTTGTGGGCCGATGCGGCGCACGGGGCGTGGCGTTCCGCCGGGCTCCGTCTTGGCCATCACGCGCTCGATGTCGGCTGCGGGCCCGGCTTTGCCAGTCTCGACATGGCGCAGTGGGTCGGCTCGAGAGGGCGAGTGCTCGGGGTAGACGAATCCGAGCGCTTCGTTCGCTTCGCGGAGGAGCAAGCGGCGGCGCGCAGGCTGCCCCAGGCGCAGCATCGCGTGGGCGATGTTCACAACTTGGATGCAGTGGCCGGCGCGGGCTCGATGGATCTCTGCTATGCACGCTGGGTGCTCTGCTTCGTCTCTCGCCCGCGTGAGGTCGTCGCCGCGATCGCCAGGACCCTTCGCCCGGGGGGAGCGCTCGTCGTTCACGACTACTTCAACTACGAGGCGATGACGACAGCCCCGAAGCGGGAGATCTACACGAAGATCGTCCGCGCCACGGGCGACTCGTGGCGTGCCCGAGGCGGAAACCCCGATGTTGTCGGGTTGCTTCCGGCGATGTGCGCCGAGCACGGCCTTCGCGTCGAGAAGCTTGAGGCAATCCAGCGCATCGCACGCCCCGGGGAGTCGATGTGGTACTGGACGTCAACGTGGTGGCGCAACTACACGCCCCGGCTGGTCGAAATGGGCGCGATCACCCAGGCCGAGCACGAGCAGTTCCATGCGGAGATGGACGAGATCGAACGCACACCGGGCCAGTTTCTCGTGCTGCCCGCGGTGTACGAACTCATCGTGCGGCGTCATTAGCGTCGAGCGATTCAGAGAGGGTCAACGGACGGTCTGGGCCCAGCTCCCGCGTTCGGGCTCGAAGAGCAGACGTTCGCGGAAGCCAGCGGGGGGATTGGCGGCATACGCGGGGTCGTAGGTGAACGAGGCCGACTGGCGCACTTCCAGGTTGGCAGTCGCGATCAGCAGCCCGATGATGCGAACACTGCCGTCGAGCGTGGTTGTGCCGCTGGCATAGAACAAACCTCGCAGCTCGCTCGGATAGGTGTCGAGCTGGTCCGTGTCGGAAACGCCAGCAAAGGGTGCGTTGGCGGGATTGAAGTTCCGGGCGAGCGTGGACTCCGAGAGCGAGGTCGACGAGGTGCGGATCTCGAGCGTGCCCGCGACCAGCAGCGAGGGCAGCGCCGCCCCGGGAGGCTGGAAGCTCACGCTGTCTTCCAGTCGCACGTTGCCGATGACGACAAGCGTCGCGGCTATGCGAGCGTTGCGGATGATGAGCGTGGCCCCGCGGGTGTCGATGAGGTAGACCCCGTTGGTGGAGGCTGTGCCGTAGGGATTCAGGCCCGGAGAGAGGACGGCAAGCTCGAGTCGACCACCCGGTATCGAGTTGAACGTGATGACGCGAGCGCCCGCGGCGTAGGTCGCAAAGAGATTGTTCGCGGGCATACTCCGGGCATCGGCATCCGCGAGCAGACCACGCTGATAACTCCCGCCGCTCACGGCGCCGACAGCCAACACTCGGATTTTGACGGAAGCAAGGCTGGCGCTGGCAGCGCCGCCAGCAAAGGCCAGCCCGTCGCCCTCGACGGTCGAACTAGTGAACGTGATGTTGGCGTGCGAATGGAGGGTCGAGAGGAGGCAGCCGACGGGAGTGTAACGAGGGTTTGCGGTCACCTGGAGCATGCGAACAGCGTCGCCCAGCGCAACCGTGGAGGTCAGCACGACCGGCTCGGCGATGTTGTCGGTCAGATCTCCATCGATTGGATCAACCGCGACGACGCGAACGCTGGCGCGGTCGAGCGTTGCATCTGTGAGTTGGCCATTCAGGGCCTGTGCCGTCGCACGCCAGCTTGAACCTGTGTTGAGAACGCCGAACGCGTGCTCCAAGGATGCCCGGGCAAGCCAGTGGGCTCGGGCCGCTTCGATGCGTGCGTCGGCCTCGCGCCCGTGCCCGCGGGCGGAATCGATCCCCGCCAGCGCCATGCCCATCACGAGGAGCGTGCTCACCAACACGATGAAGTAGATCGATCCACGTCGGCGACGGAGTTGGGTGGCGGTCGGGCTCATGCCAGCCCCGCACGATTGGAGTGCTCGCGATTGGCGTGCGCGTGCCCGGCTCGCTGCGAACGACCGGGTGACGGCAACCATCCGGCGGAAGTTGGCGAGCTCCAAGACACCTGGAACCCGGTCGGCTGGTCGACGGACTGGCACCGGACCAACCTCAGCTCGACAAGCACAGCCGATCCGCGCGATACGGTGATCGTGAAGCGAACCTGCGGGAGGCCGCCGGCACCGAGATCCGACAGCGGCGTGCTCGAGCCCTGCACGCTCAGCGTCCACGACTCGGCCCCCGCGATGATCGCGCCGGAGGCGGTGCGGCAAGGGCTCTCGGTGTAAGACGCAAAGTCGCCCACGTTGTCAAAGGCCGACCTGGTTCCGTTCGCCTCGCCCGCGTCGGGCGTCAGCGCGACGGAGCCGCTCTGCGGATCGGCAAAGGGCACCGAGGAGATCTCGGAAGCGACGCTCTCAGCGATCGAGAGGGCGAGCAGGCGATCGCCCGCCGCCTGCCGCCGCTTGGCGGCAACCGCAACCACGTCGAGCGTTGCGACCAACAACCCGGCGACCAGAAGCGAAGCCAGCGTCGTTTCGACCAGGCTGAAGGCCCGGCGAACCTCTCTCGCTTGACCGTGTTGGGGGCTCTGGATCATGCGATCTCCATTTCGCGCATTCCGTGCAATCCCGCTATGGCATCGCGGGCTTGTTTGGCAGTTCGACATCGACGCTGATCGGGGCTTGGCCCGCCCGCTTCAGCGTGATGCGTGCCCTTCGTGCGAGGGTCGCCGGCGTGCTCGATCCGGGCGTGCCGTATACCTCGACGCACATCGCCTCGCTGATGAGAGGACTCCAGATGATGCCGGAGCGGCTGACGGCGGCGAAGTTCCCGCTCACCCCGGAGACTCGCGACACTGTAACGGCGCCAGGAGCGGAGCTTCCCGAGCCAACGACCGACACGAGGTAGCTCGTGGAAGCGCTCAGCCCCGATGCGATGATCGGTACGCTAACCCACGAGCTGGTTGCGCTCAACTGGCTCTCGGGAACGCTTGCAGTCGCGATCTGCGTGGTGGGCATTCCGAGGAGGACGTTGGAGAAGTTCACGTGCATAGTCCCATCCGCGGCGGCTTGACGCCCGATCTGAACACGGACGCGGGTCAGGTTCCATGTCGAAGCGCCATCAAGAGCGGGAGTGAAGGAGATTCCATATCCGTTGAGCGTTGTGAGCGGGCGCGTCGTGGGGCTCGCCCCAGAATCGAACGCGAAGACGAGCTGCTCTTGCTGTCGCACGGTCTCGGTCGCAACGATTGCGACGTTGAACGATTCCACGCCGGAGAGAGCATCAGCCTCTCTGGTGTTGACCTCGCGCACAAGGACATCGCCGAGCTGGGTATCCCATGAATACTGGAAGGTGTCAGGCAGCGCGTCGCCCGTCCGATCGGGGGTGGTGAATGCGAGTGTGCCCCCGGAGGCGCGGGAGATGGTTGTTGCGTGGCGCAGCTCGGCCTCCAGGCGATCGAGCATGTTCATGCTCTCCAGGCGTTGTTCGAGGGGAGCCTGGGGATCGGGGAGGGCCCGCGTGGCGATGGTCACGATAGAGGCGATCGCACCGAGCAGAACGACGGTGGAGAATGTCGCGACCACCGCCTCGACGAGCGTGAAGCCACGACGTTGCAGGTGCCCAGGTCGATGCCGCCACCGGAGAAGCGACTTGACGACCTGTGCTTGATCGAGTGACTCAACCCGCGGTTGGCGGCCCCGCCTGGGCGCCGACCGGCGGACGACGCAGGATGGCATCTCGGTACTCCATGCGTTCGATCGCAACGACGTTCGAGTGCGCATCGAAGATGATCTCCCGGGCTTCATCGCCCGAGAGCAGGACGATCGAGCCATTGGCGCTGGCAACGCCGAACCCGTTGAAGCGGACTTCGGGTGCATCTGCGAACGAGACGGCAACGAGTTCGACCTGATACTCACCAGCGCCCAGCAGCACTTCGTAGCTGGCGCGAGCCCGCGCAGCCCCAGGAGCTTCCACGCGATATGCGGAGCGCCCTGTGTCGAACGAGATGCGAGCTGTTGAGCTGCTCGCCTGCGCGATCGATGCGGCGTAGGACAGATCTCGCGAGACGCGAACTGCGGCGGCGTCTACACGGTATCGTGAGAGCGCTTTCCCATAGCGGGGCAGAGCGATCGCCGCGAGCAGACCGATCAGGCTGACCACCAACACAAGCTCGACGAGCGAGAATGCTCGTCGAGCGGCGGGACGCTGGAGGCGCGGAGGCCGCGATCCCCGCGCGTCAATACGCGCTGTACAGCACGCCTCGATCATCGGCTTCCGTCGTGGTGTTCGCGCGGATCTCACCGGTCGACTCGGTGTAGATCCAACCGATGTTGGCCGCATCAGCAGCGGCGATGCCCGTGGAGCCGCGACGGGCCCCGACCGGCAGAGCGGGCACCGACCGGATGTACGGGCCGTAGATGTACGTCGAAGTCTTGGTGGCGTTCGTGGTTCCGGCGATGTCGGTGTACGTCGTCAACTGATCGACGATCGAGGTGGCAGTCGGAAGTGTCCCCTGGTGCTCGGTCTGGTAGAGCTCGATCGCGTTGCGGAGCAGGCGAAGGTTCGCCGTCAGGTTCGAGTCGGCAGCGCCCGCAGCGCCACGGCTCATCCGCGGGACCGCGATCGCGGCGATGATCCCGATGATCACGACCACGATGACCAGTTCCACCAAGCTGAAGCCTCGCCGCATCGTTGCCGTACGCATGTCGTTCCCTCAGTATCTGGTGCGATTACGTGAGCAGGTCCGTTGTGACTACTCACTACTCGACCCTTTGGGGAACTCACTTGAGGCATCAAGCTGTGATGGACGGGGACGTGATCTCACGGCTTGCGGGGGGTCGTCTGCACCACAACTCCGGGGACCTGCGTCTCGCTGAGGTTCACGCGATGTGACATTCCGCTTGGAACGTGCGTGAAGACGACGTACCGATCGCCAATCTCGCCCAGTCGCAGCTCGCCCATGGTCGCGCCAAGGCGCAAGAGCGCAGGCTCAGGCGTGTCCGCTCGCGACACCAGTGCCGAGGCCCCGGGGATGACGCTGGACACGCGAATCCCCTCAACGGGCGAAGGACCGGGAAGGGACGACTCGCGTGGCTCGAGGGCGCTGTTGGCGCGCGTCTCGACCGCGGCTGGCGCCAGCGCTTTGGGAGTTGCGAACGCGTCGGGCGATGCCTCGATCGTCGCACCGAGCTTCGCCCTGATGCTCTCGAGGCGGCTGTGGACCACGTTCTGGGTGGGTCCCACCTGCGGCGTGGAAGAAGGCTGGCCACGCGTCGCAGCAAGCGGGGAACCCCCGGGCGCCGACGTGGACGACACGGCAAGATGGCCCGGGCTTACCTGTCCGCCCGCGGCGGCCTGGGCTGAATCGGGCCCAAGCGATCCGCCCCCGAGAAGCAGGCGATCTACCGCGAGCGCAACGCCCGCGACGCAAAGCACGCCCAAGTACGCTCGTTGTTGGAGGGTGAGTCTCACGCAACTCAACACTCCAATATGGGCAAGCCCGTGTCAAGGGGGGGTTGAGGAAGTGACGGGGGACTCTGCCACGTTTGTCGAGCGTCCCGGATCTGCTGGTGATCGAAGCGATGGCGTTAAGGAAGCAGCGCTTGCAGGCCTTGCCGCAGGAACGGATCGTGCGGCATACCAGACGAGCTCCAGCGAGAACTCTGCGCGCCCATCGGTGTTGCGCACCCGTGCGCTCGCGACGCCCGTGTCCGGAAACTCGGAGCGCAGCGTCGCGAGGAAGGACACGAACTCCTGGAACGAACTCGAACCAGACATGGAGAGCGGAACCGATTTGAACAACGCATTGGCCTGGACCGCGCCGGGCGTGAGCTGCGCGATGTTCAGCTTGCCCGCCTCGGCTGCGGAGAGCAGGCGCGCCAGGTGCTCGTTCTGCTCTTCGATCGGTCGAAGCTGCAGCCCCTGATCGTCCAGCGCCGCCTGAGCCCGGTCCAGTTCCGCCTTCACCGCTCGCAGACGGAGTGACTCGCTCGCAAGCTGGTCGCGGGCCTGATCGACTTGGAGTCGGGTGCGATGCTCCAGTTGCTGCGCAGACCACGCGGGCGCGATGAGTGTGAAGTACGCCAGGGCGCTGAGGGTCAGGATCGTGCCCAGGCCCAAGGCGTCGATCGCGAGGGTGGTGGAGGACGCTCCGCCAGCAGCGTTTGACTCATGGTTTGGCATCGGGAACCTCCGCGAGGGTGGGAACGCGGGATCCATCCAGGTCGCAGGCGACACGAAACATCGCGGCGGCGAGTCCTTGCCGCTCGCCGGTCTTGTTCTCGACGAGCGTGACTCGGTCGAACAGCGCGGATTGCTCGAGACGCACTGCGAACTCCTGGGCGACCAATGGCGAAACGCTCCAGCCTTCCAGCAGGATCGAGAAGCCCGGGGTAAGTGGTGAACCTGGAGACGCTGGATTCGTGGCGGTCGCGCGGGGCTGGATGTCGATGGTCTCGTACACGATCTGATCCCCCCGAGCCTGCGCGAGATATGCCAGGAGCAAGGACCAGTCGGCATGCCGCCCAGCGACGGACCCCGCCGCAAGTCGTTGGCGCTTCTGCTGCAGGAGTGCGGAACTTCGGGCCCACGCGGCCTTGGTCTCCGCCGATTCTCTCACCAGTGAGGCCAACTCAGCCGTCAGGTCGGCGGCGGTGCGGTTGGCAAGCCAGTAGCTCCCCGCGCCCAAACCGGTGGCGAGTGCATAGGCAATGACGATGCCGGTCCACAAGCGCCGGCGTCGGCGCCGCGCCTGGCGGACAATGCGGTGCGCGGGGAGAAGGTTGATCGCGTTCACGCCGAATCCTCCGCGAGACGCTGATTCTGCGAAGCGGGCATGGCCAGCCCGATCGCGGTGCAGAGCCTCGAAGCCTCCGCAAAGCTCTGCAACGACTCGGGAACTTCAACGAGCATCGCTGGCGTCAGCAGGTCGCACTCGGCACCGAGCCGCTCGGCGATGGTGCTGGCCAACCCGGGGATGCTTGCGTGAGGTCCAGCGAGCAGAACGCGACCGAGGTCCTCGTCGTTATACCGATGGGCGACGTAGGAGAACGAGGCGTGCAACTCGCTCGCGATGGCGTCAACGTGTTCGCGCAGGATCGCCACCGCCTCGTGCGGGAGGGAGTCTCGCCGCCCGTCTCCGACGAGCCCGATGTGCTCCATGGCGTGCATAACCAGCTCGGGGTCGAGCTCGAGCCTCTCGGAAAGGGCAACGTGCACGGGCAGGGCTCGCAGCTCGTCGACTGCTCGCTCGTACACGATGGTGCCCTTGGCGTAAATGAGAATGCTCGCCTGATTCCAGCCAAGATACGCGATTGCCGACACGCCCCCGCACTGGCGGAGCACGCCCGACGCGGCTCGTGCGAGCGCGACGCCCCGGGTCTCCAACCGCTCAATCTCGACACCCTGCGCCTCGAGGCGATCGGTGTACGCCTCGGCATCGGCATGAGCCAGTCCAAGCGCGAGGGCGGGCGTGGCATCGCTGCCTCGCGTCGGGTGGGGGAGTTCCCACCAGGCGGTCTGCAGCGCGTCGACATCGGTCCGATGGACACGTGCGAGCTCCTGAGCCGCGATCTGGTCCAGCGGCAAGCCGGCCTGTCGCGCGGGAAGGTCCAGCAACGAGCGGATCAGCTTGTCGGCTGGGGCGGGCGCGATGGCACGCTTGCCCGAGAAGCCGGAACGCTCCAGCAACTCCGCGAGTGAGGGCTCGCTCGACTCGTCGGGGTCGAGGCTGGGCGTGGAGATGCTCAGGACGCTCCGCAGGGCCCAGCCCGAACGTCCGCGGGCGAGTTGAACGGCAAAGACGCCCCGGTCGTCGGTGTCCAGGCCGATCGCCGTGAGTCGCGAGGCGCGCCCGAAAGCCGAGGCCCACGAGCGGGAGTGTGCGTGACCGTTGGCGAGGTGTGTCATGGGCGCCCTCCGGGACCGCTCATCGGGCCCGTCGCGCTGGTGAGGTCAAAGAGCGGCATGAACATGGACAGGGCGACAAAGCCAACGGCGAGCCCCAGGCTGATGAGGATCACCGGCTCGATGATCGATGAGATCGACTTGACCGCCACTTCGTTGTCCTCGTCAAGAAACCCCGCGACGCTGATCAGCACCGGGCCCATGCGCCCGGCCTTCTCGCCGCTGCGCAGCGCTTCCACGACGGACGGTGGAACGAGTCGCTGATCGCACAGGAGCGAAGAGAGCGATTCGCCGCGAATGATGCCGTCCTGGGCGCCGGCGAGCAGGGCGGCGTAGTTTGAGTTGCTGGTGGCGTCGCGGGTGAGTTCCAGGGCCTCGAGGAGCTGCACCTTGCTCTCGAGCAACACCCCGAGCAGGCGGACGATGCGCGCAACCATGAGATGCCGCACGACCTTGCCCACCCGGGGCAGGCGGAGGATCGCGTCATCGCGGAAGCGAATCCCCGCGGGCGAACGGAGCGAGACGACCGCGACGAAGATGGCAGCGCCCAGCGCAGGCAGGATCAGCATCCACCACTGGCGAAGGATCGCGGAGGCATCCATGAGGAGTTGGGTCGTGGGGGGGAGCGTGCCGCCCAGAGTCTTGAAGAGCCCTTCGAACCTGGGGAGGACGAACGCGATCATCGCGGTCATGACGACGATGGAGATTGAGATGAGCAAGCACGGATAGACCATCGCGCCCACGAGCGCGTTGCGAAGGCGAAGCGACTGGCGAGTCAGTTCCGCCAGGCGGCGGAGCAGTTCGGGCATGTGCCCGCCCGCTTCTCCGGCCCGGATCAGGCTTCGAGTGACGGAGTCGAACCACTGCGGGTGCGCTTCCATCGCGGTAGTGAGCGACTCGCCTCGCTCCACGCGGGCACGAAGATCTTCCACGACGAGCTTCCAGGGCCCGGGTCGGGTCTGGCGGGCCGAAGCTTCGAGCGCCTCGACAAGCGGCGTTCCGGTCGACACGAGAACCTCGAGCTGGCGAGTAAAAGCCGCGAGATCGGACAGCCTTCCCTTTCGGGCTTGGCGCCCGTGAGACGCGCGAACCACGTCGGTCAGCGAGCGATTTTCGCGATGATCAGCGCCGCCCGGGGCGTCGCTTGCTTTGTTCGAGCGCTGCCCCTTGCCGCTCGATGCCCCGTTGTTGGCCGCGGCCGCGACTGGCACGGCGCTCTTGGAGGTCGATCCGGGCGCACCCGGCGATCTAGCGATCGGACGCTCCAGCGCGCGCTCCTTGATGGGCGCCAAGTCCGCAAGGAAGAGCCCGTCCTTGGCGAGTTGCTCGGCGGCGTCGAGTCGATTCAGCGCGTCGAGCGTTCCTTCGCGGCGACGGCCCGCCCTGTCGAAGGCGGCATAGGCGTACTTCATGCCGCCTCCTTCGAATGGGCCTGCTTCGCTCGCGCTTGGGCAGAGTCCGCCTTGTCGCCTTCGCCCAGCGCTTCATCCCCTTCGGAGTCGTTCTGCGTCACTCGGAGGATCTCTTCCAGGCTTGTTCGCCCGGCGAGCGCCAGCTTCACCCCTTCCTCGCGCAAAGGCAGGAAGCCTTCGTTCTGCAACGCGGCGCGGAGCGCGTGCGTCGGCGCGCCGGCGTGCACCATGCGCCGGATTTCCGGCGTGACTTCCATCACCTCGTAGATGCCCAGCCGACCCTGGAATCCCGTGTCGTGGCACTGCTGGCACCCGGTGCCCTTGCGGAACGTCAGGGTCGCGTCCTTGGACAATCCCGCCTGCTCCAGCGCGTCCTCGGAGGGGTAGTAGCGGGAGGAGCAGCCCATGCAGATCGTCCGGGCGAGTCGCTGCGCGACGACGCCGATGAGCGCACTGCTGAGCAAGTAGCTTTCGATGCGCATGTCGCGCAAGCGTGCGACCGCGCCGGGGGCGTCGTTGGTGTGGAGCGTCGCCAGCACCAGGTGCCCGGTGAGCGCCGCCTGCACCCCGACGCGGGCGGTCTCCTCATCGCGGATTTCGCCGATCATGATCACGTCGGGATCCTGCCTGAGGATGCTGCGCAGCGCCCTGGCGAACGTCAGCCCGATGGCCTCGTGCACCTGAAGCTGATTGATCAGATCGAGCTGATACTCGACGGGGTCCTCGACGGTGACAATGTTGACCTCCGGGCCTCGGAGCAGGTCGAGGGCGGAATAGAGGGTCGTGGTCTTGCCGCTGCCCGTGGGGCCCGTCACGAGTGCCAGGCCGTGCGGGCGTTCGAGAATGCGCTTGAAGGTCGCCATCGCTTCGGCGCGAAAGCCAAGGTCCTCGAGGCGAACGCGCAGGTTGCTCTTGTCGAGGATTCGGACCACGATCTTCTCGCCCAGAAGCGTGGGCAAGCTGCTGACGCGGAGGTCGATCTCTCGCCCTTCGGCGACGATGCGCACTCGCCCCTCCTGGGGAAGTCGCTTCTCGGCAATGTCCATCTTCCCGATGACCTTCACGCGAGAGACGATCGCGGCGTGCATGCCTTGGGGCGGATGCATCAGGTCGCGGAGCACGCCATCCACCCGGTACCGAATGCGGGTTCCACGCTTCTCGGGTTCGATGTGGATGTCGCTCGCGCGGTCCTTGACCGCGGTGAGAAAGGCAACGTTGACCAGGTTGATGATCGGGCTTCCCGCGACCATCTTGTCGAGGTCCGCGGTCGGGCCCTCGTCGATCGACTCACGTTCGACGACCTCGACATCCGACGCGGCAAGCGACGTCAAGAACTCGTCAACGTCGACGTTGCCTCCGGCGTATTTCTTGACGTACTCGCCGATGTTCGATTCCAGGGCGAGCACCGGGCGGACTTTGCAGTTGGTCAGCAGGCGGAGGCGGTCGAGCGTGGGCAGGCTCTGCGGCTCGGCCATCGCGACCGTGAGTGTGTCGCGGACCTTGAACATCGGGATGACTTTGAGCCGCTCGCACTCGGATTCCCCCACGAGCTTGAGCAGTTCCGGATCGATCAACCCGTGGCGAAGCTGCACGCCGGCCACCCCGAGGTGCCGCGAGAGTGAGCGGATCAGCACGCTACTGGAGATGACGCCCGAAGCAACGAGCGTCTCCGCGAGCATGCGGTTGGTGGTGCGCTGCTCGGCCAAGGCGCGGTTGAGCTGTTCGCGCGTCAGGACGCCCTGCTCGATCAGCGCCTCGCCCAGGCGGAGCTTTGCCGCACGAGGCTGAGGAGCGCCGAAGCCCGACTCGCTTCCCGGAGCTTCGTGCTCAGCGCCAGCGTCTGGCTGCTCGCCAGCCGGAGTCTGAGTGCCGGCCTCGTTGTTCGTTGAAGTTCCGCGATGGTTCGAGCCCTCGCGACCCGGGGGCGAGTTTGTTGGTGTGGCGCCCGGAACGCCGCCCCCTCCATCGCTGCCGCTTCCGGAGGACGGGGACGCTCCCGAGCCTGCCGAACTGCCGGAACCACCAACGCCCCCGGCCGCCCGAGAGAACAACGACCGCAGCGACGTGTCGCCCGTGCGGCTCACAGGAAGCTCCTCACTGCGGCATTCAGTTCGTCATATTGCTCGAACGAGTTGCTCAGCTCCGTGATCTTCAGAATCTCGCGCACAGTTTCGGTCGCCGCGCACAGCTTGAGCGTCAGCCCGCTCTTGCCCATGTCCTCGCTGATGTCCAGCAACGCCTCCAGCCCGGCGGAGTCGACGTACGGAATCAACGACGCGTCGATGACGAATCGCCCGAGCGAGCGTCCCAGCACTTGGCCGACCCGGGCCTTGAAGCCCGATGCGTCCGCGCGGAGCAACGGCCCCTGAGGTCGCAGGATCGTGACCGCTCCTTGTCGCTCCTCGCCGATCTCCACGCTTGGCCTCCGACGCGCACGAGCCACGCCGGTGTGCGGCGAGCCTTGGCGCATCGTGGCTATCGGCAACTAGACCCGCCCGCTTTGGTCGCGGGATGTCTTCCACGCCCGGATCGGGTGGTTGCAGCGCACCAACTGCAAGAACCAGCACCTGGGGGAGACTCAGACCACCAGTTTCCGCAGCGCCGAGGCCCGGTCCACCTTCTCCCACGTAAAGGTGTCACCCACCGGCTGGCGACCGAAGTGCCCGTGGGCTGCCGTTGCGCGATAGATCGGCTTGCGCAACGCGAGCGTTTCGATGATGCCGCGGGGCGTGAGCGGGAAGACCTCTCGAACCGCCCGCTCGATCTTGTCCGGGTCCGCCTGCTCGGTACCGAAGCAGTCGATGTGGACGCTCACGGGCTCGGGCACACCGATCGCGTACGCGACTTGGAGCTCGCACCGCTTGGCGAGCTGCGCCGCAACGATGTTCTTCGCGACGTAGCGGGCCATGTACGCCGCTGAGCGATCGACCTTGGTCGGATCCTTGCCGCTAAAGGCCCCGCCGCCGTGCTTGGCCAGGCCTCCGTAGGTGTCGACGATGATCTTCCGCCCGGTGAGCCCGGTGTCCCCGTGCGGGCCACCGATTTCAAAGCTCCCAGTGGGGTTGAAGTGGACGGTGATCTGGTCCGACCACCACGATCCGAGCACGGGCTTGATGATCTTCTCGATGACTTCTGCCCGAAGGGCGTCCTGGCTGCTGTTCCACGAGGGATCGTGCTGGGTGGAGAGCACGATCGCATCAACCCGGACGGGCTTCTGGCCTGCATACTCGACTGTGACTTGAGACTTGGCGTCGGGGCGAAGCCCGGCGATCACGTTCTGACGCCGGGCCTGCGCCTGCATCTCCATCAGGCGGTGGGCGAGCGTAATCGGCAGGGGCATGAGCGCGTCGGTCTCGTCGCACGCGAAGCCGAACATCATGCCCTGGTCGCCCGCGCCGCCCCGGTCCACGCCCTGCGCGATCTCCGGCGCTTGACGCTTGATGCTCGTCAGCACGGCACAGCTCTCGGCATCAAAGCCCAGACGGGCGTCCGTGTACCCGATCTGGCGGATCGTCTGGCGCACGATGTCCGGGATCTCGACATAGGACGTCGTGGTCACTTCTCCTGCGACGACCGCCATCCCGGTGGAGACGAGCGTCTCAACCGCAACGCGGGACGCCGGATCCTGCCCGAGCATCGCATCCAGGATCGAATCGGAGATCTGGTCGGCAACCTTGTCCGGATGCCCGACGGAGACGCTTTCGCTGGTGAGGAGCTGGCGACGGGCCATGAACGGGCGTTCCTTTGCGTGGAAGGGTGAGGGGTTGCAGGCAGAGTGGTTGATGGAGTCGGTTGAAGGGGATCGAGATCCTCGCGCCGACGGGCCACGATCCTCGTCCGGGCGAGCTCGGTCGCAGTGTACGCGCCCGCCGGGGGACGCGGGCCCGCCCGGGCTCAACCTATCCTTCCTCCATGAAATGGATCAAGCGCCTGATTCTGCTGGTTGTGCTCGTGGTCCTGCTGGTGGCCGGGCTCGTCGCGTTGGGGCTTGCCTCCATCGACGGCGTGATCAAGACCGCCGTCAAGGAAGGCGGCACGCGGGTGATGGGTGTCTCGACCGATCTGCAGAAGGCCGACGTGAGCTGGAGCGGGAGCAGCCTCGCCCTCGAAGGGCTGAGCGTTGGAAACCCCGCGGGGTACCAGGCGCCGACGTTCTTAACCATGGGCAACGCCAAGGTGTCGGTGACGCCCAACTCTGTGAACAAGCAGATCGTAGAGATCCCGGAGCTCACGCTCGAGACGATCAACGTGAACCTGGAGCGGAAGGAGGGCAAGGCCAACTACGCCGTGATCCTCGAGAACATCAAGAAGTTCACGGACGCGATCCCGGGCGGCGGTAAGGACCCGAAGCCCGACGCGGGCGACTCGAAGAAGTTCATCGTTCGCCAGCTCAACATCCGGAACGTCACGGTTTCCGCAAACATGGTCGGGGCATCGGGCGCGATCGGAGAGGTGCTCAACACCGTGACGAGCGTCACGGTGCCCATCGAGAAGATCGAGCTTTCGGATGTCGGCTCTCCCGGCGCGGCAGACGCCGGAGTGGCCAAGACCGGAGTTTCCGTGTCGGAACTCCTCGGCATCATCGTCAAGGCCGTCCTCGGGGCGGCGTCCGAGAAAGGTGGCGACCTGCTTCCTGCGGAGTTTCTTGCCGATCTCAAGGGCAAGCTTGCCGATGCGGGCGGGCTCGCGGGCTTGACGATGCAGGTCATCGCCAAGCCCAAGGAAGAGATCAAGAAGCTGACCGACGAGGTAAAGGAGAAGACCGACAAGGCCATCAAGGACGCAGCGGAGGGGGCGAAGAAGCAGTTGGAGGGTTTCATTCCCGGGCTCAAGAAGTCCGACGAGAAGCCTGACGAGAAGAAGTAGGCCGCTTCACTCCCGAATCGCTCGGATCCACCCTCGTTTGGCACACCGATTCGGCACGCAACGACGATCGAGAAAGGGTGATGAGTGAACCAGGAGCGCGACCACGATTCTGACCGCTTCGGATCACGACGAAGGGGGCGGTTCGGGCGAGCCCGTCGCAACCCCGACTCCGTGTGTTTTCGCTCCCCCCGCCGGTTGGCGCTGGGGCTGAGCATTTTCTTCTCGTTCTGGTCCGTCGCGGTGATCGTCATGATCGTCCTCGTCGGCGGACAGCTCGCAAGGCAACATCGCACGCTTGGATACTCGCCCACGGATGCGACCGTAACTTCGTCTGGAGTCGAGGTCGACACGAGCGGCGAAAGCACGGCATATCGCCCGAAGATCGAGTACGGCTACACCGTCGATGGACGGGAGTACACCTCCAATCGAATCAGCCACAGTTCCTGGTCGTCGACGCGTGACCGATCCAAGAGGTTCGCCGACGCCCATCCGCCCGGTTCGACCGTCCGTGCCTTTTACGACCCTTCGAACCCGGGTTCGAGCGTCCTTCGGGTTGGCATCAACGGGGGGGATCTCGCGCTCGTCGCGTTTGCGGGCGTCTTCACCATGGTCGCGATCCTCGGCTGGGGGTGCGTCGTCGGGCTGCTGATGTCGGATCCAGCAACTCGCGTTGCGGGCTTTCGGGTCGTCCACGACGGTGCAAAGACCTTTGCGCCCTCCGATCCTGGATTGCCGGGCGACCGAGATCCCCGCATCACTAGGTTGTGCCTCTTCCCCGTGCATCCCTGGTTGGGCGCGGGCGGCGCCTTCACTGCGGTGCTCTTCGTCTCTGTGTTCGTGCTGCTGATCGGTTTCCAGGATCAACAGTCGATCTTCCCCGCCGCGATCTGCTTTGGGGTCGCTGTAGTCGCGGGGGCGACGACGTACGTCTCCAGCCGAAAGGCGCGCGAGGATGGAACGCACGAGATTGTGATCGATCGGAGAACGGGCGTGATCAGCCTGCCCGGCATCCGCAGCCTCAAGCTCGGTCGGAGCACGACTCCGATCGCGGAGATCCGCGGCGTGGCCGTCTTCTGCGTCCGGGCGCCGGATTCCGATTCCGACGGCACATATCGAGTGGAGTTGATCCGCAGCCAACCGTTCGGAGCGGACGACACGGGCGTTAGCGGCGTGCCCGTCCACGCAACGCTCGGTCAGAAGTCGGCCTCCGAGTTGGCGACTTGGCTTGCACTGCAACTGGGCCTCGCCCACCCGCCCGCGAACGTGGGAAAGCCCGAACGCCCCACACCGACATTCCGCGAGGCGATGCGAGCGGTAAAGTCTGCTGCCCGAAACCCGTCGGCGATGCTGCTCGGCGACGAGACCGATCAGGCGGCGCGAGTCGCGCTCGTGCAGGCCTGGAGCCAATCGGGCAGCCACACAAGCTGAATCCCGATTGCCGAACCCGACGTTCGGGGAAAAGCCTCGATGCATCGGGATCATGCCTTCCGTGGCGTGATTACCCTCGCGGTGCATGGCCGAGGCCGCCACTCTCCTTCAAGCGATCGAACACCTGCGTCGGGGCGGGCTGGTGGCATTCCCGACGGAGACCGTGTACGGCTTGGGCGCCAGCGCGCTCGATCAGTCGGCGGTTCGTCGCGTGTTCAAGGTCAAGGGCCGCCCGTCGCACAACCCGCTGATCGTCCACGTGGCTCACGAGGCCATGGCGCGGCGCGTCGTGTCCAACTGGTCGGATGACGCCCAGCGGTTGGCCCGTGCCTTCTGGCCCGGGCCGCTCACAATCGTCGCTCCGCGGCACGAGCGAGTGCCTTCCGTCGTCGCCGGTGGGGGCGACACAGTCGCGGTGCGCTGCCCCGATCATCCGCTGGCACTGGAACTCCTCCTGCGCAGCGACCTTCCGCTGGTCGGGCCGAGCGCCAATCGCTCCGGACATGTTTCGCCCACGAGCGCCGAGCACGTCCGCCGGGAGTTTGCCGGGCAGATCCTTGAAACAGCGGATGGCACGGTTTCGCAAGTTGGACCAAGCGGGCTGGATCAGATCATGCTGCTCGACGGCGGCCCGTGCCGGATCGGCGTTGAATCAACGGTGGTCCTTATTACGGAGCAGCCACGGATCTTGCGACCCGGCGCGATCGGCGCGAGCGAACTCTCCGCCGAGCTTGGGCGCGTTGTGCTCGAAGCCACTTCAGCGAGAGCGGACGACGCCCGCATCGAACCTTTGCCGTCACCCTTGGCCAGTCCCGGCATGCTCGACCGGCACTATGCGCCGCGAACGCCCGCCTACGCCTTCGAACGCCACGAGGCCGGGCTGGTGCTGACGGCGCTTGGACGGCTGGATGCCTCGTCGCTGGTCTTCGCACTCACCGAGATCGATGTGCCGGAGCCGCACCGCCTGGTTCCACTGCCCGGCGCACCCGCTCAACTGGCGACAGAGCTCTACGCAACGCTCCGGTGGGGCGACGAGCAGGAGTCAGGGGTCATGTTCATCGAGCTCCCGCCTTCCGAGCATACCGATCCGATCGTCGGTGCGGTTCGAGATCGTCTGCGCCGGGCGACGATGCCGATCGACCGTTTCATCCGGGGCTAGAAGGCACCAGCGAGCCGAGGCCTAGATTTCCGGCATGTCCACGCTCCTTGAACACCTGTCTCGCTGGAAGCCATTCACCGCGCTCGTGGTGGGGGACTTCATGCTCGATGAGCAGGTGACGGGCGACGCCGAGCGGTTGAGCCCGGATGCGCCGGTGCCCATCCTTCGAGTCCGTTCGCGTTCGAGCAATCCCGGCGGGGCGGCCAACGTCTGCCTCGACCTTGCGGCTCTCAAGGGTCGGGTGCTGGCGTTTGGCGTTGTCGGGGACGACGCCCCAGGGCACACGCTGCGCGCGGCGCTGCAAGCCCGTGGCATCGACGCGACGGGGGTGATCACGGACTCCTCGCGTCCGACGACGCTCAAGCAGAGCCTTGTTGGCCTCGCGCAGGGACGACACCCGCAAAAGATGTTCCGCGTGGATGAAGAATCTCGTGAGCCCCTGGCCCGCGGGCAGGTCGATCGCCTCCTCGCGGCGTTCCAAGTAGCGCTGCCTTCGTGCGACGTCGTGTGCATCGAGGACTATGCCAAAGGGGTGGTTTCGCCCGAACTCTCGCGCGGGGTGATCGAGGCGAGCCGACGCGCAGGCAAGCCCGTCTTTGTCGATCCCGCGAGGCTCGACGACTACTCCCGCTACCGCGGCGCCAGCGTCCTCACACCCAACCGAAGCGAAGCCGAGCAAGCCTCGGGCCTACTGACGAGCGAAGGACCGAGCGACGAGCACAACGCATCTCTGGCCCGGGCGCTGCTGGAGGCAACGCAGGCGGAGGCGATCGTGCTCACGCTGGATAAGCAGGGCGCCTTGCTTCTGGAGCGGGGCCGCCCTCCGGTCTCGGCGCCCACGGTCGCCAGGCAGGTCTATGACGTCACCGGCGCAGGGGATGTCTTCCTCGCGGCGCTCGCGGCGGGGCGCGCCAACGAGATGTCGTGGATCGACGCCACCCGGCTGGCCAACGCCGCCGCGGGGCTTGAGGTCGAGGTCTTTGGCGTGCAGCCGATTCCCCTGGAGCGGGTCCACCACAGCCTGCTCATGCTTGAATCGCAGAGTGTGGGCAAGCTCCGCACGCTCGACCAACTCCTCGTCGAGGTCGCGTCGCGCCGCAGCGCCGGGCAATCAATCGTCTTCACCAATGGCTGCTTCGACGTGCTCCACGCCGGACACGTCTCCCTGCTGGATCGCGCCGCCCGCGAGGGCGATTTCCTGATTGTCGCCATCAACGATGATGCCTCGGTTGCACGCCTCAAGGGACCGGGCCGCCCGATCAACCCGGCGGGCGATCGTGCCCGAGTGCTCGGAGCCCTGGGCAGCGTCGGGGCGGTGGTGTTCTTCGGCAAAGACCGAGCGGGCCACGACACGCCGACCGACCTGATCGAGGCGGTGCGACCCGATGTTCTGGTTAAGGGTGGCGATTACACACGAGATCGTGTCGTCGGCGCTGAGATCGTCGAGCGTTCAGGAGGCCGCGTCGTGTTGGTCGATGTCGTGCCCGGGCGGAGCTCGACCGCGACGATTGAGCGGATCAAGTCGCAGGGTGGTTGACGAAGGCTGCCTCGGTTTCACGCCGCCCCGTGTTCCCAGCCCCGTTGGCAGCCCGTTCATGCAGCCCTCACGTCCGAACTTGCGCATTCAAGCCCGCACATTCAAGCCCGCACGACTGGCCCGACATGAAGCACCGCGACACGCAGCCTCGTGGGTCGAACTCTCGGTCCCGCCTCCGCTCCGCGCCCGAGGCTCTGGATGTGCAGCCGTCCCAGCATGGCCCGCAGCGATGCGTGCACGTCGCGATCGTTCATCGCGGGTATCTGGAAGCCATCCTCGCGGGGCGCAAGCGCGTGGAAGCCCGGCTCTCCCAAAGCCGGTGCGCGCCGTTTGGCCGGGTTACCGCTGGCGACGTGGTGTTCTTCAAGGAGACGGGTGGAACGATTCGCGCGCGGGCGATCGTGGACCGGGTCGAGAGCTACGCCTCAGGTTGCCCAGGAGAAATCGTGCGGCGTGCATTGCTCCACGCAGCAGAAATCGCCGCGCCCCGCGCGTTCTGGGAGCGCAAGCACGCGGCAAGGTACGCCACGCTTGTCTGGCTGCGCGATGTCCGCGAGACGACCTCGGGGCCCGACCATCGTTCGGCCCCCGGATTCACGCCCCGAGGCGCGTGGTTTGTGTTGCCGATGGAGACAGCGCCCGCCTCGAGCCATGTCCCGCGGGCCGCCTGAAGCTCCCTGCCTGAAGCCAAGGTGAAATGTCGCCCGGTGCCGTCGCCCGTGACCTGATGTGCTGGGCCCTTCAGCGAGGCGGCAACTCCATGAGCTATCGTGATCCATGCAATCACCCGGCGATGTTGACTACGAGCGGTCGGGACATGGCTACTCCACACACCGCCGCGCAGATCCACGCATCGCGTCGCTGATCCAGAGCGCGCTCGGACCCGCGCGGGTTGTGCTCAATGTCGGCGCTGGCGCCGGCTCGTATGAGCCCCAAGACCGCTACGTCATCGCCATCGAGCCCTCCGCCACCATGCGTCGCCAGCGCCCGGCCTGGCTGCCTCCGGCCATTGACGCCCGGGCGGAACAACTTCCGCTCGACGATCAGTCCGTCGACGCTTCGATGGTCACGCTGAGCGTGCATCAATGGCACGATCGAGCCGCCGGGCTTCGCGAGCTGCTCCGGGTGACGCGGGGCCCGATCGTCATCATGACGTTTGAAGGCGAAGCGCTCGACCGATTCTGGATCGCACATTACGCGCCGGACATGATCGAGCACGAGCGCCGGCGTTATCCGCCCATTCCCGAACTCGCCCGCCTCCTCTCGCCCCCAGGAAGGCGAGCGACCGTCCGAACCGTCCCCATCCCGGCCGACTGCACGGATGGCTTCACCGAAGCCTATTTCGCACGCCCCGAACGGTTCCTCGAACCCGGCGTGACGACCGCCCAATCGGTGTGGACTTTCGTGCCGCCCGAATCGCTCGAACGCTTCCGGGCCCGCTTGGCGGGCGACCTCGCCTCCGGCGCGTGGGACGCCCAGTTTGGCGACCATCGGCGGATGGCGACGTTCGACGGGGCACTTCGATTGGTCGTCAGCGAGCTCGTGCCCGCGGGGACGATCGCATCCGAACCAAGCACCTCATCCCTCGACGATCCTGGCGCGGCGCACCATTTGTCATGAAACACACCGGAACGCCGGAAACGCGCGTGTCCCGTGCATCACACCTCGCGACCGGAGCGAACGATCAGGACCAAACGAGGGGAGTCATGCCATGTTCGTGAATGGGGTGTTCATCAGCCGGATGTCCGTCAACGGGATGTTGCGGTCTGCAACCGCTCCGGTCTTTGGAATGATGCTCGTCTTCTGCTCGGCGCTGTCCAGCGTCGCCACAGCTCAGGTCGCGCCCGCGGATCGCCGCCCGTTCGTCCTCCCCAGCACCCCGCAGGCGTGGGGGGGCGTCGGAGTCTGCTACGGCGCGATGCGTGATGGGCAATACCCGGGAGGGCCCGAACCAACCAAGGAGCAGATCCGCGAGGACCTGCACATCATCGCCAAGCACTGGGCGATTCTCCGCATGTACTCCTCTCGCGGAGCGGCGGAGTTGGCATGCCAAGTCATCCGCGAGGACAAGCTTCCGCTTCGGCTGGTCGTGGGTGCGTGGATCGCACAGGAATCCAAGCGTGGGCCACAGGGCGAGCCCGTGGATGTTGATCCGCAGATCGTCGCGGTTAACCAGGCTGAGGTTCGCGAAGCGATCCGCCTTGCGAACGAGTATCCGGACGTCGTCATGGCGATCAACATCGCCAACGAAGCTCTGGTGTTCTGGTCGGCCCATCGCGTGCCCGTGTCGGTCATCGTCAACTACATCCGCCAGACGCGAGCGGAGACCAAACTCCCCGTGACGACCTTCGACACCGAGCTGTTCTGGCTCGACCCGGAGAGCGTCCAGGTTGCCGCAGAGTGCGACTATCTTGGGCTGCACGCCTATGCGATGTGGAACGGGCAGCAGATCAGCGATGCGATGCACTGGACGCGCGACCGCCTGGAAGCGGTGCGGGCGAAGCACCCCGGGCTTCCCATCGTGCTGGGCGAACTCGGCTGGGCGACGAGCAAGGGCACGCAGGGCGACCAGGCGCGGCTCATTTCCGCCAAGCCCAACGAGCGCGACCAGGAGCTGTTCTTCCGAACGCTGCGTGACTGGGCGATCGAGGTTCGGCAGCCCTACTTCTGGTTCTCCGCGTTCGACGAGAACTGGAAGGGCGGCCCCGAGCCGGAGGAAGTCGAGAAGCACTGGGGGGTCTACAAAGCCGATCGCACGCCCAAGGCGGTGTTCCAGACAGGAAAGTGACTCGACGTCACACGGGTGATACGTCCGGCACACTGCGGGAGAAACCTCGCGCGAACTCCGGGTGTTAAACTCCGGGCATGCCAAGGAACTTGCCCCAGTTTGTTGACGATCGGGGCAAACCAGTCCCAATGCCTCATCTGCCTGACTTGGACGCTCTCTGCTCCCGCATGCCCGCCCTGAGCTCGCTTCTGATAGAACTCGATCCGACGCGACCGAAGCTCCGAAGAGAGCTGAGACCGGGTCAACTCGCGTGGTACGCCGGCGCGAGCGTGCTATGGGTGGCGGTCTTCTACCTCACGAGCGGGCAGTCGTTCGTCACCCGTGTTGCGGCGGGCTTGATGGTGATCGGGCTCGTGGTTGTCGGTTCGTACTATCGCCGGCGGGCCGGGTTTAGGAACGGACTGAAGGATGTTCGCCGCGTGATGCTTCAAGGCTCTCTTTGTCCGTCGTGCACCCACTCGCTGGTTGGGTTGCCCGAGCACGATGACGGATGCAATGTCTGCCCCGAATGCGGCTCGGCGTGGCGGAAAGAACCGACTCAAGAAGCTCTGACGCATGTATCCCCGCGCGCCTGATCGACACCGGCCTCTTCTCAAGCGGTCCTGGTGTGCGTGTCTCGGCTCGCTTTCCCCGTTGACCGGCGCCCTGTGCCTCCAGCGCCTTCACCACGCCCGCATCGGCACCTTCACGCCCTGCTCGTCCGCGCAGCGTTGCGCATCCTCATATCCCGCGTCTGCGTGGCGGAACACACCCATCGCCGGATCGTTCGTCAGCACGCGTTCGAGTCGGCGTGCGGCCTCGGGTGTTCCATCGGCCACGATGACCTGACCGGCGTGCTGACTGAAACCGATGCCAACGCCGCCACCATGGTGGAAGCTCACCCAGCTCGCGCCGCTGGCGATGTTGACCATCGCGTTGAGGATGGCCCAGTCGCTCACAGCATCGGTGCCGTCCTTCATAGCCTCGGTCTCGCGGTTCGGGCTCGCCACGCTCCCGCAGTCCAGGTGGTCGCGCCCGATGACGATGGGGGCCTGCACCCGACCCGTGCGCACGAGCTCATTGAAGAGCAGACCCGCTTTGTGTCGCTGACCCAGACCGAGCCAGCAGATCCGGGCGGGCAAGCCTTGAAATGCGACGCGATCGCGCGCGAGCGTCAACCAGCGTCGCAGTCCAAGGTCGTCGGGGAACAGGTCGAGCAGGGCCCGATCGGTGGTGAAGATGTCGTTGGCGTCGCCTGAGAGGGCGACCCAGCGGAAGGGGCCCCGGCCGAGGCAGAACTGGGGCCGGATGTACGCCGGGACGAAGCCCGGAAAGTCGAAGGCGTTGGCAACGCCGTGATCCTTGGCCCTCTGGCGGATGTTGTTGCCATAGTCGAAGGTGATCGCCCCGCGACCTTGCAGCGCGAGCATGGCTTGAACATGGCGAGCCATGCTCTGCAAGGCGAGATCCTGGTATCGCTTGGGATTCACGAGCCGGAAGGTGTCCGCTTCGCTGGCGGTAAGCTCGATGGGAACGTACCCGCGCAGCAAATCGTGGGCCGATGTCTGGTCGGTCAGCGCATCGGGCGTCACGCCCCGCTCCAGGAGCCTCTCCAAAAGCTCCACGGCGTTGCAGTGAACGCCCACACTCACCCCCTGTCCTTGCTCCCGCAGATCCAAAGCGCGATCGATGCCCGAATCGAGGTCGGAGGCGATCTCGTCGAGGTAGCGATCCTTGATACGGCGTTGTAAGCGGGTGAGATCGACATCTGCAATAAGGCACACGCCGTCGTTCATGGTGATCGCCAGAGGCTGCGCGCCGCCCATCCCGCCGCACCCGGATGTCACGCACAGTCGCCCGCGGAGCGAGCCGCCAAAGTGCTGGCGCGCCAACTCGGCGAATGTCTCGTACGTGCCCTGGAGGATCCCCTGAGTGCCGATATAGATCCAGGAGCCGGCGGTCATCTGCCCGAACATCATGAGCCCGCGGGCGGCCAGGTCGTCAAAGTGCTGCTGGGTCGCCCAAGCGGGCACGAGGTTGGAGTTGGCGATGAGAACGCGGGGGGCGTCCGGGTGCGTGCGCACGACTCCAACCGGCTTTCCGGACTGCACCAGCAGCGTCTCATCGGGCGCGAGCGTGCGCAGCGTGCGGACGATCGCGTCGAACGCCGCCCACGAACGAGCGGCTTGCCCGCGCCCGCCGTAGACGATCAACTCCTCGGGACGCTCAGCGACCTCCGGATCGAGGTTGTTCATGAGCATGCGCATTGCGGCCTCGGCGGCCCAGGTCGCACACGTCCGCTCCGAGCCGCGCGGCGCGCGGACCACGCCGGGAACTCCCTGAACACCCTGGACAGCGGACCCGCTGGCAGCCTTCGCTTGACCGTTCGATCCATCCGAGCCCGCTTCTGCCCGACCCGATCGGGCGGCAGCGCCTGAAGAAGACGAGCGGCGAGATCCGGTGCGAGCGATTGTGGCCATGGCTGAGGGTCCGATCTTGAACGGGCGAGAGCAACGCAGGAGAACAAACAGGCTACGGGGAAATGTGTCGGCGTACAAGTCGGGCGACTCGAAGCGCCACGAACAGGAACTGGAGCACCACACCACGGAGAGGCTCGCTCGAGGACTGCGGAGGACACGATGGGGGAAAGCACGGAGATTAAGGCACAGGGTACAAGGTCCTATAATAAATGTTATGTAAACCATAGCGGTCGAGCGGGGGGCTGGAAGCTCTGTGGCGTTCGAAGGCTCCGTCGCGGGGCCCGGGCCACGCAGCAAAGAGGCGCGAGGCGGACCGAGGCGTGCCGCAACAGCGACTTGACGGCGAAAGTCCCAGAGCGGCCTTTCCCGCATGAGCCCGCCGTCGCGCCTCGGGCCTCCCACGAGGTACTATGGCAACCCGATGCCAACGAGAACTCCGAAGCCACGCTCGCGTTCGATCCGACCGACCGATCCATACGCTGGTCGACGCGAGCGGCTGATCGCTCTCGCCCGCGAGCAGGGGGTTGACGCTCTGCTGGTTTCCAGTCCCACGGACGTGGGATACTTGACCGGGTTTCTCGGCGGCGACAGCCCACTTGTGCTCTCGGTTACCGGCGACGCTCGTCCAACGATCGTCAGCGACTCCCGCTACGAGGAGGAGCTGGAGCCTTTGCGGGACTCGTTCGACATCGTCATCCGCACCGCCCCCATGCTTGATGCCCTGGGCGGCGTGCTCAAAGCGACGCGCGGCGTGGTCGGGCTGCAGGCGGAGACCGTGACCATCGCGGAGCGGGGCGGGTACTCCAAAGTGCTCGGAGCCAAGCGGCTCAAGGACACGACGGGCCTCGTGGCACGCTTGCGAGAGATCAAGGACGCGGGCGAAATCGCGTTGATCCGCCGGGCGGTCAAGATTCAGGAAGCGGCGTTGCTAGCCTCACTAGGAGAAGTCCGTCCCGGTGTGACGGAGCTTGAGCTCGCCGCGAGGCTGGAGTTCGAGATGAAGCGACGGGGCTCGACGCAGCCCTCGTTCGAGACGATCGTCGGCGCCGGGGCGACGAGCGCATTGCCCCATTATCGCCCGGGCACAAGGAAGCTCACGAGCGGGCGTGTGGTGTTGATCGACTTTGGCGCGAGCTTCGGCGGGTATCGCTCGGACATGACGCGTACGTTCTCGATTCGCTCGTGGAACAAGGAGTTGAAGAGGGTGTACGCGATCGTGCTCGAAGCACACGAACGGGCCGCAGCAGCGCTGCGGGCGGGCGTGCTCAGCTCCGAAGTCGATCGTGCCGCCCGCTCGTTCATTGCCGAACAGGGGTACGGGGAGCGGTTCGGGCACGGTCTCGGGCACGGCATCGGGATGAACGTTCACGAGAACCCCCGTCTGCACTACATGGGCAAGGGGACGGAGTTGCAGGCGGGACAGGTTGTCACCATCGAGCCCGGCATCTACCTTCCCGGTCTTGGCGGCGTGCGGCTTGAGGATGACTACGTTGTGACGCCGAAAGGCGCAGAGAAGCTTGGCTCGTTACCGAAGGACTTGGATTGGGCAACGCTCGGGTGAGCGTGCATCAGGATGGACGGGAGCAGCCAAGCGAGAGAGTCGTTTTCGGAAGAGGCGATCTTGAACGTCTGACAGATCGCTCGATCGGTTGCGGATGGGCTCTGAGCCGGGAAAGGAAGAATCCTCCATGATGGACGTGGGGAAACTGAAGGAAATCGTGACGCTGATGTCTGCAAACGACCTCAGCGAGGTGGTCTTCGAGTCGGAAACGGAGTCGCTCCGGATCCGCCGAGGCCCGCGTCCGACCCCGGTTGTCAATCACCAGCCGGTGATCTATCAAGGCGGGACGATGCCAGCCCAGCCCATGATGATGGCCCCGCCGGCCATGGGGTTTGCTGCTCCGGCCCCGATCGCCCAGGCGGTCCAATCCGCTGGGGTTGCCCCCCCTGCTGCCTCGGCGGCCCCCGCGGCCGACCCCGACGCGGGTCTCATCGCAATCGAGTCGCCCATGGTCGGAACTTGCTACCTGACCCCACGTCCGGACGATCCGGCGTTCGTGAAGGTCGGACAGGGCGTCTCGAACGACACGGTCGTATGCCTTATCGAGGCGATGAAGGTGTTCAACGAGATCAAGGCCGAGAAGAGCGGAAAGATCGAGCGTGTGCTCGTCAAGAACGGACAGGCGGTTGAGTTCGGGCAGAAGCTGTTCTTGGTCAGGCCGTAACGGAAGTCACGAAGGAATCAAGTGACGAAGTGACGACTCCAGGAGCGAAGAAAAGCCGGTGACGCAGTCACGCAGTGCGTCACCGGAGGTCTTCACAAGCGTGTCGGGGACGATCCGAGTCGTTTCCGACATCATCACTTGGCGGCGTGCCGTGAACGTGGCCCGCCTCACGTTCGAACTTGTGCGGCGTTTTCCCAAAGAGCAGCGATACATCTTGAGTTCAACTGGAACTCGCGGTCTCGTTCGGTTTCGCTCCTGCAGGTAACCAGATCGCGCCCGTGCTCGATGAGACCGACCGAGTTCTTCGGGCCTTGATCACGAGCGTGCGAGTTCGCATCGAGCGCCAGGGGCGGAAACACTTGGATTAGTGCCTTCCTCCGTCACTCTGTCACTCTCTCACTCTGTTGTTTTCTCTCCCCCACCATGTTCAAGCGCATTCTCATCGCCAATCGTGGAGAGATCGCTCTCCGAATCATCCGCGCCTGCCGCGAGCTTGGCATCGAGCCGGTCTGCGTCTATTCCACCGCGGACAAGGACGCGCCATATCTGCGTTTGGCGGCCCAGTCGATCTGCATCGGTCCGCCTCCCGCCAAGGAGAGCTACCTCGACATGTCGCGGATCATGGCGGCGGCGGAGCTCGCCGATGTCGACGCGATCCACCCGGGGTACGGGTTCCTCTCCGAGCGGCCCGAGTTCTCGAGGCTGTGCAGGGATTGCAAGGTCGAGTTCATCGGCCCGAGCCCGGAGGCGATGGGCAAGCTGGGGGACAAGATTGAGTGCAAAAAGACGGCCCGCGCCAACAAGGTGCCGGTCTTCCCCGGCTCCGAAGACGCGGTCGAGGATGAAGAAGCCGCGGTGAAGATCGCTGCGGAAATCGGCTACCCGGTGATTATCAAGGCTTCGGCGGGCGGCGGTGGACGCGGGATGCGTGTGTGCCGGAACGAGGCCGCCGTTCGATCGGCCATCAAGAGCGCCCAGACCGAGGCGCAGGCAGCGTTTGGAAACGGAGCCGTGTTCATCGAGAAGTTCCTCGAGCACGCGCGGCACGTCGAAGTGCAGTGCCTGGGCGACAAGCACGGGCACGCGGTGCACCTGTTCGAGCGAGACTGCTCCATGCAGCGGCGCCACCAGAAGGTCATCGAGGAAGCACCGGCTCCGAATGTCGATCGCAAGAAGCGCGACGCGGTGTGCGAGGCGGCGGCGAGGCTGATCAAGGCGGCCAACTACTCCGGTGCTGCGACCGTTGAGTTCCTGATGGACGAAAAGCAGAACTTCTACATGCTGGAGGTCAATACCCGCGTGCAGGTCGAGCATCCCGTGACCGAGATGATCACCGGCGTGGACATCGTCAAGACGTCGATCCTGGTCGCCGCTGGCGAACCGCTCCCGTTCCGCCAGAAGGACATCGTCGCTCGCGGGCACGCGATGGAGTGCCGCATCAACGCCGAGGATCCCGACGTTGGCTTCCGCCCGAGCCCAGGACGGATCAACGTCTTTGAAGCGCCCGGCGGGCTGGGCGTCCGGCTCGACACGCACGCGGTGACGGGCTATGCCGTGCCGCCCAACTACGACAGCATGATCGGCAAGCTGATCGTGCATGCCGACGATCGCCAGCAGGCGATGGATCGGATGGCGCGAGCGCTGGCGGAGTTCCGCATTGAGCCGATCAAGACCACGATCCCGCTGCATCGTCGACTTATGCAGGATAAGGCCTTCCGCGAGGGCGGGGTCGATATCCACTATCTTGAGCGGTTGCTTAAGGTGTGAGCGGGAAATCCGGCTCGGTCACATCCACAGCGACATCGTTCAGGCGCGCTCCGCTGGCTAGCGGATTGAGTCGGGCAGCGAGCATCAGTCGCGCCATCGCGCCCCGTTTCGCTTAGCCTCGGTCCGCCTCGCGTACAGCATCGCAGAACTGGCGGATCAACTCCGGATCCTTCACCCCCCGCTCGCGTTCGACGCCGCTCGACACATCCACGCCAAAGGGGCGGATTTCGCGGACCGCCTGCGCGACGTTGGAAGGGGTCAAGCCGCCGGCCAGCATGATTGGCTTCGGGCAAGCGCGAACGTGCGGCGCGAGCTGGCTCCACTCAAAGGCGACTCCCGATCCGGGCGTTGGACTATCCACGAGGATCGCATCGACCTCGTCCATGCGCGACCATCGAGCGAGATCGCCGGCGATGGTCTCACTGCCGAACTGCACGGCGCGGATCACATTGGGCCCGCACTGGATGACGGTCGCCTCGTCCTGCGAACCGTGGAGCTGGACATACGACGTCGGGCACTTCTCTTCGATGTCGCAGAACGCGTCGACGTTAGCGTTGAGGAAGACACCGACGGTTGACGTGAGGAACGGGACACGGGAAACGAGCTCCCAAGCTTCCTCCGGCTCGATGTAGCGGGGAGAACTCCTGGCAAAGACGAAGCCGATGGCATCGGCCCCACAATCCGCGACGACCTTCGCGGTTTCTTCGTCGCGCACACCACAGATCTTGATTCGCGTCCGAACGGGCATGACGTTCTCCGGGAGATGATTGGAAGGCCGCGAGGGCTCAAAGCGGGGCAGATTGGGGCAAACCCCGAGCAGTGCTTACGCAGGTGATGAAGACGCGGCGGAGCCAAGCTCGCGAAGCAGATCTTGGGCCAGCAAGCGATGATCCTCGTCGCGAAGGTCCCCCACCGTTCGTTCCAGCAACGCGCGGGCCTCCTCGCGGCGATTGAGATATCGCGTAAGCAACAGCGCGAGCATGAGCGAGACGTTGGCCGCTTCCGGATCTCGCGGCATCTCTCGGACAAACACCCGATAGACCTCCGCCGCAGTGGCATAGTTCCCCGCGCCCGTCAGCCCATTGCCAAGATCGAGCATCAGGCGGCGCGACAGCAGGCTGGGATCGACGCGAAGCGATGAACTCGCATCCTTGGCGTCCTTCGAGGGGTCCTTGCCTTTGGTGGTCCTTCGTGCGCCATCCTTCGTGGGCGACGCTTTCCCCAAAGCGTTGCTCGAGTCCTTCTCGACAGCGCCCGGGAGTTGGTCCGCGGTGCGGCGCAGCGACAACCACTGCGCGGATGCATCCCCCCACCGCTGCTCGCGAATCGCTGTTGCCACCCGCGACCTTGCTTCTGAGATCGCCTCGCTCCAGGGCGGGGCGTCGTCGACGACCTTGCCCCGACTGGCATCGGAATCCTTGCTGAGTCGACGGCGTTGATCCTCGATCGACAGACCGGCCTGGCGGATCTCCTGTCGCCGTCGAGCCTGACGGAGAAGCCCGAACATGTCCCAAGGCTCTCGCTCGAGAACGCGTGTTGCCAGCAGCAGCATCGCGACGGCTCCGCCGAAGGCATAGCCGCCCAGGTGCGCGCCGCGGGCAACGTTGTCGCCCGGCCCGCCAAATCCCTGGAAGAACAGGTCCTTCGCGATCGCAAAGCCGATGAACCACAGGGCGGGAATGTTGAAGACAGAGATCAGCACAAACAGCAGGAGGACCCGCACGTTGGTCCGAGGGAAGAGCACAAGGAAAGCGCCCGTGAGCGCAGACACGGCTCCCGACGCGCCGATGACGGGGGCATCCGCAATCGCAATGTGCGCGACGCCCGCAACCACGCCTCCGATGAGATAGAGCCCCAGAAACCCAAATCGCCCGAGACGGTCCTCGACATTTGGACCAAACACCCACAGAAAGAGCATGTTGCCAAGCAGATGCATGAACCCGCCATGCAGGAAGGCATAGGTTAAGAATCGCCAAGGCTCTGAGGGCATCCAGACGAGCCAGAACTGTCGGACAAGCGCGTCGGGCTCGCCCGACCCAGGGCTCTCAAAGCGCTGGAGGGATGAGATCCCCTGCGTCAGGAAGACGAGAACGTTGAGAACGAGCAGCGTTGTCGTGACGACCGGAAAACCGCGGCGGGGACGATCTGTGCCGAGAGGAATGAACACGAGCGATGGTACGAGGCGGGCGAGTCGGGGCGAGTGGCATGCGGGCTCTGATTCGACCATGCCACCCTGGCCACCCGGATCAAGCCGCGAAGCGTCAAGCCGCGAAGCGAAGGTCGACTTCCCCCCGAGTTGCGGGCAACGCAGGTACGAAGCACTCGGCCGGCACGATCACGGGTGCCGCCAATCTTCCGCTGCGCAGGCGTTCCCACGCGTCGAGCATGGGTCCGGGCGACAACGTGCCAATGACGAGCGCGTCTGGCTCCACGCGCGGGCTCGACTCCTCGCGAACCTCCTGCACACCAAGCTCCGCCAGCGCGATGCGAATAGCCCAGGCGTTCTTTCCTTCGCCCACAAGCCTTGCGCGCCGGAATCCGAATCTCTTCCAAGCTGCGTCAAGCGAGCGGCGAGCCTCAGCGAGGCCGGTGAAGCGATCAAACAGTGGGCCGGGCATCGGGCGTCGCAGCGGCGGAGCAGCCTGCGCCCGCCAGCTCGATCTCAGTTCGCGCAGCCCAGCAGTGTAACCCTCCATCACATTCTCGCGGCGAGCAATCTCGCGGTAGCGTCGAAGCGTCTCGCGCCGGCGCACGCGACGCTGATCCATCGGCGCATACCGATCAACCACCCAGCAGTTGTTGCGAACGAGGCGAGCGAGGATCGACGCGAAGTTGCGGTTGGTCGCGTCTTTGAGGTGGTCGATTCGCAACGTCGGCTGGAAGGCAACGCGACCCCCCATCAGCAATAGCTTGGCGGCCAGGTCGTACTCTTCTGCGTAGTACCCAAAGCTCGCGTCGTATCCGCCCGCCGACAGAAACGCATCGCGCCGGATCGCGACCCCGCACCCGATGAAGACTTCTGGCAGCCCACCGGCCTCGCGCGTGCCGACACGTGGCAGGCGAATATCCCCCATCACCGCGAGCACTTCGGAAGGCTGTTGACGCAAGCCCTGAAGGAAATTCCCGTCAGACGGAAACGAGTCATCGTCGAGTAGCACGACCCACGGGTTGATTGCGGCTGCAACGCCTGCGTTTCGACCCGCCGCACCGAGGTTGCTGTCCAGACGGATAAACCGCGTCGGCAACGCTCCACTCGAGAGAGCCCGGGCGGCGGTGTGTTCCGCGGGCACTTGCGAAGCGTTATCGACCACCACCACTTCAGCGTCGACCGGAAGTTCCGACGCGATCGAGTCAAGGCGGCCGAGCGTGGCACAGAGCATGTCGCCCCGATCACGGGTTGGAAGGACGAAGGAGATCATGACATTCGCTGGTGATCGGTCGAGTGAGAAGTGGCTCGCGAGGCTCCTTGCGATGACTACGAAGCGTGCCGCAGTCCGAACCGGCTCGCGGGCGTGCACGCTTCGATCGCGTCGGCCCCGGCATAGGTCAGGCGCGCGGCCTGGACCCGGGTCGCGGCCTGGCGCAGGTCCGAGGCGCTCAGCGCCATATTGCCAAGTCGCTGGACGTGGACGCTTGCGGCGCACGCGCCCAAGAACGACGCGGTAAGCAAAGATGCCCCGCTGGCGAGGGCCAGCGAAGCGACGGTGAGCAGCGCGTCTCCACAGCCAAGCGGATCGATCGCCAGGGGTGCCAGCGCGGGCACGTGCTCGGCCCGTAGGCGGCTCGGCCAAGGGGTGTCCGCCAGCGTTGTCGCCATGCGCTCGAATGCGATCAGCCCATCGGCCCCGAGCGTGACGACCGACGCCCGCGCCCGGGTCTGTTCAAGCGCCTTCCACACCACCGCGGGCAGTCCCTCGGCATGCATGCGGAGCGCTTCGCGAAGCTCGCTCTCGCTCGGGCACAACAGATCCAACCCCTGCATCGCCAGCAGGTTGGATCTCTTTCCACTGACATCGCCCGCGAAGATGCCCGCCAGCGGACGCACTCGCTGGCACAGATCTGACACCGATCGCGAGGTGAACAAGCCAAGGCCAAAGTCGGTCATGATCGCGGCATCGACGCCCCCAGCCTCGCCTGCCGTGCGCTCGCCAAGGGCCACGAAGGCCTCGCGTGCTGCGACATCGAGCGTGATGGGCTCGACAAGGTCGAGCTTCATGACTTTCTGTGCGCCGACGAGGAAGCGCTGCTTCTCCGGGATGGGCTGCTCCATCGCGATGGATCGCACTTCGACGCCCTCGCTGGCCAGTCGCTTGACCAGTTCTCTCGACTGATCGTTCTCGGGCAGGGCCGTGACAAGGATGGGTCGGGCCCCGAGCGCCGCGGCATGCCTCGCAACGACCGCGGCGCCGCCGTCATACCGGCGCCACTCAACGGGGCGGAGGGAGAGCACGGGGCTCTCGCCAGCGACCTCAGGACGATCGCACAGAACGTAGGTGTCGAGGATCGTTTCTCCGAAGACAATCACCCGCTTGCCTCGAAACTGGGCGATCGTCGAGGTCATGCGCGACTGCGACAGGCTTGGATCCTGGGCCAGTTGCATCAGGCGAGCGTGGTATGGAGCGATGGACTGATCCATCGCCGCGATCAACGCCGTTGAACTGAAGACAACATCGCCCGAACTGAAGACGACGCGTCCGCCGCCCGCCTCGACCGCCTCTCGCTCCGCCCGGAACCGGGGATCGTCATTGTTCTCGTACTCGCGCCCCTTGATGTAGATGTCGGGGCGCACCTCGGCAAGCAGCGCCTCGGCGGTCGGTGCGGGCTCGATGTACACCCAGTCGACAATGTCCAGGGCCGCCAGGTTCTCCGCGCGAAGTTCCTCGGGGATCAGCGGACGGCCAAGCCCCTTCTTCATCTCGGCGTCGCCCGTGATCGACACCAGCAGCAGATCGCCCTGGCTCTTGGCAAATCGCAGGTGGCGGATGTGCCCGGGGTGCACGATATCGAAGCAACCATGGCACTGCGTCAGACGCAGGCCCCGTTCGCGAGCCTCGCCCCGCAGCTTCAGGAGCTGCTCGCGCGAGAGGATCTTTCCCGACGGGGTCGGGGCATCAGTCGGAGCGTGACCACTGGTTGCGGGCACGCCCGAAGAGCTTGGAGTCCCGGCAGAAACGCTGGAAGCGGAAGCCGCTGGCATCGTGATGGATCGATCGGCATCGCCACCACTCGTACGCCAGCGAGTGTCGGCGTGTGAGGCGGCCCCGCCACTTCTGGGAGGGTTGCTGTTGTTCTCGTTGTCGGCGTCATGTTGGGAGCAGCCAACAGGCCTAACGGTTCCGCAAACTGGGGGTGGCCGCGCTTTCGGACGCAGGTTCGCGAGTGCGTTCACCCCTCTCGGACGATGGCAAGGGCGTGACACACGCACGTGAACCATCCGCGTCCGGGCCAGCACACCAGCGTGCCAGCATCTCGCGGGCGGAGGTCATCAAGCTCGGGCAATCGGGGAGCCCGTGGGAGTTTCTTCAGTTGCTCGGGCGCTTGCAGGACCGAGCCCTGGAGGATCCGGGCCTCCGGTTCCTCTGCGCCGCGAACCTCGCCAAGCTTGGGCTTAGCACCCTGGCGAGCGAGCAGCTCGCCGCTCTGCCTCGCGACATGGTCTCTCACGCGGAGGTGCTGGCGCTCTCAACCGCCATCGCGTCGCTCGCGGATGATGAGCTGGATCGCGAAGCAATCATCGATACGTGCCGTGAGAATGTGCGTGCGCTCGTCGCTCGCCATTTCGTCGCCTCGCCCGTTGCAGCGCACTGGCTCAGCGAGTTCATCGAGCGCGCCAGCCAGACGCAGTGGTTCCGCGCCGTCGACGGCAACATCGTGCGTCGCTCGCGCGACACGCAGTCGCTCACGGGCTTGCAGTGGCTCTGGAGCCGCAAGGGCGAGGCCGACCAGACGGTGGCCTCGCGAAAACCCAGCGTCTTTCCAATGCCGATCACCATCGATGGTGTTGATCCGCCCTGGCTGGCAGAAGCGATGTGGCGGGCGACCCCCCGCAGCGCACTTGGCTATCAGCCTCGGATCACGATCCTGGAGCCCGACGGCGCGAGCCTGATGGACGGCCTGGCGCTGTCGGACCTCCGCGACCTTTTCGCAGATCCTCGCGTCCGTGTCTTCGTTGGCGAGGAGGGCCTTGCCCGGTTCACGCGGCGCTTCGCCGAAACACCCGACACGATGTGGGTCGATTCCGTGCTCAGCGTGCATGGCGACGCGCAGGATGATCGCCGCGAGCTCGTGACGCGGACGGTCACCGAGGGCTTGCGTCTGCAGAGCGAGGCAAATGCGGAGCTGGTGCGATCGACGACCGAGGCATATGCAGCGATGGGCTTTATTCAGTGGGGCGCTCGGTATCGAGAGGCCCAGCAAGCCGCCGGGCGAGACGAGCCGAACGCGCAAACCACGCTCCCATCGCCGGGGCTGGCCTTGCACGCCGACATCTCCACTCCCGGGGCGATCCCCGCTTCCACCCAGCCGGCTGGCCCGCTGCGCGTGCTGCTCTCCAGTTGCCGGTTCACGACGTTCATCAAGCACTCCATTGACGACCTTGCCAGCGCCCTCGAGGCGGAGGGATGCCAGACACTGGTAGCGCTGGAACCCGACGACACCACGATCACGACCAGCGGGATGCTGATGCGAGCCTGCCGGGACTTCCGCCCGGACCTGATCATCACGCCAAACTACCCGCGGGCGACCAAGCCTGGCTGCTATCCAGAGAACGTTCCGTACGTGTGCTGGGTTCAAGACGCGATGCCGCAGCTGTTTGAGCCTCGCGTGTCCACCGAGCACAACTTCCTCGACTTCTTTGTTGGCCACAACTATGTCGAAATGCTCGAACCGATCGGCATTCGCCAGGAGCAGACGCTGCGCCTGCCCGTCGTCGCGAGCGAGCGTAAGTTCCACGCGGGGCCGATCACACCAAGGCAGCGGAAGGACCACGCCTGCGAGATTGCCATCGCGATGCACCATGGCGAGACGCCCGAAGCCCTGCACGCTCGACTCTTGCGTGAGCTGCGAGGCGGCCCCGGTCTCACCAGCGTGCTGGAAAGGGTCCGCGCGGGGCTGGTCTCGCTCCTCGATCGCGCCGGCACCGCTGTGCTCGATGTGGAAGCACTCTCCCTGTGCCGGGGCGTTCTGGCGAGCCATCCGTCACCAGGAAGCCCACGCGGGTCGGAGCCGGACGCCCGCACGCTCGAACTGGTTCGGCGCTGTTACGCGCTGCCCATGCTGGATCGCATGCTCCGCCACGAGACAGCGACCTGGGCGGCCAACATCGCCGAGCGACGCGGCTGGAAGCTCAAGCTCTTTGGAAAGGGCTGGAGCGAACACCCCCGCTTCCGTGCTCACGCGTCTGGCGAACTGGAGCATGGCGAAGAGCTCCGCGCCAGTTACCAAAGCGCGATCGTCCACCTGCACGCCAGCGTCAGCGGCCCCGTCCACCAACGCGTGATGGAGTGCGCTCTCTCCGGCGGGCTACCCCTCTGCCGCTTCACGGGCGATTACCTCGAACCGGGGCGGATGCGCGTGCTGTACCACCTCGGCACACTCGACCCACTGAGTCGCGCGCCCGGCGAGCGACACTATTCGCTGGAGCAACTGGCTCGCATTCCAGAGGCGCCGGGGCTGCAGGGCCAGAGCCCGATCGATCTGAATCACGAGGCATACGCAAGCGCATATCTGCTCGAGCGCGATGCGCTCGGAGCGCCCTTGCAGGAGACACAGATCGTGCGCGACGATGACCTCGACCTTCTGACGATGTACGCCAGCGTCGATGCCCGCGGCTTCGACCCGCTCGCGCTCCTGGGCGGGCGGCTAGCACCTTCTCGGGGCGGGGTCACCTTCCGCAGCGAAGCCGAACTCGAACAACTCATCGAACGCGGGATCACTCGTCCGGACTGGCGAGCTGAATGCTCGTCCCGCATCGCCGACCATGTCCGTCGCTGCTTCACGCATCGCGTCTTTGCGCAGCGAACCATCCGCCTCGTGCACGCCTGGGTGCGGGAGTTGGAGCAGTCGATCATCCGCACCGGTCGGGCTGGTGATCCCCCACTGAGGTGGTTGCGACCGGTCAATCGCGGGTGGGCGAAGAAGAAGGTCGCGGCGTGAGTCCGGCTCCCTAGGCCGGGCACCCCCCGGTATTGAAGATCGTCCGGAAGTGCGCCCGATCGAACACCTGCCGATTCGGAGAGTCGACCACGAGCACCATGAAGTCGCTCGAGTCAAGCCCGTCCCGCGACACCACGCGCGACGCAACGCCATGAGCCGCCAGAACACCCATCGCCCCGAAGTCTGGTTCGCGATTCCTTCCGCGAGCGTTGATCGCTGCCGGCGGTCGTTGCCAGCCTGGCGCGAGCGCGGGTACAAGATCGCGATCCTCCAGAACAACGAGCGGGGCGACGTCCCCGCGGATCGTGTCGTGTGGCGCGATGCTTATCCGGGCTGGGCGGAGTCGATCAACATCCTCTGCCGCGAAGTCGTTCCGCCAACGGCGGACATCGTCGTCTCCGGAGGCGACGACATGCTTCCCGACCCCGACCGCTCCGCGGCGGACATCGGCCGAGAGTTTCTGCAGCGATTCCCATCCGGCCTTGGCGTCATGCAGCCCACCGGCGACGCCTTCCTTGGCGCCCGCTACTTCTGCGGCTCGCCCTGGCTTGGGCGAGGTTGGATCGAGCGGGCCAACCGCGGGCGTGGCCCCATGTGGCCCGAGTATCGCCACAACTGGGCCGACAACGAGCTCTTTTGGGTCGCCAAGGCCCATGGCCTGCTGTGGGAACGACCGGATCTCTCCCAGCATCACGACCACTTCTCTCGCACCGGCGAAGCGCCGCCCGAGTACTGGGAACGCGAGGTCAAACGCAACGACGAGGCCGACGTCCAGCTCTTCATCGCCCGCCTGTGGCAGCGGTTTCCAGGGTGCGAACTCACTGGCAGAGGTCAATCGCCCGCGGGCACTGGACAATTGGTTGAAGAAGGCGAGCCTCGCTTCGACGCCGCGGTGCTCTCGCACGAAGGCCGCGGCATCGCCGAGGCGTATTGGATGTCCCGCTACGGCATGGCCCGCCTTGCCGCCACGAGCGAACGCAAGTTCCGCGAAGCCCTCACGCGGGCTCGCGACTCGGGTTGCTCGCGGCTTGCGATCTACGGCGCGGGTTCGCACACTCGGCTGATGTGGAACGCGCTCATGCAGCCGCCCTTGCCCGTCGCCTGCATCATCGACGACAACCCGACGCTGCGGGGCGGCTCGCTCTGGAACTACCCGATCGTCGACCAAGCGGGCGCGCTGGCGCTCGGGGTCGACGGCGTCGTCATCAGCTCGAACACCATGGAAGACGAGCTCGTCGCGCAAGCGGCGGCGATGGAGTCCCGCGGCGCACGCGTGTTCCGCGTGTACGCGGCGACCGAGCCTTCGTCACCGGCACGATCGCCAAGCTCCGCGGGCAGCGCCCTCACCGCGGCATGAGATCAGGACACGCAGGACCCGCACACCACGCGGCCCGAGCACGACGCGGGTCACGTTCTTTGGAGAATGATGATGCCCGCACCCGAAGTCTGGTTCGCGATTCCCTCAGCAAGCCCCGAGCGCTGCAAGAACTCTCTCCCCGAGTGGCGCGCCCGGGGCTACAAGATCGCGATCTTGCAGAACCGTGTGAAGGCCGAGATCCCTGCAGACATCGTCGTGTGGCGAGACTCCTATCCGGGCTGGGCAGAGTCGATCAACATCTTATGCCGCGAGGTCGTGCCGAAGAGCGCCGCAATCGTTGTCTCCGGTGGCGACGACATGTTCCCCGACCCGAACCACACGGCGCAGGAGCTCGCGGAACAGTTCCTTGAGCACTTCAAGGACTCGCCGGGGGGAACCTTCGGCGTGATGCAACCCCATGGCGACGAGTTCGCAAATACTCGGCACTATTGCGGGAGCCCTTGGCTTGGTCGTGAGTGGATCAACTCGATGTACCAAGGCCGAGGTCCGATGTGTGGCCAGTATCGACACAACTGGGGAGACGTCGAGCTGTACTGGGTCGCTCGATGCCTCGATGCACTCTGGGAACGTCCCGACCTCACTCAATATCACGCTCACTTCCGTCGCGGCGAGGACACGAAGAAGCCTCGCTGGTGGGTTGAGAACGTCGAACGGAATGACCGCCATGACGTTGAGCTTTGCATCCAGCGTACATGGATGAGGTTCCCTGGTCATGAGCCAATCGGTGTGCAGCGTCAGTTCAACCCAGAACCGCTGCTGAACGACACCGTCCGCCTTGCGGAAAAGCACCATGCCAGCCTCTATGGAGCAAACTCGATCTACGCGCGCTCTCCTGCTCGGATGACCGACGCGTTGAGCGAGTGCTCGAAGCGCCGCCTGACTCCAGTCGCCATTTACGGCTCGGGCACGCACACACGCGCCGGTGGCGAGGCCCTGCGCGAACCGACGGCGGACGTCGCCTGCATCATCGACGACCATACCGAGCGTCAAGGCAGGCGAATGTGGAACTATCCCATCGTTTCCCAGCAGGAAGCAATCGCGATCGGCGTGCGGGCGGTCATCCTGTCCTCCGATGAGTACGAAAGCCGCATGTGGGACCAGCGTGGTCCGCTCGTGGAGCGCGGTATCCATGTGCTTCGCCTTTACAACCCCGGGCCGCTCGAGAAGAACCGCCGCGCCACGGCCGCAATCGCGGACCTCACGCGCCGTGGCAAGACCCGCATCGCCTTCTATGGCGCTGGCGCTCACAGCGCCGATCTCGGTCCAGCGATCGAGTCCGGAGGTGGTCGCGTGGTTGCATTCATCGACGACAACCCAAGCCGCGCGGGGCAGGCACTGCATGGTCTCCCGATCGTGACGCCCGACCAGGCGCCGGATCTCAGCATTGACGCGGTCGTGCTCTCCACCGACCGTTTCGAGGCCGAACTCTGGGAGAAAACAACGCTCTGGCGCGAGAACGGCGTCGAGATCGTGCCGCTCTACCTGACGACGCCCGCGGACCGGCATCTGGCCCGCCAGTTCGCAAGTGGAATGGTCCTGGGTGTGGATGTTGAGACGAAGAACATGCCACTGCATCCGAGCATTCCTTCCGTGACGACCATCGCAAAGGCGCCAGTCCATGCGGCTGCATGAGCACGATTGCTACGACGTCTTCGCCTGGCTGATGGATCCGTCCGCCCCGGCGGTCGGAATCGACGTTGGCGCTCATTACGGCGAGAAGAGCGAGCGGTTCCTGCGGAAGTTCCCGCGCGGGACCGTCTACGCGTTCGAGCCCTCGCCGACGGCGCTGGAGCCTCTGCGGGAGCGGGCCGCACGCGTTCCCGGCATCCGGCCAGTCGAGCTTGCCGTGGGCGAACGCTCGGGCGAGGTCGAGCTCAACCTGACGGCGGACTCCATGTGCTCCAGCGTGCTGCCGCCGTCGAAGGCGGGCCTGCGCACGTATCCGGGGCGGCTCGACGTCCAATCGCGAGCGAAGGTGCCGATGGTGTCGCTGGACGAGTGGACTCGCCACGAGCGGATTCACCGAGTCGACTTCCTCAAGATCGATGTGCAGGGCCTTGAACTCGCCGTGCTGCGCGGCGCATCGCGGCTGCTTCGCGAGGGCGTGATCGCGGTGAACTGTGAGGCCCAACTCGTGCCAGAATATGAAGGTGCCTCACTCTTCCGCGACATCGATCGCTTCTTTGCCGACACCGGCTTCACGCTGTACCAGATCCACGAGGTGTGGACCGTCGGCGAGGGTCAGACTTCGTACCTTGACGCGGTCTGGCTCAGCACGCAGGCCCGCGGCTGGATCGGACACGACGCCAACCGCGCTTTCGAGCAGGGGCAGCGAGAGGCGATGCTGGCGGCCCTGCGCGAGGTTGCCACGCAGCCTGGGCACACGGGACACGCACGCCCGCGCATCGCGCTCTACGGAGCCGGGCAGCACACGCAGCGGCTTGCCTCGACCATCGAGTCCTCGGAGGTTGAACTGATCGCCGTGCTCGACGATCGCGCGCCCGGGGATTCGGCCGCCCGCAAAAGCGAGCCGCAGCGGATGCTTGGCGTTCCGATCTTGCCCGCTGCGCGAGCGACGAATCTGCAACTCGATGCGGTTATCTTGAGTTCTCAGGGCTTTGAGCAACAGATGTGGGCCGCGACCCGCTGGATGCGCGACGCGGGCATCCGCGTGATCGCTCCGTATGGATCGGACTCTGCCGATAGCGCACGAGCATCCCCGGTTCCGGCTCCCGAGATGAGCGGTGCCGCGGCGGCGTAATCCGGACACCGGTCAAATGCTGGGCATGCCGTGCGCTTCGCCCGATGTTGCAGCAGCGGTGACTGTCGGTAAACCTGCGGCTCTGGGAAGAGCCGCGCCGGCGGCGCGAGCGAGTGGACCCCAAGGTCAAGCGGAGAGGCACATGCACGTTCTCGTCACCGGCTCGTCCGGGCTGATCGGTTCCGAAGCAGTCCAGTTCTTTGACGCCAAGGGCTTCAATGTCCTGGGCATCGACAACAACATGCGGGCCGACTTCTTCGGGCCCAAGGGCGATACCGAGTGGAATCGGCACCGCCTGGAACGCGAGTGCAAGCACTTCCAGCACCGCTCACTCGACATCCGCGATCGCGGCGCGGTCGACTCGCTGTTTGCCCACCATCCCGTGGACCTCGTGATCCACGCGGCGGCCCAGCCCAGCCACGACCTGGCCGCCAAGCGCCCGTTCGACGACTTCGACGTCAACGCGGTGGGAACATTCAACCTGCTCGAAGCGCTCCGCCGCCATCGCGAACACGCCGCATTCATCCACGTCTCGACCAACAAGGTCTATGGCGACGGCCCAAACCGCCTCGCCCTCCGCGAGGGCGCCTTCCGGTTCGACTTTGCCGATGAGGCGTACGTCCACGGCATCAGCGAGACGTTCCCCGTCGATCAGTGCCTCCACTCGCTCTTTGGCGCCAGCAAGCTCGCGGGAGACATCGTCGCCCAGGAGTACGGACGCTACTTCGGACTCAAGGTCGGCGTCTTCCGCGGCGGGTGCCTCACCGGCCCCCAGCACTCCGGCGTCGAGCTGCACGGCTTCCTCAACTACCTCGTCAAGGTCGCCATGAACGAAGGTCCGTACACGATCTTCGGCTACAAAGGCAAGCAAGTCCGCGATCAGATCCACTGCCACGATGTCATCGAAGCCTTCTGGCAGTTCGCCCAGAACCCGCGCCCGGGTGAGGTGTACAACATCGGTGGCGGGCACGCCAACTCCGCCAGCCTCCTCGAGTGCATCGAACGCGTCGCGCAACGCACCGGGAAGCGTCCCAAGACCACCTACACCGAAGAGAACCGAGTTGGCGACCACATTTGCTACTACACCGACCTGCGCAAGCTCCAGGCCCACTACCCGAGCTGGCGCATCACGCGGACGCTGGATGACATCATCGACGAGATGGTCGAGAACTTCCGAGCGCTGCGCAAGGCCGCGTGACGCGTCGCGGTCGCTGTCGCACCGGACTCCTCGACGATCTGGCCGGTCTGGGGATGCACTCGACCAAGGCGTCGGGGTCGTGCGGTCGCCCGCCGACCTCGACACCCCCATAAACCACCGGGGAACCGCCGACCATGCCACACTCCGACGCGACCGAAGCCGCCAGCAACATCACTGTCGAGCTGCGCCCGTCGCCAGAGCGCTCCGCACCTGCTCGCGAAGCCGCCATCCGACTTGGGGCCAATGCCGGCGCGGGCCCGGGCCCGCAACCGTCGCTGACTTCGAGAGCGCCTCAGGACCGCCGGCGCGCAACGCGCCACAAAGTGGATCGTCCGTGCAAGGTGTTTGTCCCCGGGGCTTACCGCTGGTATCCAGGGCGCACGCTCGACGTTTCCAGTGGCGGCGCCCTCGTCGTCGTCCAGTGCGCCCGTCCATTCCAAATCGGTGAGATGGTCGACGTCGGAATCGCGTTTGCCGGCGAGCCCGTCGTCAGCGATCGTGCGACCGCACGCGGCATGGTCGTCAGGGCCGTCGGCACTGAAACCCTCCAGTCGTTGGCGATCCAGTTCGCGGGCGAGATCGCCATCGCCGCCGCCGCCTAAACGGGTTTATCCCACCGCTGTCGATCGCGTCCAATCCCGGGCCGGTCCCCGTGCACCCCCGCGCCTTCAAGTGACAAGGCCGAGTGCGCCGAATCCTCCGGTGGCTGGGATATCTCGTGTCCGTGCGCTGTCCACGCACGACACTGCGCCCACGACATCGCTCACCTCCATGACATTCATGGCAAGCAAAAGCGAGCAACGACCCATGCTGACCACCAACCGCCCACACGCTGCCCGCGTCTCACGGATCCCGCCCTCGATCGCACGATCAACGTGCTGCGCTTCGCTCGCCCGGGGTGCCGCTGCGCTGCTTGTGGCGCTCTGTGGGCTCACGCTCTCGGCATGCAAGTCGAACAAGTCCGCCGCGAGTTCCGCCAGCGCGCCGGATGAGGTCAACTCGGGGCTGTCGGCGCTCGCTGCCGATTCTTCGCCCCAGGAGCAGGGCAACCTCGCGGCCCTCGTCGACCAGGCCTCGATCGACCTTGCGCAGGTTCTCGCCTCACGCGACGAAGCCAACCAGGATCAAGGGTCGGCTGAACAGAAGCTCGCTAACTCCGCCCCGAACCGATCGAAGCGGCCCGGCGCCGCCATGGCCGGCGAGACCAATCCAAGCGAGCCCGCCCCTTCCAGCCCCCTCTCGACTTCGCTCGCTTCGCGCCAGAGCAACGCGTCAACTCGCGATCAAGCATCCGCCGAGCCCTCACAGGACGATCCAGCGCCGAGCGACTTTGAAGGCTCTGGGCTGGGCGTGCTGAACGCTTCCTTGCCCGAGACCCGCAGCACCGTGAAGACCGCGGATGCGAATGGCGGCTCGGCTGAGCGAGCGAAGTCGCTGGCATCCGAGAGCGAGGCGCTGAAGCCCGACCTCACACCCGCACAACGGATGACCAAGGCCGTCGACGAGATCGCTCGCCAGTTCAGCGAGCGTGCCAGCGAGAGCGAGGCTTGGAACGAGCACGTCGTCGCCGGAGCGCTCTCGACGCTCTTGCCCAACGGCGTGTGGAACCTTCGAAGCAGCATGCTCTCCCCCGCGGAACGGGAGGGCGTCGACGCCGTGCGTGCGCTGCTGGGCTCGCTCAAGGCCGGGCCGGCCTCGAGCGGCGAGCCAGCCGCCGTGCTCCTCGCCTTTTCCGATGCCAGCGCCAAGCTCCGCGAGCAGGCGAGTCCGGCGATCACCGCTGCCGCGCTCTGCACGCGAGTGACTGGCTACGGGCGATACCAGCCCATGAGGCCCGCCGTCTTCCAGAGCGGACAGCCGGCGCGGGCCATCCTTTACACCGAAGTGGAGAACCTCGGGCACCGCGAGGTTCGCGACGCCGACCCCGACGCGATGCCCGGAGATCGCTGGGCGGTCGATGTCACGCAGGAACTCGAACTCCGACTCTCCAACGACCCGACGCTCCAATGGCGCCAGTCCGAGCAGCGCGTCATCGAGACCGGACGAAACAAGCGGCGTGACTTCTTCCTCGTGCAGGAACTGAACTTGCCCAGCACGCTGAGCGCCGGCACTTACGAACTCAAGATCACGCTTCGCGACATCGCCAAGGGAGGAGACGACCGTATCGCCGAGATCGTGCTTCCGCTAGCAATCTCGGGCGATGCCAAGTCGGCCAAGGCTCGCGAATAAAGCCGGCCCGGGATCTTCATCCCGGCTCCAACCTTCATCCCGGCTCAAAAACTAAACGACGACGCGCTCGAAGACGACCCGCCCGTCGCTCAAGCGGGCGAAGTAGCCCTCGATCGCTTCAAGCCCGGTCACTCGCTGCACGAACGACGCGGCCCGAACGAGGTCCGCACGTTGAACGAGCTCCAGCCGCGGCGCTTTGAGCCCAAGGCGCGTCTCGTAGAACGCGCACCCCTGATGCGCGATCAAGATGACCTTGCGCAGCTTGTGAACTTCAACAAGGAACTTGAGTTCGTCGAGCACTCCCTGCTCTTCCAGGTGTGCCTGCGGATACCCCGCGATGCACGCGGGCCCGCCTGGCAGGCAGAGCCTGTCGTACCTCGGGAGCGCAAGCCCGTTCTGTACGAAATCGTCGAACTGGTCGCCAATACGTCCGTCGGAGCAGTACATCGCCGCGGCATGAATGCGGGCGGATTCGTACGGAATGGGCGACCGATACGCGGCCGACTGGTCGCCAGCCGAAGTCCAGCCGTCCGTCGCTCCGTCTGGTTCTATCGCATCATTTCGTGCAGGCACGCTGCCAGCATAGCACGACTCTGGTACAACATGCTTGGCCCGCACCAAGACTGCCCCGATGGTTCGCGCCTGCCTCGGCGCTCCGGCCATCGGAAACTCCGCGTCAAGTCATCAATCGCTCGTCGCTCGTGCGACCTTCTCGCGATCGCCGCAGAGCAGATTCCAAACCAGAACGCCCGCCGCGGCTCCCAGCGTTGGCGCCGCCAAGTAAAGCCACAGCGATTCGGTGCGCCCCGAGACGACCGCCGGCGCCAGCGACCTTGCTGGGTTCATCGATGCGCCGGAGATGGGTCCTGCAAATAGCGCTTCCAGCGCGATCAAGCCTCCGATGGTGACGCTCGCCGTCAAGCCCTTCTCTCGCCATCCGCTGGAAACCGAGAGCACTGCGACCATCAGAATGCAGGTCAGCACAACCTCGAAAACGAACGACCTGGCCTCGTCTCCAGATGGCAACGTCGCGCCAAGCGTCGGATGTTCAGGCGACAACCATCGCCAGAGCGCCGATGCCGCGAAGGCGCCCATGCACTGCGCGATCGCGTAGGGCCCCACGCGGGCCCATGGGAACCGCCCGGCGAGCGCAAAGCCCACGCTCACCGCGGGGTTCATATGGGCACCGGAGATCGGGCCAATGGTGTCGATCATCACCATGACCACCAGCCCAAAGACCAGCGCGATCCCGACGTGCGTCACGGCGCCGCTGGTATCATTCACGATGATCGCGCCGGTGCCCGCCAGAACCAGGCAGAACGTGCCAAAGAACTCCGCCAGCAACACCCGCGCCGCTCCGCTCTGGACCATCACACGCCGGCCTTTCGTGCAGTCACGTCGGCACTCGTGACGAAGTCCGACAGCGTCGTGCCCGATGGAAGGCCCGCCGAAACACGCTTGGCCAACGGATCGTCCCACGTCGTGAGCGCGTCGATATACGCTTGCTTAGGCGTGATCTGCACATCGCAGAGGCCCGCTCGCTCCGCCGAATCCTTGATCTCGTCCAAGAGGGCCGCGCCGGAGATGCACCCGACCAAAGCCGCGGCGTCCTGGCGGATCGTCTCCGGCAGCGGACGAAAGAGCGCCAAGTCCGAGACCGCGACGCGTCCCCCCGGGCGCAGCACCCGCGCGATCTCCCGCCACACCTGCGCCTTGTCCGGAGACAAGTTCAGCACGCAGTTGGAGATGACCACATCCACGCTCGCATCCGCAACGGGCAGGTGCTCGATCTCGCCCAGGCGGAACTCGACGTTGTTCAGACCCGTCTGCGCCGCATATGCAGCCACGTTGCCCCGAGCCTTGGCGAGCATCTCGGGCGTCATGTCGACGCCGATCACCCGCCCGCGCGCACCGACCTTGGGCCCCGCGACGAAGCAGTCAAAGCCCCCGCCCGCTCCGAGATCAAGCACCACCTCGCCCGGCTTGAGCGAGGCCAGGGCGCTCGGGTTACCGCACGAGAGTCCCATGTTCGCGCTCTCGGGCACCGCGCCAAGCTCGTCGCTCGCGTAGCCGATCGCGGACGCCAGTTGCTCCGGCGAAAAGCTCGTTGGCCCGCAGCAGCCCCCGCCCCCGCCCGCCGAAGTCGACGGGCCGCAGCAGGACGACGCCGCACCGGTCTTGCCCGTCATCGCCTCCGCGAGTTTCTCCACGGAGAACCCGGCTTCGGTCAGCACGCCGAGCGTACCGGCGCTGGCGATCCGCCCATATCCCGCGCGGACCGCCTCGCGAACGCGATTCGGATCCTGCGACTCGCCGTGGGTCGTGTTCGTACCGCTGCCGCCATGCGATTGTGCTTGCATGTTTGTTCTCCTTGAGCGTTTAGCTCAAATGGCTCGTGACCGGGCACGCGGGCGTCGCCAGCTCGCGTGCCCCCCCCAGTTGCATCCCCCGATGCTCCACCGCTGCTCCCGCTTCGTTCGCCCGGACGCGTGCACGCCGGGGCGCCGGGCGTTCGTCCCGCTAGCGAGACTGATGACTCGCGACGCGCCGCATCACCCACAACATCTCCCTCGCGATCTGCGCCGACCGCTCGTCGTAGGTCTCCGCCTCGGCCGGGGTTCGATCCGAAACCTTCGGATCCACATATGGGATCGCGATCCGCGCCGCCGACCCCTCCACCAGCGGGCACGCTCCATCGGCCTCGGTGCAAACCATGATCGCGACAAAGTCGCTCTTGGGGTTGGGCGGGTGGTCGTAGCGCTTCGAGAAGCACGTGACCGCCGGGCGGTTGCTGGCAAAGCGGACGTGATAGATCGGGTTCTCACCGCCCGTCGTGTCCTCAATCTGGAACCCAGCTCGGCTTGCTGCCGCAACCGCCCGCGGGTTGAACGCCGTCGCTTCGGTTCCGCCGGAGTATGCGTGAACCTCAAGCCCGCAGTAGGCCGCGGCGGCGCTCGACCAGATCTGCCCAAAGTGGCTGCGTCGGCTGTTGTGCGTGCAGATGAAGTTCAGCCGCACGGGCTTCTTCTGGTCGATCAGGCCCTTGATGGCAACCGCAAGCGCATCCAGTTCCTCCTCGCGCTCGCCAGAGATCTCATCCAACTCCGTAGCGCGCGTATCCAGATACTGCTTGAGCGAGGGCAACAGCGTTGCCTTGCCGGGCTCTGGCGTGCTCTCTCCGCCGGAGTTCTCGCCCATGCTCCCGCGGGAGCCGGACCCGCCCCCAACCGCAAAGACGCCCGCCGCACCACACGCCAAGGCCAGCACTCCGACCGCAAGAAGCTTCATACTCGTCGCCTCCATAAAAATCTCCAACGCTCCGCTCCTTCCACTCCCGCTGCACTGCGGGCGGATCGAGCGACCGAGCGGCGTCGATCCGCCACCCTCGCTCTCGCACACTCACGAACCACTCGCCCCCGATTCGCCCTCTTCGGCACAGCACGCGCCCGGACCACGCGCGCCAGAACAGCAGGCCCCGGGGCCACACGCCGCACCAGCCGATCCGCGCGATTCGACGGACTCACGCACGACCTGGGCCAGCGCCACAAAGCGCCGCTCCAGCGCCGCCGCATCAACTTCGTACCAAACGACGCGCCCCTGCTTGCTCGAACGCAGCACGCCGGCGCGAGCCAGCGTCGCCAGATGGCGGGTCACCACCGAGAAATCGACCGAGCAACACTCGGCGACCTCCGTCACCGAGCAAGGCCGAGCACACTTGATCAAGCACGCCAGCACACGCGCTCGCGTCGGCTCCGCCATCGCCCGGAAGAACACTGGGTCCAGCAGGCGGTCGACCGCCCCCGGACGGCACACAGCTTGCGCAGGCGTCTGAGGCCGCCCTGCCTGAAGTTGCATTGCCTGGGGTCGACTTACCTGTGGCGTCCGTGCGACCACTCCAGCACGACGCACCCCTCGCGTCGCGGTGCCAAGGGTTCTCTGGCCTGGTGACGACTTGGAGTCCTTTCGAATCGCTTGCACCATCGTGCAAGTATTGTCCCAACAACGCCCGCAATCAACGCCCTACCAAAGCCAACTCGATGCCACCCCCGCCTCGCACTTCAGTTGGGGCACGCCCTACGTTCTCGCTTCTCATGCTGGATTGGCCCGTCACGCTCTCCCTCGCCCACGTCCTGACGATTCTGCTCATCGGGCTCTTCGCCGGATTTGTTGGCGGGCTCGCCGGCGTCGGGGGTTCGCTCGTCATGCTCCCGGCCCTGGGGCTGCTGTTTGGCTACGACGAGCCCGAACGCACCCGCCAGCACGTCTTCATCGCCGCCGCGATGATCGTCAACGCATTCATCGCCATCCCCGCCACCTGGCAGCACGCTCGCCACGGCGCGATCCTTAAGTCGGTCGTCACGCCGCTCATCCCCACCATGGTCCTTGGCATTGCCGCGGGCGTTGGGCTTTCCATCTTCATGTCGGGGCGAGGTCTTGTGCTCCTGCTGGCTGGCTTCATGTTCGCATACTGCGCGCTCAACGCCTATCGCCTCATCGCTCGTCACGAGGAAGCACCACGCACCGACGTGGGTCAATCTCACCGCGAGCGAGTGGCGCTCAGCACGCTTGGTGGCTTCACGGGCATCGTCGCTGGGCTGCTCGGCATCGGCGGGGGCGTTGTTCTCGTTCCCGCGATGCAACTGTTCCTGCGCATCCCGCTTCGCAACGCCATCGCCGCCAGCGCCGCCACCATGTGCTTGAGCGCCGCGGTCGGAAGCATCCTCAAGCTAATCTCCCTCCGCGCCGAATCAGTCGCAATCTCGGATGCTCTGCTGCTTGCCGCCATGCTCGCCCCGACCGCAACCGGTGCCAGCATCCTCGGCGCCCGCGCAGCCCAGCGCCTCCCACTGCCCGCCGTCCGCCTCGCCATCTCCGTCATCCTCGGCATCGCGGCTGCCAGATTGGCACTTCGCTGATTCCTCGTTCATCCACCTTCCGATTCGTCCCTCGTTCCACGCCATCCTTCATCCAAACTTCCCACGCTGCCTCGGCAGCCGACGAATCGTCCCCTTGCCCGTTCGCGAACCGCGTCCCATGCGTTCTGCACGCCCCATGAAACCCGCAATCCCGCACACCCAAAGCTGAACCAGCCTTCCGGCACGGCGTATGCAGTGAGAAACTCGGAACCCGGCTCAACGGATGACGCTGGGGAGAATCCGGGTCGGTCGACAAAATGGAGGTCAAGGTCATGTCTTCCGTGGTCTGGAACAACACAAAGACGGTGCTCTTGCTCGGCGGCTTGTCGGGCTTGCTGGTCGCCGTCGGTGGTGCGATGGGCCAGCAGTTCATCATCCCGTTCCTGGGCCTCGCGGTGCTCATGAACCTGGGCGCCTGGTTCTTCTCCGACAAGATGGCCATCGCCGCGATGCAGGGACGCGAAGTCACGGCACAGACCGGTGGCGATCTCTATCGCATGGTTGACGAACTTCGCCAACGGGCCAATCTGCCGATGCCCCGTGTGTACATCTGCCCGCACGAGGCGCCCAACGCCTTTGCGACGGGTCGCTCGCCCTCCAAGGCGGCTGTCGCCGTGACGCAGGGCGCGTTGCAGCTGCTCAGCCGCGAAGAGCTCGAAGGCGTCATGGCCCACGAACTGGCGCACGTCAAGAACCGTGACACGCTGATCAGCACCATCGCCGCGACAATCTCGGGCGTGCTCGCGATGGTCGCACAGTGGGGCCTGTTCCTGGGTGGCGGCAATCGCGAGGGCGCCAACCCGCTCGTCATGATCGTGACCGTGATCTTCGCGGCTCTCGGGGCCGCGCTCCTCAAGGCCATGATCAGCCGCTCGCGCGAGTTCGTCGCCGATGCCGAAGGCGCCGCGATCGCCGGCTCGCCCCACGGGCTCATCAACGCCCTCCGCAAGCTCGAGGCCTACAGCAAGCGCATCCCGCTCCAGCATAACAACCCCGCGTACAACAACCTCTTCATCATCGAGCCCTTCTCGGGCAGCAAGGCGATGGAGCTGTTCGCGACCCACCCGCCCACCGAGAAGCGCGTCGCCGCCCTCATGCGCCTGGCGTGAGGCCCGCCCAAGCTCGCCCCGTCGCACGCACGTCACGCGTCATGTTCACCCCGCGCCCAGTGCGGGGTTTTTGTGCGCGAGCCCGAGCCTCCCATCATCAGCTCCTACAGTTTGCTCAAAGGTTGGAAGTCCGCATTCGGCGCGCAAGCCCACCATCAAGTTCTTGATTCAAGAAGGGCCCTTACCTGCAAGCAAAGGGGACTCGCATGGCGTTGATGTCCTTCGTGCGCACTTCGTGCAGCATTGCTGCTGGCTTCCTCTCGGCAAGCATGGCTTGGGCCTCCTGGAGCGTGACGTTCCTGACGCCGCCCAATGCCGTTGGAGTTTTCCGCGATCTCTCCAGAGTTGAAGGGCTCGCCATGAGCGAGCAGGCCGGCTGGACGAGCTTTGCCAACGGTGCACAAGCAGGGGTTTGGACGGGAGTGGCGAACTCTTGGCGCAGCTTGCACCCCGCTCCAGCCATCGAGTCGATCGCGACCGACGTCGCCAATGGTCGGTCCGTCGGGACCGTTGTTACGCAGATATCCGCTCGCGCCGCCCTCTGGAACAACGCCACCAGCGAGTGGACTGACCTAACTCCGCCTGGCGTGCCCCTCGCAGGCCTCACGTCCATCGCCTTTCTTGGCGAGGAAGGTTGGGTGCAGGGCGGCGTTGTGCGAGTCGGCGCCGACATTCGCGCCTCGCTGTGGCGGGGAACGCCACAGTCCTGGGTCAATCTCCATCCGACGTCGTACGTCGGGAACTCGTTCGTCGAGGATGTCTCAGACACCGATCAAGTTGGCTATGTCGAAGGCTCGGTTCAGGAACGCCGCGCGTCGCTTTGGCGGAACACCGCCCAGTCATGGGTCGATCTGAGCCCGAGTGGGTCGACGCACTCCGAGGCCACTGCAACGGACGGCCGAACGCAGGTCGGATTTGCGTTGATCGCGGGCGTGACTCACGCCGGAACCTGGCAAGGCACCGCCAGCTCGTGGCAGAGCCTCCATCCAGCCGGCGCTTCGAACTCCGTCGCGACCGGCGTCGCCGGACGCTGGCAGGTTGGCTACGCCCTCTTCAACGGAGCACGCCGCCCCGCACTCTGGCGAAGCTCCGCCCAGAGCTTCGTCGACCTTGCCTCGCTCGTGCCGGACGCCCTCGACGGCGAGGCCACCGACGTCATCGCCACTCCCAGCGTGCTCACCATCGGCGGTTTTCTTCGCACATCCGCCTCCGGCTTCAATGACGCGGTGCTTTGGTCATTCACCTTCTGCCCCGCGGACTTCAACCAGGACTTCCAAGGCGACATCTTCGATTACCTGGACTTTGCCGACGCCTTCGCGCGGGAAGATCCGCTTGCCGACCTGAACTCCAATGGCGGAGTTGACTTCTTCGACTATCTCAGCTTTGTCGAACTCTTCGCGCGGGGTTGCCCCTGACGCGTCCCCCTTGCCCCGACCACGTCGCGAGCGACTGCGTCGCTCCGCCCGCTCACGGGATCATGCGTGAGATCGTCACCCGCGCACGTCGATGTGCAAGCCGGGCGGAGTGAGCGCCGGGTGTTGCTTGCGATCTTGTCTGGTCTGCTCGTCGCCGTTGCCAGCGAGCTCCCGAGCAGGGTTCTCGATCTCGATCGAGTCCTCGTGCTTCGGGTCGGTCTCTTTGGGGTCCGACGAGCCGTTCACAACTCGCTTCGCTCGCGGCGACACCCGCGGGCTGGTGCTCACGCGCACCGGCGCACCCGCAGCACCCGCGATTGACTGCGCCAGCGTCGTCCCAAGGGGATTGGGTCCGAGCACGTTCACATGGGTGATATCGACTGGCTTTCGCCCCGCCTTGCGTCGCAACCCCCGACTCCAGGGGTCACGCACCCCGTTCACACGAGCAGGCCCACTTGGCTCGGGGCATCACCGCTTGACGAAATCCGGACGCTGCGTGTAGACATTGTCCTCGGTCGTCTCGGGCCTGCCATCCTCACCGGCGGAATAGAAGTAAGGCCGCTGCCCCGACACCCGACCCGCATCGGAGTTTCCGGGCGTACGCAGCACTTCCGTATACCGATAGCTGTAGCCGGTTCGCGCGGGGCCCAGGAGCGTCGCCGTCGCCTGGGGGCGATCTTGCGTCACCTCGACGATGCCCGAGTAAAGCGGATGGACATAGCGGATGGGGTTGCCCCATGCGTCAACGACAGTGCGGAACGTTCCCTTGAAGCCGCCACTCGCGCCGGGAACTTGGTCCGTTGTCACCAGCTTCGGGTTGAGCTGATCCAGCACCTTCGACGCCGCGGGAACTTCCTTGATCTGGATGAGGTACCACGACAGGGCGGGGATCGGGCTGTCGCTATTGGCACCCGAGCCCTCGGCGTCCGCGACCGGGATCAGTTCTTCGATCGTTGGATCCGGATGCCGCACAAACGCCGGTGGCGAACTGCCCTTATCCGCGATGTAGGCGTCCAGCGAGAGATCGAGCACGCGGATCGTGTTCTCGGTCAAGCTCTGCTTCGACCCGCGGACCACCGTCCCGCCCACGACGATCGCAATCCCGGCCAGCAGAGCGATGACCCCGATCACGATCAGCAGTTCCATCAACGTGAACGCCCGTCGGCCCGCGACGACGCTGCCAGCGCGTGCATTGCCAGCCCGACCAAGCTGAATGTGCTGTCGCATGTGCTCTCCCGCGATCCTGCTGCCGCCCTGGTGACGCCGACGGGGCGAACAAAAACCTGATTTGTTCGCGACAGCCTCATCGTATCACGATCCATACGCCCAGCCGCGACTTCCTGATCCGCCCAAGTCGTCCCTCAACGTCCTCGCATCCGTTCTCTCATCCCCTGCCGCCGAGCTTCGCATCCCGCAGCGCCATTGTCGCAAAGATCGCTCCCAGGATGGCCACGAGAACTGCAAGGCGCGTGCCCCCCAAATAGAAATAAACGAACAACGCCAGCCCACCCCAGGCGACCGCCGTCCCCAGCCACTGCCAACGCTGTGGGGGGAGCGCCGAAAGCACGATGGCCCCGGCAATCGCCCCGGTAAACGCCAGGTTGAGCTTGAGCAGCAGCCACACGACCGCGAGCAGGGCCAGCGAGACGACCGCCTGCCTGAGCCGAAGCTTGAGCCCCGACCAGTAGTCTTCAGATGCTCCCCCGCGACCGTGTTCAGCACGCTCGGTCATCTGCCGGCCTCCTGGCTCGCGTTCCGCGCTCGTTCCGTGGCGTCCAGACCCACGCTGAATCTACCACCGCACCCGAGAGCAGGTTGCCACTCCAGAACCATCGGACGTTCCAGAGCTCGGCCCATCACGCGCTTCACTGTACCTCGCGCTCGCCTGCACGCTCCTCCAAGTCTTGGTACGCTGTTTCCTGGTGGTGATGCGCCGCGTGCCCCGGTGAACTCCTTCACCCGCGCGCCCGCAGCGTGCAACTTCAGTGATCCCGCACCTCGCTTACCGGAGTTCCCCCATGCTCGCGTCCGCCACCACGACCCCCACCACCAAGTCCGCAACTCCCGCCCGCCGCGAAGCCAGTCCGTCCAGGCGGTCCTTCTGCGCGTCGCTCGCCGGCGCCGCGGCTGCCTTTGCCGTCGCTCCGCTCATCCTCCCCTCCCGCGTGCTGGGTCGCGCGACCGCACCCGGCGTCGCTGGCGCTGGCCCCAATGGTCAGATCGCGATCGGCGTCATTGGCACCGGCAAGCAGTCCTATGGCTTGATCGATTCGCTGCTGAAGAACTCAGCCGCTCGCGTCGTTGCCGTTTGCGATGTCGACACGACCCGCCGCCAGCACGCCAAAGCCACCGTCGACGCCAAGTACGGGGTCTCCAGCGGCGCTGCCGGTTGTGCGTCCTTCAACGACCATCGCGAGCTCCTGGCCTTACAGGGGCTGGACGCCGTCATGATCATCACACCCGATCACTGGCACGCAGCCCAGATCATCGACGCCTGCAAGGCTGGCAAGGACATCTACTGCGAGAAGCCGCTGACGCTCACCCTTCGCGAGGGGCAACTGGTCATTGACGCGGTGCGTTCGCACAAGCGCGTCCTCCAGACCGGGAGCCAGCAACGCAGCGAGTTCGACGGACGTTTCCGCACCGCCTGCGAGTACATCCGCTCGGGCCGCCTGGGCACACTGCTCAGCGTCCACGTGGGCATTGGCGATCCCCCTTTTCCGTGCGACCTTCCAGAAGAAGCTTCCGAGGCGGGCCTCGATTGGGACCGGTGGCTCGGGCCGGCGCCCCTCCGCCCCTACAACAGCATCCTCAGCCCCCGAGGCGTGCACCAGCACTATCCCGCCTGGCGCAAGTACCGCGAGTACTCGGGGGGCTACATCACCGACTGGGGCGCCCACCACTACGACATCACCCAGTGGGCCCTCGACGCCGACACCGCCGGCCCCGTCGCCGTCATCCCACCTCGACTCACCGACGCCATCCGCGGCTGCAAGCTCATCTACTCGACGCCGAAGGGAGACGTTGAAGTCTTCCATGGCGGACCTCCCTACGGCATCATCTTCACCGGCACCGAAGGCCAGATCCACGTTACCCGCGAGTCCATCGCCAGCACGCCCGACAGCATCCTGAAGCAACCACTCACCGACGCCGACGTCAAGCTCCCCCGCTCTCCCGGTCACATTCAGAACTGGCTGGATTGCATCCGCACTCGCGAGAAACCGATCTGCGACGTCGAAGTCGGAAGCCGGAGCATCGCCTGTGCGCAGCTTTGCAACATCGCGTACGCGACCGACCGCTCGCTGAAGTGGGATCCGACGAAGTGGGAGTTCGCTGGCGACGCCGACGCGAACAAGCTCCGCGATTATCAACGCCGGGAGGGCTACGAACTCCCGAAGATCACATGATCGCGCTCGATCGGTGTCCGCGCCAGGCAAGCCCACTGCTCCGCCAGGCCGAGCGACGCAGCGCTGCGCTCGCGACTGGGCGATTTGGATTCCCGTCGCTGCATGCCACGAGGCTTTGTGCCGGTCGTTGTGTGTCCATCCGGCGAGCCGGGGCAGAAACTTCACCGCGCTCCGACAACGCGTTCCAACATGTCGTCCGCGAGCCCGAAGCTGAGCGTCATGCCAGCGCCGCCGACGCCGTTGACCACCCACACGCCCGGCATCGGGCTCTCGATCAGTTCCGTTCGCCCATCGGGGAACTTTGCGTAGCTCCCATTCCAGCGCGACTCAACGTCAAGGCTGGGCGCGTGGATCATGCGCCGCAGGTATCGCACGATGAGTTGCTCCGCGCGGGCGCTGTCAAAAGGGTCGACATCGTCGCCATACTCGTGGGTATCGCCCATGAGCAGCTCACCCCGCTGGTTCTGGCTCACCAGTACATGGATGCCCAGCTCGTCATACTCCGGGTTCTCGCGGGCGATGCGATCTCGCAGCGCGGGGAGCGTCGGGCAGTCGGCAAACGCCTTGTAGTGGCGCAGCGTCAATCCGCCGGCGATGTGCGTCCCGAGCGTCCATCCGGGCTGCGCCGCGGTCCGCATCATCTGCAGCTTGCACCGCGTCAGACCGGCGCGAGCCAGCACATCCGGAAAGAGCGCCCGCAGTTCATCTCCGGAACAGATGAAAACGCTCCGAGCGTGGATCGTCTCTCCGCTGGATGTTCGGACCAATCCGGACTCGACGCCCACCACGGGCTGCGACCAGCGGAACTCGACGCCCTGCGACGCGAGCCAAGCCGCAAGCGAGGTGATTGCTTGCCGCGGGTCCACCGCCGCCTCTGTCTCGCTGCCCAGGGCCAGGATCAAGCCTTCCTGTCGGGCCGCGGGGCAGCGCTGCGCCACCTCAGCGGGCGACAGCACGCTGCAGCGATATCCCGCTCCGGGCTTCTCGACGAACTCGCGAATGACCTGGGCCTCGTCTTCGTGATAGGCAAGGTGGAGCGAACCGCAAGGGCTAATCCAGAACCCCGCCTGCTCCGCGACGCGGAACCACGTCTCTCGCGAGCGCAGCGCACGCTCCAGCAGCCGCCCCGGGGGCTGGCCGATGACCCACACCATCCCGAAGTTTCGTATTGAAGCGCCGAGCGGTCGGCCCGTCCGCTCCACGACGAGCACCCGCAGCCCCCGCTCTCGGGCAGCGCGGGCGTGCGCCAAGCCGAGAATCCCGGCGCCGACGATCACCACGTCATAGTCACGCATCAGCCCCGGCTCCCATCACGATCCAGCGTGTCAGTTCGTCTTCCCGGGAGCCTGACGCGATTCACTCGTCGCCGCGGCATCGGTCGTGGCCTCAGCCTGCGTCGCCGCGACCTTGCCCTCGCTACCACCTTCACCAGCTTCCGCGACCTTCTCCGCCCCATCGCCCGCCTTGGCAGCTTGCTCGGTCGCGGAAGAATCCGCCGCCTTCGCCCGCGTTGCCGCCGCTTGCTTATCCGCCGATTCCCCCTGAGCAACGCTCCCCGCCGACTCGGGCTTGGTGGCATCAGGCTTGGCCCGGGATTGGCCCCCCTCGCCCCGCTCGCGAGCGCCGCCCGCTGGCCGACCGGCACCGCGCGTCGCGCCGCCGCCCTCGCCGCCCCCACCCGGCCCGCGCATGCTCGTCGCCACGATCTGGCCGTTCTCCGCAAGCTGATAACCCGCCGCGGCAAGCTGGGCCGGATCCCACTCGCGGCTCAGCACCTCGCCCGGCTCGGGTTGGCGAACCAAGACCTGCTGACCCTCCGCGAGCCCGACGGTGACCTCCGACATCGTGTCACTCCGACGCCCCACGGCGATCGGCACCCGCGTGAAACGATTTCCCTCGACGATGTACGCAAACCGAACCGCACCGTCGTTGAAGATCGCCTGCACAGGGATGGTCAACGCATCGTCAACTCGCCCCACTTCGACCGTCGCCTCCGCTCGCATCGAGGGCTTCAGTTGGCCGCTTGCCGGATGGGGCAACAGCGCCACCCGCACAGTGTACTCGCGCAAGTTTGGGTCGCGCCAGTTGTTGCTCTCGGCCATGACGCCGATGCTCTCCACGCGGCCTTCAAACGTGTGCCCGGGCACCGCGTCGATCTTGATCGTCGCGGGCATGCCGGGCCTCAAGCGACCCGCCAGGCTCTCATGAACCTGGACGCTCGCCCGCATCTCCGAAACGTCCGGCAAACTGATGAGCAGCTCGTTGTTGCTGACCTCGCGCCCGATCTGCAGCGGGCCCGTACTGTTCCAGTTGTTCCGCCCCCGCTGCATGCTCGTCGAATAGACCACCAGCCCGTCCGAGGGCGCCCGGACCTCCGCCGCGGCGACCTGATCGCGAACCTTCTGGAGCTTCGCCTCGAGGATGCGGAGTTGCTCGCGCTTGTTGTTCGCCTCCGCCCGCTTGCTCGCCAGCTCCTTCTCGTTGTTGAGCTCAACCCGGCTCAGCTCCGCCTTGGCCTGTTCGACAGCGCTGAGCTTCTCCTTCTCCTCCATCTGGTACGTGTAATCCTCATACACCTTCTGATCGAGGAGCGCCTTCTCCAGATCCGCCTCCGCCTGGACCTTCGCCAGACGGTCCAGCTCCAGCTCGTCCTTGCTCAAATAGTTCTTCGCAAAGAGCTCGACGCTGCGCTCTTCCCGCTCGCGCAGTCGCTTCACCTCGCGTTGACCCCGGTCGATCGCCAGCGTCAGCGCTTGCCGTTTGCTCTTGACGTCCCCGTCGCGCCACTGCAGGAGCGCCAGTTCCGCGAGCTCAACGTCCACCTTGGCCTTGTTGAGCCTTGAGGTGTTGTCGCTGACCTGAATCTGGAAGGCGTTCTCAGCCGCGACCAATTCCGAGCGAGCCGACTCAACCCGGAGCGACTGATCCTCAAGCTGGCTCTGGAGGGCGTCCGCGTTGAGACGCAGAAGCAAGTCTCCCTTGGTGACGCGCGTCCCTTCCGCCACCAACTCCACGATCGACGTCCGCGACTCGATCTGGCTGCGAATCTCGATGGCGTTCTTGGGCTCGAGCTCCCCCATCGCCGACACGGTGATCATGAACGACTGCCGCCGGACCGGCACAACGTCCGCGGTCGTCCCGGCGGCTTTCGTGTTGGCCTCGCTGCCCGAATCGCCGCATCCGGAGAGCGTCAGCGACGCACCGGAAAGCCCGAGTGCCAGGCCCGCCGCAACCCAAACTCGGGCCGGGCCGGAAAAACACGAGATCATGGCCTTGGGCTTTTTCATGTGGTGCGCTTCGCGTTTGGGTTGCACTGGGATTCTCCCACTCCGAACTTGGTGATCGAGCTCCCGAGGCGGGTCCCGCCCCGATCCCAGCACCTTCATCATCATACGGACGTAGCGGGCTACTCGGCCGCGAGGTTCGCGCTAGCCTCAATCCATGCATCGGCCAGTCGGTAACGCAGACCCCAAACCCGCGTCGCGATTGCTCATCTGCGTCGCCACCGACCTTGAAGCCAAGCCTGTTTTCGCGGGCTGGCAGGTCCAGTTCTCGCCCAGCAGCCTGGCCCACGCCTGGCGCGCTTCGCGTTTGGATGACCAGACCGATCTGGTCGTGACGGGCGTGGGCAAGGCCAACGCCGCAGGAGGGCTGGCAAACCTGGCCCCGGACTACGCCATCGCTATCAACCTCGGCATTGCCGGAGCCCTCCCCGGATCTGGACTCAATCTGGGTGATGTTGTCGCCGCGACCGCCTGCTGGAGTGCGGATGAGGGGGTGCGCACCCCAGAGAACTTCCTGACCTTGGAGTCTTTAGGCTTTCCGCTTGGCGACTTCTCCGGTCCGACTCCGGTCGATTCCTCACTGCTCGAGCGGCTCACAACAATCGTGAGTCGTGTCGGGCCGATCGCCAGTGTTTCCACGTGTTCCGGCACTGACGAGCTCGCGTCGGCGGTGGCCAACCGGTTTCCGGACGCGCCGCCGATCGCGGAGGACATGGAGTCGGCAGCACTCGCCCAAACCGCCGTGCGCCTAGGGATTCACTTTGGCGCCGTGCGCGTCATCAGCAACACAACGGGTGATCGGTCGGGCCAGCGCTGGGATATTCCCAGAGCGCTCGCCCGGTTATCAGAAGTCGCGGCCAAGATCCGCGCGATGCGACTCGCGGTGAAATAGAACAAGGCCGATAGGTTTCCGGACTTGACCACAACCCTACAGGCGTCAGGCCGCGCCGATCGCGCGCCGGTGGCACTGGATAGGGCGGTACGTCCCGCCGATGTCTCCGAGGGTTCCCAGTTCGCTCCGTTCAACGGGTCAGCGAGTGCGGAGCCTGTGGGAGCTTCGTGGGATGGCACTCGCCTCGCTCAAGAAACTCAACGACCTGGGCCAGAAGTACGGGCGTTTGCCCAACGTGATGGGGCTGCCCATCGCGGTCGACTTTGGCGTCTCGGGCATCAAGGTGCTGCAACTGGCGCCGGGGTCGCCCCACTCGCTGGTTGCCGCCGCATTCGACGCGACGCCTGAGCAGCTTCAGTCCGATCCACGTGCCCGTCTTCTCTACCAGCTCGAGCGTCTGCCGAAGGTCATTCGCTCGGGTGGGTTCAAGGGCGAGCGCGCGGTGTGCGCCGTGCCGGCATCCGCGATGGTCACCAAGCACCTGCAGCTCCCTCGGGGCGAGGGGCTGGACACCAGCGCGCTCGTTCAAGCAGCGCTGGCGAGCCAGCTTGGGTGCGAGCCCGCTGCGCTCGTCCACCGCTTCCTGGAAGTCGGCACGGTGGCGCAGGGCGCCAAGCAAGAGGTCATCGGGTTTGCCGCGGGCGCGGATGTCGTCCAGCGCCTGATGAGCGCGATGAAGGCCTCGAAGCTGCAGCCCGTCGGCATCCACGCCGAGGCGCTGGCGTTGTCGCGAGCCTTCGACACGATCACCCGCCGCGCCGAGGACGCCGGCCTCGTCTCGCTGTACCTCGACGTTGGGAGCGCGACCACCAAGGTTGTCATCGCCCACGGCTGGGACCCCGTCTTCGCCCGCACCATCGAGCTTGGCGGCGCCAGCCTCGACCGCGCGGTCGCCAAGCACCTCAAGTGCGACGCGACGCAGGCCCGGCGTCGACGCCTCGAACTCCAGCAGTTCTCGAAGAAGGATGCTCCAGCACTGCCATCGGGCGTCAACGCCCCGACTCCATCAGCGTCGGAGGCCGGTCCTGAGTCGAGTGCAACGCCCGACGCACCCATGCCCGATCGGCGCGAGACCGAGGGCGGCGGCGCAGCATCAATCCTCCACGACGTCGACCCATGCTCCACGCTGGATCTCACCGAGCCGCTGGAGATGCTGACCGACGAAGTGATGATGTGCCTGCGGTATCACCAGTCGATCTTCCCGGGGCGGAAGCCGGACCGTCTCGTGTTCGTGGGTGGCGAGGCGAGGCACCGTGGGCTGTGCCAGCATATCGCCAAGGCGGTTCGAGTGCCGGCGCAGGTCGCCGACCCGCTGGCGAGCATCGCGCGAACGGGCAAGGAACCGTGCGTAGGCGTTGACATGAAAGAGCCCCAGCCGGGGTGGGCGGTTGCGGTCGGGCTGTGCGTCAGCCCGACGGACCTGTGATTGGGAGCAGACCCGATGAGCGAACCAACCAACGCCGCGCCCGGGGGCGCTTTCCCCGGAGCGACAGTCGCCGGGGGGCCGGGTGGAGGGATGCCGCGGGCAACCCTCAAGAGCAGCTTCCTTCCGGCGGACTATGTCGCGCGCAAGAGCGAACAGCGGGCGACCATGCTCGGCCTGGGGCTCTTCGGGCTGGTCATGCTGGGCGTTGTCGGCGCCTTCCTGGTGACCAACCGCGCGTGGACTTCGGTCCGCGAGGAGCGGCTGGCGGTCGACAAGCTCTACGCCGAAGAGGCTGGCAAGATTGAACAGCTCAAGGAGCTCGAGCAGCAGCGGGCGCAGATGATGGAGAAGGCGGAAGTGACCGCGGCCCTCATCGAGAACGTGCCCCGCTCCGTGCTTCTGGGCGAACTGGTGCTCCGGCTCCCGGAAGACGTCAAGCTGACCAACATGGATCTGAAGGGCACGCGGATCGAAACCCGCGTTCAAGCGCCTCCCCCCGGCGCGGCGCCGATGCAGGTCAAGAGCCTTGCCGACACCAAGTCCAAGGCCGCGGAAACCAAACCCAAGATCCAGGCCCCCCGGTTCCAGCACACGCTGCTGATGCAGGGCGTGGCGTCGAACAACAACGACATCGCCGACTACGTCGCCTCGCTCCGGGCGTGCCCGCTGCTGCAGGGGGTTGAACTGAACTACATCCGCGAGGCGACGATCCAGGATCGCTCGCTCCGCCAGTTCGAGATCCAGGCCGAGATCCGCCAGGATGCGGACGGGCGTGCGCTGGCGGCGGGCCTCACCCAGCGACTTCAGGAATCGACCGAGAAGGCGATCGCCGATGCGACGAGCAATATCACCCTGAGGGCCTCGGGGAAGGGCGATCCCGCGTCGAACGCCGCCCCAGCCAGCACGCACGCGGCCCAGCCCGCGCCCCAGGACTCGGGAGATAACCGATGAGATTCGGCATCCGCAGCATCATCCTGCTGGTCATTCTCGTGCTCATGCCCGTGCTGACGTGGCTCTGGGTGCTCCGCCCGCAGAACTCGCGCATCGAGCAGGCCCGCAAGGACATCGCGCAGAAGCGTGAACTGCTGGCCAAGCTCCAGCAGGAGACCGCACGCAACAACGACCTTCAGAAGGCCAACGAGTCGATCCGCAGCGCTGTCTTCGCGATCGAAGAGCGTCTCCCCAATGAGAAGGAGATCGACAGCGTCGTGCGCCAGATTACCGACCTGGCGGTCAGCGCGGGCCTCCAGAGCCCGGCGATGAAATCCAACAAGCCCATGCAGGCCGCGCTCTACAAGGAGCAGCCCCTGGAGATCGCGATGGAAGGCGATTTCTCGGGCTTCTTTACCTTCCTGGTCAATCTCGAGCGCCTGCCCCGCATCACCCGCATCCCGGACTTGAAGCTCCGCACGCAAGAAAAAGAGAACGCCGAGCTGAAGGCCGAGTTCACGCTCAGCATCTACTTCCAGGACGAGGAAAGGCAGGCGCAGGCACAATGAGCGACAACGCCCTTACCACCACGCCCAAGGGCCCGACCAACTCGGGCGAAGTCCAGGCGCAGTCCGCTGTGCTCCTCGACCTGCGCGCCGGATCCGCTGGCGAGGGCGGCGTCGTCCGCCCCAAGCAGCTCTCGTCACAGAACGTCATCCTCGCTGTGGTCGTCGTCGTCAGCGCGGGCATGCTCTACGGCATGCGCGCCCTTGGCATGAGCTCCCAGCCGGCGGGCGACGACTTCCGCATCGAGTACGAGCCGGTCGCCGTCGATCCCGTCAAGCGTTTCGCGCAGGAACGCGCCCTCCAGGGCCTTCAGCGAAGCCAAACCGCGATGGAGCTGGAACCGGGCAAGCTCTCGCTCTCTCCATTCCTGACCAAGGCGAAGGACGAGGTGCCGGAGGAAGACCCGCTCAAGGCTGCTGAGCTGATCGAGGCCCAGCGCCGCGCGGAGAAGGAGAAGCGAGATCGTGAGGCCGCGGAGAAGGCCCGCGATGATGCGGCATCCAAGCTCGTGCTTCACTCGGTCATGGGCGGGCGCGTGCCGGTTGCCCGCATTAACGACTCCATCTATCGCGTCAACGACAAGCTTGGCGAGCACTTCGTCGTCAAGTCCATCGAAGGTCGCCAGGTGGTGATCGGGTATGTCGATCCGAACGTGACCAAGACCATCGTGCTGGAGCTGGACAGCAACGAGAAGGACGCCAAGCGGCCTCGATAAGCCGCGGGCGACGCGCAAGGCTTGGTCGCGGCGCTAAGTCCCAGACCTCCATCCGAGATCTCGGTCCGCGTAGCGATTCTGAAGTTTGTTTGGATTGAGTCAGGCCTGCCTCGCGGCGATCGTGCCGCTGGCAGGAAATCAAGAGGCGTGCCGTGGGTAAGTACAACGTCGATGACATCTTCCGCGAGCTGGGCATCGACGACCCCGCACCCTCGCCAGTGCGCAGACCCCCACCGCCAGCGGCTCCGCCCAGCGTTGCGACCGCCAGCGACGACGATCCACCCGATGCGGGCGACGTCAGCCCGCTGCCCACGGCTCCCGCGAATCAGCAACTCTTCGGTCGACCCAAGCCGCCCGAGCCCCCGCCTCAGGCCTCCCATCGGAGCCGGGGCACCAGCGACTCCGACGCGCCTGCGGGCAACTCGCCTGGCAACATGGCGTTGTCGGACATCTTTCGCCCCGAGGCGCTAACCCTCCCGCAGCACGCAGCCCTCGACCTTGGCGAGCTGCTCGTCGCGGCGGGTGTTGTGAGCCCCGAGAAGCTCACGACCGCGGAGAAGGTCGTCAAGTCGTCGCCCGGCAAGCGGATCGCCGACGTCCTGATCGAGCAGGGCGCCGACGAGCCAGCCGTCCGCCAGTGCGAAGCGAAGGCCGCGGGACTGCCGTTCGAGCGAGTCGCGCTCGACAAGGGCCTCGACGGGGGCTTCGACGGGAAGATGATCCAACGGCTTGGGCTCGACTTCTGCAAGCAGCACCAGGTCCTGCCGCTGCGCGTCGAGGGTGCGCGTGTCGTCGTTGGCGCCGTTCGCACCGACGACGTCTTCCTGCTCGACGACATCCGTCAACGACTCAACATTGCAAGCGTTAAGCTGGTCATCGTTCCGGCGTACGACGTCCGCGGCGCACTGGAAATCCTCGGCGCTGGCGAGGCCAACGAGCAACAGCCTGATATCTCCGAACTGCTCGATGGCGTCAGCGACACCGACGTCCAGGTCGATGCGAGCAAGACGAAGGAGACCCAGGTCAACGACCTGGAGGCCGCGGCAGGCGAGTCGCCGGTCATTCGCTACGTGAACTTCATCATCCAGAAGGCCGCCGCGGACGGGGCGAGCGATATTCACATCGAGCCCGCCGAGAAGAAGCTGAAGGTTCGCTTCCGCATCGACGGCGAACTCTACGAAGCCATGAACCCGCCCCCCAGCATGGGCGCCGCGATCACCTCGCGTCTGAAGATCATGGCGAACCTCGACATCTCGGAACGCCGCCTTCCCCAGGACGGCCGCATCCGGTGCATGGTCCAAGGTCGCAAACTCGACCTGCGCGTGTCGACACTCCCCACCCCCGCGGGAGAGAAGACCGTCATGCGCATCCTCGACACCAAGTCGATCAACGTCGACCTCAACAACCTGGGCTTCCACGAGGACACGCTCACGATCTGGAAGAAGGTCATCGACGCGCCCCACGGCGTGGCTCTCGTGACCGGCCCGACCGGCTCCGGAAAGACAACCACCCTCTATGCCAGCCTGCGCACCCTCGACAAGAACTCGATGAACATCTCGACGGTTGAGGACCCCGTCGAGTATCACCTCGACGGGCTCACGCAGACGCAGACGCACGAGAAGATCGGGATGACCTTCGCCGTCGCGCTTCGAGCCCTTCTCCGCCAGGACCCGGACGTGATCATGGTGGGCGAGATCCGCGACCACGAAACGGCGCTGATCGCGGTGCAGGCCGCCCTCACGGGCCACCTCGTGCTGAGCACGCTGCACACCAACGACGCGCCGAGCTCGATCACTCGACTGGTGAATATCGGGCTGGAGCCGTTCCTGGTCGGCGCCGCCGTGAACGCGGTCGTCGCCCAGCGCCTCATCCGCCGGCTGTGCAAGGAGTGCAAGGCGCAGGAGCCCCCGGACGACGAGCTTGGACAGCACCTGGCGCTTCAGGGGCTGGATCCGGAGTTCATCTGGACCGCGAAGGGCTGCGACCGATGCCGCAAGACGGGCTATTCGGGCCGCGTGGGCATTTATGAGCTGCTCGCGGTCGACGACCAGTTGCGCGACACGATCGCCCGGAACCCCAACGTCGCGGAGTTTCGCCGCCTGTGCATCGAGCGGGGGATGGTGACGCTGCGGCAGGACGGCATGCGCAAGGTGGCCGCTGGCGTGACGACGGTGCACGAAGTGCTCCGCGTGACCGAAGCGAACGTGTAACCGACGTGGACCCACACCTCGCAACTGCAAAGCAAAAGCCCGGCACTCGCCGGGCTTGGAAGCTCTGATTCAATCTTCGCGAAGCAGGGCAACCCTGACGTTCGCCATTTGCCTCGGGTGAGCGGGCTTCAGAGCACTCGCTCACCCGGTTCAGGACTGGCTTACACGAACTTGGCGAAGTCGGTGAGGATGCCCAGCGGCACGCCGCCGGTCGACCATCCACCGCCCAGGAACAGGTCGTAGTGCGTGAAGGTGGCCAGGAACGGCGTCGTCGCGGTTGCTTCGACGCTGAACCAGTTGCGACCCGGGCGATCCACGAGCAACTCGCTGAGCTCGTGGATGTTGACCTGGGCGTAGCGGCCCGGCTGCACGACGGCGGGCGCGATGTTGACCGACGAACCATCGAGGAACACCAGACGCACGCTGACCGCGACCGCAACGTTCGCGGGGTTGTAGAGATTCAGCTTCTCGATGTACTGCGTCCCCGCGCCGGGCGTATCGATGAACGCATCGCCAAAGAAGAAGCCGAGGCCGGCGGCGTTGCTGGGCGAGGTCGCGTCCGCATCGGTGAGACGGACGCTGCTGGCCATCGCGGCGATGCGCCCGTTGTTGGCCGAGAAGCTGAAGCCGATGGCCTCGTCGTCCAGCACGCCCAGATCACGGGCGGTGAAGTTCACGCTGCTGAGCGCGGGCACGGAGAAGACCCGCGTGATGCCGGCGAGCGTCGTGCTCACGTAGGAACCGGTCAGGGTCACGGTCACCGGGCGGTCGGACGTGTTGAGGAAGGTCAGGTCGCTGTTGGTCTGAGCGCCCGAGGAGATGTTCTGGAAGACGCCAGAGGTTGAGCCGCCGTCCGGATCGCCAAGGGCGGCAAAGCCAGCGCCCTGGGCGGTGTTGTAGTGGCTGAGCGAAGCGACGATGCCAATGAAGTTGGCCGCGTCCGCCGGGTTGACGGGCGTGGCGGTGACGGTCGCACCAAAGACGCCGACGGGCAGGGCGATCGCGTCGTTGATGGCCCAGCCCGCACGCCGGTTGGCGCCGACAGATCCACCGGGGAACGAGATCGTGATGGGCGCGCCACCATTGGGATACGCCGTCAGCGACACGTTCACCGCGAACGAGTTGGGGTTGAAGAGCACGATGAAGTTGAGCACCTCGCCCGCCGAACGCTCGACGCGCGGGAACGCCCATGTCGTGCTCGTCCGCTCGGTGAGCGACTCGCCGATCGACGTGCCGAAGTCGTAGTGCGCGAGGCTGGCCCCGAGCGGCCCATCGGACTCAACAACCACCGCGTATGGCGTTTCGAGGGTCAGGCCAGGAGCGCGGTATCCGCTGCCGTCGATGATCGTCACGCCGTTGGGGTCGCGGCTGTTGCCCGCGACGGTGCCCTGATAGGCGACGAGCGGAGCCAGGTTCGGATTCTCGTAGTAGAGCACCACCGAGTAGTTCACAGGCGTCGAGTTCGGGTTCACGATCGAGACGAACTCGCGGATGCTCGTCGAGGCATAGCCCTCGGGGAACACGAGCTGGTTCGTGAACGGCACGGTGTTGACCACCACGCGGTAGCTGCCCGTCGTCGCGCCAAGGCCCGCCACGATGAGGTAATACTGGCGATTGGCCTCGGCGTTGAAGGACAGGTGGGCCGAGACGCCCGGCAGACCCGCGTTGTCGCGGGACAGCACGATCGACTCGTTGGCCTGGCCCAGCAGGGTGATCTCAACATCCAAGGGCGAGCCATTGGGCGTGAGGACCTGGATGAACGCCCGTCCGTTGCGATTGGGTGCCTGGAACGTGAACAGGTCGCGGTCGCCGGCGACGTTGACCTGATCGTCCACGGCGCCGTCGCCCGTGCGAGCGCTGAGATTGATTGTCCTGGGGTTGTTGAAATCGATGACGCCCGGATCCCCGCCGTCGTCTGGATCGTCCGAAGACGGGCCCAGGACCGTGAGCGCGTACTCGCCGCTGAGCGTGGAGTTCGTCGCGGATGCGTTGGCGGAGATGAGCACGTAGTAGGTCGCGCCCGCCGGGATGCCGCTCAGCACGAGCTGGGCGTCGCCCAGGCCGACGCTGGCCTCGCCTTGCAGGATCAGCGTGAAGCTGGAGTTGAAGATCGAGATGCGCGGGGCCAGTCGCCCGTCGACGGTGTCCTGAGGCAGGGCCCTGATCGTGAAGTTGCCGGCCGTGATGGTGGTGAACGTGAAGAGGTCCGTGTCGTTGGCCGGGAGCAGCCTGGCGTTGCCCAGCCCGCCCGGCGCGTCGATGCCGACCGCGCCGAGGCCCGTGCCACGGTTGAACGTGATGGGCGTCGCGATGTCGAACTCGCCCACGTTCGGGTGGTCGTCCAGAGCGGGTGACGTCACGCTGACGGTGAATGCGCCGGTCTGCGTCGTCACGGTGTTGGGCGTCGCGCCCTGCACCAGCACGTAGTAGGTCTGGTTCCTTTCGACGTCGAAGTCCACGGACGCGGTAAAGAAGAACGTATCGTCGTCGCCCGTTGCGGTCGCGATCTGCGTCACGCGATCGCCCGCGAAGATCGTCACCCGAGGCCTGATCGTGCTGTCGATCGGGCGGCTGATCGTCACGTTCGTCGTCCCGCCAGCCAGGGCACGGAAGAAGAACAAGTCGGTGTCGCTCGCGTCTTCGTCCTCGATCACACCAACCTGCGAGCCCAGGCCCGTCGCGCTCTCGAGCACGATCTGCGTCGCAAAGTCGAACTCGCCCTGATCGGCGTGGTCGTCCAGCGGCGCAAAGTCGACCGTGAGCTCGTAGTCGCCAACGTCGGCGTTCGTGTTGCTGCCGCGAACAACGACGTAGTAATACGGATACGTCGTCGAGGTGGCTCCGGACGTGCGGTTTGGCGTGACGGAGTACGTCGCGGTCGCGACACGGTCGGTGTCCGTGGATTGCGCCAAGGCCCACGCGATCCGGCGGTACGACGGATTGCCGTTCCCGTCCTCGGTGATCTCGTAAACCTCAACCAGCGGCGTCAGCGTGAGGTCCGACGTGCTGACGCTCACCGTCTGAACCTGGTAGCGGGCGGGCGTGTAGCGGAACACGTCCACGTCACCGATCGCCTCGATCGACCCTGACGCCTCTGCGGTGCCCAGGAACTCGCGCACCGTCAGCGACGTCGCGGTGTGCAGTTGTTCGAAGTTCGCGTGGTCGTCGACATTCGCCGGGCCATCGACGCTGAGGGTGAAGAAGCCCTCGCTGGGGCCTGAGCCCGCGATGACGATGTAGAACTTCTCGCCACGCAGCGCGTCGATCTCGAGCGTAATCGAGCCCGTCGACACGGCCACGCCTCGGTTGATCAGGTTCCCCGTCTCGTCGTAGACCTGGAGCTCGGGGATCAGCGTCCCGCCCGAATCGCGTGCGACCGTGATCCGCTGCACGCCAGTCTCTGCCGCGATGTAGTTGAAGGAGTCGTTGTCCAGTGGCTTGCGCGGCGTGGCGCGGATCTCGCCCCGGACGCTCCCGTCGCCGCTCCCCGTCGCGCCGCGGGCGGTGATGACCGGGATCGTTGTCGAGCGCTGCTGCAGCCCAAAGCCCGTGGCGTCGGTTGTGAAGAAGTAGGTGCCGTCCACGGTGTTGCGGGGCAAGTCGTAGTGGTCGTCGACGATGACGACCCCGTTGACCGTCTCGCTCCCGGAGTTCGGGTTCGCGTTGACGAAGAGCTCGTAGCCGCCGATCGCACGACGGTAGTTGATCTCGCGAGGATCGCGGGCCGTCCGCTGAGCAGGATCGGCCGCGGAGCCATCCGCGTAGCGCTGCCCGCTCTCCACGAGCACGAAGTACGCCTCGCCCGCGACCACGTTGAGGACGATGCGCGGATCGCGAGAGGTGAACCCGCGGGGCACTGGCTCGCCGCCGGGGCCATCGATCTCCGTCTGACCGTACGAGCCGACGGTGGTGAACTGCGTCTCGCCAAGAACGCCGCCCGCGTCGTCGTTGTACGCGACCTGCTCGAAATCGTTGTTGAAGACTCGCAGCGACGAATCGAGCGGACTAGACAGCACCTTCTGCAGGAAGGTCCGCGTGGTCTCCGTCGCCGGGAAGTTGGTCGGATAGCGTGGATCCGTCCAGTCGAAGTACTGCTCGGTGAACTCATCCTGAATGTTCGTCGTCGAGATGCGAATCTCGGCGGTGCCCGTGAAGTCCGGGCGGAACACGTAGAGATCCGAGTCGGTGAGATACTCGATCACACCCAGCTCGCCCGATTCGTAATGATCCAGGCCGCTCGGGTGCAGGCGCCAGTTGCGCTGCTGCATTGCGTCGTGGAGCCCGTTGCCGATCCCAGCCGGATTGACGTCGAGCAGCCAGCTGCGGGCGTCGCCGTTGATTGCTCCGAAGCCGTTCTGTCCGAAGCGAAGTTGCGTCGCGCGAGCGAACAGGCCCTCGCCCACGGGCTCGAAGTTCACGGATTCATCGTCGGTGTTGGGCGGGTTGTCAAGGTCGCCATCACCATCGGTGTCGGTCGCGATGCCGTCCACGATTAGCGTGATGTCGTAGCGACCCGTGAGCCCAAATCCCTGATCGTCGTCCGACGCGGCGTCGATGATCTCCAGGTAATACGTCTCACCGCCCCAGAATCCGCCGTTGCTGGGCTCGATGATGAACTCATCGAAGTTGTCCCGGATCTCCGGCACTCGGCTGGAAGGATCCCACGATCCCGCCGTCTGTGTGCGCACGCCCGGCGTCTGACGGAAGTTGTTGGAGTAGACGAGCTGGAAGTTCGAGTCGTAGATGTTGATGAACGCATCGATGAACGAGTCGAGCGGAACACTGACCGCAAGTTCCAGTCGCGACGACGGACGATCGTTTCGATCCCACACGCCGGGGAGCCCGTCGTCGAAGTTGCGCAGCGCAAAGACGCGCGTGGCAGTCTGATCGTCACTCTGCTCAACGCTGGAGTTGAGCGTCCGCCAGACACCCGCGAAACCCCCGCCAGCCGGGACGAACTCGAACTGCCCGAGCGAGCGCGACGCGATCGCACCGCCTGCCACGCCCTCGAAGTCGCCACCCACGTACAGCACCTGCTGCGGGTCGGCCGCGTTGCGCAGGAACGAGACGCTGGGTTCTTGTTCGTCGGTGATGGCTTCCAGCGAGAAGACGGGGCCATCGGTGCCGTTGAACGCGGGATCGCCGCCGCGGTCGTCGATGAAGAGGAACGGATTCTCGCCGTTGAAGCTGGCGAGGAAGTTGGGAGCCGCGGGGGTGTTGCCAAAGTCGGTGAAGTCGCCGCCAAGAACCAGTCGCGGCTCTTCGAGAGCATCGACCCCGCCGAAGATGTCCGGCGGATCCCAGATCGTGAGCGCCCGCACGGCTTCGTCCGTCTCGATCTCGTTGGCGTCGAGGTTTTCAGGGTCCCAACCAAGGCGCCGCCACTCCAACCTTGGGTTGTAGTTCGGCAGCGAAGGATCGTTGAGCACGTCATCCTCGAGCTGCTCGTGGCCCCAAGTCACGATGTTGCCCACGGTCAGCCCACCGGCGGTCGAGAAGTCGCCCGCGATGACGACGATCGGATTCTTCGTGACATCGTTGAGATCGGGCGGATCGAAAACCTGCAGCGCGAACACGGGGCCATTGACGCTGGCATTGTTCGCGGGATTCTGCGCCGTTCGAGAGTCGGAGAAGGCCGCGAGGCGCTGCGCCCCGGGCGTGTGGCCGGTCCAGAGACCCACGTTGGTCGAGCCGTTGACGGTGAACTGACCGCCGATGATGAGCGAGTTGGGGAAGTCCGGAGCGTCGAGCACGAGGTCGAGCGCAGGCGGGCCGGCCTGGGCCTCACGACCCTCGCCCGCGTCAGGCGCATCCCACGTGGTGAGCGCGTTGACGCGGCGTGTGCCGCCATTGGCGGTGAGGCCGCTGATTTCCGTCCACGCGCCGCCGGTCGGGGAGCGCTGCGCACCCTCGAAGAAGGCGAGCCCCGCGGCGGGGGTCGTGGTCAGGCCGCGCTGGATCGTGGTGAAATCTCCGCCGACGACCAGCCAGGGGATCTGCTCGCCGCCCAGGTCGTTGGGGTCGGGGTTCTCGGGGGCCGGGCCATCGCCATCCGGGTCCCAGGCTTCGGGGTCGAAGCTGGTGATCGAGCGGACGGCGCCATTGGGATTTCCCAGCGAATCCCAGACATAACGATCGTCCGCGGCGGTTGCCGGATCGCCTTCGAAGAACCGCCAGACAGCCAAGTTATCAAACTCGGCAATGGCGCCGGCGGGCGTCAGAACGCGGAGGCGGAAGTCGCCACCGACAACGAGAATCGGCAGGTTCGCGCCCGTGCCGTTCCAGTCGTCGGCCCGCTGCCAGACCTGCATCACGTACACCTCGGGACGGTTGGTCCCGGGCGTGTTGGGGTTGTCGACAAAGCCAAAGGTCACGCCGCCAGCGGTGTTCTGCCGGCCGGCGTACCACCAGTCAGCGGCGTCCCAGATCGCCACGTTCCGGCTGTCCACGGGCGTCGAGCGACCCGGGTCGGCGACATCAAACACGCCGCCAACAAAGAGGGCCGTGCCTTCGTCGCCGTCGTCGCCGGGGAACGTGCCCAGCATGTCGGTCGGAGGCGTGAAGGTATAGATGTCGCTATCGGGAGTCTGAAGCCCAAGCTCGCCACCGCCGTAGAGACGCCCGCTGATCGAAGCGGACTGACGGAATCCGCGATCCAAGACCGGGTTCCCGTTGAGATCCCGTTCAATGAATGGCGTGCCCCAGGCCAGCGGCACGGCGTTCCGAGCGATCTCCGCAGTAATCCGTGCGTTCTCGTCCGCGGCGTCGCGCACGCGGTCCGGTGCGTCGTCCACAGGGATGCTGTCGTCGACGGTGTGGTGTGCTTCAATGAACATGAAGAACACGCCGCCATCGGCCTGGCCGAAACCATCGACGATGACGTAGTACTTCTCTCCACCAACAAGGCGCACGTCGATCTGCGGCGTCTGATCGGAGTAGTTGTCGTTGAAGTTCGTGAACACGCCGTTGGCGTTAAACAGCCTGAGCGCCGGATCGATGAGCGGCGGGAGCGGCGCCGGCGACGCAGTGATGAACGAGAGACCAGTGCCCTGAGCGGTGAAGGAGTACAGCCTCGTGTCGGTTCCGTCCGACAGGGCGTCGGTGACGGACGTCTGCCGCGTGACGGGGTCGGTGGAGAGCGACTCGGCCGCGGCATCAACCGCAAGCTGGAACGCGCCGCGAGCGGCGCTGCTCGGAAGATCCGGCCCGTTACCGATGTCGGAGCGAACGCGGATGTAGAAGATGCGGTTGCGCCCGTTGAGCAGCGTCGCAAACGCGTTGGTCAGTCGCCCGGTATCGACGTCGGAGGTGATGAGGCGGGCTTGTGAGTCGTAGACCTCGACGCGCGTGTTCAGGGGTGCGCCAGGCGCGGTCCGAGCGTTTACCGTCACAAGGCTGTCGTAGATCGCGTCGGTGATATCTCGCGTGTCGAAGCTGTAGAGCACGTCGCCCTGATCGCGCGTGATCGAGCCGTTGATCACGGCGCGACCAGTCGCGACATCAAAGAAGGGGGGCGGGAACGGCTCGGGCGGCACCGGGGCCGGGAGGTCGGTGAGCTCGGTGATCGCCGCGTTCACGCGCACGGTGTACGCACCGCTGGTCCCGCCCTCCGAGAGGACGCGAACGAAGTAGGTTTCTCCGCTGGTCGCGATGAAGCCTGCCCATCCGCCGGTGGCCAACCCGTCGGTCAACTGGCCGTTGTTGAGGCCGGTCGCCAGACGCACACCGGTGCTGTCGTAGATCTCGAGCTGGCTGTTCAGCGTGCTCGTGGGGGTGAGGTCGACGGTGTCGGCCAGCACGCTCATGAGCCCGGTGCGCGGAGCGACGAACCGGAACAGGTCGTCATCCTGCGCCGACCCGATGACGCCGTTGACCGCGCCCTGGCTGCTGCCGTCGAGCGTGATCAGCGTCGACGCGTTGGTCGGCGGATTGGGGAAGAGAGCCGGATTGAAGCTCGGGTGATCCCCAGCCATGAGCACGCGGGCTTCGAGCGTGTCCAGGGTCATCGCCGAACGAGGCCGCACACTCGAACCGCCTCCCTGCCGCAGCGCGCGCACGAACGAGCCAAACTTCGAAGGCGTGCCGACGAGGCGAATCAGTTCCCTGGGACTCATGGAGACTCCACTCCTTTTCGGGTTCAAGCCAGCATATGCGGGTCAAGGCCTCTCACGGGTTTCGGGTGGGCGCTTTTTCCTTCGCGTCCCGTATGTTGGGGTCGGGCAAACCGGCGTCCGCCATCGCCGGGGGAGGGGACGCTTCGCAGCGACCCTTCGAGCGGTCCATCTTGGGCGGGGCCCCGGAGCGCGGCTTCGGGGTTCCCGCTCCGGCTCGCCTAGGCCGGATCGGGCAACCCAAGGGTGCCTTGCCAGCGGCCTTTCCCGCGGGCCGTTTCAGCAGGCCTCCGGCGGGGTCGGCGACTCCGCAGGCGGGCCCGCCTCACAACCGAGCGAGGCGTGCTGCCCGGGAATCGGTCGGGGAGGCTCGAAGCTGGCAAGCTCACGTGCCCTTCGAGCACCCGCCTGGCTTTGCCCGCCAGAGTCTTGAGCCCGGGTTGGGTTGCCCTGCCGCCCTGCTGCCCTGCGTTTGTCCGCTGAGGGTCAAGGCCAACCCATGTGGTTTGGCCAACGTGTTGGGCCAGCTGCTTGGCCAACTAGTTGGCGCTCCGGAGTGGCTTACCGAGGCGTGTTTCCGGGCTGGCCTCGGTTCCGGGGGCTCGACTTGCGCCTTGGTGCAAGGGCCAAGGCCTGGGTCTGGGCTTGGTTCTGCGGCCTCAGTTCCGGGATAGCCGAAAAAGTTCCGCCGCTCGCTCGGGCTTTCGCCGGCCTCGCCGCGTACTTCGGGCTGCCTGGACGGGGCGGATCAAGCAGGCGTGACCAGCCCGCGTGCTTGATCAACTCGATCCGTCGTTCAGGCCACTCGGTTCCGCTCTCTTAGAATAACCGGAATGCAACTGGTGTGTCCAGTCGGATTTCAAGGCCAGTGAACAATGTTGAAAACTCTGACTAGGCTGCACACGCGGCCGACGCCGCATGACGCACGATGCCCTCGGCCAGAATGTCTCCGGCGTCGTAGAGCGGCAGCGGTGCGTTCTCGCGATTGATGAGCAGCGGAGCTTCGCTGCACGCCAGAATCACCGCCTCGCATTCCCGCTGCGCAAGGTGGCGGATAATGCCCAGCACCGCGTGGCGGGACTCGGGTCGAATCTGCCCGTGGAGCAACTCTTCAATGATGATGCGGTCGAGTGTGTCGGCCTCGTCCGGCTCCGGCGCCATCACACGGATGCCCCGCAGGCCAAGGATCGTCTGATAACTAGCCCCGTTCGTGACCCACTTCGTGCCCAGCAACCCGACGACACGACGCTGGTCGGATTCCACGGCATGGGCGACGAGATCCATCATCGTGTACCACGGAATAGGCGACTTCGCCGCAGCCAACGGGACCGCGTGCTGGACTGCGTTATCGGGCGTGACACAGATCGTTGCGCCGCACCGAGCGAGCATCTCCGCCGACTGCTGAAGGATCTTTCCGACATCCAGCCAGTCCTGCTGGCGGAGGGCCCGCATGTATCGCTCAAGGGGTTCGTTGTGGAGCGTGACGCGCGGATGGAGGTGAGGCGGAAGCAGACGCTCGATCTGGTGGGCCAACTGGCGGTAGAACACGCCGGCTCCCTCGGGGCTCACGCCGACGATTCCGATGTGGTGCATGCTTGCCACCTGCCGTTGCTCCTTCTCGCTCGCGCTGCCTGGGCCTCTGCCTAGCCCATGAGCGGGTCGCTCCATCGCCCGTTCTTCGTTCCGGTCGGGAGGCCGAAGCGGCTGTATCGGCGCTCGCCCTCTCTTCTCAGGAAAACCGCTCGGGGCGCCCGGGCGAAGGCAGCGTAGCGTTGTGCCGGGACTGCTTCCCGCGGAACGCTTGTCAACCGATCGAGTTGGATCAGAAGCCCCAGATCGAGTTGCCGGAGCCGGATCGAATCACATGGCGCTAAACGAATCCAACCAGCTCAAAGGGGACCCGTTCGAGCTTCTTGGTGTTCCGGCCCGGTTCGACCTGGACTCTCAAGCGATCCGACGGGCGTATCTGGCTCGAACCCAAGAGGCGCACCCCGACCGTGCGGGATTGGATGCTCAAGCGGAAGGCGTGGTTGCCGCGGTTAACGAAGCAAGACGAATACTCGACGATCCGGAGAGCCGCGCCACGGCCCTGCTGCGCCGGGTGGCGCCGGATGCGACGGAGTGGTCGAAGAGTCCCCCGCTACCGCCCGAGTTCCTCATGGAAGTGATGGAAATCCGCGAGGAAGTCGATCGGGCAATCGCGGACCGCGACGGAGAAGCGTTGCAGAAGTGGCTCGCTTGGGCGGAAGATCGACGGGCTGCGAGCGTGGATGAGGCTCGGGCGGGCTTTGCCGCCGGAGATCGGGCGAGCCATCTGAAGATCTTTGTCACGCTGTCGCAGTGGCGCTACGTCGAACGGTTGAAGGAGACGATTCGTGGGGCGATGGGCGAACTAGGGATCAAGCCCCGGGTCGCAAACTCAAGGGCACTTTAGCTGGAGGGTTTCATGGAGCGGAACAAGCTGCTGATTGTGGTGGTGCTTGGAGCGTTCGCGTTGTTGCTCTGGTCGCAGCGCGGAGGCGCGAAGGCCCCAGTCCCCCCCGCGTTCCAGGGGTCTTCCACGCTCCAGGAAGCGACGGCAGCCTCCGCGCGGGATGGGAAACCGGTGCTCGTGTTTGCGACTGCGGATTGGTGTGGCCCGTGCCAGAGCCTCAAGCGAGGTGCCCTCGCGGAGGCATCGACGACTCAGGCCATTCAGGCGGAGACCATTCCTGTTTACCTCGACGTTGACGCAAGCGGGCGGGAAGCCAGTTCGCTGAATGTGTCCACGATTCCCACGCTGATCCTGCTCAGCGAGGGTCGGGAGATCTCGAGGATCGGGGGAGCGGTGTCGGGCTCGACGCTTCGGGAATGGTTGGAGACCAGCGTCGCCGCGACGGGCAAGACTTCGGCGCCCGCGGTTCCTGCTGCGACGGAAGCGGGCCAGGGGAGCGGCGCGGGCGGCGCGTGAGCCCGAGGGCTGCCTGGGCGTGGCGAGCCCGGCTTGATTCCAGCCCTGACGAGGCGAATCATTGAGGCCCGGCTCAGTCCGGGTCAGGATTGATAATCTTGCCGACCGCTTCGGTTCGGCCCGCCCCGCCCGGTAGGCGGCGAGTTGGTTCCGCCCCGGAAGCGTTGCTTTCCAAGGCGGCCCGTGGGTGCTTGCGATCGCCGCTCGAGATGAGCGAAGTTCGACTTGCTCCCGGTGGAGGTCTCATGCATCGTCGCGACACGGTTCTGGTCAAGCAGGGTGACGTGAAGAAGGTTTGGCGCGTGGTGAACGCCGAGGGCGTCCCGCTGGGCCGCCTCGCCTCGGACGTGGCCTTGGTGCTGATGGGCAAGCACCGCCCGGAGTACACCCCCCACATCGCTTGCGGCGACGCGGTGATTGTGCTGAACGGAACGAAGGTCGGGCTCACGGGCCGCAAGGCGGACCAACGCTTCAAGCAGCGGTACTCTGGTTACCCCGGTGGTCTGAAGATGGAGAGCTACGGCTCGGTGCGTCAACGCCGCCCGGAGAAGCTGATCCAGGACGCGGTGCGGCGCATGCTCCCCAAGAACCGCATGTCGCGCGTCATGCTGAAGAACCTTTACGTCTTCGAGGGCGCCGACCACCCACACGCGGACAAGAACCCCGTGCAAATGGTTGTGTGAAGTCCGCAGAAGCCCGGGCCGCGAGGCACGAGCGCCGGACGAGGAGCCGACGGATGCGCGTGAGCGTCTCTGGAGGCGAGGTAGGATCGAGAAGGGTTTGGCGGCGAGATTGATCAAGCGAACGAGCAACTGAAACCTGACGACCGGTGTGCGGGCCAGTGGAGCCCGAACCGGGACGGAGCGACGAACGATGTCGACGATGAAGTCTGGACCAGCGGATGGAATGACGGGCCTTCTGGGAGTTCCGGTGGGCGCGAGCGAGGCCGCGGCGGCGCCAGTCGCCGAGAAGCCCAAGCGTCTGCCCAAGCCCGCGGACAAGCACGGCTGGTGGTGGGGAACGGGACGTCGCAAGACGGCGGTGGCCCGCGTTCGCATTCGCCCTGCGAAGGAAGGCGAGGGCAAGATCGTCGTGCTGCTGGAAGGCGACGCGACCAAGACGATCGAGCAGTATTTCACGGAGGAGCAGGATCGCGTTGACGCCGTCCTGGCTCTGCGGATCACCAACCTGATGGGCAAGTTCGACGTGCTGATCCGCTCGCACGGCGGCGGACACATGGGTCAGGCACAGGCGATGCGCCTGGCGATCGCTCGCGCCCTGAACGACTACGACCCGGGTCTAGATCAGGCCCTTCGCGAGGCCGGCCTGCTCACCCGCGACTCACGCGAGGTCGAGCGCAAGAAGTATGGTCAGGCTGGCGCGCGTCGTCGCTTCCAGTTCTCGAAGCGTTGATGCTTGTCTGACACCAAAGCTGAGGATGTGGCCGGCTCGCGCACGCGGGCCGGCTTTCTTTTTGACGCCGGCTGGAACGGGGTGGTGAATCCGGGCACGCGTCTGAAATGGACTAATTTCAACCGCGCCGCGGTCCGAGCTCAGTTGAGGCGCGGGGCCAGGACCTCACTCGCCAGCGCTGCGAAGGTTGTCGCGCCGACGATGGTTGGTTCAGAGGGATCGATGCCCTCAAGGAACAACCTGTTGAAGCCCTGGTACATGTGGATGTAGGCGTCCACGAACGCAGCGGGCAGCGCGTGCATTCCAGCCCGCGTCTCGGCGGGGGAGGCTTCGACGTATTTGAGCGATCGGCTAAGCGCCGCACCGAGTTGCGAGGTCGCCTCTGCGAAGCTCAATCGCTCGGGTCCCATGACGGCGAGCGCGCCGTGACCATTCCAGTCGGCATCAAGAAGGCGAGCGGCGGCGGCGGCGGCAATGTCGCGAGTGGCGATGAAGCGCGAGCGCGCGTGCGGCGACGCCGGGAAGGCGACGAGGGAGCCGGCACGGATCGATTCGGACGCGAAGAGGAAGTTCTCCATAAACAGGCCAGGGCGAAGGATGGTGGCGTTGCGCGAGGAGGCGAGAACCGCGGTTTCGACAAAGCGGAGCCAAGTCGCCAGCCCGAGATCAGCGCGGTCGCAGTACGCACCGGAGATCACGACGACCCTTCCAACACGTTGGGAGGCGGCGCCGGCAGCCGCGGCTGCGGAGGCTGTAAAGCGGAGGATGTCGTCGGTGAAGGCGGGCGGCGTGAGCCAGAAAAGCGCGTCGCACCCGTCCACGGCTCGGGCCACCCAACGGGCATCCAGGTGTGAGCCCTCACGGATTTCGGCGCGGTGCGCGATGTCGGACGGGAGTCGCCCGGGTTGACGCACCAGCAGCCGAACTTCGACGCCCGCGCTCATCAGCGTCGCCGCGACGACGGACCCGATGTTGCCGGTGGCCCCAGTAACTGCAATACGCATAACTCGTTCTCCTCTTCGGTGTGTTGACGACAGAGGCACGTCGTCCTCTTGTTCGTCGGTGCAAGTGAAGGTGGAAGGAGTTCGCGGCTCAACTCCTGTTGCCAAGCTGCACCTACCGTTTCCTTATGGACACAGATGTGGACGGCGATCACGCCGCGATGCCCGCCAATGGAGCCGGGGCGGAGGTCGCTCTGGATGGAGCGAGATGGGGCTTCGTGCCAGGGGGCGAGATCGCCCATCTGGACGAAGTGGACTGCCCGGCAATGGCATTCATGGGCATTCTCGGCGGCAAGTGGGTGATGCCGATTCTGTACCGCTTGGACGTCGACAGGGTGGTGAGATCTGGTGACTTGGAGCGAGCCATCCCCGGCATTACTCGCAAGGAACTCACGAAGCGGCTGCGCCAGCTCGAGCGGCTCGGACTGGTTCAGCGGACGGTGCACGCCGAGGTTCCTCCGCGAGTCGATTACTCGCTCACGGCGGAGGCCGGCCGAGTGCTGCCCGCAGTCCGCGAGCTCTCCAGGTGGGCAGAGGGGAACGGGGAACGGATCCGCGAAATGCTGGCGTCGTGGGACCGGGCGTGATGGCCTTGATGAGTGTGTCGCCGCGAAGAGCCGACTCCCCGTCATCGAGAAGGCCCCACAACTCGCAGGGCGTCTGGCGATCGGAGTGCCCTCGCCGGCGAAGCTGAACGCCGGTGAGAACCTCATTTCCGCTGCCGCGTCCAATCTGGGCTTGGGCGTGACTTCGAGAACGCGCAACCTGACTTAGGATTCATCGAACTTTTGGGAGCATTTCGATGATCCACACGATTGCGCGACTCGACCCGCTGATCACCCTTTGGATGGCCCGCAACGGTCCACGACTCCTGAGAGTCTCGTTGGGAATCGTGTTTCTCTGGTTCGGTGCCATCAAGTTTGTGCCGGGCCTCAGCCCCGCCGACGAGTTGGCGACGCGCACGATCTCGACGCTGACCTTGGGAATTGTGCCGGCGGAGGTGTCGCGACCTTCCCTTGCGCTTTGGGAAACACTCATCGGGATCGGCCTGATCTCTGGCATGTTCTTGCGAGCGACCATCCTGCTGCTGGCGCTCCAGATGTTTGGCACTGTCACGCCGCTCGTGCTGTTTCCGGGAGAGACCTGGCACCGGTTCCCGGTTGCGCTCACGCTGGAGGGACAGTACATCGTCAAGAACATCGTCCTGGTCACTGCGGGGATCGTGGTTGGCGCGACAGTGAGAGGCGGTGCGATGGTCTCGACAGGACGAGTCGCTGCCCAAGCGCTCGTAGATGACGCTCGAGAGGTGGCGTCCGAAGTTGCGGTAAACAAGCGCGGCGCCAGGACGCCGTCTGTGTCGTGAATCAGGCGTCGCGCGTCGGAGCGACACGATGGCCTACGCACGGTCGTCGAGCTTTGTATCGAGAGAGACCGCCTCCCACGTGGCGAGATCGCGGAGCAGAGTCTCCGAGTGCCCGCGGATTGAACTCACTGCATCGGTTCCGAGGGCGAGCCTCAAGGGTGTTTCGCTGGATTGCAAGGCGTGTTCAACCGCGGCGGCCGCCTTCCTGGGATCGCCTTCCTGCGCGTTATGCATGCTTCGGGCAAACTGACGGGTTCCGCCCACAACATCGCGGTAGGCGTCGATGGAGGGCATGTGCTTCATCGCGTCACCGGCAAAGCTGGTTCGGAAGGCGCCGGGTTCGACGATTAGCACCTTGACGCCGAACGGCTTCATCTCCTGAGCGAGCGCCTCGGAGAGGCCTTCGAGTGCGAACTTTGAGGCGGAATACGCCCCGAACCCGGCGTACGACAACTGACCGCCAAGGCTGCTGATGTTGACGATCGCACCACTCCGCCTCGCCCTGAAGTGCGGCAGGAACTCGCGTGTGATTGACACGGCGCCAAAGAAGTTCGTTTCCAGTTGGGCGCGCAGCTCTGCCATGGGCGTCTCCTCGACAGCGCCCACGATGCCGTATCCGGCGTTGTTGAACAGGACGTCAACTCGGCCAAATCGTTCGATAGCCGCGGCTGTGGCGTGCCGGACCTCGTCGTGTTTGTTGACGTCAAGCCGGACCGCCAGGACCCGCACCGGGTCGATTCGCTCGATCTCCTTCAACTTGTCAAGGTTCCGCGCCCCGATCACCACGGCATAGCCCCTCGAGAGCGCATGCTCCGCGAATGCTCGACCGAACCCTGACGATGCCCCGGTGATGAACCACACCTGCCCTGCGTGCATGCCAATTCCTCCTAGAAGCCTGACGAACATCACGTTGCTGTTCCACGGGTGGACAGTAAACACGGGTTTACGGAGCGTCTTGTACGAAATGCGCGCACTCGCCCGCCCAACAGCGCAACGCCTTTGTAAGTTTGGTGCAGCGGTCGGTGCTCTCGCGACACACGATGTCCGGAGTAACTACCGTTTAACTCAACATGAGTTCCAATCTCGCCAGTGTTCGCGTTTCGATCGCAACTTTTGGCCAGGTTTCCGTCGATCGATATGACTACACGCCCGGCTTTGCTCCTGGCATTGCCCCTCACGCCCACGACGAGTGGCAGGTGTGCTACTCGCCGGATGGTGCTGGGCATATCCGCGCCGGCAGGCACTGGCTGGAGGCAAGCCCGGGCAGGGTTTACGTGGTGCCCCCGGCAATGGAGCACACCGCCGCCAAGGACGTGACGGTCGAACGTCACTCAACCTATTTCGTGATTTACATCGCGCGGACGGCACTCGATCCATCCCTCCCGAGCGTGCGAAGGTCGACGCGAGCACCTTTGTTTGGGTGCATCGAATCTCATGATGCGGTCGCGCTCAGGAGTGTGCTGCGGCTCATGCGGGCTGTACCCCGGAACGTCGACGCAAGTGAAGCTGAGGAGGACGCTCTGCGATTGCTGGAGGCGGTTCTGCCCCGAATGCCTGCAACCCCGAAGGACCTTCCCCTGGCGAAGCGGGTGCAAGAAAAGCTGCTCAGCAGTCTGGGGCGATGCGCAACGCTGAGGGAACTGGCGAAAGCAACGGGAGCACCCCCCCACCGCGTGCGAAGCGCATTCAAGGCATCGTTTGGAATGCCCCCGGCCCGCTACCACCTTGTTCAGCGACTTGCAAGGGCACGCGACCTGATTCGTGATGGTGTTGCCCCGAGCATCGCAGCCGCGCAGCTTGGCTTCGTCGATCAAGCCCACCTCAGCCATCGGCTGAGGCGCTATTTCGGTCACCCACCAGGCAGCATCGTGCGTGGAGGCTGCATTTCGTACAAGACTCCGCAGAAGTGACTCTGTAGTCTCTGAGGTCTGCGACTTTACTTCTTGGGAGGTCAGATGTTGCACGCATATCCCGCCATCACCGCGCTCGTGGCTTCGGCTGCCTGCACGCTCGTCGTGCACGGCGCCTCGACCGAACGAGCGACGACACCGGAGAGCATCGAGTTCGTCAGCGAGGGCGAGAAGCTCATCGGACTGCTGTATCGGCCAGGAGGCTCACCAGCCGACGCCAAGCCCCCGGTGGTGGTTATCGCACCGCCCTGGCTCAACGTCAAGGAGCAAGTCGCGACCCGTTGGGCAGAGGCGATGGCCGCCCGAGGAGTTGCTGCTCTCGCTTTTGACTACCGCTACTGGGGCGAAAGCGGTGGGTCTCCCCGCGAGTATGAGTCGGCGAGCGCAAAGATCGTTGATCTCCATGCGGCTGTGAGATACCTGCAAAGCCGTCCGGATGTGGACCCAGCACGCGTCGGCGCCTTTGGCATTTGTTTCGGAGCCGGGCACGTTCTCGCGGCTGCCGCCTCTCACGATGGCATCCGCTCGATCGCGACGGCAGCAAGCTGGGTGCACGACCGACCCTCCATCACTGCGCTCTTCAGCGAGGCGGGCGTTCGCGAGCGAATGCAGGTCGGGGCCGGAGCTCGCGAGGCCTTTGAGCGCACAGGCGAAGTCCGCTATGTGTCCGCCGCCAGCACGTCCGACCGTTCGGCGGCGATGTTCAGCGAGGATCCCAACGGCTTCTACGTGACGAGCCGTCGCGGCGTGGTTCCACAGTGGACGAATCGGATGGCTTCGATGAGCTGGCCCGAGTTCTTTGACTTCGACGGGATCGCTCTCGCCGAACGGGTGCGACAGCCCGCATTGATCGTCCACAGCGATGGCTCGGCGCTTCCCGAGAACGTGCGTCGCGTCTTTGCTCACCTGCAAGGCCCGAAGGATCTGTTCTGGACGGAGGGTGAGCACACCGAGTTCTACGACTCTCCCTCGCATGTCTCGAAGGTCGCGGATGCAGTGGCGGCTCATTTCCACCGCACGCTCGGCGGTGTGTCACCCGTTGCACAATCCGAGATCGAAGCGGTTGTTGCTGTGGTGAACTCGGTCGCATCGCTCGCTGATCAGCGTCGCTGGTCCGATCTTCGCGGGGTTTTCTCTTCCGAGGTGGACGTCGATTACTCATCGCTGACCGGCTCGCCGGCCGCACGCGTCAGGGCCGAAGACTTGATCGCGGGGTGGAAGGAAGGACTGAGCACCTTCGCCAGCACGGAGCACATCGTCGGCGGACATCAAGTCACGATCTCAGGCGACATCGCCGAGTGTCGGGCGCGGTTCATCGCCACCCACATCCGTTCGACCAAGGGGCCAGAGCGATGGACGTGCGGCGGACACTACCGCTACACGCTCGCGCAAGTCTCCGGCCAGTGGAAGGTCACTGGTACGGTCATGACGCTCGAGTGGGAGCAGGGCAGCCGCTGAGGCCGCGACTTAGTGGGGCTGGAGCCACGGGCGAACTGCTTGGTATTCTTGCGCCTGTGCCGCACGCCCGCCTCACCATGCTGCGCCCGACCAGCGAGGAGTTCGCGGTTGGTGTGTCGTTGTTCAGAGATGCAAAGACGCCGAAAATCGCTGGGCCCGCTCGATGCGAGCCGATACTCCGCATGAACCTCGCGAAGAAGCCTCTTGGCGTGTGCCGAGATGCAACTTCGCTGGTGACTTTCGGAGTCGACGAGCGGCATGACCGAGCGTTCAGCGAAACCTGGCCGACCATCGCCAACTGATGTTCGTGGCGAGCGTTTGGTGTGCCGAATCGCGTGTAAGGCTTGGCTACCTGTAGATGTCGAGACCGCGACATCCCTCGTGTTGAACTTGCCCGGATGGTCGAGCTTTCGCGGCTTCGGGCTTGTGCCTGGAATCCGATCCGCGATGTGGGAGCACCGGGACGATGGGATCGTGGGGTCACGGATCCGCGTGATCAACACAGACGGATCGTCGCACGTCGAGACGATCACATCGTGGTCGCCCGGCGAATACGTCTCGCTGCGTCTTGAACCGATGGATGGCGCGATGAGGCGTCTCGTAAGCCGAGTCGACGAATCATGGGCCTTCACGCCGGGAGACGCGAGCAGGCGAGGTGGCTGCCAAGTGACGAGGAGCATGGACGTGTACTCGCGAAATCAAGCGGCCCATTTGGTCGTTTCGCTCGTGGTTAAGCCGATGCTGGAGTGCGCCGTCCGCCGCCATCTTCGTACCTTTGGGACATGAAGGGCTGTGCTCACGCTCACCCTCAACGCCCCGCGACGGCAGGCGAGGACTTACAGCCCGTGCCTGTGGGGCGGGTATCCCGCCAGCAACTCGGCGAGGGTGTGCAGACGCTTGGTCGGGGTGAGCCGGTGGGAGTGCGCGAGGTCATCGCGCTCGGCCCCCTGGTCGAGGTCGATGGTCATGCGTGCATCCGTGCGCGAGCCCGGTGGGGGCCGGCGATGGTCAGTTGAGCGAGCCAGCCACGCGGCAGGCCGTTAACCACCATCTACGCGAACGGGGCAAAAAGTGGCGAAAGGAGAACACTCGACGATGGTCACTTCAGCTCCCGCAAGCGGCTTGTGGAGCGATGCTGCCGCCGTTGCGCCACCTTGACCCTAATACGATGCCCGGTCAGGAGGCGTTATCGTGAGAAAGGCACTCGTTGTCGGCATCAATCACTATTCACACGGATCACCGCTGTACGGCTGTGTGGATGATGCGCACGCCATGAAGGCTGTTCTAGAGCGGCACAGCGATGGTTCGGTGAACTTCGACGTCAAGCTGCTCACGGGAACCGGGCCGGCGGACGTAGTGACGCGTCCAATGTTGAAGGAGTCGATCCAAGCCCTATTCGCTGACGACAGCGAGATCGCTCTGTTCTACTTCGCGGGGCACGGACACATTGAGACGACGGGCGGCTATCTCCTGACATGCGAGTGCAAGTCCGGGGATGACGGCATGCCGCTGGCGGACATCTTGACCTACGCCAATGAGTCGAAAGCGCGGAACAAGGTGATAGTGCTCGACAGCTGCCATTCCGGCATTGCCGGAGCGAAGCCAACGGCCAAGCAGATCGCCGAGTTGACCGAAGGTCTCACCATTCTGACCGCATCCACGGCTGACCAGTACGCGACGGAGCAGAACGATGGAGGAGTCTTTACCAGACTCTTCGTGGACGCCATGAACGGTCCGGCGGCGGACTTGATTGGCAACGTGACTCCCGGCGGTGTCTACGCCCACATCGACCAATCACTCGGCATGTGGGAGCAACGGCCCGTGTTCAAGACGAACGTGAAGCGCTTTGTCTCGTTGCGTAGGGTTCAGGCAGCGGTGTCCCTCGCCGACCTCCAGCGAATCACCGAGTTCTTTCCGTCGGCGGGCTTTCAGTTTCCTCTTGACCCGTCCTATGAGCCTCGTGATGAAGGCCGGACCCCGGACATGCCCAGGGCCGATCCAGAGAACAACCGCAAGTTCGCGGTCCTTCAGAAGTTCAATCGCGTCAATCTCGTAGTCCCGGAGGGTGCGACGCACATGTGGAATGCGGCGATGGAGAGCAAGTCGTGCCGCCTGACGGTGCTGGGCGAGCACTATCGGCGACTCCGTGCGAAGGAACGGTTCTGAACATAAGCTCGTTCGCCGCCAGCGTCAGCGCCCGCCGCCGATGAGCGCCTTCAGGTTGTCCCAAGTCCAGTTGTATACCTTGTCGCTCGGCTGAGCGGTGGTGGGCTTGGTGCAGCTCTTGTCCGAGTAAGCCGCAAGCAGGAAATATGGCTTGCTCTTCTCCCTGGCGATGCTCAACTCAGCGGCGACACCGCTCGCGAGGTGGGTGAATTGACCACACAGGACAATGACCACATCGACGTTGTCCATTCGGCGACGGACCTTTTCTTTCCAGTCGCCGGAAAGATGGTCCTGCACGGAGCCGTCCGCGAAGTCGAAAGGGGTGTCCGGGTGCTTGGCCTGCCCGGCGAGCATGAGTTTCGCATCGGCGTCGTGGTCGTAGTCAAAGCTGATGAACGCGCGTTTCTTGGCCATGCGAACCTCCAAGGAGTGGGTGGCGATTCTATCTCTGGTCGCGTGCAAAATGCCGAATGGCCGGGATGATCGAATCGCGTCGCCATCGGACGACCGGGCAACCGGAATCCAGCACGATCTTGGGCACACGCTCTGCGCCATTCGGCATCACGCCAAGGATCGGGATGCCTCGAATGCGCGCCCACTTGATCTCCCATGCCATCCATCGGCGATGGGCGATCTCCATGCCGACGATCACGACCAGGATGTCCGCCGCGCCGAGGCGCTTGCGAAGCCGCTTCTCGAAGTTCTTGTCCTCACGCATCGGGGCTTCATCCGACACGCTGAGGTTCTTCCAGTCGAAGCGAGGCTCGTCGTCGAACCAGTCAACCAGGGTGTAGTAGTTGGCGTTGTACTCCCAACAGTGAGAGACGAACACGCGATAGGTGCGAAGCGTGGGCATTGACCCTCGGTGAAATCGAGACGTGAGCCCAACTGTGCGCTGGGCGGACCGAATTCGCACTACTATACATGCGGAGAACGTGTTTTCACGGAGTGCTCCAATGGCCAAGAAGAAGGTGTACATCGCGTTCGACTACGACGACCTCGGAGTCAAGCAGAACCTGGTCGCCGAGTCGCAGCGCCCCGACTGTCCCTGGGAGTTCATCGATAACTCCATCAGCCGAGCGGTTCCGGAGCGCTGGGCGCTGGAGGCCGAGCGACTGATTAGGGAATCGGACTTCGTGATCGTGCTGTGTGGTGAACAAACGCATCAGGCAACCGGGGTTGCGACGGAGGTACAAGCGGCACAAAGACTCGGGCGGCGGTACTTCCTTCTCTCGGGCACTCGGATCGGAACGCCAACTCGCCCGAAGCACTCCCGTGCGGATGACAAGATCTGGACCTATCGCTGGCCCACGGTGCAGACGCTGCTCGCAGGGGGCACCCCGCCAGCGGATGCCGCAGTTCGATGACGGAGCATCCTGACTTCGGAATGTTCTCCGTTTCGGGTGGGTTCCGATCCCTGTTCACCCCTGATCGGCACCCCGCGTCAAATCGGCGGGGGCGCTAACCGAGAGTCGGAGAGAGTTTGAGAGGTTCGACCGAGAGGGCGACGCGAACGCCCGGGGTTCTCGTCGCAGCCCGATCGGGCCGTCGCAAACGGAGAGCGCGGTGGCCAACCCGGTCCCGCGTTTGGCCCCGGAATCTGCGACGTTTCCGCCACCCCGCCAGGACGCCGGAAACCGGCCGGCCCGTAAAGCAAAACCGGCCCGCTTTCGCGAGCCGGTCAGAAGCTCCGATCGGATGGGTGTCTCGAACTCGGCATGATTTCGGGGGCCGTTAGTGCCTTGAGCCGCTCAGAGAGAGCGGGAAATCGGCGTTGGATGGCCGCTGGGGCACCTCACGCTTAACAGGCGGATCGAACTCGGGCCGTGGCGCTTACCCGAGACCCAGGATCCAACCTTCCACTGCTGCGGTCGCCCGATCCTCGGGGGAGAGGTCGGGGTTCAGGAACTCCGTGAGGCCGCCATCAACATCCGCCCGCCGCAACCACTCAGCCACGCTCCACGCGTCGTGCTGGTCTGGCGTGCGGTCTGCCTTTGGCAACGACCGGCTCCACAGCGACGGGTAGACCTCTGCGATGACCGAACGACCGGGGGTCGGCGTCCAGCCGTCGAACGGCCAGAAGTGAACGCGGCCGGGAAGCCGCTCGCGGATGTACCTGAGCCACGGCAGGCCCGCGTGGGTCGATTTGGCGACCGAGCCCTGCACGTCGAAGTGGAACACCGACTTGGCACCGCCCGCCCGTACTTCGGTGAGGCGCTTCCAGCCGCGCTCGCCCGAGCGCTCCGCGCCGCTCCCGACATTCCCATCGCGCACGAAGTCGACGTATGTGTTGTCCTCGTCGGTCGGCCAGTGATTGTGAAAGTCGTCGAGGAATGCGTGCCAGTCGCGCGGCAAACCGTGCTGCCCGAAGTACTTGATCGGGAACGAGAGCCCATGGTCGATGCCGACGATGGCGGGCTCGTCCTCCGAGAGGCGGACGGCCAGCCATTCCGCCACGCCTCGGCGGGTCCAGTGCTTCTTCGGCCCTTGCGATGGCCGCACCTCAACCGGATTGGCATCCCGACCGGCCACGTAGACCCGAAGCCCAGGCAGACTCGACGTCGGCGTCTGGGCACCTGAGTAGTCGATGCCGACGTAGCGGGTAAAGAGTCGATGGTCCCGAGTTGTGTTCGAGTGGCTCACCTTGCCATAGCCTCACACTCCGCTGCTCTGTGGGGATTCGTCATCATCGAGCGATTCCGACGAGTCGCTAAACAGGTCGACCTCGTCGGCGGTCGGGAGCTCTCGCGAGACCTTCTTGCCCATCGCCTGTTCGATGCGAGCCAGCAGAGACATCGCCCGAGCCTGAAAGAAAGCCTCGAAGTCGTCACCACGGAGCAAGGCTGGGTCGATCACATGCGAATGCAGAATCTGGTCCATGCGGTCAGGCGAGATATCCGCCTGCCGCTGAAGCGCAGCCAGATACACGCTGGGTGCCCGCCCGCCGATGATCCGATTCGTCTTTGCAGAGATCGCGGTCTTGTTGATGATGCTGTCGTATCGCTTCGCTGGGATCTGATGCTCGTCGCACCACTTGCGGGGGAAGATGTGGTGAATGTCGATGCTCTCGTCAAAGTAGATCTGGTTGTCGATCGCGTCGCCGCTGCGGAAATCGAGTCCGCCATCTCGGATCAGCACCGCATAGAGCCCCTTGTACGCCGCACTGTTCCGGGTACGCAGCGTGTGCAACCGTGCCGCATTGAATGAGGCCTCGGTTACTGTGGTTGGCTCTGGCCCGCCGCGCACCCATTCCACGACCTCCGCGAGGTCCTTCGCGAAGCGACTTTCGATGGCTCCACCATACAACTCACCAAACACGCCACACCAATACCACCGCATCACCTTCTGGCGCGCACCGTCTGTGCGCCCCACATCCCCAAGCGCAGTAAAGATGGCCGCCAGCGGAACCAACTGCGTCCGATAGGGCAGATCCTCACCCCGAAAGATTCTCTGCTGATGCAGCGACTGCGCGGCAATCTCGAAGCCCGCCGACACCCGATCCGACCACGACCGGTAGTCATTCAGCGAAAGGCGAAGGATGTCCTTTCGCTTGCAAGAGATTCCCGGGGCTTCACTCGGGTTGGCTCCGCCAGCGACGGCCCTCAGCCGGCGCTCGTGCGTCGCCAGCAGGCTGATCGCCTGAAGGAAATCGTCCTCTCGCACCACATGCAGCAGCTTCTTCGCGCGCACGGCCTGGCGTCGTGCAGCCCAGTCGTCGCGGAGGTTGAAGTCGTCTGCCGCGAACGTCGCAGTGAGCAGTTCGAAGACAGTCAGAACGGCAGCGCCCGTTGGGCCGGCGTGGTCGTCACGGTTGTGCTCGCGGCGGGCGCGATGACCGTCCAGTGGGGCGTGGTCACCACGAAGCTCCAACAGGTGGAGAAGCGCCTCGACGAGTTCATCGGCGAGGCCCACGCGATCCGGGCGCAGTACGCCGAGATGGAACGCAAGATCTGGTTCCTCGAAGGCAAGCTGTCCGGACTGACGTCCAACTCGCCGCGCCAGAGCCTGCCAACCACGGGCTCCCCGGTGATCGGGGGTGGGCCGTGAGCACGATCGCCGCCCTCGCCGACGCCGTCGCGGCGCACGTGAGCGCCGGGTCCTACGGGCAGCCCGTCGCGGCCGTCCGCATGTACCAGCCCGCGTTCACGCTGGAGGATCTCAAGGAGCTGCGGGTCTCGGTGGTGCCGCGCACGGTGCAGATGTCGCCGGTGACGCGGGACAGCCTGGCCATTGAGTACGTCATCGACGTGGGTGTGCAGAAGAAGCTCCCCGCCGAAGGGGCGGACGCGGCGATCGATGAGTTGCTCGTGTTGGTCGAGGCGATCGCGGATCACCTGCGGTTCATACGGCTGGAGGGCTTTCCCGACGCGGCGTGGGTCGGGATCAGCAACGAGCCGGTGGTGTCGAGCGAAGCGCTCGAGCAGCACCGGGTGTTCACCAGCGTCCTGAGCGTCACCTATCGGGAGCGGAGGTAGCCATGCGCAACACGATCATCTTCGGCGTGGCAATGACCGACGAGCTCAAGCCGCTGGCGACCCAGAAGACCATCGCCACATTCACGCTCACCGCGTCGCACAAAAACACGCAGGACCTGCTGCTCTCGGACGGGAAGGCCGACCCCATCGAGGTCGCCCCGGGCACGCAGTACTACTTCGAGCGGGTGAACCTGGCGGACATTCTGGTCAAGAGCAAGGGCGGCGAGATGGTCTTTGTGGTCGGCCACAGCGCCGAGTGAAAGGAGTCAGCGATGGCAA
>JANRJU010000007.1:0-55978 GCA_033763815.1 Planctomycetota bacterium
GACCGAACGGGTGCGGCTGGTGTCGCAGCGTGGTGACACCGGCGACGGCGACGAAACCCCCGTGAACGCCGGGAATCGCGTGGGTTCTGACACCGTCGCCACGGTCGCCAAGCCAACGGACGCCGGCGACGGCTGGGGGGAACTGTGAACCCGCACCCCCACAGACTTGCTCCGTGCGCCCTTGGGTTTACATCCACAGGGGACAGACATTCAAGGAACAACACGCCGCCTGCGACGCATCGCCCCGAGCCCACTCAGCGCCACCAATGCGACGCTCGACGGGGCTGGAATCTGAGAAACTCGAAAACCGATAAAGTTGACCTTGAGTGTCGCGTTACCGAGGAAAAAAACGGCGCGAAGGCTGCACGCATTTCTTCTTCGCCGGTGAAGAAGCAGCCGCCTCGAATTCCGCGAGAGAAGCCGTCGAACGCGATCCAGTCATTCCATTCAAAAACGTTCCCCGCCATATCAAATGCGCCGTAGTAATTGGAATCGTACGACCCGACGGGGAGGGTGTTGTCAATCCCACTTCCCAAGTAGTTCGCCTCTGTTGGTGCGATGAAGTCGGCGGAGTTCGGGAACGACCAGTAATTGTCACTGTCCCCGCCTTGGCTGGATGGCTGGTGGTACGCCGCCTTGTACCACTCATCCTGACTGGTCACGGCCCATCGCCAACCCGAGTTGCGGGTGATGGTGTTGTCCGCGATGCCCTCGGGCGTCAGCGTATAGGCACCGTCCTCAGTAGTGCTGCTGTCCTGCGGGCCAGCAGGTTGCCCGTTGTGCAGCCAATTCGCGAAACGAACCGTGTCCCAGAACGACACGTAAGTTACCGGGTGGTTCTCGCGGCTGGCGATAGTTGCGTAGGTGTAGGACCCCGGCGAGCCGTTCCGGATGATTCCGCCAAATGGTCCGACCATTCCCGGCTCGTAGTAAAGTCCGTGAGCGTCAGTCCGAGCCACGGCGTTAAGAAACGCTGCGTACTGCGCGTTGGTCACCTCAGTCTGCCCGATGTTGTATGCGTACCCCACGAACCCGAGCCCGGAGGAGAAGTCCACGGCATTATTCGCGTTCCCAATGCTCACTGTGGGGATGTGTATGGAAGCCACGGCGACAGACGTGCTCAGAGTGGTGACGACCGCAAGCGCGGTCACGCTGAAAAACGAACTCACAAACATGTCTTTCTCCCTTCTTCCCCTTCGTATGCGGAACCTCCCCCGCGACCCGGTGCCAACGGGGTGCCTGCCTGTACGAGCATACCGCAACGCGGTCGCCTGCGGCATCGACGCCCCACGCCGGATGGCTGGGCGGCGGACCTGCCCATACACCTGCTCGAAGCCCTGCGCCGGCATCGTGGGGCGATCTTGACGCTGCTGGCAAGCGGGTACGCCCCCGACCCCCACGGCGACGCGGAAGCCGGGTACGTCTATGCCGAGCGGCTGGGCGTGGCTGACGGGCTCGGGATGCCCACGCACGCCGGATCGGCGGCGTGGCTGGTGGCGGTCGGGGAGTCGATGACGAAAGGTTGCGAAATCGCAACGTATGCGGTACACTCCAGGCATGGGTCAACTGACGGAAGCGATCACGGCGGCGGTGAAGGCGAGCGACCAATCGCCCTACGCGATCGCCAAGGGCGCTGGCGTGGCGCGGAGCCAACTGTCCCGGATGATGCGCGGTGAAAGCGGGATGACGGCGGACACGATCGAGCGGCTCGCGGACTACCTGGGGTTGCGAATCACGATCGAGAGCAAAGCCCCCAGCAAGGCGGGCAAATCTCCGAAGGGGAACTAAACGTGGCAAGCGTTTCACGAGATGCGAACGGAACAAAGCGGGTGCTGTTCACGGATGGCGAAGGCGAGCGGCGCTCCGTGCGGCTCGGCAAGGTATCGGCGAAGGCGGCGGAATCCTTCCGGCTTCGCGTTGAAGCCCTGCTGGCGGCGAAGGAACTCCACCAGTCGCCCGATGCCGAACTGGCTGCGTGGCTTCGCGACCTGCCCGAGCGCATGCATGATCGGCTAGCCCGTGCAAAGCTGGTGGAGTCGCGGACGAAAGCGGCGGTGGTGACACTGGCGAACCTGCTGGACCGCTTCGACGCGGCGGCATCGGTGAAGGCTTCGACGCGGGCGGCGTACAAGCAAACCACGGACAGTCTGCGGGCGCACCTGGGCGCAGGAACTCCGCTAGGGTCAATCACGCCGGCACACGCGGACACTTGGCGGAAGGCGATCGCCGAGCCGGTGACGGTGAAGGGCGACGACGGCACCGAAACCACGAAACAACTGGCCCCGGCGACGGTGGCGAAGCGGGTTCACGTTGCTCGGGCGATCTTCAAGCGGGCGGTGCGCTGGGGGCTGATCGCGTCCAACCCGTTCGCCGAACTGCGGGCCGGTTCACAATCCAACCCCGAGCGGGCGCACTACGTCACTGTCGAGTCCATCCGAGCGATTCTTGAAGCGTGCCCTGATGACCAATGGCGGGCGGTCGTGGCCCTGTCGCGGTACGCCGGGTTGCGATGCCCTTCCGAAATCGTGGCCCTGCGATGGGGCGACGTGAACTGGGAACGGGGGCGGCTCATGGTGCGATCCCCCAAGACCGCCGGCCACGAAGGCCACGCGGTACGGGTTGTCCCGATCGCCCCCGAGCTGCGCCCGATCTTGCAAGACCTTTTCGACCGAGCCGAGCCGGGAGCGGTCGCGGTTGTTCCCCGGCTTCGTGATGCCGCGATGAACCTGCGGACCACTTTCGGCAAGATCATCGCCAAGGCGGGCGTGAAGCCCTGGCCCCGGCTGTTTCACAACATGCGGGCATCATGCGCGACGGATTGGGTGGAGCGGTTCCCGGCCCACGTTGTCGCGGGCTGGCTGGGGCATAGCCCGCTGATCGCGGCCCGGCACTACCTGCAAACCCGCGATGCACACTTCGATATGGCGATCGGGGGGACGGGCGGCGGGGCGGTCCCGGTGGGGTCAGAAACCGACGACGAAAAAAGCGGCGCAAAAAGCGGCGCGCCTGCGGCGCAAAATGCGGCGCAGCATCCGTCCGCGTCCGTTCGCGTGGATTCGCGGGAATCGTCGGAAAGCCCTTGTTTTGTTGGTGTTTCGCGAGCCGACGCGAGCGAGTGCGAAGGGACTGCAAAACAGGAAAGTGGGCGATACTGGACTCGAACCAGTGACCTCATGCGTGTCATGCATGCGCGCTAGCCAACTGCGCCAATCGCCCGTCTCTTGACTTGTCGCGCTGCGCCTTCGACCGTCCGGCTTCGCCGAGAGGACGCTGGTCGCTTCGCGGGGGTAAGTATACGGCGTTCGTTTCGCGGATCCAGCAACGCCGCACCCCTGGTCCCCATAAACTGTCCGGTTGCGGGCAGCCCCGAAACGGTCGGGGCCCGCGGGCCAGCCCCATCATCGGGGATTGGCACGAAGCGTTCATGCCTTGACCGGCCGTGGGAGGAACTGCGATGAGCATCTGGGACCGTCTCAAGAAGGAACTCATCGACATCGTCCAATACCTGGACGACACCAACACCACGCTCGTCCATCGCTTCGAGCGGTTCCAGAACGAGATCAAGAACGGCGCGAAGCTCGTCGTCCGCGAGGGTCAGCAGGCCGTCTTCATTGAAGAGGGCAAGCTCGCCGACGTCTTTGGCCCGGGGACCTACACGCTCGACACGAAGAATCTGCCGATCCTCGCGACGCTCAAGGGCTGGAAGTACGGCTTCGAGAGCCCGTTCAAGGCCGAGGTCTACTTCTGCTCCACCCGTCGCTTCAACGACCTCAAGTGGGGCACGATGAACCCCGTCATCCTCCGCGACAAGGAGTTTGGGCCGATCCGTGTGCGAGCGTTCGGCTCGTATTCGATCCGCATCAGCGACCCCGCGGCCTTCATCCGTCAGGTTGTGGGCACCGACGGCACGTTCACCGTCGACGAGATCCAGGGGCAGCTTCGCAACACGCTCGTGTCGCGATTGGGCGACCTGCTTGGAGAGAGCAAGCTGGGCGTCGTCGACTTTGCCGCAAACTACAACGAGCTTGGCGAGTTCCTGACCAAGAAGATGGCCCCCGAGTTCGCGGCGATGGGCCTCGAACTCCCGCAGTTGCTCGTGGAGAACATCTCCCTCCCGCCCGAGGTCGAGAAGGCGCTCGACAAGCGATCGAGCATGGGCGTGATTGGCGACATGCGGGCGTACACGCAGTTCCAGACCGCGGAGGCGATCGGAAAGGCCGCAGAGAACCCGGGCAGCGCCGGAACCTTCATGGCGATGGGCCTTGGCAACAACTTGGGCGGCATGATGGCGGGCCAGATGGCTGGGGCCCAGATGGCAGGCATGCACGGGGGCGGACCGCCTCCCTTGGGTGGTGGCTTTGGCGGCGGCATGACCGCGCCCGTGCCCTTCTTCATCGCCCTCAACGGCCAGCAGGCCGGGCCCTTCATGACCGACGTGTTGCAACAAATGGCTTCCAGTGGCCAGCTCCGCCCGGACACGCTCGTGTGGCGTCAAGGCCTCAGCAACTGGATGCCGGCGAACCAAGTGCCGGAGCTTGGCGGCCTGTTCGGCCCGCCCATGCCCGGGGGCGTCGGTGGTGGGGCGGGTGGCCCGCCGCCCTTGCCCAGGAGTTGACAGGAGAGGGCTCGACGCAGGGCCCGATCATCCCCGAGTTCATCGCGACTTTCGCCGCCTACCACTTGCCCCGTGCCTCGCGCCACTTGCCTCGTCTCACGCGCCTCTACCCTCTCCACTGCCAACCCGCTCCTTGCCATGAGAATCATCGCTGGCGATTTCAAAGGTCGAAAGCTCACGTCGCCCCCCGAGACGGCGCCGACGCGTCCGATTCCCGATCGCGTGAAGGAATCGCTCTTCATGATCCTGCGCGGGCACACGCCGGGTGGAACGGTCTTCGACGCGTTCGCCGGCACGGGCTCTTTCGGGCTCGAGGCGCTGAGCCGCGGTGCGAGCAAGTGCGTCTTCGTCGAGCAAAGCCGGATGATGGGCGGGGTGCTCAAACGGAACATTGAGGCGCTGGGCGTCGCCGATCGGAGCGAGCTTTTTCTGGGCGACGCGCTGGGCGCGGGTGCGCTGGCCCGTTGCCCAAGGCCGCTGACGATCGCCCTGATCGATCCCCCTTACGACTTGGTGCGCGAGCCGGTGGGGCTGAAGCGTGTTCTGACTCAGTTGGAAAAGCTAGTTGCGTTGCTGAGCGACGACGGCTACGCACTGCTGCGGACGCCGTTGCCATTGTTCCACGAGTACGACGCGGATGGCCAGGTGATCCTGCCGGGTTCGAAGCGTTCAACGCAGGACGATGAGCCGCCAGTGACGCGCCGGGGTGGGAGACGCGGAGCGGGCGGGCCGGAGCGTGATCGCCACCAGTGGCGTCGTCGCGAGCGGCTGTCGGGGGAGTGGGAAGAGGGGCGTGCTGGCTCGCCTCGCAAGCTGCCACGATCGATCGACGAGTGGCAGGACGATGCGGAGTTGGACGACGAGATCGATATTGATGATGGCCCCGACGCCAATGGCGCGGAAGATGCTGGGGTCGCGCCGATCGCTGGAGTGCCCGCCGCGGCGCCCAAGCCCAAGCGAGTCACGCCCTCGCTCGTGGTTCCCGGCGCGCTAGGGCCAGAGACGCACGAGTATGGCAAGATGGCGGTGCACTTCTACATGCGTCGTCGCTGAGCCTTCCTGGTCTCGCCGGGCTTCGCTCGAACGAGGCGACCCGAGCGGCTCATTCCCAACGTTCTTTCGACTCCCTCGATGCACCCCGGGCCATACCTTGGTGCCATGGAGGTGCCATGGAACTGAGCATCATCGCTGGTGTTCTCGCGCTGGCCGCGATCGTGCTGGGCGTCGTTGCCCACGTGAGACACCGCCGGATCGCCCATCGCGTGCGCACGCTCCGCGATGACCTGCGACAGACCCATGGCGAGCTGGTCACCGCGCGGCGCGAGCTCTATGCCTGGCGGGCCGCAATGGCCATCCGCGAACCATCTTCACACTCAATGGCGCACGCTCCGTTTCTCCGCTCCCAGTTCGGGGAAGACGCGTTCTTGCTGGATCTCTTTGCCTTCGCCCCCCGCGGGTTCTTCATCGAAGCCGGCGCCTACGACGGCGTGCGCCTCAGCGCGACCAAGGTGTTCGAGGACATGGGCTGGTCGGGTCTGCTGGTTGAGCCTCTGCCGGAGCGATTCGAGCAGTGCCGACAGAACCGCCCGCGCAGCCGCGTGGTGCGTGCGGCGCTCGGCGGCCCGGGAGCCAAGGGCTCGACGAGTTTCCAGGTGGCGCACGCGCAGGACTCTGCCGGCGGTGCGGCGTCGATCGTCGACATGGCGTCGCAGCGGCAAGCCGCCGCGCATCAGCGGGACTGGGTAGAGAAGAACAAGGGCTCGTTCCGAACCATCGAGGTGCCGCTCACCAGCCTCGCGGCGCTGCTCGTCGACCACCTCCCGCCGGGGGAATCCACGCTCGGCGAGTCGGCGCTCGGCGAGTCGGCGCCCGGCCAGGCCACCCCCGGCGAGTCTACCCCCGGCGAATCGGTGGCCGGCGAGTCGGGGCCGCGCCAAGCGCCCTCCATCGCGCACCGTCCGGTCGCGCCGCGGTCCATCGATCTCCTGGTCTTGGACGTGGAGGGCGACGAGGCCAAGGCGCTTCGCGGGCTCGATCTTCAGATCAACAGGCCTCGCGTGGTGGTCATCGAAGACCTCACGCGCGGCAGCGATGCCTCCGCTGCGAGCCTGCTCGAAGAGTCGGGCTACATCGAGTGCGTTCGCTTTGGCCACAACCGAGTGTTCATCCTCCGAGAGGATTCAAGCCTGACTGCCCGAGCCGCCCGGTTGCTGGAAGAGACGCTCATCGCGGCGCCGGGCTTCTGGGAACGTGTGCCGGCGTGAACACCGATCGCGAGGCCAGCATGCCCGCAGAGATCTCCGCCCCCGTGTCCCGCGTTGCTAATCCGCCCTCGCTCGCGATCGGTGTCTGCACGTTCAATCGAGGCCCAGCGATCGAAGCAACGCTCCGCGCGATCGCCGCGATGGATTGGGTGGGCGGCCGCGTGACGCGGTGCGTCGTCGTCGACAACAACTCGACGGATGCGACGCCCGCGGTGGTCGACCAAGTTGGTGCGGAACTGACTTCCGCCGGGTCCCGCGGCGTGCGCCGCTTCGAAAGGGTTGTCGAGCCGGCGCAAGGGCTCGCCGAGGCGCGTCGACGCCTGTTCGAGCACACCAATGAACCGTGGGTCGCCCTGCTCGATGACGACGTGATCCCCAACCCGGTATGGGCCCGCGAAGTTCTGAGCGCGATCGACGCCCAGCCTCGCGCGGGCGCCGTGGGGGGCGTCGTGCGCTTGAGCTACGAACAAGGCGAGTCTGCCTGGGCGTCACGCTCGCGGGTGTTGCTCGCGGCCCAAGATCTTGGTCCCGCCCTGCGCGTCCTCGATCGCCCGCGCGACAATCTCGTCGGTGCGGCCATGGCGCTTCGACGCGACGCCGTCGAACGATCCGGATGGCTTGCCGAGCGATTCCTCATCGATCGTCAGGGCGCCAAGCTCTCCAGCGGCGGCGACCAGGAACTGTGCATCCGCGTGCGTCAGGCCGGGTTCGAAATCGTCTATGCGCCCGGCGCGATCGCCGACCATCTGATTCCGCCTCGCCGCACGCAGCGACGCTACGTGCTCGACCTTCGCGAGTCGATCGCCCGCGCCGACCCGTGGATCGATTGGCTCATCGCCGGTCGGCCCATGGGCGAGCAGGGCGAATCTTGGGCGGCGCCCAAACTTGCTCGCGCCACGCGAAACGAGCGGCGGACCCGATTGCTGGAGTGGAGGCCTGTCCGCCGCGCCGTTCGCTTGGCAGAACGCCGGGGAAGGCTCGAAGGCTGGAAGTCGCTCATGGTATTTTTGGCTCGGAATCGTCCGGAAGGTGCCCCGGCGCGCTTGCCAGTGCATCCGGTGGTCGCTCCACCCGGCACGTTCGCGGGAAAGTCCGCCGACAACTAGCCCGGCAAGTCCGCAAGCGAGCATCCTCCGCCTCCCGCGCGGCGAATGATCGTCCGATGCCACAACGCCCCAACACCGTCGGCGCCCTGCGAGCCTCCGGCTGGACCTCGCGCTCCGTCAAGGCCGAACTCCGCGCCAACCTCGTGCGCGCCTTGCGCTCCGGCGAGCCGCTCTTTCCCGGCATCGTCGGGTACGACGACACCGTGATTCCCGAGCTGTGCAACGCCATTCTCGCCGGGCACGACCTGCTCTTCCTTGGCGAGAAGGGCCAGGGCAAGAGCCGCCTGATGCGTCAGCTCGTGCGCTTTCTCGATCCCGAACTGCCTTATCTCGCCATCCCCAGCAACTTCTATGGCGGGTGCCCGGTGCACGAAGATCCGTTCGCCCCGATCACCAAGCAAGGGCGCGAGTTTCTGGCGCTGCACGCCGAAGATGCACCGGTGGCCTGGTGGCCCAGCGAGGAGCGATACGCCGAGCGTCTGGCTCCGGGCACCAAGTTCGCCGACATCATCGGGGAGATTGATCCCGCCAAGCTCGCCCGGGGCGAAAGCATGTCCGCCGAGGAATCGCTCCACTTCGGGCTGATCCCGCGCATGCACCGCGGCATCTTCGCGATGAACGAACTCCCCGATCTGGACGATTCAGTGCAGGTTGGCCTCTTCAACATCCTCGAAGAGCGCGATGTGCAGATCCGTGGCTATCCGATCCGCTTCGACCTTGATCTTCTCGTCCTCTTCAGTGCCAACCCCAGCACCTACAACCGTTCCGGCAAGGTCATCCCGCAGCTCAAGGATCGCATCGGCTCCACCATCCAGACCCACTATCCGCGGGAGCGTGACCTTGGCATTGCCATCATGGAGCAGGAGGCCAGCATCGACGACGACGCGGCTCTGGCCCGCGAGTTCCCTGTGCTCGTGCCCCGGTTTATGAAGGAGATCGTCGAGCAGGTCTCGATCCAGGCCCGCAAGAGCAAGTATGTTGACCAGGCCTCGGGCGTGAGCGCCCGCCTGAGCATCGCCAACTACCGCGTCATGATCGCTTCCGCCCGTCAGCGGGCCATTCGCCTTGGCGAGTCGCCCGCCGTGCCCCGCATCAGCGACCTGGCCCACTTCACGAGCGCGAGCCTGGGCAAGCTGGAGCTGGACATGCTTGGGAGCCACCAGCTCTCCGAGCGGCAAGCCCTGGACGCGATCGTCGCCGAGGCGATCAAGGTCGTCTTCGACGAGTACGTGCAAGAGCACGGCCTGGGGGAGATCGCGGAGATCTTCGCCAAGGGCGTGAAGGTCGAAGTGGGCGACATGCTTCCGAGCGGGCATTATGAGAAGCTGCTCAAGCGGGTGCCGCCGGTGTGGGAGAAGGCGTTCGAGGTGAACCCGAGCAAGGACGCGGGCGTGCGGGCGAGCTGCGTCGAGTTTGTCCTTGCCGGGCTTTATGCCCACGACAAGATCAGCCGCGCCAGCCGCCATGGCCGAGTGCAGTACGAGGTCTGATACTGCCCATAGTCCGGTGTGTCCGTCGCCCATGGCCCGCTCTCCGGCCTACGAATCCACATGGCCATCCTCGTCACCGGCGCCGCCGGGTACATCGGTTCCCACGCCTGCAAGCAGCTCTTGCTCGCCGGCCACCATGTGGTCGCGATTGACAACCTCCACCGGGGTCACCGGGCCGCGATCGACGCCCTTCACGCAACCTTTGGCGACCGACTTCGATTCATCGAAGCCGACGTCGCTCGCACGCCGACGATCCTTGAGGAACTGGTGCGATTGGACGTCGACGCGGTGATGCACTTCGCGGCCCTTGCCTACGTCGGCGAGTCCGTCGACCAGCCAATGGCCTATTACCGCGCGAACGTCGCCGCCTTCGCGAACCTGCTCGACGCCTGCGCGACGCTGGGCGTCCAGAGGTTCGTGTTCTCGTCCAGCTGCGCGACCTACGGCCAGCCGCCGGATCACCTGATTCCCATCCCCGAAACCTGCCCGCAGTCGCCCCTAAGCCCCTACGGCTTCACCAAGCTCGTCGGCGAACGCATGCTCACCGAGTTCGCGGCGGCGCGGACTCGCGCGGGGGCGCGCTTTGCGTTTGCCGCGCTGCGATACTTCAACGTTGCTGGCTGCGACATGGATGGCGTTCTGGGGGAAGACCACACGCCCGAGACGCACCTGGTGCCGGTAGTGATCCAGGCCGCGCTGGGGCTCCGATCGCATGTCGAGGTCTTTGGCGACGACTACCCGACGCCCGATGGGACGTGCATCCGCGACTACACCCATGTCGACGATCTGGCCCGCGCGCACGTCGCGGCGCTCCGCGCTCTCGAAACACCCGCTGCACCCGCGCCGAGCGCTCGGGCGACGCCATCGGCGCTCCCCGCCCGCGAGCTGTTCCTCAACTTAGGCATCGGCAAGGGGCACTCGGTGCGAGAGATCATCGACGCCGTCGCGCGGGTGTCGCGTCGCGAGGTGCCCGTCAAGTTTGGTCCGCGTCGCGCGGGCGATCCTGCCCGCCTGTTTGCCGATCCCCGCCGCGCGCAGGATGTCCTTGGTTGGCGCGCCCAGATCACGAGCATCGACGAGATCGTCGGGTCGGCGTATCGCTGGTTCGAACGCCACCCGCAGGGCTACCCGAAGCGCTCGTGAATCGTGCTTGTGACCGTGGTCGCGGTTCGATGCGGGCGGGCCCGATCCAAGGTCATCGCATCATCGATGGCAGCGTGCCCAGTGCTCGAACCGCGCCCTGGCGCGCGTACCGCGATTCCAGCTCCAGCGCCAGCAACAGGCGACGCTTCCGCAGGTACTCGATCACCACGATCACGAACGTCGCGTGGCTCCACGTCAGCGGGCTCACGCTCATCGCAGCGCCGGTGTACGGGTGGAACTGCTCCGCAAGCACGCCAGAAGCCTCGGCTCGTTTCACCGCCCATTCCATCAGTTCGGTCGCCCGCTCCAGCTCGGCGAGCGTTCGCGCTCGTGCGATGTCGTACTGCGCGTGCCAGAGCGTGCAGATCACCCACGGGTTGCCCGGCACCCGATCCACCTGCTCGCGCTCAATCTGGTGGTAGTAATCGTGCTTGTACCGAGCCTGACCGCCGACGTCGGTGCGGACGAGCAGAAGCTCGCGGAGCGCGGCCATGTCGGCAACGACCCGCGGGTCGTGCGCGTCCAGCGCCCGGAACGCCCAGATGGCGTAGTTCGCAGAGTCGGGCGTCATGTCGAGCTTGTACCCATTCCCGTTGACCGGGATCGCCATCCGCGCGAAGCGCTGCTCACCCTCGTGCCACATGTGCCGGATGAACGCTTCCCGCATCCGCTGAGCCCCGGCGCGGAATCGCGTCGCCCGGTCGAGGTCTCCAAAGTCCTCGGCGAACGCCGCCGCGGCTTCGAGCGCCCCGATCGTCGTCGCGACGGTGAACGTGTGAACGCCCCGGCGCTCTTCCCACAAATCCCATGATTGCTGCGGCAGGCCGTTGCCATCGACATATCGCAGCGTCCACTCGGCCGGGTTGACCACCAGAGGCTGGTAGAGCCCCTTGACAAACTCCACGTCGCGGAACGCGTTGTAGTGCTCGCGCAGCGCCCACATCACCAGCGACGTTTGGTCTTGCTGGATGGGCAGTACCCGCTGCCCTTCGATGATCCACGGGTGCCAGCTGCTGGCCAGTTCCCCGGTGGGCGTGTACTTGTGCAGGAAGTAGCCGTCCTCCTCGATCGCCCGGGCGCAGAAGCGGAAGTAGTTTCGAGAGAGCTCGCTCTGGGCCGAGAGCACGAGCGCGTGGGCCACCAGCGCGCCGTCGCGGGGCCAGCAGTAGGAGTAGTGATCGCCTCCGAACTGCGTGATGTCCGAGTCGTTGGCCGCGATGATCGCCCCGCGGTTGTCGATCTGCGTGCGGATCAAGAGCTGGCTGCGATAGAAAAGGTCGCGCACGCCCGTGGGCAACGTCGAGGTATCCAGGGGCTCCTTCTTCGCCCATAGACGCCAGTACGACTCCGTCCGCGAGATCATCCGCGTCGGCCCCGCGTTCTGCACGCGGTTGTTCGTGCGCTTCACCTCGTCGTACGAGCGACCCGCGACCAGCCACGATGTGACGCTCGCCTCCCCGCCCGCGGGCACCCGGAGGTTGCAGCCAATCGTGCAGTCCACCGAGCCCTGGCTGATCGCGTTGCGACCCAGGTGCCCGTCCTCCGCGTCACGCCATGTTCCCTCGGCCCCGCGCAGTCGCTTGGCTCCGATCGCCCAATGGTCGATCCCCGACTTGAACTCGTTGCGGGCGTTGAAGAGGAAGTAGATGTCGTCTTTGTACATCACGATGCTGCTGGAGGCAGGGTCGTAGTTGGCAGTGTCGCCCACCGGGTGCCCGCGGATGGAAAGATCCCAGTGGAAGAAGAGCCGCACGTCGCGAGGGCGATTCTGCAGGTCGCGGACGACGACATGCCGGAAGTAGACCGGCTCGTGGAAGTCGACGCAATCGGCACAGAGCAGTTGCACCCCGAGTTCATCGTGGGTCAGGACGACATCGGTGACGAGGCTGTCGGGGCGATAGCGCAACTCCCGTCGCCAGCCCGGTTCCTCCACCCAAGCCAGCCTGCCGTCCACCCAGGCGCCGAAGCGTTGCTCGCGACCGTCGGTGTGGTTGTACCGCCCGACGAAGGGGTAGTAGACGTCGCGGACCCTGTAGGAGTGGTCGAACGTTACCAGCAAGTCGCCGTTGCCGATCGGAATGTCGCGCGCCAAGCCGCCCTCCAGTGTTCCACGTGCGGCTGATGATCGAGGCAACGCGCCGCCCGCCATGATCCATCGAGCGGATGGGTCCGCCAGTTGCGGGAAGTGTGCCTCGCAGCGAGAAAGTTGGCCGCCGCTCCCGGCGCTAAGGCCCCTTGAGAGTTACACGCTGCCCCCGCCATCGCCCTCCAGCGCCGCCTCGAGCCGCTCGCCTTGGTTGCCCAGGCGCGTGATCCGGATTCCGAAGTTCTCTCCGACCTTGACCGCGACGCCGCAGCCCACGACGCGATTGTTGACCAGCAGGTCGAGTTCCGTGTCGGCGGGCTTAGGAAGCTCGACGATCGCGCCCGGGACAAGATCGACAACCTCGCTGACGCGCATGCTTCGCTCGCCCAGGCGGACGACCACGGGAACTTCCAGGCGCAGCAGTTGCTCGAAGTTGGTCATGTTCACGCGTCGCGTCCCTGCTCTCGGGTCCACAAAGCCCCTGCCCCGTGAAGCTTGAAGCGAACGGCGTGCCAGAGCGTACGGCGGACCCGTGTGCCCCCTCAACCCTCGGAAACCTCCGGTTGGACACAATCCGCAACCCCGGCGACTGCGTATCTTTGTCGTTCGATGGCGATGCTGGGCATCGTCACGCGGCGGAGGTTGATTGAGCGAAACCACGCTCCAGCGGATAGCTCGCGGCGACGCGACAGCGGTCGCGGGGTGTCTTGCGCAGTACGCCCCCTTGGTCTGGGGGTTGGCCGAGCGGTATCTCCGCCCGTATGGGGAGGATGTGGAAGGCGCGGTCCAGGACGTATTTGTTGAAGTCTGGCGCTCCGCCGGGCGGTATGACCCCGCGCGCGGAAGCGAGGCGGCATTCGTTGCGACGATCGCGCACAGCCGATTGATCGATCGCCAGCGCCGCGCAACCGCCCGTTCAACGCCGCGGGTTGCGAGTCCGGAGACGTTCGAGCATCGCGTTGAACTCAAGACAACGCCCGACACGGGCGAGGATGCGCGACTGGCGATCGCAGCGTACAACGAGCTGGAAGACGACGAGAAGCGAGTGGTGTACCTGTCCGTCCATCGAGGTCTGACGCACGAGCAGATCGCCCAGCTCACGCAGGCGCCGCTGGGCACCGTAAAGACCCGCATCCGGCGGGCGCTCCGGAAGATCCGCTCCGCTGTCGATCCATCTTCGCTGGTCGATCGGGTGATCGGCGTTCACGCGGGCGAGCGCTTGCAGACTGGCGCCGAGGCGGACGGGCAGTTGGGGGGTGCTCCATGAGCCAGACCCAGCGCCAGGACTTTGATCGCCTGATGGATCTGCTCGCGGAACGGGCGAGCGGCGCGTGCATGGCGCCAGCGGACTTTGCCGAACTGGAAGCCCTGCTGCGGCGCATGCCTCAGGTTCGCGATGACGCCGGGCAAGTCGTCGAGGCCGGCCCCGCTGGGCACAGCATGGCGCACGGTGTAGGCGCGATGGCGGCGGGCTTGTCCGCCCTCGGGGCGGAGCAGGCACAGGTGCCGCCCGACGCGCTGCGCCGCCTGGTCGTCATCGGAAGCGCGATGGTCGCCAGCGGCGCGACGCGGACGGCAAACGCCGAGATCGGCGCCGACCCGACCAGCGAGATGAACCGGGCGCCGGCTTCGGCATCCGCGCTCGGCAGGCCGGTCGCGAGCAAGCCATCCGCGGATGAGCGAGCCGGCGTGGTCGCGACGATCGGGCCCGCTCGGTCGACGGAGTCGGCGACGTCGTGGATCGGGTGGGCGGTCGCGGCGGGGCTTGCCTTGGTCGCCGCGGTCGGGTGGTTCGTCAAGCCGCCGCCCCCGGTGCCGCCGCCCTCGCTCGCGCAGCAGCGCAGCCAGATCCTCGGCGGGAGCACGCCACTGGCATTCGCCGCACAGAACAACCCCGCGGCGCAGGGCGTGACCGGCGATGTTGCGTGGGACAATGCGGGCCAGCGCGGCGTCGTCCGGGTCCGCGGGCTGGCGATTAACGACGCCGCCGCACGCCAGTACCAGCTCTGGGTCTTTGACAAGTCTCGGGCCGATGGGCGCCCGATCAGCGCGGGCGTCTTTGATGTGACGCAGGCGTCGATCGACCCCACGACGGGCGATGTTCTCGTGCCCTTCCGCGCCTCGCTCCCGGTCGGCGCACCCGCGGCATTTGCCATCAGCGCCGAAGGCCCGGGCGGCGCTGTGCAGCCCACCATGAGCGAAGTGCTTCTGATCGCGCCCGTGTCGGGCTGAGCGAGCGCACCGCAAGGCCAGCGGAAGCAGGGCCTAGCCCCGCACGCGGTTGCACAGCGCGATCAGTTCCTGCACCGGCTTGATGTTGTCCGCAACGTTCTGCGTCTGGTCAACGAGTTGCAGCACTCGCGCTGCCTGGTCGGCAACGCGCTGGAAGCCAAACCCGGCGGCGGTGCCCTTGAGCTGCAGGCAGATCATCTTGCACCGGGCAGCGTTGTCGGCGGTCAGGGCCTCTTCGAGCTTGCCGGCGGCCGCCTTGAGTTCGGTCAGGAACTGCTCACGCAGGATCTCGTCGCCCCCCGGCGCGCTCCCGGCGTCGGCGTCCTCCTCGCTCGTGATCAGGAACTCCGCGACCACCCGCACCAGTTCTTCCTTCGCCAGAGGCTTACTCAAGATCGCGATCACGCCCGCGGTTCGGGCCTGTTCCGCGATGCTCTTGGACGTGTCGGCAGTCAGGAGAAGGACGGGCGAGAGAACGCCCTTCTGGCGAAGGCCCGAGATCAGCTCGGGGGCTGTGCCGTCCGAGAGCTGGAAATCGGTGATGATGAGGTCGAGCTGGGGTGTGGCGCGGTTCAGCGCATCGGCGACGGTGTTGACGCCGGTCAGCGAGACGCTGGTGTCCTTCAAGAAGCGCTGGACGATCGTCCGGTCGAGCGCCGAGTCGTCCACGTGCATGATGGCGCCGGTCACCGCCTCCGGCGTGACCGATTCGCGGGTGAACAGGTAGCTCTGCTCCTTCGATTCGATGAAGTCGCGAACCTCGATCTGATGCGAGAAGCGGATCCCGATCTCGTGGACGACGCCCGCGACATGCCGGCAGCGAGCGACGACCCCGTCAACGTCGCGGGTGCCTCCCCAGGTCTGGGGGAGCTTCACGACGCACTGCGTTCCCAAGTGCAGGAACGATCGGTGAAGGACGCTCATGCCGCCGGAAGAGAGGTTTCGCCCAGCGACCTTGACTGCGGAGTTGGTTCCGCCCGGCTGCTTCAGGCTCAGGTGGAGCGATTCGGTCCGGAAAGGCCAACGGACGAAAGCACGCTTTTTGGCGAGGTTTGCGTCCTGATTCGTGTCCAGGCTATCGAGGAGCTCGCTGAGCCGAGCCCCAGCCATGCCGAGAGAGTTCAGGCGTACCTCCTGATTCACGGCAGAGCGACCGGAAGTCGAAGTCTGGTTCCCCATGTCGGCGGCTATCGACGCGTTGCAGCGGACGCAACACGCCACCAGACGAAAATCGCGGCTGGCTTGGTTTCCACGCCCGCACGATCGGCATGGGCGACGAGTGTCCGCCTCGGGTTACACGTCGAGATTCTTGACTTCCAGTGCGTGCTCTTCGATGAAGCGGCGGCGGGGCTCGACCTCCTCGCCCATCAGCACCGAGAACAGGGCGTCCGCGTCGCTGGCGATATCCCACGTCACACGCATCAGCGTGCGCTTGGTTGGGTCCATCGTCGTTTCCCAAAGCTGGTGCGCGTCCATCTCGCCCAGACCCTTGAAACGCTTGATCTCAAGCCCGCGACGTCCGACTTCGTGCAGAGCTGGGAGGATGTCCTGGATGCTTGCAACTTCGTGGACGCCGCTCTTCTTGCCCTTGATGCGGGACGCGCGAGCGGGCTCAGCTTCGGCGGTGTCCTCGGCGTCGGTCTTGTCCTCGCCGTTGGCGGCGGTTGAAAGCTCCGGACTGGCGCCGGCTCCTGTCGCGCCGCTGCCTGCGGCAACAACTCCAGCGGAAGAACCCGCGGGAACCCAAGCGTACTTGGTGGGAAGGCGATCACCGGAGGCCGACTCCTCCTGCACGAGGGCGTAATCCTCGATGGGAAGCCCAAGGGCCGCCAGGTCGGTGAACAGGCGATCGAGCTCGCGGTTCTCGTGCAGTTCCTTGACGCTGGCGAGGGCGGCGCCGGTGGTTGGCGTCGGTGTACGCGTGCCATTGGCCGCGGCATTGGCGATCTCGATCGCGTCGGCGATGACGAGGCCTCGAGAGGCGACGACGCGGAGGGCCTCCTGCTCGCCCCACGTGTATTCCGAGCCGCCCCGCCACGCAACACGATGCGTGGGCAGGCGACCCTTGCCCTCGGGATCTTTGTGGCGAAGTTCGAGCAGGTCGATGAAGCGTCCGCCGCGACGCTCGGCAACGGTGACCAGCTCGCGCAGTCGTTCCAGAAGTTGGATGACGCGGCGTTCTTCGTCGTCGTTTAGCCGCTTGACGACGACGGGCTGGCCCGTTGCGGGGTCGATCTGATGCGGATCGCGAATGACCAGGTCGGACGCCTGGAGGCCCAGGGAAGTGAGCTGGAGGTCCATCAACGAGTCGTTGACGACGTACTTGCCTTTGACGGTGCGGCCACCGATCTTCTCGATCTGATAGAGCGGGGGCTGGGCAACAAAGACATGCCCGCGGCGGATGAGGTCAGGCATCTGGCGGAAGAAGAACGTCAGTAGCAGCGTGCGGATGTGGCTGCCGTCGACGTCGGCGTCGGTCATGATCACGACTTTGCCATAGCGGAGCTTGGCGATGTCCATCTCGCTGCCCAAGCCGCAGCGGAGGGCGGAGATGAGCGTGCGGATTTCCTCGAAGGCCAGCACGCGGTCGATGCGGGCCTTCTCGACGTTGAGGATCTTGCCGCGGAGGGGGAGGATCGCCTGGGTTTCGATATCGCGGCCCTGGCCGGCGGTTCCACCGGCGGAGTCACCTTCGACGATGAAGAGCTCGGAGCGAGCGACGTCCTTGGTCTTGCAATCCTTGAGCTTGTGCGGCATCGAACCCGAATCGAGCGCGCTCTTGCGCCGTGTCAGCTCGCGCGCCTTGCGAGCGGCTTCGCGGGCCTGGGCCGCCACGATGCCCTTCAGGCAGAGGCGTTTGGCGTCGGCGGGGTGTTCTTCGAGCCAGGATTCCAGCGCGTCGCCCACCGCCTGGGAGACGAAGCTCTCGATCTCGGGGTTGAGGAGCTTTTCCTTGGGCTGGTTGTTGAACGTGGGGTTGGGAAGCTTGACACTGATGATCGCGACGAGACCCTCGCGGAGGTCCTCGCCGCTGGGGACGGGGTCCTTGTCCTTGATAATGCCGGCGCGCTTGGCGTAGGCGTTCATGGTGCGGGTGAGCGCGACCTTGAAGCCCTGAGCGTGGGTGCCGCCGTCGACGTTGTTGATGTTGTTGGCGAAGGCGAGCAGCGTTTCGTTGTAGCCGTCGTGATACGCCAGCGCCACCTCACACACGAGGGAGTTGGCGGCGTCTTCCTTGCGGAGTGAGACGACCGGCGAGACGGGGCTCTTGCCCTGGAGGAGGAACTCGACATACTCGCGCAGCCCGTGGTCGGCGTGGAAGGTCTCCGAGCGGATCTGGCCATCGGGCCCGACGCGTTCGTCGACGAAGCGGAGCGTGATGCCTGGGTTGAGGAAAGCGAGTTCGCGAAGGCGGGTGGCGAGGGTTTGGAAGTCGAACCGGGTGTCGGGGAAGATGGTTGAATCGGGTCGGAAGATGACGGTGGTGCCGCGGGTGCGGGGAGATCCCTTGGGAATCGGCCCGACGACGTGGAGTGGGCGGGCGACGGCGCCGCGCTCGAACTCGATGGCGTGGATGGTGTTGTCGCGGAAGATCTCGGCGCGTAGGAACTCAGAGAGGGCGTTGACGCAGGAGACGCCGACGCCGTGGAGGCCGCCCGAGACTTTATAAGCCGAGCCCTCCTGCCCGAACTTGCCGCCGGAATGGAGGACGGTCATGACGACTTCGACGGCGGGCTTTCCGTTGAACTCGGGCTTCTCGTGCTTGATGGGGTCGACGGGAATGCCGCGACCGTCGTCGGTGACGCTACACGAGCCATCGGCGTCGATTGTGACGGTGATCGTGGTCGCGTGACCGGCCATCGCCTCGTCGATCGAGTTGTCGACGACTTCGTAGACCAGGTGATGCAGCGCGTTGATGCCCGTTCCGCCGATGTACATGCCCGGCCGCTGGCGAACGGCCTCGAGGCCTTCGAGGACCTTGATCTGGTCGGCGTTGTACGCCGTATTGACGGCGGAGGAAAACGCGGGCTGCTCGCTCTGGGGCTCGCCCTTGGGCGACTTGTCCCCCGCGTCGCCCCGAGACTTGGACGCGCGGTCCGGCTTGGTGCGAGGCGAGTTGGAGGCGTCGGCGTCGCGTGGGTTGGTCATGGGTGTTGTCGGCGTGGGCCGTCGGGAAGAGTGCCAGCGTGAACGTGTTCGGGTTCGCCGAACGCGACGGCGGTGGTCCGATCGCGAGCTTTCCCGGCTTGAAAAGTCTAGGCGCACACGGCGACGCTCGACGCTCCGAAAGCCGTGAAATCACTGAAAAATAAGGCTTTGTTCGACGAAAGACCGGGGACCTCCGCGTTCGCGTCGCGGTCCCGCAATCGATCTGCCGGGAGCCGCGTTCAAGCCAGCCTGTTCAGCGATCGAAAAACGATCAAATACCAAACAAAGTGGCCCGCAGACTGTGTCTCGCACACGCGCAAGATGCGCCATCGCCCGGGCGGCAACGAGTGTCAAAATTGGTCGGCAAAGGCGGCGAACGGCCGACTCAGCATACCGCAAGGCGGTGGTTGCTGCACGCGGGCGGCACCCCATTTCACGCTCGCTCCGACCAAGGCCGGTCGACTCCCGCATCACGCCGGGGCTCGCCTCGCCTAATCTCGCGCATGGGAGAGCAGCAACAGGTGGGTGCGACGCCGGTCGCGGTCGTCAAGGGAAACGTCCCGGAGAATCCCGGGGCGAGCGCCAGCGCTGAACAGCGCCCGACGGCCAATCTGCGCGTCGTGCAACCTGAGGCGCCCATGCGCGACGTCATGGAGGGTGCCGCTCGCTGGGAGGTCAAGGTCCACGACCACGGCTTCCTGGCCTTGGTTGACGTGATGCCGCGGCTGGTGCCCGAGGGCCAGACCGCGGACTGCGCGATCGTGCAGGCGGCACGAGTCTCCTATGGCGCTGGCACGAAGAAGGTGAACGAGGATCGCGGGCTGATCCGGTATCTGCTCCGCCATCGGCACACGACGCCCTTCGAGATGGTCGAGTTCAAGTTCCACGTCGCGATGCCGATCTTCGTCGCGCGCCAGTGGATTCGCCATCGCACCGCGAACGTGAACGAGTACTCGGGACGCTACTCGATCATGCCCGACACGTTCTACAAGCCGACCGTCGACGCCGTGCGGAAGCAGTCGGCGAGCAACCGCCAGGGGGGGAGCGATCTGCTCGGGGCGGGTACGGTTGCGGCAGCGGACGAGATCAAGACCGCCGAGGCGTTCATCGAGTTCCTGGAAAAGGCTGAGGGCCTCTACGAGCCTTATCGCGAGCTGCTGGAGAAAGGCGTGAGCCGCGAGCTGGCGCGGATCGCGCTCCCGGTGAGCCTGTACACGCAGTGGTATTGGAAGTGCGACCTGCACAACTTGCTTCGGTTCTTGTCATTGCGGCTGGACGCGCACGCGCAGCTCGAAATCCGTGATTATGCGCAGGCGATGCTTCAGCTGGTGACGCCGATCGTGCCGACGACGCTGGAAGCGTGGATGGATTACGACTTCGGCGGCGTGTCGCTGAGCCGATTGGAAGTTGAGGCGTTGCAGCGTCTCTCTCGCGGCGAGGCTGGGGAACTCGACAGCGAGAACAAGCGGGAACGGGACGAGTGGATCGCAAAGCTGGAAAAGCTGGGTTTCAAGATTGGCTCTCGGCCCGCGTAAGTAGAAGTAAGATGTAAAGCAGAACACGTTCGGTGCGCAGACGTAGCGCAGGGAGGTTCAGCGGTCCGCCAGATAGATCCGGTTCGGGGGTCCGTCTGTGAGATCCGTTCGGGGGAGCTGCGCCGTGCAACCAGTGCAACTTGAGCACCGTGATGATTCGAGCGAACCGTCTCGGGTGCTTGTCGGCGCTCCTGGGCTTGTGTCACGGCAGGTGACGCTTGTTTTCTTCGCGACCGGGTTCGCTGCCGGCGCGTGCGCGATCGCGGGGGCGCAGACAGCCGCGGTTTGGGGGACGTTGGCGGACGCTCTCCCAGGGGCAGTAGTCGGTTCGTTCTTCGGGCTCGCCTGCGGCGTCGTCTCGCTCGCGTACGTGCTCCCTCTGCTGCGGCAAGTCGATCCCCGCGCTTCGCTCGGCCCGGTCTTCGTCCTTCCCGCTCTCGTCCTCGTGCTGGCGGGCGTTCTCGGCCCTCTCGCGTTGCTCACTGCGCTTGTCATGCAACTGCTGGGCGCTATTCAACTGCGTCGCGACAGTGAAGAACGCCGCCAGCTTGAAGGGAAGTGCTTGTGCGGCTACGACACGACGGGCGTTCCGAGTGACATCTGCCCCGAGTGTGGTCGGAAGCCTTTGCCGCGGGCTGTCGAAACTATCGATTCTTCTGGGAACGCCGCGCGACTCGACTGCCCACGCTGCGGCTACAGCCTCCGCGGGCTCACCGACGCGGAGTGTCCCGAGTGTGGTGGGACTTCGCCATGGGTCAGATCAATCCGGGCTGACCAGGCGGAGAGCGGGCAGCCGCTGGCGACCGCGTTGGTTGCGCTACTGACGGCAGTGCTGTCGGCGTTGGGTTCGGTGCTCCTCTTCGCCCTCATTCACGTGGGCTGGTCGCGCATCACGAACGAAACGGGGGTCATGGCAAAGTACGGGGTCATGGGCGGCGGAGCGTGCGGGTTGTTGTCGCTGGCGTGGGTGCTGCCGGCGCTGTGGCGGGTGCCCCTGCGCGAGTCTCGGCTGCTAGTGTTCATCCTACCGGGGGTTGTCGGCGTGGTGCTCGGCGCGGTCTTCCCGCTCTTGGCAGCTTTCTTTGCTGGCGTGCTTCAGTTGGCCACCTCGGCATACGTCTACGCCGCGTGGCGCGACCGACAGCCGGGCACCAATTCCCGGTGTTCGACGTGTGGTTACTCGCTCCGCGGGCTGCGCGAGCCCATTTGCCCCGAATGCGGTGAGTCGGTGCGCCTTGCCGACACATCACCCAAGCGGGCTGGCGCGAGCGGCGCTGGTTGAGATTCCCCGTGCAACGGGGCGAGCCGGCCCGCCCGTTTCCTCGAGAGCGCCGGGGAACACACGAAGCGAGGCGTGCCTTGCGCAGCGTCGCCAAGAGCGAGCGACATGTGGGGTCATCGCGTCCATGCGTGACCCGGCACGGAGTTGAAGCGGTGGGGCGATCGGCCCGATACACGCGGCACAGGTCGCACGGTCGGCGCCCCCGCGCGCGGAGTCGCGGGGCGCGGATTGCCCGACGATCTGTCAGGACCGCGACCATGACCGCGATCTCTCTCCCCGTTCTGGGCTCGACCGGCGCCGATGCAACGGGGTGCGCGTCCGCGCCCGTGGTGTCCGCCCCCGTGGTGCAGGGCAAACCTCTGCAGCAGTCGCAGAAAGAAACAACCGTCGGCAACTACTTTGTCGCGAACTATCCGCCCTTTGGCTTCTGGAAGCCGGAGTTCGTCGAGCGGTTCCGCGGTGCGCTCCGCGAGCCTCCCCGGGCGGACACACGAATGGGGGTGTACGCCCACATTCCCTTCTGCCGCAAGCGTTGCCACTTCTGCTACTTCCGGGTTTACACGGACAAGAACAGTTCGGACATCCGCGCGTACCTGGACGCCATGATCCATGAGCTTGGGCAGTATGCCCGGAGCGAGGCGGTGCGCGGGCGCGTGCCGCGCTTTGTTTACTTCGGGGGCGGTACGCCGAGCTATCTCTCGCCCGACCAGTTCGCGTACCTCTCGGGCGAGATGCGGAAGCTGATTCCGTGGGAGGGTGCGGAAGAGATCACGCTGGAGGCGGAGCCCGGGACGCTCAACGAGAAGAAAATGCGTGCGATCCGCGACATGGGCGTCACGCGCCTGTCGCTGGGAATCGAGCACTTCGACGATCATGTGCTGGAGATCAACGGGCGTGCCCATCGTTCGAAGGAGACGCTGCGGGCGTACGACTGGGCCCGCGCCGCGGGCTTCCCGGAAATCAACGTCGATCTGATCGCGGGAATGGTTGAAGAGACTGAGGAGAAGTGGGCGGAGACAGTCGAGAAGACGCTGGCCCTGGCGCCCGACACGCTCACCATCTATCAGATGGAAGTGCCTTACAACACGACGATCTACAAGCGCATGCAGGCGGAAGGGTCGCTGGTGGCGCCCGTTGCCGACTGGGAGACGAAGCGTCGCTGGCTGAACCAGGCCTTTGAGCGATTCGTCCAAGCGGGATACACCGTGACGAGCGGGAGCACCGTCGTCAAGGACCCGCGCAAGAACAAGTTCATCTATCGCCAGTGCCTCTTCAACGGCACGGACGTCGTCTCGGTCGGCGTTTCCGCCTTCGGGCACATCAGCGGCGTGAACTACCAGAACGAGCACGATTTCCAGCCGTACATCGATGCGGTCGGGGCCCGGGGCATGCCCACCTATCGCGCGTATCCCCTCTCACGCGAAGAGAACTACATCCGCGAGTTCGCACTGCAGCTCAAGGGGGGCATCGTCGACTGCGAGCCCTTCGCTCGCAAGTTCGGGGTCGATCCCCGCCAGCAGTTCGCGGGCGCCCTTGGCGATCTCTCGCAGCGCGGGCTGCTCCGCGTCGCGGATCACGCCGTCGAGGTGACGCGGGCCGGGCTGCTGCAGATCGACCGCCTGCTCTTTGATTTTTTCCGCCCCGAGCACCGCGTCGGACGCTTCGCATGAGCACGCTCGCTCGCCCAGTTCGCGCAGAATCTCTCGCGGCTTTCGCCGAACCCGTCGCGGGCCATCGAGATCCGCTCGCGGGCGCGGATTCGGGCGAGACCGGGGCGCCGCTGCCGGCGGGTGGTCAGCCTCGCAGCGGGGCCGCATACCTGGCCAGCCTGCGGGACGAGCGCCAGGTCTACATCCAAGGTCAGCGCGTTCGCGACGTCACAAGCCATCCCGCCCTTGCCAATGCCGCCCGCTCTATCGCGAGGCTCTACGACGCACTCAGCGATCCCAAGCTTGGTGGATTACTCACGACAACGAGCGACACTCCAGCACGCCGCCCGACCCATGCCTTCTTCAAGGCTTCTCGCTCGCGCGAAGAACTCGTGCGCGCCGGGCAGGCAATCGCCACTTGGGCGAGGCTGACCTATGGCTGGATGGGGCGCTCGCCCGACTACAAGGCATCTCTGACGAGCACGCTTGGTCCGAATGGTGCGTTCTATGGCCCACTCGAAGCCAACGCGAGGCGTTGGTATTCTCGCGCTCAGGACGAACTGCCCTTCCTTGGGCACGCGATCGCCAATGCGCCCGTCGATCGCCATCTGGATACCGCGCAGACGAAGGACGTCTGTGTTCGCGTGGTGGGCGAAACCAGCGAGGGAATCCGGGTGCGGGGGGCCAAGGTCGTCGCGACTTCCGCCGCGATCGCCAACGCCTGCTTTGTCGGGCATACGCCCAGCACCGTGAGCGATGATCCGGAGATGTCGGTCAGTTTCATCGCCCCGTTGTCGACGCCGGGCGTCAAGCTTGTCTGCCGGGCGTCGTACGAGCATGCAGCGAGCGCCGCCTCGTCGCCTTTCGACCATCCGCTCTCGTCGCGGTTCGACGAGAACGACTGCATCCTGATCTTCGACGACGCCCTCATCCCGTGGGAGGACGTGCTGATCCATCGCGACCCGGAGCGCGTCCGCCGGTTCTTCCCAGAGTCGGGGTTCGTCAACACGTTTTTGTTCCATGGCTGCACGCGGTTTGCGGTCAAGCTCGACTTCATCGCCGGGCTGCTCTCCAAAGCGCTCCGCTGCACGGGCGGGCACAAGCACCGCGGCAACAAGGCGCTCCTGGGCGAGGTGGTCGCGTGGCGGCACACGTTCTGGTCGCTCGCCCGCGCGATGTCCCACAACCCCGACGCGTGGGTTGGCGGCGCGGTGCTGCCACAGAAGGAAGCGGCCCTGGCCTACTGCGTCCTCGCGCCCGACTGCTATCCGAGGCTCAAGGACATCGTCCATCGCGTCATCGCTTCGGGCCTTGTCTACTTGCCTTCGACTGCCGCCGACCTCGGCCACCCGGACCTTCGCGAGCTGATGCCGACCTACATGAGAGGTACGGAGGGCATCGACCATCGCCAGCGGACCAAGATCATGAAGCTGCTGAGCGACGCGGTGCTCAGCGAGTTCGCCGGGCGGCACGAGTTGTACGAACGCAACTACTCGGGCGGGTGGGAGGCGATCCGCCTCATGGTCGCGGGCGAGGCAGCTCGCACGGGTGCGATCGCCGACCTGGAGTCGCTGGCCGACGCGTGCATGAGCGACTACGACGAGCGTGGTTGGACGAACGACGCCTGGAAAACCACGAACCCCACCGGCGTCGAGCGCTGTGACCCATTCCGCGCTCAGAATGGGGAGGCGGCGTGAGCGATGACGCGCACGCCGAGCCAGGAACTGTGCCCCTGGCGCCGCGGACGCAGCCCGCGCGGGCCGAAGGCGTGCTGTCACGTGACCATGAGCGAGTGCGCGAGCTGCTCTACGCGACCTTTCGAGGCCAGCCCAGGCCCATTTTGCTTGGGTCTAACTTCGGAATCCCGGGGGCCTCGATCTGGTCGGGCGCCAGATTGTGGGTCGGAGCGTTCCGCGAGCTTGGCCTGACGCCTGGCGACCGTGTCGGTCTGTGCTTGCCGCGGACGCCCGCGCACGTCATGGCGACCATCGCCTCGTGGTGGGAGGGTCTTTGCGTGTGCCCCTGCGCGGTGGACTCAAGCGCCGACATCATCTCGAGTCGCGAGCTGGCCTGCCGCGTCGTCGTGGGGCACGGAGCGGGTTGTCTCCGCCCGGGCCACGACGAGGAGCCGCACGACCTTTCGAGCGTTGAAGTCGACGCGGTGCCACCTATGAGGGATTGCGCGATCGAGTTTCGCGGCGAGCGCGGTGTCGAGGTCGATCCACCCCCCGCGCGGGCGATCCGCGTCGGATATGCGGACTTGCTCAGGCACCTGGACATGCACGCGGCGACGCCCAACGACGATGCGTTGATCGCCGTGACGCCCTGGCACTCGTTCCGGGGCATGTTCATCGAGCTCTGGCCCGCGCTCGTTCAAGGGCGCACGCTGGCGGTTGAAGACGTCCCCGAGATTCGGGGTGCCGACGCGCGGGCGGCGTGAGGCGAGCGAACCCGCTCCTCCAAGGCAACGCAATAAGAATGCAAGTACGAGGATGTAAGGAGAAGTCCGCGCGGATGCAATGTGCGCGTCATGGTCGTGATGCCTGCGCAACAAAGGCCAGAGGCGAGTCTGGGGAACTTTCGCCCCGGCCCTTTTCGTGAATCCGCCTCAACTCCGATCCATCCGCCTCCGATTTCTATGAGTACATCCGCACCACGCAGTGCACCATGCCCAGCAGTTCCATGCGGACGGGCGATCGGACGACCCGCCTCGGGGCGTGCGCTGGTCAGAAGGGATCAGACATGAGCACGGACATCGCGCAGAGCATGGAGCAGCAGCTCCGGGCGTTGTATGAAGATCGCGAATACTTGCAGGACCGCTTCGGCGTGTCCTCCGCAGAGGAGATCGTGGGCATGGTCGAATGCCTCGAGTCTCAGCTCCGCGACTTCTACGGGCGTTTCGGTAGCCACGACGGGATGGGCGACGCGGAGTCCGCCATCCTCCTCAGCCGGCTCAAGGAGCTCAGCTCCTCGCTGGACCCCCTGTATTCCCGGAAGAGCGTTGAGTTCTTCTTCCAGAACGACAAGCCCGTCCTTCGCGCCCAGTGGATCGAGGACATTCAGAAAGGAGACGCCCAGTGACCACCATGATGACCCGTCCCACCTCCGTGCCCGCCAACACCTTCGTTCCCCCCGAGATGTTCAACATGCTCGGGAACATCACCCGCAACGACATCGATGCGTGTGACTTCGGGGTGATCCAGCTCGACGACACCGGCAACGTCGTCATGGTCAACCGCTACCAGTCCGACCTGGGCGGCGTTCCCGTCCCCAGCTTCGAGGGCAAGCACTGGTTCACCAAGATCGCCCCCTGCACCAACAACAGCCTCATCTACGGCACGTTCAAGAAGGGCGTCGCCGCCAACAACCTCAACGTCGTGATCCCCTACACCTTCACCTTCAAGATGAAGCCCACCAACGTCCGTCTCCACCTCTTCCGCGACACCCGCACCGGCAAGAACTTCGTCTTCTGCGTCCGGGCTTGATCTTCAAGCCCAGCGGGCGCCTGTGCGGGAAGCCGGGGTATCCCGACCAGCACTGGGCGAGCATCAACGATCACGCGACCGGCCCGAGCACCCCTCGGGCCGGTTTCCTTTTTTCGGGCTTGCACTCGGCCTTACGGATGTGTGCTCGGCGTTGGAGAAACACGCTCGATCGAGTCAGAGCGCCTCGCTCGCAGAATCCGCCGAAGCTGGCCGCGAACATCGTTGAGCAAACTCCAATACATGACGATCGCGACCACAAAGCCGATCATCAAGATGATCGATCCCAGGACCGCCAGCGTTGGCAGCAGCCACTGATATCGCGTGCAGCGCTTCATCATCGCGGGTTCTGGAACTCGCCGCACGAGCCAGCGCGTGTAGCTCAGCACCGCGAAGAACTGCACGATCCCGCACACGAACGACATCCCCATGAAGACCAAGTCGAGCGTCACTGGACCGGGCAGCGCCGCCGGTCGAATCGCCTGGGCGACGAATCCGGATCCGATTTCTGCGACCAACTGGAGAACGACCATCGTGCGGAGCACCTTCCGCGCCGTGCTGGGCCCCTCGCGGATCGACATCGCGGGGTCGGGTGTGCTGTACTTCCAATAGCCAAACGCCAGCAGCAGCGAGAAACCGACGGCGCCGAAATCCATGACGCCATCCGCAACTGAAGTCAACGTCGGTTGGTTTGCCGCTTGCGCCGCTACAGGCGCGAGCACGTCCACGAAGATGGCGCCGATGACCATGGCCCAGTACGCCGGGATTCCGATCACCAGGATCAGCGCGCCGCGGTGCACTGTTCGCACATAGTCCACGCTCGCGAACCGGAGCAGGATGCCCCGGAGCGACTGCGCGATGGGCGTCTGGCATTCCGGGCATGCTTGCGACGGACGCAGGCCGCGCAGGTTGTACGCGCAGGCAACGCAGTAGCGATCCGTCGTGATCGGGCTGTCGGCTTCGGGCGTTTCGGCTGCGACCACGCCGACCGGCGCCTGCGAGCCTGCCGACAACTCCTCTCTCGGCGCTCGCCCGTCCGCCTCGGCGTGACGCAGCGCCGCCCCGGGCTCTGCATCCCGCTCCATCGCCCGCCCGGAGTCAGAGTTCCCTCGTGCTTCCATGGCTGGTTCCCGGTGTGGCGGCTTGTGGCGGCTGGGACACGCCGCGAACCTGCCGGACTTTCACAACGAAAATGTCGCGCCGCAGCTTCGAACCTTCCCCCCAACTGAATCTCCGCACAACAACCGTGCCTCGTGAACCGCAGGCGCGGGCCACCCGAGTGCACAACCGCATGATACTGCGCTTTGCCTTTGGCTGCCTCGTTGGGGCCAAGACCTCCCGATCCGCACCGGCCCGCTGCCAGCATTGGCCAACGGGCCAGGACAAACACACAGCCCTCCTCGCCCCGCCAGAGGGCGAGCGAGAATAATCTCCGCTTGTTGGATGTGATCGATCTGCTTTCCGCCGATCCGGCGGTGCTCCGACTTACGGGCTCGCTCCAGGCGCGCCGGAGGGCGGTATGCGCCGGGTCGGCCGGTTCGTCGACGACTTTCATCGCCGCCGCTGTCGCCCGCCTCATGCGAGCGCCAGTCGTGCTGGTGGTTGCCCACTTGGACGACGCCGACGAAGCCGAGGACGAACTCCGCTCGGCGGGAGCCCCCGTGCTCCGCTTGCCCGCGCTCGAGTCGCTCCCGGGCGAAAGCGGCATCGCGATGGATCTGGTCGCCGAGCGCCTGCGCTGCGTCCACGAAGCCCTCCTGTTGAACGCCCCCTCAGCGGCCCCCCCGCCCAACACGCCCAACGATATCGGGCAAGAGCCCGTGATCGTCTGTTCGATTCACGCGCTGATGCAGAGCGTGCCGACGCCGGGCAAGCTCGGCGCCTTCTCTCGCGTCATCCGAGCTTCGGAGCGTGTCAGCCCCGCCGACCTTGCACGCTGGCTCGACGGTGCGGGTTACCGGCGTGTCGAGGCGATCGAAGAACCCGGCGATTTCTCGATTCGGGGCGGCATCCTCGACGTCTTTCCGCCAGGCACGCCCACCGCCGCCTTCAGCACGCGCGGACCCGGCACGAGCGAGCCCACAGAAGCCGCCCGAGGCCCGGCCGCCACCGTTGGGCCGCACGACGAGCTTGTAAGCGGTGTTCCTGTTCGGCTCGATTTCTTTGGCGATGAGATCGAGAGCATCGCCGAGATCGACCTCGAGACGATGGCCTCCGATCGAAAGCTGCCCGCAGGCGTCGGCGTGCAACTCGTCTGTGTCGAGCTCAAGGCGCTCCAATCTGACGAGGGCTCCTGCAACTTCCTCGAGATCCTGCCAAGCCGCTGCATCGCCATGATCCACGAGACCATGGAAGTCGTCGAACAGGGGCGAGGCTACTACGAGCGGACCAGCGACTCCAAGGGCATCTTCGGCCCGCCCGCGGTGCTCAAGCTCCTGCAAAGCCGCTTCGCCGCCATCGCGGAAGTCAGCGCGTTCCAGGCGACCAGCATCGGGGGCGATGTTCGCGTCGACATGCCGGTGTCGCGTCTTCCTGCGTTTGACCGCGATCTCACCCGGGCCATCGGCGAGGTCGTCGCGCTCACGGGCGAGGCCACCCGCGTGCTCGTCGCCTGTCAGACCGATGGCGAACGCCATCGCTGCGCCGAGCTGCTCAGTGCGAGCGACCCCGCTTCGCACGTCGACTCCGCCTTGCAAGCCAAGCCGGCGGACTCGCCCGCTCAGGGCCATGCACGGAAGTTGCAGTCGATCCAGGTTCAGCAGCAATATGTCCATCGCGGGTTCGGCTGGCGGGGCGATGCTCCGGGCGTTGCCTTCGCCGTCGTTCCGTATCACGAGATCCTGAACCGCTTCACCACGCGTCGACGCAGCGCACGCCTCCGCTCCGCCCGCGCGCTCGACACATTCCTCGATTTCCAGGTCGGGGACTACGTCGTCCACCAGGATCACGGCGTCGCCATCTTCTCCGGGCTCACCACCATGAAGCCCCGCGAGCTGCCCGGGGCGGGAGCCGCGCGGTCGATGGGCTCTTCCCGAGCCGACGACGTTGAGGAGTATCTCACCCTCGAGTTCGCCGGCAAGAGCAAGCTCCACGTTCCCGCGTTGCAGATCGACAAAGTGCAGCGGTATGTGGGCGGGTTCAGCGGCAAGCCTCCGCTCTCAACCCTGGGCGGCACGCGATGGCGCTCGCAGAAAGAAAAGGCCGCCGACAGCGTGAAGGACCTGGCCGCGGAGATGCTCCGCGTCCGCGTCGCTCGAGAGCACATGCCCGGGATCGCCTTCCCCGAGGACACGAACTGGCAGCGCGAGTTCGAGGACGAGTTTCCCTATGAGGAAACCGAGGATCAGCTCGCCGCCCTCCGCGAGATCAAACGCGACATGAGCTCCTCCAAGCCCATGGATCGCCTCATCTGCGGCGACGTCGGCTTTGGCAAGACCGAGCTGGCCATCCGCGCCGCCTTCAAGGCCGCGGAGTTTGGCAAGCAGGTTGCCGTGCTCGTGCCGACGACCGTTCTTGCCGAGCAGCACGAGCGCACGTTCCGCGATCGCTTCGCCGGATATCCCTTCCGAGTCGAGAGCCTGTCGCGGTTCAAGAGCGACAAGGAAGCCCGCGAGATTGCCAGCGCCATCCGCAAGGGCCAGGCCGACATCGTCATCGGCACGCATCGCATCCTCTCCAACGACGTCAACTTCGCCGACCTTGGGCTGGTCATCATCGACGAGGAGCAGCGCTTCGGCGTCGAGCACAAGGAGGCCTTGCTGCGGCTTCGCCTCACCGTCGACGTGCTGACGCTCAGCGCCACCCCGATCCCGCGCACGCTCCACATGGCGATGCTCGGCATCCGGGATATCTCCAGCCTCACCACGGCGCCGATGGACCGGCGCGCCATCGTCACCGAGGTCACGCCCTACAACGCCAAACGCATCCAACAGGCGATCCACCGCGAGCTGGCGCGCGAGGGCCAGATCTTCTTCGTTCACAATCGAATCTCGGACATCAAGAGCGTCGCCGACGACCTGCACAAGCTCGCCCCCGACGCCAGGATCGTCGTCGGGCATGGCCAGATGCCGCCGCACGAGCTGGAAGAAGTCATGCTCGACTTCATTCGCGGGTCCAAGGGCCGACGCCGGGCGGACATCCTCGTCTCCACCACGATCATCGAGTCGGGCATCGACATTCCAAGCGCCAACACCATCTTCATCAACAACGCGCAGAACTTCGGGCTCGCGGATCTCCACCAGCTTCGAGGCCGCGTCGGACGCAGCAAGCACCGCGGGTATTGCTACCTCCTGCTCCCGCAGGATGGCACGCTGCGCGAGATCGCGACCAAGCGGCTCAAGGCCATCGAGCAGAATGCGATGCTCGGCGCCGGGTTCAAGATCGCCATGCGCGATCTTGAGATCCGCGGCGCGGGAAACCTCCTCGGCGCCGAGCAATCCGGGCACATCGCCGCCGTCGGCTACGAGATGTACTGCCGCCTGATGGAACAGGCGGTGCGCGACCTCACCAGCGAGGCCCCGCCGGTCGTGCCTTCCAACGTTTCCATCGAGATTGGCTGCGCCGCGATCATCCCCAAGGCGTTTATTCCTTCCGACGCCAGGCGCCTGGAGGCCTATCGACGTCTCGCGACCGCCAAGAGCGTCGAAGAGCTCGATGCCTTCCGCAAGGAGCTGGTGTCGGCCTACGGCGAGCCTCCCCGCGCCGCCGCCCGGCTCCTGGAACTCGCCGAGCTCAGGCTTGCGTTGATCGCTCTGGACGTGCGGACGCTGACGATCCGCGATAAGGACGTCATCTTCTTCACACCCCGCCCGCGGGAGGTCGCGGAGAAACTCTCAAAGAACCTGCGTCAGGGCACGGTGCGTGTGATCGAGAACGCTGGCGCTTCGCAGGCGGGCCCCAACACATCCGCCAGACCGGGTGAGGCCGCCAGTGCGGCCGGTCCGGGGCGCGGTGTGCCCGGCGTTTCAAGTCCGCGAGAAGCGACGAGCAAGCTGCATGAGGTGTATTTCCGCCCGCCCGAGATCTACCTCGATCCGGACACGCTGCTGCTGATCTTGCGTTCCAAGCTCGCTGGTCGGGGCGGCGAATCGCCCCTGGATCGGGATGAATCGTCGCAAGGGGCGCTGCCCGCTCCTGTGGCGGGGGGCCAACGCTCGACGCGCGGCCGGCGGAGCGCCAGGCGATAAACGTGGGCGCTTACCCCTTGGAATGCCCTTCCGTCGCTCGCAAAATCGCCCGCACGAGTTCTGCTGGCACGTCGCCCGACTTGGGGGAGTCCTGACGCGAGTCGGCGGATCCACCATCGCCCAGCCGGTTCGAACCTTCACGCCCGCGCGAGTCGCGCCCCGTCTCTGTCGCGTTGGGGGCGAGGGCCCCGGCCAGTTCAATCGTCCGCCGGTAACCGCGCAGGTATCTGACGCAACGGGGGCACTCTGCCAGATGTCGCTCAAAGGCCGCCCGCACTTCGGGGGGCAGTGTGCCCTCGACATACTCCAGCAGAAACCCATTGACATCTTGGCAGGTCAGCATGATTGCTCCGAAGCGCGGCCGGGTGAAAGAATGCTCTCCAACGCTGCGGGGGGCATCGCGTCTTCCAGCAGGGCCTTGAGTGCCTGCCGGGCGCGGTGGAGGCGAGTTTTGACTGCGCTTGGCGTAAGACCCAGCACCAGCCCGCATTCTTCGGTGCTCAACTGTTGAACATCGCGCAACATGACGACTTCTCGATACGCCTCGGGCAAGCGCTCGATCTGTTCTCGAACCAGGCGGCGCACGCCTTCGTCGCTGGCCGGTCCGCCCTCATCGCCTTCGATGCCGCCGACCTTTCTCTGGTCGCAAGGCGTTGGACGCTCGCGAATATGCCCATCACGCTCGAACGTGGGCAGCAGGTCGTCGATGAAGACTTCTCCCCGTCGACGCTTGGTTCTCAGCCGCATCAGGCACACATTAATGAGAATTCGGTGAATCCAGGTTGAAAACGCGGCATTCCGGTCGAAGGTATCTCTTTTTCGAAGCGCGGAAAGAAACGCTTCCTGCACCGCGTCCGTCGCTTCGTGCTCTTCGTGCAGCATCGAGCGCGCCACCGCAAGCATCCTCGGCGTGACATCACGAACAAACGCCTCGAACGGCGCGTGCTCCTGGCGGTCGAGCGCCTCAAGCATGAGGTGGTCGGATGCCCAGCGTGCTTCGAACTGAGCTTGAATGGACGGGTCGGCGCTCATGTTAGTGCCTACTACGTCGGTCGTGATCAGGTTCATGAAAATGGAGCCTGAGGCACGTTAGGCCTTGCCTGTGACGTTGTCGTGATCCAAGGGTGTACGCGGGTCCGAATTCCAATACCATGAGGTGCGGAAACATGATTGAAGATCCCTGGATCCGGAAAGGAGCGGCGTGGACACCAGCCATTTGAGCGGAGCGGAGGCCGAGCGGCTGCGCGGGGACGCCCAGCGCGCCCACAACTGGAAGCGGTGGGGGCCCTATCTCCCCGAGCGGCAGTGGGGCACCGTCCGAGAGGACTACTCGCCCGATGGCTCCTGCTGGCGTTACTTCCCGCACGACCACGCCCGCAGCAGAACTTATCGATGGGGCGAGGACGGGCTCATGGGCTGGTGCGATCGTCAGTGTCGCCTCTGCTTTGGACTGGCGCTCTGGAACGAACGCGACCCGATCCTCAAGGAGCGGATGTTCGGGCTCACCGGCGAAGAGGGCAACCACGGCGAGGACGTCAAAGAGCATTACTTCTATCTCGATGGCACACCCACCCACGCCCTCATGAAAGGCCTGTACAAGTACCCCCAGCGCGAGTTCCCGTATGAGTGGCTCGTCCGCGAGAACAAACGCCGCGGGCGCGCCGAGCCCGAGTTCGATCTCTCCGATACAGGAGCCTTCGACGAGGCCCGCTACTTCGACGTCTCCATCGACTATGCCAAGCGAGCCCCGGATGACACGCTCATCCGAATCCGCGCTGTCAATCGCGGTCCCGAGGCGGCGCCGCTCCATCTGCTTCCTTCGCTCTGGTTCCGCAACACCTGGAGCTGGGGCCGGACCGACGATGGCTGGGGCGTCAAGCCGGGCATGCGCCTGGCGCCGAGCTCGTCGTCCACGCTCGTCCGCGCCGAGACGACCTTGCTTGGTGTCTACGAGTGGCACATCGCACCCGCGTCCGACGGGCAGCAGCCCCAGATGCTCTTCACCGAGAACGAGACGAACTTCGAGCGCGTCTATGGCACCGCCAACCCGACGCCATTCGTCAAGGATGGCTTCCACCGCCGCGTCGTTGACGGGGTGCGGACCGCCGTCAACCCGCAGGGAGAGGGGACCAAGAGCGCTGCCTGGTTTCGCTTCGTTCTGGCGCCGGGCGAGCAGGTCGAGCTGCGGCTTCGCCTTTCCGCGCCCGACCGCGAGAGCGACACGTGTCTAGGCCCGGAGTTCGACCGCGTCTTCCGCTTGCGAGAGGCGGAAGCCGATGAGTTCTACAAGCAGGTGTGCGAGGGGCTGGGCGCCGAAGAACAGCGCGTCTCGCGACAGGCGTATGCCGGGCTCCTCTGGACCAAGCAGTATTACCACTATGTCGTCAAGGACTGGCTGCATGGCGACCCAAAGCAGCCTCCGCCGCCCGCCTCTCGCCTTCGCGGGCGGAACATCGAGTGGGACCATCTCTTCAATCGCGACGTCATCTCGATGCCCGACAAGTGGGAGTATCCGTGGTACGCCGCGTGGGATCTGGCGTTTCAGATGATCCCCTTCGCCGACATCGACCCATACTTCACGAAGGACCAGTTGCTCCTGTTCCTGCGTGAGTGGTACATGCACCCCTCCGGGCAGCTTCCGGCATACGAGTTTGGCCTCTCGGATGTCAACCCGCCCGTCCACGCCTGGGCCTGCTGGCGGGTGTACAAGCGCACCGCCCCGAGCGGCAAACGCGACCGCCTCTTCCTCTCTCGAACCTTCCAGAAGCTCCTCCTCAACTTCACATGGTGGGTCAACCGCAAGGATCCGCTCGGACGCGGGCTCTTCTCGGGCGGCTTCCTCGGGCTGGACAACATCGGGGTCTTCGATCGCGGGATGGCCATGCCCCTGGGCGGGCACCTGGAACAAGCCGACGGCACGGCGTGGATGGCTTTCTACTGCGGGCACATGCTCTCCATGGCCCTCGAACTCGCCCGGGGCGATGTTGCTTACGAGGACATGGCCAGCAAGTTCTTCGAGCACTTCATCGAGATCACCGACGCGATGAACGACGTCGCCGGACGAGGGCTCTGGCACGAGCACGATGGGTTCTATTACGACCAGATCCTCCTGCCCAGCGGCGGCACTATCCCCCTTCAGGTCCGCTCCATCGTCGGGCTCATCCCGCTCCTCGCCGCCGTCGTGCTGGAGCAAGACGTCATCGACCAGCTCCCCGGCTTCAAGAAGCGGATGGAGTGGTACGTCGAGCACCGGGCCGACCTTGCGCGCCACGTGACCTACCTCGAAACCGACGGGCACGCGGGCGGCGCGGGTCACTACCGCCACCAGCACAGCCACCGTCTGCTGGCGATTCCCTCCCGCGATCGTCTCCAGCGATGCCTGAAGTACCTCTTCGACGAGAATGAGTTCCTCTCGCCCTTTGGCGTCCGCTCGCTCTCCATGGTCCACCGCGACAAGCCCTACACCTTCAAGCTCGATGGCCAACTGCTGAGCGTCGACTACACGCCGGGCGAGTCGCTCACCAGCACGTTTGGCGGCAACAGCAACTGGCGCGGGCCCATCTGGATTCCCATCAACTACCTCATCATCGAGGCTCTGGAGCGCTACGCCCGGTTCTACGGCGACACTCTCCTCGTCGAAGTCCCGACCGGGAGCGGGCGAATGGTCAACCTTTACCAAGCCGCCGCGGAGCTTCGCGCTCGCCTCTCGCGCCTCTTCCTGCCCGACCACGATGGTCGCCGCCCGTTGCACGGAGCGGAGGAACGCTTCGCCCGCGACGAGCACTGGAAAGATCTGGTCTATTTCTACGAGCACTTCCACGCCGACACAGGGCGGGGCCTCGGCGCCGCCCACCAGACAGGATGGACGGCGCTGATCGCAACCATTCTGCAGGACGCTGGGCTCGGGCCGCAGGCGAGTTCCAAGGCCGCCTACAAGTGGGGGGATGACGGCGATTGATGGCGGCGCATCCCGCCCCCGGAGTGCCCACTCCCGGGGTACCAGCCCGCAAAGCGTCAGCCCGCAGATTGCACAAGCCGGACGGTTGCCGCCAAAGGCGCGGCATTCCGCCTTGCCCTTCGCTTGAATCGACTCCGGACCCGGCGACAATCTGGGGTCTTCAGATCAGGCAGTCCCGGTGCGGCGGTTCACGTCGCGCGGGCGGAACGCCGATCGGGCAACTTCCGTTCCCGAGCGCGCGTTCTCGAGCGGGTGCGGCTCGCGTTGAGCCCGCTCCCTTCCGGTCTCGTGCGTTCCCGGTCCAACGTTTCACACGAGGGTCGCCCGGAGCGGCCCATGGAGTCCTTGTCATGACACGCGGAATGAAGGTGAGCTCGAACGGCGTCGACCATGTGATCCCACACGCGGGGTCCCCGGTCCGTCAACTGGCTCGCGTCGATGAGTTCTACGCCGCCGACGTCTTCACCGAGCGCGTCATGCAGCAGCGGCTGCCCAAGGACGTGTTCAAGAAGCTGCACCGCACCATCACCCACGGCGATCCTCTCGACCCCGCCTTGGCCGACGTCGTCGCTTCCGCCATGAAGGACTGGGCCGTCGAGCACGGCGCCACCCACTACACCCACTGGTTCCAGCCCCTCACCGGGCAGACCGCCGAGAAGCACGACGCCTTCGTCGTCCCCGACGGATCGGGCGGCGCGCTCTCCGAGTTCTCCGGAAGCGCCCTCGTCCAGGGAGAGCCCGACGCGTCCAGCTTCCCCTCGGGCGGCCTTCGCAGCACCTTCGAAGCCCGCGGGTACACCGCTTGGGATTGCACCAGCCCCGTCTTCCTCAACCGCAATGGCGGCGCCGTCACCCTCTGCATTCCCACCGCCTTCGTCGCCTGGCGAGGCGAGGCCCTCGACCACAAGACCCCGCTCCTCCGCTCCATCGAGGCCCTCTCCGAGCAGGCGATGCGCATCCTCCGCCTCTTCGGGACCGACGCCGGCGTCACGCGCATCCAGACCACCGCCGGGTGTGAGCAGGAGTACTTCCTCGTCGACCGCGACCACTACTTCCAGCGGTCCGATCTGCTCGCCTGCGACCGAACTCTCTTTGGCGCCAAGCCTCCCAAGGGGCAGCAGCTCGAGGACCACTACTTCGGGTCGATCCCGACTCGCGTCCTTGCCTTCATGGCAGAGGTTGAGCGAGACCTTTACCGCCTTGGCGTCCCTGTCAAGACACGTCACAACGAAGTCGCCCCGGGCCAGTTCGAGCTCGCGCCGATCTTCGAGAGCGCCAACATCGCCGCCGACCACCAGATGCTCGTCATGGAAGTCCTGAAGCGGGTCGCGGCCCGCCATGGGCTGCACTGCATCCTGCACGAGAAGCCCTTCGCGGGGATTAACGGCTCGGGCAAGCACCTGAACTGGTCGATGGCGACGAACACCGGCGTCAACCTGCTCGACCCGCGCGACGAGACGCACACCAACATGCAGTTCCTCGTCTTCCTGTGCGCCGTCATGCGGGCCGTCGACACCCACGCGGACCTCCTCCGCGCCTCGGTCGCTTCCGCCGCCAACGACCACCGCCTCGGCGCCAACGAAGCGCCGCCTGCGATCATGTCCATCTTCCTGGGCGACATGCTGAGCGACATCGTCGATCAGCTCGAGTCCGGTGCGCCCAAGAGCACGATGAAGGGCGGGAAGCTCGACCTTGGCGCCCGCACGCTCCCCCAGCTCCCGCGTCACACGGGCGATCGCAACCGCACATCCCCCTTCGCCTTCACGGGCAACAAGTTCGAGTTCCGCGCCGTGGGGTCGTCGATGTCGGTCGCCTGGCCCATGACGGTGCTGAACACGATCGTCGCGGAGAGCCTCGACTTTGTCGCGACCCAGCTCGAGAAGGCCGCGGGTGCCAAGCCCACGCCGGACAAGCTTCAGGTCGCCGTCAAGAGCGTCCTGCAGAAGATCGTGAAGGATCACAAGCGGGTGATCTTCAACGGCGACGGCTACGACAAGGCCTGGCACGACGAGGCCGCCCGCCGCGGGATGCCCAACCTGCGCAACAGCGTGGACGCGTTCGAGGTCATCGGCGCCAAGCGCAGCATCGACCTCTTCAAGAAGTACAAGGTCCTGAACAAGAACGAAGTTGAAAGCCGCGAGCACATCACGCTCGAGAAGTACATCAAGCAGGTCATGATCGAGGCGGAGACGGGCATCCTGATCGCCCGCACGCAGATCCAGCCCGCCGCCATCCGCTTCCAGACCGAGCTAGCGGAGGCCGTCTCCGCGACCGAGGCGGCGGACGTCGACGCGACGCACCTGCGCCAGGAACTGGAGGACTGCAATGAGCTGGTCGGGCGTCTGCGTCAGGCGATCGAGAAGCTCGATACCGCCGCCGACGCCGAGGCCGGGCACGGGCTCCAGCACGCCCGCCACGTGCGCGACAACGTGCTGACGGCGATGCTCGACCTGCGCGAGGTGTGCGACGCGCTCGAGCAGCGCGTGCCCGCCGACCTCTGGCCGATGCCGACCTACCGAGAGATGCTCCGCATCCACTAACCGACCGTCTCGCACCGCAACAGGCCCGGAGCGCAAACCGGGGCCGATCGAACGCCGGAGAAGCAGACAAGGGGAAGCAAACGCTTCCCCTTTTCTTTCAACCAACATGGTCACGCGTGCCCTTATCACCGCCTTCGCCCTCGTCTTGCTCGGGGGGCTCTGCGCCTGCGGCACGGGCTCGCGCGACGTCACGCTGCGCATCAGCAATCGCCAGACCGGTGAGCCCGTCTCCGGAGCCGCGGTTCGCATCCGCTCGCTCCTCCGCGGGCACCCATTCGACGTGGGGGAGTTGCTGGGAACGACCGCCGCCGAAGAAGCAGCGGCATTTACCGACGCGGAAGGCCGCGTAAACGCCACGCTGCTACGCGATCGCACGGCACAAGTCTGGATCATGCCGCCGACCGCGGCGCACGCATCCGCCGCGGCGCTGCCCCCGGCTCCGCCGCTGCCGGAAGTCCATTGGCTCGAACCGGATGGTTCAACCTGGGTCGTCGCGCCTCGAATAGCCCCCGAGTCGCGCGCGGACCGCCTGATCGTGAGCGTCGAGCTCGGCAGGCACGCACGCCGCAGCCAGCCAGCCAAACCTGCAGCCGATCAAGGGACCGATGAGGCGGTCAAGCCAGCCACGGGCGCTCAAAGCCCCGCGAGCCTTAGCGGCTCCCCGCGATGACCACCAGCACGAGCACGTCGTAGAACGCGTGTGTGCCCACGACGATCCCAAAGCCCCTGAGCAGGTACAAGACGGCAAAGTACAAGCCCGCGAACGCATAGAACGCGATCATCGGAACTTGAAGACCGCCGCGGAACGCCGCGTCGTGGTACACCGCGAACGCGATCGCGGAGACGATCGCCGCCATGACGACGCCAGCGATGCGCGACAGCCTCATGACGTCCACGATCACCATGTGGACGAGCGTGACGAGGATCAAGCGAAAGACCAGTTCTTCGTAGATGCCCGCACCGATCGACAGCGTCAGCCTCGCCTGCCAAGGCATCTGTTCGAGCGTGTCCTGGGCGACGCCCGCCAACGCGGCCCCGGAGAATCCAGTCCCGGAAGCTCCGGTCCCGGAAACTCCCGCCGCTCCGGGTGCTCCCGACCCGCCGGCTCCTTGGAACATCAACACACCCAAAATCAGCAGCGGCAGCGTCCAAAGCACGCTCTCAGCGCCCATCGCAACGATCACGCCCGGCCGCACTCTGGTGCGGTCTCGCGAAAAGACGTGCCACAGCACCAGCACGATCGTCAGCAGGATTGCGGGAAGATGGATCGAAACGCCGCCGAAGAGCTCGAAAAACTGGGCCAGCAGCGAGCGAGCCCCGATGGTCTCCATGATGCCGCGCTGGCGATCGTGGAGGTACAACACCGAGCCAATCTCGTACACGACGAGCAAGGGCAGCACGAACACCAGCACATGCAGCGGACGCGTCGCGAGAAACGAGTAGGCCTCGTCGCCCGTCGCGCGCACCGGAGCCCCAGGCGAAAGCTTCGCCCGCGCCACGCGCTCCCGGCTTGAACTCGTCCGGCTCATCGTGGGCTGAGCGTAGCGGCAGCCCTGCTCAAACGAACCCGCTCGAACGAACCTTCGCCCCGCCCGCAACCCGCCCGCAACCCGCCCGCACCCCGCCCCCGTGCTCGCGTCCCGCCCAGTCACGCCGCCTGACACCCTCAGAAGGGAGCCGCCAACGCCGGGCTTCCCGCTCGTTCGCTTTCCGTTATGCTTCCGCCATGCTGGCCCGCGTCCCGTCGTATCTGCTCTCCGGCATCGATGCCTTGCCCTGCGAGGTCGAGGTCCATCATGACGACCTGGTCATACCCGACGGCGGTCCCAAGGTCACCATCGTCGGCCTGCCGGATACCGCCGTAAAGGAGTCGAGCGAACGCGTCCGGACGGCGCTCACCAATAGCGGTTACTTCTTCCCCGTCGGGCGGTTGCTCGTCAACCTGGCCCCCGCCGACGTTCGAAAGGAAGGCCCGGTCTACGACCTCCCCATCGCGGTTGGCCTGCTCATCGCCTCGGGCGTTGTGCCGCCGGCTCCGCGCGAGCCCACATCCTTCACGCGGGGTGTCCATCCATCGGCGCTGGCAGCCAAGCACGCCGAAGGCAAGGCGGGCGTCGGCTTGCCCCCCGTGCGACCGGGCGCCGCGGCTCCGGAGTTTGAGCCCCTCGATGTCCGCCGCTTCATCTTCGCGGGCGAGCTCGCGCTCGATGGCCGCGTGCGACCGATCAAGGGCGCGATCGCCCTGGCATCGATGGCCAAGTCGATGAAGATGCAGGGCGTGATCGTGCCGGCCGACAACGCCACCGAAGCCGCTGTCGTCGACGGCATCGACGTCTTGGGCGTTCGCACGCTCGCCGAACTCGTTGGCTTGCTCACCGGTCGCCTCGAAGCGCAGCCCCAGCCCGCCCCCGATGTCGTCCAGCTTCTGGGCACCGCCAAGCCCGCGATCGACTTCGCCGACGTTCGCGGGCAGGAGGGCGTCAAGCGGGCCATTGTCGTTGCCGCCGCGGGGGCTCACAATCTGCTCATCCTCGGGCCCGCCGGCACGGGCAAGACGATGATGGCCAAGGCCCTGCCTGGCGTCCTTCCGCCTCTCTCGCCCGAAGAGGCAATCGAGATCACGCGGATCTACTCCGCAGCCGGCGCGCTCGCGCCGGGACAAGGGCTCGTCACCACGCGCCCCGTCCGCACGCCGCACCACACCGCTTCCGGCGCCGCCATCGTGGGCGGCGGCATGATTCCCCGCCCCGGCGAGGTCACACTCGCGCACCGGGGCGTCCTGTTCCTCGACGAACTCCCCGAGTTCCCGAGAGACGTGCTCGAGACCCTCCGCCAGCCCATGGAGGACCACGTCGTCACCATCTCCCGTGCTCACGGCTCAGTCCGCTTCCCCGCCAGCTTCATGCTCGTCGCCGCGATGAACCCAACCCCAAAGGGCGACGTTCCCGCCGACCAGGTCGGTCGCGCCGCGATGGAGCGATATCTCTCCAAGCTCTCCGGGCCTCTGCTCGACCGCATCGATATCCACGTCGAGGCGCCGGCGGTTCCGTGGAAGGAACTCTCCCGCGGCATGAGCGGCGCGCCCGGTCCGCGAGGCACCAGCACCGCCGAAATGCGCGAGAAAACGCTCGCTGCTCGCAAGCGGCAAGACGCCCGCCAAGGCGTCGGCGTCCCGAACTCGCGCCTCTCTGGAAAACAGCTCGACGCCCTCGCCCCCATGAGTCGCGACGCGCAGACCCTGCTAGGCCAGGCCATGACGGAGATGGGCTTGTCGGCGCGAGCGTACGACAAGATCCGCCGACTGTCGCGCACGATCGCCGACCTGGAAGCCCGCGACAACATCGAGGTCAACGACGTCGCGGAAGCGGTGCAATATCGACTGCTGGATCGCAAGATCTAGCGCCGCCAACCACCCAGGCGAACCCGGCCCACGCGACATCACCAGGGCAAGCACATGCCGCGTGTTGCGGCACGTCGCGCGGCGCGGATCGTCATGCGTTCCCTTACTTCCCGGTGAAGTCGATGATCCGGGCAATCTCGTTGCGAAGCTGCGCCCGCGGCACCACCCTGTCCACCATGCCACTCTTGCGGAGGAACTCCGCACGCTGGAAGCCCTCGGGCAGTTCCTGGCGAATCGTCTGCTGGATGACGCGCGGGCCCGCGAACCCGATCAGCGCCTGAGGCTCGGCCAGAATCACGTCGCCCAGCATCGCGAACGACGCCGTAACGCCCCCCGTGGTCGGGTCCGTGAGAACGCTGATGAACAGCCCGCCGGCGTCATCAAACCGAGCCAGCGCCGCACTGGTCTTGGCCATCTGCATTAGCGACAGCCCGGATTCCTGCATGCGGGCCCCGCCCGAACAACTCACGATGATCAAAGGCAGTCCCGGCGCCGAACGTGTCGGCGTCGCCGCCTCGATCGCCCGCGTCACCGTCTCGCCCACGACGCTCCCCATCGAGCCCATCATGAACGTCAGGTCCAGGCAGACCAACATCACCTCGCGGCCCTTCACGAAGCCCCGTCCGGCCTTGATGGCGTCAACCTGCCCCGTCCGAATCTGCTCCGCCAACAGACGATCCGAATACGACTTCAAGTCCCGGAACTTGAGTGGGTCGACCGACTGCAGCCCGGTGAACATCTCCTGGAACGTGCCCTCGTCGAGCAGTTGCTCAACCCGCTGCGCCGCGCTGACGCGGTGGTGCAGCGAGCACTCCGGACAGACATTGAGGTTGGCTTCCAACTGGCGGCGGTACGTCATCTTGCCGCAGCCGGGGCAGCGAAGCCACAACCCTTCCGGGATCGCCGCCTTGCGTTGGGGCCTGACCTCGCTCCAACTCTTGGGGTTGCGGGCGGGGGCGAGCGTCGCATCGGTGGGAAGTACGGTCATTGAGAGTTCCGGGAAGTCCGGCAGGTCCGGGTTTGCCAGCCGGAGTGGCGGGCGGGACCTGGGTGCCGGTCGGGCTGCCACTTGGGCTGCCAGTTGGGCTACCGGGCGAGTCGAGCGTTCGAACGTTGGCGAAGAGTTGGCTGCCAGCCGCTCCGCGTTTCGATCCGCGATACGTCAGGGTGACACGCGAGCTTCTCGGACGCCAGCCGCCCGAGGTCGCCCCTGCAACCGGATTCGGAGTATATCGGCGCGCGCGGGGCCCGGGAGGACAACATCCGCGCGAGTTATCGACCCCAGACCGAGCTCGCCATCACCCGGGGAGATCCACGGGTGATGCCCGAGATTGGCGTCACCATCGAAATCCTGGTCACTAGCTCCGCGTCGACCTCACGCTCGCCCGCCGCGGTGCAGACCGGTTGGCTTGGTGTCGTCGCGGGCGGCGGGGTTGCGGGCCTCGTGGGCGTTCCAGCTGTTGGCGTCAGCGCACTCGCCAGCATCGCTGCCGCCATCGGACGGAGCACCACGATGACATCCCCGTTGGCTTTGGCGACGGCCTTGCGGACGGCCTGGGTCACCCGGGCCTGGACGTCCGGGCAAGATTCCCCATGGGGGGGTTCGACAGAGAAGGGATCCTCGCACCAGCGGCGGAACGCCGTGCGACATCGATCCTCCAGCTCAGCCTTCAGCTCACCTTCCCACAACCCAAGCGAAGGGTCCTTGAGTTCGTTCGTCGAACGAACTCGCAAATCTAGGGCGTTGGCAATCGCTTGAGCGGTTTGGAGCGAAGCCTCATCCGGTGCGGTTAGAAGCAGCGTGCCGCGCCATTGGGATTTGGCATTTCGGAGCAAGTCAACCGCTCGCTCTGCCTCTCTCGCGCCGGCTGGGGACAGAGGAATATCCGCCGAGCCTTGGAGACGCCGTTCCGCGTCCCAAACGCTTTCGCCTGCTCGAACAATCCAAAGTGACGTGTCTTCACTCATACCGCGATCGCCCTGAGCAAAGCGGGAAAGCCCTCTTCGCGTCTCGATCATGGGATGAGTGTACGGGTCAGTCGTCGCCAAGCAAGCCTTGTTTGCAAACACAAACTGAGCAGAAACCGTACATCGCCGTCTTCTTCAACCCAAGTAGCCCTGCAATGGAGCCGGTGGGCCACTAGCGCCCGGGGATTCAAGGCGTCTTCCTAGGTCCGGTAGCGAGAACGAGGGATTTCATGGTGCTGAACTCCATCGTGCCGAATCAAGCACCGCGGTGCGCTATACGCCACGAATCGCCGTGATCCGAGCCCGGAGCGCTTCCTGCTGCGCCCGGTCCGGATCTCTTCCGAGGCCAGAAAAGACGGACGATCCGGCGACCAGCACATCAACCCCCGCATCGCGTACCGCCGCGGCGTTGCTCGCCGACACACCGCCATCGATCTCGATGCGTTGTTCGGGCTTGACCAGCTCACGAAGCACGCGGGCCTTGTCCAGCACCTCGGGCATGAAGGCTTGTCCACCAAAGCCCGGGCGCACCGACATCACGAGAACGAGGTCCAGCACGCCCTCAAATCGTCCCGTCACATAGGGCAGTACACGCTCCACCGGCGTTTCCGGGTTGAGGGCCAGGCCACAACTCATGCCCCGGCTCTGAATGCTCACCGCCAGCGATTCCAGCCGCTCCGCGTCTACCACCTCCACGTGAAACGTGATGTGATCCGCGCCGGCCTTGGCGAACGGCTCGACATATTCCCACGGGCGTTCGACCATCAGATGAACATCCAAGAAAGCCCGGGGCGATTCGTGCTCGAGGGCTCGTCGCAGACCCTTGCACATGTCCGGCCCCATCGTCAGGTTGGGGACGAAGTGCCCGTCCATCACATCGAGATGAAGCAGGTCGGCCCCGACGCGAAGCACCTGGCGGCAGTCATCGCCCATGTGGGCGAAGTCCGCCGCGAGAATCGAAGGGGCGACCAGCACGCTCGGGCGTCTGGACCGGGTGAACAGATTGTCCGGTCTTGGTGAACGCGCTGGTGGAACCGATTGCGGCAAGGTGCCCATCGCGGTGACTGTACCGGCGTTGCGGACGACCGGGGGCAGTCCACGGTGCCAGCGACCGGAGTCCGTCCGACCAAGTTGCGTGCTCGGTTGACGGACGAGCGCGGGCGCGCCCTGTATACTCGCCTCCCCGCGTGATGCTGGAACAAGCCGGGCTTGGGCGTGGTCGACCGGAATCTGTTCGGGAAGGTCTTGGGGCTCGGCGAGCGCGGGGGAGAGACGCGTCGTCCCAGGAGATCGATGTGCCGAAGATTTATCCCTTCCGCCCCATCCAATACAACGCGGGTCGCGGCGACGTGAGCAGCCTTGTCGCTCCGCCCTATGACGTCCTCGACGCCAAGGGCAAAGCCCGATTGCTCGCCAAGAACGGGCGCAACATCGTCGCGGTCGACCTTCCCCACACGCCCGCGAAGGAACTCGGGCCGGCGGAGACCTACCAAGCTGCGGGCGATCAGTTCCGCGCCTGGCTCGCCGACGGCACGCTCGAACGCCGCCCGCGCCCGGCGATCTTCGCATACCGCCAGACCTTTGACTTTGGAGGCAAGAGCCATCAGCGCTGCGGCATGGCCTGCTCGCTCGAGGTCGTTCCGTTTGGCCCTCGCGCGGGGGGCGGAGTGCTGCCCCACGAAGAGACCTTCTCCGGGCCCAAGGAAGACCGATTCGCGCTGATGAAGGCGACCGCCATCCAGCTCTCGCCCATCTTCGGGCTGCACGCCGATGAGCGCGGGCACGCGACCGCACTCGTGCGCCGCGTGATGTCTTCACGCGCGCCCGATCTCACCGCGCGCCTCGATGAGGACAACGTGCTGCACGAGGTCTGGACCATCGAAGACCCCGCGACGATCGACCAATACGCCCGGGCGCTGGAGGGCGAGGATGTCTTCATCGCCGACGGACACCACCGATACACGACGGGCATGAACTATCTAAAGATGCTTGAGTCGCACAGCGAGATCGGGCCCGATCACCCTGCGCGGCGCAGCATGTTCGTGCTCATCGGCATGAGCGATCCGGGACTGGTGATCGGCCCGACCCACCGCGTGCTTGGCGGAATGTCCGACTACACCTTCGAGCGGTTCGCGAGCAGCGCCGCGGATATTCTCGACATCCGGCCCGGACCGGCGTCGCCCAACCATCTCGAGCAGGTCATGCGCATCGCCGCGGCACTCGCGCCGGGAGGCGAGAGCGACGCCAATGTCTTCGGGCTCTACGACTTTGCCACGGAGCGCTGCTTCATCGCCGTCCTGCGGGTGGACGATCCGTTGCTTGACCAGTTCCCCGCCAAGCCCGAGGCGTGGCGACGCTTGGACGTCGCGATCATCCAGTACGCTCTGGTCGAGGGCATCTGCCAGCCCATGCTCAATCGCGGGCAGCCCGTCAAGTGGGCGTTCCCTCACTCGGTGCCGGATGTCATCGAGATCGGCAAGGGTCACGAGACTGGCGCGGGCGGTGGCAAGACCTTCCGTCCGCAGCTCGCCATCGTGGTGAGGCCAACGCCGCTCAAGTCGGTGCAGGCGGTGAGCCAGGCTAACCAGCTCATGCCACAGAAGAGCACGTTCTTCTATCCGAAACTGGCGACGGGGCTGTTCATGAACCCGTTGGATGAGTGAGAAGTCGCGCGCGTTCCGCGCGGGCGCGACGCCCCTTTTCTGGATCTGCCATGTACGAGATTGCGGTGAGTGCCGAGTTCTGTGCCGCCCACGCCCTGTCCATCCTCGGGGCCCGCGAGCCCGTGCACGGGCACAACTTTCGCGTCGTCGCCACAGTTGCCGGCGACGTGCTCGACGCCGACGGCCTGCTCTGTGACTTCCACACCGTGCAAGAAACGCTCGAGTCGATCCTGAGCGAACTCGACAACCGCAATCTCGACGAACTCGAGCCGTTCGCCGCCCGCAACGCCAGCGCCGAGAACATTGCTGCCTACATCGCGACGGAACTTGGCGATCGCCTCGACGCGTTCCTTGCCCCCGCGGCGTCGGTCCGATCCGTGAGCGTCACCGAAGCTCCGGGATGCGTCGCGACATACCTCGTCTCCAAGCAGATCCGCCCAGGCAACTCGCGTGATGCTCATGAAGCTAGCGGGCACGATGCGGGTGGCGATGAGGCAGTCGGCGGTGGGGCATCCGGGGGCGGGTCGTGAATGAAGACCTGCGCGACCTGGTTCATCTGACTCTGACTCCCGGCCTTGGGCCGGTCCGTATTGCTCGACTCCTTGAGTCGTTTCGTTCTGCTTCCGCAGTTCTGGGCCTGCCTGCCTCGCGGCTCGCGAGCGTCAAGGGCATCGGCGCGAAAGACGCCGACACGATCGCGCGGGGGTTCGAACTCGCCCGTGGGCTCCTGAACGAAGAGCTCGATTGCGTCGCCGCGGCGGGCGTGCGGTTGATCTCGCGCGACGATGCGCTGTATCCGAGGTTGCTCCGCTTCATTCCGTCGGCGCCACCCCTGCTGTATGCTCGGGGCGTCCTCGATCCGCGCGCCGATGCCTTTCCCGTTGCGATCGTGGGCTCACGCCGTTGCACGGCCTACGGCACTGAGCAGGCCGGTCGCTTCGCCGCTGCGCTCGCTCATGCCGGTCTCACCGTCGTTTCGGGCGGCGCTGCCGGCATCGATGCCGCCGCCCATCGCGGGGCGATGCGAGTCCACGGACGAACCGTCGTCGTCCAAGGGTGCGGGCTGGCCTCGTGCTACCCGCCTCAACATCGCGACCTCTTTGATGAGATCGCCCGCTCCGGCTCCGGCGCGATCTTCTCCGAACTCCCCATGCGCTGCCCGGCGCAAGCCGAGAACTTCCCGGCACGCAACCGCATCATCAGCGGCATGAGCCTCGGCGTGCTTGTCATCGAAGCTGCCCATCGCAGCGGGTCGCTCATCACCGCCCGCGACGCCATCGAGCAAGGGCGCGAGGTCTTCGCGCTCCCCGGACGGGTCGACTCTCCTTCCAGCGAGGGCAGCCTTGAACTGCTGAAAAAGGGCGAGGCGCTGATCGCGACCGATCCGGGCGACGTCATCCATGCATTGGAACAAGCCGGGCGGCATCTGGCTTGCGGAACGTTTGACGCCCGGTATGGCAAGGCGCCACCAACTGAAGAGGCTGTCCCGAGCGGCTTGCTCTTCGACGCTCGAAACAGCGAGCCCCGCCAAACCAACCCGATCTCGGAAACTCACGCGAGGGAAGCGACGGTGCCTGTGCCGCAACCCGCGTCGCTCGCGACACCGCTCGACGAGCAGATTCTCGCCGCATTGGAAGAACCCTTGCCTCTGGATGCGCTGCAGATCCGCGTTGGGTGCTCGCCTGCGGAGCTGCGCGCCCGCTTGACTCTGCTGGAGCTTCGCCGCGCGGTCAAGCGGGAAGGTTCGCTGGTGACGCGGGTTGCGATCAAGCGAGGTTGACGGCGCGGAGCGCCGGTGGGCTCGTCATCGGCCCTGGTGGGCCGTTCATCGGCGCAGTCAATGGCGTTGTTATGAGGCCCGCGATTGGGCTCCTGATTGGGTCCCTCGTTGAGCCTGAGAATGGGCGTCTGATCGCTTTCGCACGGGCATCAACGTCGATCCCAGACACTTGTGGGCGGCGTTGGCACAGGCTCGCTGCAACCTCGTCGCTGCTTTGTCGCAACTTCCATTCAACCCCGCAGCGAGGGCCCAGCGGGGGAACTCCTTCCGAACTTCCTGGGCGACTTTTTTCCAAACCACTTGACAGAAATCTGGTCGTTTGGTATATTGTTGGTCGATGTTCTTTAGGGCGAACAAAGCCCGGCAGGTGCGCCCCGCACGGTGCACCCCCAGGCCGGGCTGGCAGGCAGCAGAGCTTGCCGAGCGGGCCGCCAGGTGCCGGAGTGGAGGGACACGGGCATGATGCCGCTAGTCGAGCTTGGTCCCGGGGGTGTTTTCACCACCACGATCACGGGGGTCGTTGTAACCCCAAGCCGGTCGTCGGGGTTGGCGACGATCGACCTCGCTCGGCCCGCCTCCCGCGCGGGTCTCCGGGTCGGGGGGTGGATTGCCTCAACCCTCAGCGATGTCGTCAATGTTGTTCGGGGGCGGATTCGGACGCACGTGTGCGTGCTCTCTCGCGCCAGACCAATCGCTTCCGCGTCGTTGAGCTCCCGCGTCCGCCCGGCAACGCCGCAGTATGGTGCCGCAGCATCTTCAAATGCGTCCGTTTCCATGGACGCCCGATCGATCGACCCGACGAAAGGCGCCAGCAGCACGCCGGCCAGTCGCACGTCAAGCCGGATTAGCAACGAACAGATCCCTCAACGTTGGACCCCGAGCCCGCAAGTCGCGAGCCGGATCGTGTGGAACTCCAGCGCTTGGAGCGAGTCGGCGGCCGGTCCGTCCGCGTCGCTCCAGCGAAGCCCTCAAGCAGTTTCTTCCATGGGAGATGGCGATGAACCTGACGCCCAAGCAACTCCGCATCCTGCAACTGATCCGCGACTGGCGCGTGCGTCGCGGCTATTCGCCGACGATGCAGGAGCTCGCCGACGAGATTGGCGTGAGCAAGGTGACGGTCTTCGAGCACGTCGAGGCGCTGATCAAGAAGGGAGCGCTCATCCGCGAAGCCAACAAGGCTCGCTCTTTGTCCATCGCTGACGGGATTGCGGTGCCCGATGAGGCCCGGCCCCTTCGCTTTCCGCTCGTAGGCAAGATCGCCGCGGGCAATCCGATCGAGCGCGTCGCCGATGTCGATGACATCGATCTGGGCGATCTTTTCGCAGCGCGGCACGGCCGACAGGATTCCACCTTCGCCCTGAAGGTCGAGGGCGACTCCATGCGCGACGAGGGCATCCTCGATGGCGATTTCGTGCTGATCGAACGCACCCAGGTCGCGCAGAACGGCGACAAGGTCGTTGCGCTCTTGCCCGATGGGTCAACGACGCTCAAGTCGTTCTTCAAGGAAGACGACCACATCCGCCTCCAGCCCGCCAACCCAAGCTACGAGCCCATCCGCGTCAAGTACTGCCAGGTGCAGGGCGTCGTGAAGGGGGTTGTGCGGCGCTACGGCCGGTGAAAGCCGCCTGCCGGAATCGAACCGGCAACCTGCGCTTTACAAAAGCGCTGCTCTGCCAATTGAGCTAAGGCGGCAGTTTTTCAAAGAGCGTTCAGCGAAAACCACGCGCGGTCTGCAAAGCCAGAGAATCTTCAGACCAGAACATCTCCAAAGCCAAGAGTATTCCATCGCGATCCCGCTGTCGGAATCCGAAGTTCGAGCCCGAAACCCGAGCCCGACCCTCGATCGCGTTTGCTGTCCGGGATACCGGCACAGCGTCGTAGCCGCCACAGCCATCAAGCCGCAGTGTATTCGGCCTCTCGGTGACAAAGCGACCGGGGACCAACTCGGCGTCCCACCGTCTAAAGATGCGGGGCGGCGCTCGACATGTACCCTGACATAACCCCAGCCCGCAACTAGACTTGCGACTTGCCCTGCATCCGGAGCTACACCTCGAACTGCACGCCTGAGCCGCAAGGGCTCGCGCGTGCGGCGATTGCGCACCCTCGCCCCGGGAAGCTATCCAGGTTAGCTGCCCAAGCGAGCTCGCTAAACCACGGGCACAATGCTGCGGGCAGCTCCCGAAGCAGGCTTCTGCATACTGATGGCGTCGAGTGAAACGGGTGCATTTCGGCGATTTGGCCGAAGAATGGGCAGAGCCGGACTTGAACAACTCGCGGTTTCTGCTGGAAACACGCCAGTTTCCGAATCAAGCGGCAGCAAATCCGGCAACAAAGGGAGTGGTTCTCGCCCCCCGGCACTCCCGGCCCCGCCCCTCGATCCCGACTTGGCGGTGGTTGTCGCGGCATGGCCCAACCTGCCCCCAGCTATTCGGGCGGGCGTGCTGGCGCTGATCCGAGCGAGCGTTGCAACCTCCCAGACGCCGAACACGCTCAACCCAGTCTGACGATCAACCACGACGGGCACCGGGCACGCCGCCCACTTCGGTGCCGTTGCTTCTCACACTCCCACGGGCGGCACGCTCCACACTCAACGCAGAGGCTGCACCATGACAACGAACTCCGCAACCGACCACACCCGCACCGACGGTTCGCCGACCCCCAGCAAAGACCTCTCGCCGGTCCCCTGGGAAGATGCTCTATGCCATGACGACGCGGCGGCTAGAACCCAGCATTCCGCCGCGCCAGCGATCCAACGACACCGTTCGCGTGCGGCACTTGTTGATCGACTCTCCGCTGGACATGAAGCCGCGATTCGTCTCGACCGGGCGACCCGCACCCGAAGCGCACACGCTGAAAAGGATGCAATCGAAGAGGCGGAACTGCATGCGCTCCACCAAGCCGCGGTGGTCACCGACCGTTGTGTTTCCCTTGTCAGCATGGACGACTTTGCTGACTACACCGGGGGAGGGGGCGTGGGGGGGGTGCCGGACTCGACCGGAGGGTCAACGAAGCCGCACCAATCGCTGGGCAGAAACTTCGGGAAGAACCCCGTACCGCCCGGCGGCCCGACCGACATAACGCAGCTTGCTCCGGGCCAGAGGCCGGACGAATCGACGCCGCCCGACATGGCGTATCGCGGGCTCCCGGTCATGTTTATGCGTCGAGCGGGGGGAACCATCGAGCCGGCACCATTCTTGATGACCATGGAGGAAGTGGCTGACCTGCTCCGGCTCAGGGAGAGCGGCATTCGCAATCCCGAGGCTACATTGCGACGCTACCGGAAGAGCGGGCTTCAATGCGTCCGAGTGAGCCGGCGGGTGCTCTTCCGGTTGGACGACGTGCTGCGCTGGCTGGATGGGCAGCGGGCGGAGTCGGTTGGATAGAATGATTTTTGCCGGGAGAGTTCGTATGTGGCACCGACCACTGGCTTCGTGGCTCTTTCTGCTCGCCGTGTGCGTGAACAATCTGCTCTGGGGTGCCCCCCCTTCGCACTTAGAGATTGAGCAGCTTACGAAACTCCAAGACGCGGATTCTCTGTTCACTGGCAAAGCCGGAAAACACGACCAACCGGCAGCTTTGGTAGCGTGGACCGCGCTTGCCCATGAGGGGAACATCGCAGCTTGCATGCGTTTGGCGGTGTGCCATTACTTCGGCGACACGATGGTGCCGAAAGATCACGAGAAGGCATACGCCTATTTTCAGCAAGCGGCGCACGCAGGAGAGCCGGACGCCCAGGCTTCGCTGGGCTGGATGTTGGAGTTCGGGGAAGGATGCCAATCAAATCCTGCTGAAGCACTGACTTGGACCAGGAAAGCCGCGCAACAGGGACAACCGATCGCCCTGAACAACCTGGGCGTGTACTTCGAGCGGAGCGGTGCTCTTTCCGAGGCGATGGCGCATTACAAGGCATCCGCCCGAGCAGGATATGTTGGAGGTTCGCTCAATGCGGCTCGCATGCACGCCTTTGGGATCGGTGTTGCTGTCGATGATCGATTTGCGAATCACTATTTCGAGCAAGCTGCGGATGCTGGTTCAGCTCTTGGCGCATACGGCCTTGCAGTCATGATATCGGAAGGGCGTGGAGGAAGCCGGAGCACAGAACGTGCAAGGGAGCTATTCTCGTTTGCTGCGACGAGAGGTCATGCTGGAGCACAAAACAACCTCGGGTTGATGCTGCTCGACGGAATCGGCGGACAACAGGACATAATTGAAGCCGCGAAGAACTTTATTCTATCCAAACAGGGCGGGGATCCGAATGCAAACGAGAACCTCGAACGGGCCAAGCTACGTCTCAGTTATTCGGGGAATAGGGAAGCGGAGCGACGAGCAGAAGCGTTCCTTCCAGAGCGCAGAGTAAGGGAATCAGGCCTGATGACCATCGGAGAGGTGCTCGGGAAGTCAACGTCTCGCGATGCACCACATTCGCTGAGGGACGCGGCTGCCTCTGATCGGAGTGGTGCGCCTTCCACAAGCCGCACTATTCGGGACATTGTGATAGGCCGGGAGGGCAACTCCCAAGTGGCTAACGGACATTCTACATCTGGTCCAACACAGCAAGCCCAACTCCCGACGTATCGCCAGCCGCTTTCCTATCGCGACGCCGAACAGGAGAAGCTGTACCAAGAGCGGAACAAGCGAAGCTCGACCGAAGGCGTTCAAATAAGTGTGCGCATTCTGGCCTTGTGCGGCGTCATTATTCTAGTTCCGATCATTGGTTATCTCGTGATTAGAGCGCTTCTCGGCCCGTCTGCTAGAAACGCCGAAGATGATTCTGCAAGAGCTACACTCCCGGCAGTTGTATTGGGTGACGCGGCTCCCACTATAAGCGACTCGGACGCGCACGATGCGACTGCGCATTACGAGATTTCAGGGCATGAGAAAACGACGATCCCCTTCCGGGAGCAAGAGCGTCATCGTCCACGTGCGACGACGCCGGGCACATCTCTACCCGACCAGTAGGGCACTCGCATCGACCCCCGCTACACCGTGAGAAAACGACAGGAACAACCCGCCTTGCGATCGCGACTCCCGCCCGCGCGGGTAACTGAGTGCGGACGGACAAGCACGTGAGGGATGCAATGCAGGCCGCCGACGGCACGTGACACAGGCACGCAGTTGTCTCAACTTGCGACTTGCGTTCGCGCCCGCTCATTTGCCAGCGTGCGGACAAACCGAGCGATTCGGGCGGGCGACTCGTGGAACGCCTTGGGTGCAAGCGTCTCGGTCAACTCGTACTCGTGCGGCGTGACCATCCCGGGCACATCCGACCGGGTCCAGATGCGGAAGGGCGGCCCTGGCTCGATGTTTAACTGAAGGATGCGCCGTTGGCCGTCAAATGGTCCGCCGACAAAGAGTGCCCAGTTGTGCCGAACGCGACCACCCATGCGTGAACCCTCCCGATGGCTGTTCGGATAGTATTCGGGTTGAGGTGGTGAGTCCAAACGGACGCCGTACATTCTCCCTTCGTGCCCGGCTGGCTCCGGCCCGAACGGCGAAGCGGACATCGACCCCCGCACGCAGCGTGAGAAAACGCCAGGAGTGAATCGTCTCGAATCCGGAAATCAGAATCGACGCAAAGGCCGACGAGAGCCGACGGTCGTTGCTTCATGTCGAGTCCGAAACGCTGTTCTTCCAATATGGTCTTCTGGAACTCGCCCAAGAATGGCTTAGCGCGTTCCGTGGACGCCGGTGGCAGAAGCGAACCGGGCCCGCTCACTGCTCACGCAAGCATCACCCGGCTACTTCCGTCAAGAAGGTCACACAGCAATGAACCACCAGACAGCACAGCGTCCCAACTTGACGCTAGTCCACCGGTTTGCTCCGGAGATCGTGGCATGTGTCCGGCTGTTTGCGACAACCGACCTAAGCAGAGTTGCTTCGGCGGACGCGGAGACGAAGGCCAGGCTGAAGGCGGCCACAAAGCGAGCATTCACCGCGATTAAGGCGATTGATCCGGGCATCATGGACGCGGGCGGTGCTGGCGACAAGCTGCTCTCGGGTCCAGAGGCGATCGTCCGCGAAAGGCTCGACTTCTTGCGGACCATGCTTAATCGGGCGATGCATCCGGACCAGAAAGACCTTTGTGGGGACGTCGGCTATTGGGAAGAGTGCATCGCCGAGGTGCAAGACGTCGCAGCAAAACACGCGTCCCAAGTCGCGGATTGTGTTTCCCAACGCGAAACGCCTTCCAGCCTAGGCACGAGCAATGCAGGCAAGAACTCAAGATCCTTACACCGGGGCCCGGGATCGAGCGACAATGTCACCAGCGGCACGCTGTCGAGCACGGGGTCGCGACGAAAAAAGCGAACGAAGGCAGACAAGGCAAAGGACGAGGGGGAGATTGCAGCCGCGTTGATCAACGATCCCACGGCCACACGTGACCAAATTGCGGCCAGTACTGGTATCGCGCCCGCTCATGTCTCCAGTTCACAGGCGTGGCAGGCACACAGCGTGCGACGTCGCCAAGCCCAAAGAGGAAATCGCGCTGTCAAGCGCGGTGTCGGCGGCGTCGGTGACCCCCAGACGTATGTTGACGAAGACGATTCCGACAACTGAATTCGTCGTCACTGCGCCGTCACTGACGGCCCCGCAGAAATCTCGAACAATTTCTTGATTACCAAATCGCCGTTTCTGCGGCTGGAACGCGGTTGATCCGGCCATTTGATGGTGTCATCTTGCAATTCCTGCACGCCGTCACTGACGGCGCGGGGGAGGGGTATGGCCCACGTGATTTCGGTGTTGGACACCGAGCGTCGGGCCACAACTCCTCGGAATCTACAAGTGACAAGTAAACCCAATCACGAAGCACCTGAGAACGACCGCATCCTCTCCACCGCCGCACTAGGGCCCATCCTGACGGCAAACGGTACTGAGCTTCCGAGTACCTCACTTGCTAACTTGGCCCCGCTGCTTGTGGATCGTCGCGAAGCCGCGCGGCTGCTGGGGGTTTCACCCGGCACCGTGGACAACCTGCGCCTGCGCGGGGAGTTGCCGTCGCTCAAGATCGCGTCGCGGCGTTTGTACGACGTGGCCGACCTGCTGCGGTTCATCGAGTCGCGGAAGGGGGTGACGCAATGAGCGGCCCCGTCAATCGAGTCCTAACGGCCCTCCGCGAACACGGGCACGAGGCGAAGCGAGCCGGCGCGGGCTGGTCCTGTCGGTGTCCGGCCCACGATGATCGAAACCCGTCACTCTCGATCGGGGTCGGCGACGACGGGCGGGCGCTGGTGAACTGCCACGCCAACCACGGATGCACGGCGGACAAAATCACGGCGGCTATCGGGTTGACGGTCGCGGACCTCTTCCCCGACGACCCCAGCCGGCGGAATGGACAGGCGACCAAGACGCGGCGGGTGTCTGCGTCTACAGAAACCCGCCCGGTGGTCCCTGCTGGCGATTCCGTTGGCGTTGACGCGCCAAAGGGCGGGCGCACGTTCCCCACGGTCCTGGA
>JANRJU010000008.1:0-2522 GCA_033763815.1 Planctomycetota bacterium
ACGACCGGTGCGGACTGCGCGACGGCGTTGACGCCGGCCAGCGATGAAATCGCTGCGGCAACTGCCGTGGCGAGTAGAAACTTCGACATGCTCGACTCCTGTGGACTTGGTTGTTTCTGGGAAAGTGCCCGAGCGCCTCCCGCGCGATCGCGACAGCTTTCAGACAGTGTTCCCGGCGGGTGTTTCAACCAGATGACACCGGCTTGGGCGGGTCACCTCATCGGCGGTTCACTGTTCCGTCATTGACAGACGCGATACTCGGCGCCCGCGACGGTCCGTGGCGTTTCAGACCGCGGCGCATGTGCTGACGAGTAGAACGCGATGGGCGAGAGTGACACTCGAGTGATGGGGTCGTACGGCGTCGCGGACGTTGCTCCGTTGGAGTCGCTGGCGCAGCTTCGCGTGTTGGCCGAGCGCGACGCGTCGCGGTATGCCGGCGCGGACCCAACGTCCGGCCGGCGCTCGGCCGAGCCACCCAGATTTGGCCGCGTCTGGCGATGGTCGGTGCGCATCGGCGCCATCGCGCTGCTGGGCATAGCCTTGTGGGTTCTCGCAGCCGTCGGGGCCATCCTGACGCCTCCTGAGGACGTCCCGGCGGACGTGGCGAGCCGCGTGGATCTGCAATCGAACATGCAGGCGCCGGCGCCGACGACGGGCGTCTACTCCCCACTGGCGGCGCAACCCGCAGAGCGGCTGCTGATTGCGCGCGAGCGCGGAGTTTGGCGCATTCGGGCCGATGCCGCATCGCGCCATGAGGCGGCGCAGACGCTCGCTGAGCTGAGTGGCACGCACCTGCCTGCTGGCCTCGAGGCGCTTCGCTCGACTCGCCCGCTGGATCTGCAATGGGAGGGGCACGATCTGGCGCAGGCCTGGCAAGCCGTCATCGGGGATGAGGCGAACTACGCGCTGAAGTGTTCGCAGAGGCGCTGCATGGCATGGCTCGTCGCAGTGACGCAGTCCCATGAGGCTCGTGGCCTCACCACGGCGCTGAAAGCCGCGCCGGCCCGTGTCGCGGCAGTGCAGCGCACTGAACGGAGCATCGAAGGCTCGGAGCCCTCTGCCTACGACTGAGCCGGCAACGCCAGTGGCTGGGGAGTGCGCAGCTTCCGACAGGTGTCAGGAGGTCAGGGACGCCGACTTTGCGGGGCCGTCAGCCGGCATGACGAGCAACTGCTCCAGCGGCTCGAGCAGCCGCTCGCAACCCTGGAACAGGTCGATGGCGTCATGCAGGTCCGAGCGAAGTTCGCGCAGTTCTTCCTGCAAACCGCCGTCGCCGGGCGGCACGACCACACAGGAGCCGTACAAGACCGTCGCGGTCATGCAGTAAAGGCGTGAGACTCTGTCGACCAACCCCAGTTCCGAGCCCAAGTAGTCAAGGGCCTGGCGAAACTCCTCGACGCAGCGGAGCAGAGCGCGGATGTCATAGCCCGACTGGGCGGCGATCAGCGCCTCCCGGGAAACACAACCGTAGACAGTCTTGACGGTGTCCTGCGCATCGGAGCGCGCGGCGCACCTCGTCGCCTGATCGCCAGCCCCGTCGTCCGCCTCTTCCATCACGTCATCGCTTCCCTGCAAACACGACGACGGCGGCAGCCGCGCCGATCCCTCCCAAGACGCCGATCAGAAGCACGTCGGATCCTTCGGCTCCAAAGAAGGAAGCCGCAGCGGCCATCAGGCCTCCGATCAAGCACGCCCAGATTCCCGCGACAGCGAGCGCCATGGCTCGGCCGCGCTGCAGTTGCCGCTGAGACGGATCCAAGGACGCGCCTTCAGGTGGGAGTGTCCAGATCGCCAGCCTGCGTGTGGCCGGTGATCGTGCTGCTCAGGTCGAGCCGACGACGTTCCGTATCTGGCTCCCGGCCGGTGGCCTTGACGTAGGCGGCCTCCGCGACATGCGCAGCGTGATCGCCAACGCGCTCGATGTTCTTGGCGCAGAACAGCAGGTGGACATACGCCACCACCTGGGACGAGTCCGCGCCCATGCGGGCGACCAGATCCCGGAAGATCGCCGTGTGGAGTTCGTCGACGGACTCGTCGCGCTGGCGCACGGCGAGCGCCTCATCCGGATCACGCGACAGGAAAGTCGACACAGCCCGGCGCAGCTGATCCGAGGCAAGCGCGGCCAGGTCGTCCATTCGCGTCACCAGGTCCTCGGGAATCGCTGTGCCCGCGACGGCGATGGCACGCTTGGCGATGTTCTTCGCCAGGTCGCCGATCCGCTCCAGATCTTCAACGATGCGGAAATCCGCTAGCACCTCGTCGAGGTCACTGGCCATGGGCTGGCGCTTCGCAATCACCAGCGCGGCAGAGGCCGACAGGTCGCGCCGCAGGGCGTCGAGCTGGCGGTCCTGATCGACGACACGGTGCGCCAACGCGGTGTCGCCGCGCAACAGCGCCTGGACGGCATCCGTGAACTGAGCGCGGGCGAAGTCGCCCATGGCCCCGAGGCTGCCGGTGAGTGTCTCGAGGTCCTGGTCGAAGGCCGTGACGATGTGCGTGTGGGGCATGTGGTCTCCTGCAGG
>JANRJU010000009.1:0-2201 GCA_033763815.1 Planctomycetota bacterium
CGCCGAGGCGACGCTGCGGCTTGAGCGGGCCGAGATCCGCTCCCCCGTGGCGGGTGTCGTGATGACGAGGCTGATCGAGCCAGGGAGCCGCATCACGATGGGGTCGAAGGGGGGCGAGTCATCGGGTGCGGGCGGTATGTCCGGCACGGTGATGCGGCTCTACGACCCGGCCAGCCTCCAGGTCCGTGTCGATGTGCCGCTCGCCGACGCGGCGAAGATCGGGATCGGCACCCCAGCGCAGGTGACGACCGAGGCGCTCGCGGGCGCGAGCTTCGCGGGCACGGTGACCCGCGTGGTGCACGAGGCCAACATCCAGCGGAACACGGTGCAGTTCAAGGTCGCGATCAAGGATCCATCGCCGCTGCTCAAGCCCGAGATGCTGACGCGGGTGAGGTTCCAGCCGCGAGCGGAGACCGTCGCCGTCGGGGCGAGTGATCGGCTGGGATCGCGCGCGGAAACGAGCGGCGGCCTCGGGCTGTACCTGCCCGCGGGCGTGCTCCTCGACCGCAAGGACGGTATTGCGAAGGTCTGGATCGCGCGGCCTGTCTCGCCCTCGGTGACGACCGCGGATCTTCGTGACCTCACGCTTGATCCGGCTGATTCAACCGGTGACGCGGTCCGCATTGTGTCGGGCGTCGCAGCGGGAGAACGGGCCATCGCGAGTGCGCCAGCAACGCTCAGGCCCGGCACGCGAGTCCGTGTTGTCGGCGAAGCGCCGAATGCCAATCCATGAATCATCCACCGAGGCCCACCATGCCACTCATCGAATGCCGAAGGCTGACGAAAGCGTACAAGAAGGGTGATTCCACAATCACGCCGCTGCACGAGCTCGACCTCGATGTCGAAGCCGGGGACTTCCTCGCGCTCATGGGGCCTTCCGGCAGCGGAAAAACAACACTCCTGAATCTGATCGCGGGCATCGACAGCCCGACCGGCGGGCGGCTCAGCATCGGCGGCGTGGACATCGCCTCGCTGTCGCGGTCGAAACTCGCCGACTGGCGGAGCGACAACGTCGGCTACGTCTTCCAGCTCTACAACCTCGTGCCGGTGCTGACGGCGTACGAGAACGTCGAGCTGCCGCTGTTGCTCCACCGGTTGTCGCGCCGCGAGCGGCACGACCGGGTGCAGACGGCGCTCCAGCTCGTCGGCATCGCCGACCGCCACGACCACTTCCCACGACAGCTCTCGGGCGGGCAGGAACAGCGCGTTGCGATCGCCCGCGCCATCGTGACCGACCCGAAGATCATCGTCGCCGACGAGCCGACGGGCGACCTCGATGCGGAGTCGGCCGCGGCGATCATGACGCTGCTGACCCGGCTCAATCGCGAGCTGGGCAAGACGCTGATCATGGTCACGCACGACGCGAAGTCCGCGGCGTATGCCAAGCGCGCGCTCCATCTGGAGAAGGGCCGGCTGGTGGAGGCGCAAGAGCTTGCGGAGATGCGAGCCATCGAAGCCGATCGCGCATCGTCAGGGCGAGCGGTTGCCCGCCAGGGGGTGCCGGCATGATCCCGATGAAGCTTCTTCCTGTGGTGTTCAAGCAGGTCTGGCGGCATCGGACACGCTCGCTCCTCACCGTCGGCGGCGTGACCGTGGCAATGTTCCTCTTCATCGCGGTGCAGGCGCTGCAGCGCGGCGTCCACGAGGCAACGAGCGTCTCGGCGGCGGACCAGACGCTCGTGGTCTTTCGCGCCAACCGCTTCTGCCCCGCAACCAGCCGTCTGCCCGAGCACTATGCCGATCGGATGTCGAAGATCCCTGGCGTTTCGGCGGTCGTGCCGATGAAGATCGTCGTCAACAACTGCCGGGCTTCGCTCGACGTGATTACGTTCCGGGGCGTTCCCAGCGGCGACCTCATAGGCCTGAGTTCCAAGTGGCGGGTCGTCTCCGGCTCGCTGGAGGGATGGGGGTCGCGCTCCGACTCCGCGGTCGTGGGCGAGCTGCTCGCCAGCCGACGCGGGTTCAAGGTCGGAGACTCGTTCGACTCGTCGGGCGTCACCGTCACCGTGGCAGCCATCATCGCCTCTTCGGAGCCCCAGGACCAGAACGTGGCGTACGTGCACCTGCCCTTCCTGCAGCAGGCGGCCAAGGGCGCGGGGCTGGGAACCGTCACACAGTTCACCGTTCGGGTTGCCGACCCGGCGCAGATGGACGCGGTGGCCCGGGCGATCGACGACGAGTTCCGCACCGAGGCCGATCCG
>JANRJU010000010.1:0-1556 GCA_033763815.1 Planctomycetota bacterium
CGCTGCGTCGGCGCTCGGCTCCCCTGCGCCTCCTGCACCGTCCGGATGATCTTGGCGAGCGTCGTCTGGTCCTTGCCGCCGGTGGTTCGGAACTCGAGCACGCCCGACTCGTTGATGGTCCCGGCGAAGACCTTGTCGCCCGCCTTCTTGTCCACTGGCACGGACTCGCCCGTCACCGGGGCCTGGTTGACGCTCGACTCGCCCGCGACCACCACGCCGTCGAGCGCGAGCCGCTCGCCGGGCTTGACTTGCACGACCGCGCCCACGGCGACTTCGCCCGCGCGCGTCACCTTCCACGAGCCGTTCGGCTGCTTGACGCTCGCCTCGTCGGGGGTCATCGCCATCAGCCCCTTGACGGCGTTGCGGGCGCGGTCGAGGGCCTTGTTCTCGATCAGTTCGGCGAGCGCGAACAGGAACGTCACCAACGCGATCTCCGGCCACGCACCGATCACCGCCCCGCCGATGATCGCGACGGTCATCAGGAAGTTGATGTTGAGCGTGAAGGTGCGAAGCGCAACCCAGCCCTTCTTGAGCGTGGGCAGACCGCCAAGCAGGATCGAGAAGACCGACACCGCAACTATCGGGGCCGAGGTTTCCTTGACGCCCCCGAAGTACATCGCTTCCGCGGCGGCCGCGAGTACGCCCGACAGGGCGAAGACTCCGTGCTGCCGCCACCAGGGACGAGCCGGGCTCGTGACCGCAGGCGGATGCGCAGCGCACGCTCCATCCGCGCACGCTGCTCCGGACGAACTCCCAGCCGACGGACGCGGTGCGGATAAGGGTGCCATGCCGATGTCGGCCAACGCGGCGACGACAGCAGCTTCGGCGGTGCCATCGTGAATCACTGTCAGCCGACGACCCATGAGGTCGAACTGCAGATCCGAGATGGCCGCGAGATTCCCGAGCCGCCGCCGGATCAACGCCTCTTCGGCAGGGCAGTCCATCGCCGGGATGGTGTAGACGCTTTCTGGCACGGCTTACTTCGATCCTTCTGCCTGATGCGGCTGGGAATCGTATTTGACCCGGACCATCGAGCCTTCGGGAGGCAAGCCGGGGAAGCGGACCGAATAGGTAGCGTGGCTGTCTGCCGCCGATCGCGGCCCGCGATATGAGCCTCTCGGGCCGCTTCGGGTCTGGGCCACAGGCTTGCGGTAGTTGACCGATGCGTCGTAAACGACTTGTCCATCGGGGCCAACGACCTGAACGTCAACGTGGCCGCCCTTTGTTGCCTCCGCAGCGTCGAGGCGGCCGTCAACGACAAGACCTCCGTCTTGCTCGTACACCTCGGGCGGATGCGAGAGTGAAGCGGTGAGCGTGGGTTGGAGGGAGAGATAGCCAGTCTTCACTAGATCAGTCCGATTTGACGCGCAACCGGCAAGAAGGCAGGAAACGGCAATAACAGAGAGTACTCGGCGCATTGGGATCTCCATGAACGGGAAATGCTTCGGGCGTGCGCAAGCACGCCGCGAAGCGATGGGGCTTACTTCTTGGGGGCGTCCTTCGTGTGGTCGTGACCGTCCCCTTCTTTGTGGTCGTGGTCGTCATGCCCCTTGGCC